>CAVTZO010000021.1:0-94988 GCA_963739145.1 uncultured beta proteobacterium
GATGAGAATAAGATCGAATCGCGTCATGGCCGCTTGAGCCGCCGGGTGGTCGCCCTGCTGCGAGTGACACATAAGAGCGGCCCGACACCGATGCGCGGCGATCGGTGCCGACTGGGGGAGGTCCGTACGTGCTAAACAGTTGGACGCTGTTCGCATTTTCCACGGGCTACGTCGCGATTCTTTTCGCGGTGGCCTACTTCGGCGACCGTCGCGCCCGCATCCAGGGTCCTCCCGCGCGCAAGCCGTGGGTCTACAGCCTTGCCCTGTGCGTCTACTGCACTTCGTGGACCTTCTACGGGGCGGTCGGACGCGCCGCCACCAGGGGTTGGGACTTCCTGCCGATTTATCTGGGACCCGCGCTGGTGTTCCTGTTCGGCGGACCGTTGCTGCAGCGGATCATCCGGATCTCCAAGCGCCACAACATCACGTCGATCGCCGACTTCATCGGTGCCCGCTATGGCCGCCACCAGGCGATCGCGATGCTGGTCACCGCGATCGCCGTGGTGGGCGTGCTGCCCTATATTGCGCTGCAGCTCAAAGCCGTGTCATTCGGATTCGACCTGCCCGGGGCAACGCCGGTGAGCGCTCCGCACATGGTGGACAGCGCCTTGACGATCGCGCTGATGCTGGCGGCATTCGCGATCCTGTTCGGAACGCGCGACCTGGTCAGCACGGAGAACCACCACGGGATGGTGCTGGCGATCGCGTTCGAGTCGCTGATCAAGCTCGCCGCATTCCTGGCGGTAGGACTGTATGCGGTGTACGGTCTTCGAAACGGTATCGGGGACGCCTATGCGCACGCTCTGGCGCTGCCCCAGGTGGCGAGCTGGATCAGTGAGCCGTCATGGAGAATCGGTTTCATCTCGCAGACGCTGCTCGCGGCCATCGCGATCGTCTGCCTGCCCAGGCAGTTCCACGTCGCCGTGGTCGAGAACACCAACCTTGCGGATCTGCGAACGTCGCGCTGGGTGTTCCCGCTGTACCTGGCGATCATCAGTCTGTTCGTGTTGCCGATCGCAGCAAGCGGCCTGGAGCAATTTGCCGGCCTTTCGATGCCGGGCGACACGTTCGTGCTCGCGCTGCCGCTGGCCGGCAACCATGCCGTGCTGGCGCTGGGCGCCTACCTGGGCGGATTCTCCGCAGCGACCGGCATGGTCATCGTGGAAACCATCGCTCTTTCCACGATGATCTGCAATGAAATCGTCATGCCGCTGCTGCTGCGATCCGGTCGCATCGGGCGGCTTCCCGGCCAGGATCTGTCCGGGCTGATCAAGATGGTGCGGCGCGTGGCGATCGTGGTGATCATCGCGCTCGCGTACATCTACTTCCGCCTATTCACCGGGCCGGGCACGCTGGCGCAGATCGGCCTGCTGTCGTTCGCGGCGGTCGCCCAGTTCGCGCCGAGCCTGGTCGGCGGCGTTCTGTGGAGAGGGGGGCGCTATCGCGGAGTTGTCACGAGCCTCGCCGTGGGCTTCGCGGTCTGGGCCTACACGCTTCTGATGCCGGCGCTGTTGCTCGCCAGCGGGCACCACCTCGAGATCTTGCGCGAAGGGCCGTTCGGCATCGGATGGCTGCGGCCCGAAGCGCTGTTCGGCAGGTCCGCGATGGGCCCGCTGACGCACGGCGTTTTCTGGAGCCTGTCGCTCAACCTGGCCTTCTATGTCGGCGTCTCCCTGTTGCGGTCGCCGGGACTTCGGGAGCGACTTCAGGCGGCCAAGTTCCTGGACGACGCGGTGGGACCGGAAGCGCCCAAGCGCGGCCTGCCTCGCATTTCGGCCACGGTCGGCGACCTTCAGGAACTGGTCGAGCGCTTTCTCGGGCCTGACCTGGCCACCGCGACATTTGCCGAGTACGCCGCCCGCCCCGGCCGACCCGCGCTCGAACGCTCGGAACATGCGGACCCCGAGTTTGCGCGCTTTGTGGAGCACTTGCTGGCCGGCGTGCTGGGCACGTCAAGCGCGCGGCTCGTGCTCGGTACCACGCTGCGAGGGCGCGACATGCAGCCCGAAGATGTGGTCCGCCTGCTGGACGAAACCTCGCATGTGATCCAGTTCAACCGCGAGCTGCTGCGCGCAGCGCTCGAGAATCTGTCGCAAGGGGTGAGCGTGGTCGATGCGAACCTGTCCCTGGTGGCGTGGAACCAGCGTTACCAGCAGCTGTTCGACTATCCCCCCGGCATGGTGGCCGTGGGCCGGCCGATCGAAGACCTGATCCGGTACAACGCCACGCGCGGCTGGGTCGTGACCCCCGATGTCGATGCGGCCGTCGCGCGGCGCCTCGCACACATGCGCGCGGGCAAACCGCACTCGCACGAGCGCGAGCTTCCGAACGGCACCGTGCTCGAGATTCTGGGAAATCCGATGCCCGGCGGCGGATTCGTGACCAGTTATTCCGATGTCACCGCGTACAAGCGCGCACAGCGCGCGCTGCAGGAGGCGAACGAGACGCTGGAGTTCCGGGTTGTGCAGCGCACGGGCGAGCTGACCGAACTGAACGGCGAGCTGGCGCTGGCAAAGATCTCTGCCGACCGGGCCAACCATGCGAAGACGCGCTTTCTGGCGACGGCGTCGCACGACCTGGTTCAGCCGTTGACCGCGGCGCGCCTGTTCATCTCGTCGGTGGACCGCACTCAAATCGCACTGTCCAGCGCTGCGCTGGTGGTGCAAGCCGAAACCGCTCTGGCCGCGGCCGAGAACCTGCTGGGCGGTTTGCTCGACATCTCCCGGCTGGACGCGGGCGCCCAGGAAGCCCACCGCGAACACTTCCCGCTGGCTCAAGTGGTGAGGCCGCTTGCGGCAGAGTGCATGGTGATGGCCCGCGACCGAGGCCTGCAGATGAGGACCGCAAATTGCGGGCACGTGGTTTACTCGGACCCGCAGCTGCTGCGGCGCGTGCTGCAGAACTTTCTGTCGAATTCGATGCGCTACACGCGGCGCGGGAGCGTGCTGCTGGGCTGCCGGCGTCGGGGCAACGTGCTGCACATCGAGGTGTGGGACTCCGGTCGCGGCATTCCGGCGGAAAAGCAGAGGGAAATCTTCGAGGAATTCCGCCGCCTGGACGACGATGACGACGGACAGGAGCGCGGGCTGGGTCTGGGCCTGGCGATCGCCGACCGGATCGCGAGGATGCTTGGGCACCCGCTGACGGTGCGTTCGCGGCCGGGGCACGGCAGCGTGTTCGCGATCTGCGTACCGATAGGCGACAAGGCCGCCGTTTCGTTGCCGCGTCCCGCGGCGCCCGATCTGGCGCAAGGCCGGCTGGCAGGCCGGCGCGTTCTTTGCATCGAGAACGAACCCGCGGTTCTGGCCGGCATCGAAGCCCTGCTGTTCAGCTGGGGTTGCGACACGGTGGCCGTGCGGGATCGCGAGTCGGCGCTGAGCTGGGTGCGCAAGGGCGCAGCCGTTCCGGATCTCATGCTGGTCGACTACCACCTCGATCGCGGCGAAAGCGGGCTCGACCTGGCCGAGGAGATGCAGGAACTGTGGGGCAGCCGGCTGCCCAGCATCGTGATAACGGCCGATCACACCCAAAGCGCCCGCACCGCGGCCAGTGCGCGCGGTTGCCACATACTGCGCAAGCCGATCAAGCCCGCCGCGCTGCGAGCCGTGATGAACAGTGTGCTGGCCTAGATATCCGCGCGGCAGAGGTGTTCACCCTCTCCCGCTTGCGGGAGAGACCTCCCCAGCATCCGCCTCTGGCGGGTTCTTTCCCGGAACCATGGTTCCGGGGTAGGGTCGGGGTGAGGGTCGTTGCTAACTGGAAGCCCTCACCCCCGGCCCCTCTCCCGCAAGCGGGAGAGGGGAGGAACGGCAGGCCCGCAGCTGATGCAGGACAGGCTAGTGTGGTGTCCGAGAAATAACTGGAGATTTGGTTTTTTTCCGCGTTCTCGGGGCTGTGCAGCCGGGTTTGATCTGCTCCAGCGTCTGACGACACCCGGATAGCTTGGCCTGAATCGATTCGACGGTAGCGGTCCAGACGAAGGGCTTGGGATCTTCGTTCCAGGCGTCCAGGAACTGAGCGATGGCGGTCTGTAAATCGGCGACGCTGCCGAAGGAGCCACGTCGCACGGCCTTGGACGTGAGCTCGCCAAACCAGCGTTCGACCAGGTTCAGCCAGCTCGAACTGGTCGGAACGAAGTGGCAGACGAATCGCGGATGCCGCCTCAACCACGCCTGCACGTTCGGGTGCTTGTGCGTGCCGTAGTTGTCCATCACCAGATGCAAGGGAATATCGCCGGGAAATTCCGCGTCGATGCGCCGCAGAAATCTCAGGAATTCTTGGTGACGGTGCCGCGTGAAGCACTGGCCGATGACCTTGCCCTGCAGGACTTCCAGCGCAGCAAACAGGCAGGTGGTGCCATTGCGCTTGTAGTCGTGGGTCATCGTGCCCAGCCGGCCCTTCTTCATTGGCAGACCCGGCTGCGTGCGGTCCAGCGCCTGGATCTGGGTCTTCTCGTCCACGCACAGCACCAGCGCCTGATCCGGCGGATTCAGATAAAGCCCCACCACATCGGTGAGCTTCTCAAGGAACCGCGCATCGCGCGAGAGCTTGAAGGTCTTGACCCGGTGGGGCTTGAGCTGGTGACTGCGCCAGATCGTACTGACCGTGGATTTGCTCACGCCCTGGGCGTTCGCCATGCTCCGGCAACTCCACTGCGTCATCCCGTCCGGCAGCGTCGAGGTGGTGGCCTGCACAATCGACTTGATCTTGCGCGGCGAATACTTGGCTTTGCGTCCGCGCCCTGGGGCGATCTCCCACAATCCCTCGGGTCCTTTGTCGATGAACCGGCCCCGCCACAGCGCCACCGTCTTCACATCGATCTGGCTCTGCGCGGCGATCTGCTGATTCGTTTCACCGGCTGCCGCGGCCAGCACAATCCGGCATCGCAGCGCTACCTGCTGCGGCGTCCCGTGCGCCGAACCCCACTGCTCCAGCTGCCTGCGCTGCGCTTCTTCCAGAGTGACTACAGGGCTGATCCGGGGCATGCACAAGCATACTGGATTTCGGACAATATAGCCAGTTATTTGCTGGACACTACACTAGCTGTCGTCGTCCGGGCTCCCGATCTCCGGCCGGTTGCCCGTCTGCATCAGGCGCTGTGCCATAACGGCCGCCTGGGTCCGGCGCTCGATACCGAGCTTGCGCAGGATGCCGGTGATATGCGCCTTCACCGTCGCTTCGGTGATGGCAAGGTTGCCGGCAATGTACTTGTTGCTCTGACCTTCGGCCAGCATGATCAGCACCTTGAGTTGCTGGGGCGTCAAAGTCGACAGCCTGCGCGCCAGTTCGCGGTCCTCCTCCTCGGCCTGCGAGCGGCGTTCGGGCCGGTGCGGCGCGCAGATTCCGCCGTCCAGAACGGCGCGCAACGACTCGCCGATGGTTTCGATGCTGGCCGACTTCGGAATGAACCCGGACGCGCCGAAGTCCAGGGACCTTTGCACCACGGACGGATCTTCCGAAGCGGAGACGACCACGATAGGCACCGTGGGGTACTCGGCTCTCAGGTACAGCAGCGAGGAAAGTCCCCTCGCCCCGGGCATTCGCAGGTCCAGCAGAACCATGTCGGAGTCGGGATGGTTGGCAACCGCGGACTGCAGCGCGTCGAGGGACGACACCTCGACGATCTGCGCACCGGGAATCTGGCGCCCGACGACCTCGCGGAGGGCGGCACGAAACAACGGGTGGTCATCCGCGATGATCAGTGTCGGTTGCGCCATGTCCGTGCCCGCTCACCGGCGATTGTAGCGACGCGCCTGCCCGGCGGATATTCCACCTTCGTCGAATACCGATATCGCGCAGGACAACGGTGCGCTTTGGAGAGAATCGCGAAGCCGAAGAATACCGGCTCCGCCACGCGGCGCGGACAATGGCTGCCGTTAAGGCCTCCCCGAAGCTTGCTTGAGGGCCGGTTACCAACTAGCCTAGATGATTCGCGCGATAAACGTCCCGCGGTCCTTGCCAGGAGTTGACATGAGCAAGCTCACATCCGTTGTTCTTTGGACCGTGGTGGCAATCGTCGGCGCTTTCGCCTTCGCAACGCTTGCGCTCGGCCGCGGCGAGAGCGTGAACGCCGCCTGGCTGGTGACCGCGGCGCTCTCCATCTATTTCATCGCGTATCGCTTTTACAGCAAGTTCATTGCCGAGCGCGTGCTGCAACTCGACGATTCGCGCGTCACGCCGGCCGTGCGTCATAACGACGGCATGGACTATGTGCCGACCAACAAGTGGGTGCTCTATGGCCACCATTTCGCGGCCATCGCCGGCGCCGGCCCGCTGGTGGGCCCGGTACTAGCGGCCCAGATGGGCTATCTGCCCGGGACGCTGTGGATCCTCGCGGGAGTCGTCGTAGCCGGCGCGGTACAGGACTTCATCGTGCTGTTCGTATCGGTGCGCCGCGACGGCAAATCGCTGGGCGAAATGATCAAGATGGAATTGGGGCCGATCCCGGGTTCCCTGGCGCTGGCCGGAGTGCTGGCCATCATGATCATCATTCTCGCCGTGCTTTCGCTAGTGGTGGTCAAGGCGCTGACCGCGAGCCCATGGGGACTGTTCACCATCGCTGCGACGATTCCGATCGCGCTCATCATGGGCGTGTACATGCGCATATTCCGGCCCGGTCGGGTCGGCGAAGCGTCGGCGATCGGTGTCGTGCTGCTGATGGCCTCGCTCGTTTTCGGACAGACGGTGGCGAACGACCCCGTCTGGGGTCCTGGGTTCACGCTCACCGGCACCCAGCTCGCCTGGGCGCTCATACTTTACGGAGCGATCGCCTCCAGCCTTCCCGTCTGGTTGATGCTCGCCCCGCGCGACTATTTGAGCACCTTCCTGAAAATCGGCACGGTGGCGGCGCTGGCCATCGGCATTTACGTGGTCGCGCCGCCCCTGGCGATGCCGCAGACCACGCGCTTCCTGGACGGCAGCGGGCCGGTCTTCTCGGGAGCGCTCTTTCCCTTCCTGTTCATCACGATCGCCTGCGGCGCGGTGTCCGGTTTTCACTCCCTGATCTCGTCAGGCACGACCCCGAAAATGATCGAACGCGAATCGCACATGCGATTGATCGGTTTCGGTGGCATGCTGGCCGAATCGTTTGTTGCCGTCATGGCGATCTCCGCCGCCTGCGTCCTTAACCCCGGCGTCTACTTCGCGATGAATGCGCCGGCCGCGCTGATCGGAACCACGACGGAACACGCGGCCCAGGTGATCTCGAGCTGGGGTTTCACCATCACGCCGGACATGATCACGCAGACCGCGAAGGATATCGGCGAAACCACCATCCTGTCGCGTGCCGGCGGCGCGCCGACGCTGGCCGTCGGAATGGCGCAGATTCTCGCCAAAGCCCTTGGCGGAAAGACGATGGAAGCGCTCTGGTATCACTTCGCGATCCTGTTCGAGGCGCTTTTCATCCTGACCGCGGTGGATGCCGGCACCCGGGTCGGCCGTTTCATGATCCAGGACATGCTGGGCCACGTGTACCGGCCGCTCGGCAACACGAATTTTCTGCCCGCGAACTTCCTGGCCACGGGACTGTGCGTGGGGCTCTGGGGTTACTTCCTGTATCAAGGCGTGGTCGACCCGCTGGGCGGAATCAACACGCTGTGGCAACTGTTCGGCGTCGGCAACCAGATGCTGGCCGCCATCGCGCTGATCCTGTGCACCAGCGTGCTCGTAAAGATGAAACGCGAGCGCTATGTCTGGGTGACGCTGGTGCCGACCGCCTGGCTGCTCGTCACCACCCTCTTCGCGGGCGTCCAGAAGATCTTCAGCAGCAACCCGCGCATCGGCTTCCTCGCACTGGCCAACAAGTTCAGCCAGGCAGCCGCGAACGGCACCGTGCTCGCGCCCGCGAAGTCCATCGCGGAAATGCAGCGGGTGGCGTTCAACAATTATCTCGACGCCGCGGTATGCGCCGTGTTTGTCCTGCTGGTGCTCGCCATGTGCGTGTTCGCGATAAAGATCTGCGCTCAGGCACTGCGCCAGGCGCAGCCGACCGCGGTCGAGATCCCGCCGCTTGCGCGCGCGCAAGGAGTTGCCGCATGAAAGAGTCGGTCGATTCCGGTACGCCGGAGGCACGAAACGGGGCCGCCGATTTACACGCCGACGGCGCGACGCGTCTGGCGCGTCTGACGGCCGCGCTGCATGCCGCCCGTCGAGCCTATCTGCACGTCTTCGGTATCCCGGACTACGAGCGCTACCTCGCGCACATGGCACAAACTCATCCGCACGAACCGCTGCTGTCGCGCCGCGAGTTCTGCGCCCACGCGATCGATCGCAAGTACAGTCGGAACGGGCCGCGATGTTGCTGAGGAGTCTGCGCGGCAGGTCGTCGGCAGAAGTGTTACCCATGAGCCCGGTCTGACGAAGTTCCCCCTTCCGGTTTCGCTCTGATCAGCGGTCTTGGCCGTCTCCGCGATCACCTTCGTACGCGGTCTGCTTTCCGATATTCCTCGGATCGGAATCGTCACGGTGCACGACGCATTTGAAACTGGATGCGGCGTCCGGATCGCCTTCTCCAGCGTACTCTCCCCGCTCGGGGTACGGGCACAGTGGCCTCTGGAACTGGACTCCCTGCGCCGCGGAGTTGTTCACATAATGCGTGGCGATGATCCTGCGCGGAGCGACTCCTTGCTCGACCCAGCGCTCCAGTGCCTTCAGTAGGTCGTGGTCAACGTCGATCACCGGCCCATTGCTGGTCCCGTTGCCGAACGCGTTGGGACCGGCTCCACCGCTGCAATGCGCCATCCCAGGCACCATGAAGACCCGGTAGAAATCGTGAGGATCTCCGATGGTCTGCTCAACCTTGCGGTAGTAGTTCAGGCCGTTCTCGGGGGCGATGGCCGTATCCGCCCATCCGGCATACTGGATGATCTTGCCGTGGTGGCGCTTGAATGGCCTCAGATCGGGATCGACGGAGCTGAGGATCGGCTGAAGGGTCTTGCGCGCGAGTGCATCCTGCTGGTCGACGTCGATGCCGAGGTAGTTGCAGGTCGTAACACCCAGCATCAGGTCGCAGCCGAAACCAAAGCCGAGTGTATATTGCGCGCCGGGAGCAGTTGGCGAGCTGCCCGTGATCCAGCTGGTCCAGTCACCCGCGGTCGACTCGTTTCCGGGCTCATAACCAGGGAAGAGCAAATTGCCCTGCTGGTCGTGAGGGCCGGAATAGATCTTTCTGGCCGCCTCGACCTGAGCCGGCATCAGGCAGGTGCTGGGATCCTGGCCGCCCTGGCACTCGGCGACAGCAGGATCGAATAGGCACTGGCGCGGGTCACTGAGGAATGCATCGGTCGCCACGCCGCCATCCTTGCCGACGCACTGGGCCAGTGCCGGCGTGCTGAGCAAGGCCAGCTTGCTCGATGGAATGTAGGCGTCCGGCACACCCGCCGTCTGCGGACCGTTGAGGGTCACCTGCATGTCGTAGAGGTAGGATGAGCCGAACTCTCCGACCTGATCGTTGACGGGCGACCCCACGATGATGCCGTCGAAGTCGTTGGGGAAGCGCTGGGCTTCCTTCAACGCTTCACGGCCCCCATCCGAGCAACCGACGAAATAGGAGTAGCGCGGCATATTGCCCGTCAGCGCCTTGATGACGGCTTTCGAATCGTCCGTCGTCGCCTTGATGGCGCGGTATCCGTAATCAAGCAGAACATCCGGGTTCCCGATGAAACTTGGCGCTCCAGTGGGCGGGCCGGACGTGCCGTCGTCCGTCCCGGCAGCGGCATAGCCGCGCGAGACCGCGTTGGCGATACCGCCCGCCGAAATCGAACCAGCGAAGCCGCCATTGCCGATCTGCTGGTACTTGCCGTTCCAGCTTCCATCGGTCGGTATCCAGACCTCGAAATGGATGTTCGATTCGCTGCCCGGCTTCACCGTGCCCGCCACCCGGCACAAGTCGACCGGGGCTGCGGTGGTACCGGAAACGGTCTCACCGGCAGCATAGGATTGGGCGAGCGTGATCGTCGTGTTGGGCAGCAAAAGGCTGGTGAGGTTTTCGCAGTTTGCGGCCGAGGCCGGAAGGCACGCGAGTATGAGACACGTAGGCATGGCGATCGAAAGCATTGAAACGGCCGAAACTGATCTCATGGCTGAATTCTCCTTGCGTCGTGCATCGTTTTTGGTTGCCTGCTCTTCGAGGCTCCGAGACGGCATTGCTGATTCGAACTCGAAGCGGCTTTCTGAAAGGCCGCAAGGCTTTATGCTCGCCCACCCCCTCCAATGTCAAGAGTGAAAAGACGCAGCGCTGGCGTCAGACACTTCACGAATTCCGACCGAGTAGTTTCGCGCCGCCGGTCGTTCTCAACAATTTTCGACCGAATCCACAAGACGGGTCGTGCACTCGCAGTTATCGTCATTCGGCCAACCGCCGTCACCTGCCGCCGTGCAGGAGTGGCGTTTGAACTTGCGCGCTCGTCCTGCGTATTCGTGATGAACGGAACACCCGGCCCCTCGCTGGAAGTATTCGGGCCCGGAGCATGGTCTTAGAACGACACGGCAAGGAGAACTCTCATGTCGACCATTGAAAGACCCCCGGGCTCTCGCGAAGAGGATGCCTGGCTGAGCGACGATCAACTCGCCCATTGCGCCCCCGCCGAAAAAGAACCCTTCCAGGGCCCGGTTCCAACCCGGATGACCTCCAACGGCGAATACATGCCGCATCCGCAGACGGACCAGCAAAAGCGCGTCGAGCGCAGGATCATCGAGCTGGCCGACAAGTCCGCCAAGCGCCTCGGGATCACCCGCCGGCAGTTCCTGGAAGGCACCGGTGGCCTGGCGGCCTCCTTCCTCGCGATGAACGAGGTGTTCGGCAAGACGTTCTTCGATGTCAGCGAAGTCGAGATGATGGAGCCTGCGGCCTTCGATGAAAATGGACCGCCGAAGGATCTGTTCGTGCTTGACGATCAGACGCACATCGTTCGCTCGAGCAACAACGGCCCGAATGGATTGCGTGCGCTTGCACAGGGGCCCGGCCCGGCTTCCCTCGCCGGCGGATTTACGTCCAATCCCTTCAACGGCACGGGTGGAAATGCGAAGGGGGTCGATGAGCTGGGTAGCCCCTGGACCGACTGGAATCCCGCGCAGCTGGGTCCGAGTTCGCCTCCCAATCCAGGTCCGCCGACGACGGTTCTGGGCGAATTTCACCTGGGCCAGTACATCAATCGGATGTTTCTGCAGGCCCCGACGACCGTGTCGATCGTCAGCAACGCGAACATCGCGTTGTTCACGCCCCCCGGTGGCGGCGTGCCAGGGCCGGCGACCAACATCTCCGAGAACCTGGTCAGCGAGATTCTGACCGGGTGGCAGACCGGGCAATGCCGGGACTTCATCAATCGGCTCGCCGGTTCCACGCGGGCGCTCGCCCATGGCCAGATCTATCCGGGCCCGGGCAACATCGTCGACCCGCTGTTCGGCGATTACACGCAGTGGCAGATCGAGAACATGCAACCGGATTCGTGGAAGGGCTACAACGTCGCATTCGCCGCCAGCGCCGCGCCCGGCACTCCGTTTGCCAGGTGGCGGCTGGACGACGAGGCGATCGCGTATCCGACCTACCAGATCATCGCCAAGAACAGGGATCAGCTGAAAAACCATCCGGGGTTTTTCAATATTTGCATCCACAAAGGGCTGTCGCCCTCGCCGGACGGCAACGTCGCGACCAACAACACACCGGAATTCGGCAATCCCGACGATATCGTGAAGGTGGCGACCGATTGGCCGCAGTTCAACTTCATCATCTACCACTCCTGCATACGGCCCAGTTTCTGGGTGCTGCAGTCGCTGCAGGATATCGAGGACCTGCCGGGCTCGATGCCTCCGACGCTGCTCAAGGACAGCGACGGTCGCAGCTTCCCGAACATCCGATGGAGCACCCAGTTCGCACAGATCTGTGCCGGCAAGTACGTCAACGGGGCGGAACCGACATCGAACTCCCCCTCCAGCACTTTCCGTCTGGACAATGTCTACGCGGAACTCGGAACCACGATGGCCTCGATGATCGTGACCTTCCCGACGGTCTGGGCCCATCTGATCGGGCAGCTGCTCTTCTACATGGGAGACGATCACATCGTGTTCGGTTCGGATTCGCTCTGGTATGGCGGTCCCGGCTGGCAGATCCAGGCGCTGTGGCGGTCGCAGATTCCCGAATCGATCCGCGAAAAGTGGGGCTACCCTGAACTCACGCGCGATGCCAAGCGCAAGATCCTGGGGCTGAACTCCGCGCGCCTGTATGGCCTGTCGCGCATGACGGGCCGCTACAAGCAGGGGGATCTGGCCAACTACGCTTCGGCGCCCGAGCTGCAGCCCGGCGGAAGCATGGATGCCGCACTGCAGGGGCTTGGCTATCCGACCCCCGTGACGCCGGTGAGCATGCTGCCTGACGATCGATTCACGAAGTTGAAGAAGTGGGCCGATGAAATGCTGCTCGGACGCAGCAATACGCGCAACGGCTGGATTCGAAGGGCATAGCGCCGGTGGGAGCGCGCGCAAGCGCGCTCCCGTCCCTCGGCAGATGCGGTCCGCAGTCCCGGCGGCCGGGGGGTCAGTACGTGCCCTGGTAGCGCTTGGGCGTGGTGCCGACGATCTTTCGGAACGCGTGCGAAAAGTGGCTCTGGTCCGAAAATCCAAGGCCCGTCGCCACTTCGGAGATCGACATGCGCCTTGCCGCGAGCAGCCGCTTGGCCTCCGTGATGCGCTCCTGCAGCAGGTAGCGGTGCGGCGAGACACCCATGGCGCGCTTGAACAACGTCGCAAAATAGTGCGGGCTCAGGTCCAGCAGATCGGCCAGGTCGCGCAGGCCGATATCGTTCGCAAGATTGGCGCGCATGTACTCGCGCACGCGGGCCAGCTGCCGCGATGACAGCGCCGTCGCGTCGCCGCACTCGGGCCTTATGTCGATCGAATAGCGCCTGAAAAGGTACGCCGCAAGCGCCAGTGAAAGGGCCTCGGCGTACAGCTTTCCGGAAGGGCAGCCCGCCTGTATCTCGTCCCGCATGTTCAGCACGAGGGCGCTCACGTTCGGATCCGAGACAGCAAACTGGGGAGCGACATTCAGGCAAGCTGAATTCGCGTCGCCTCCTGTCAGGCCAATGAGCTGATCGGAACCGATTGCCACGAAGACCATGTCCCGGGAGCCGGACCACGACACCGGCTTTTGATCGAAGCCACGGCCGACCAGCGAAAATCGGCCGGGTGACGAGGTCAGGCTGCACGTGTTCCTGCCTTCCCTCACCTTCAGAGTTCCGATGCCACCGACGCACGCACCCAGCAGCACGTGATCGACGCCGTATTCGCCGAGTTCTTGATTGGACGCCAGCAAGCGGGACTCGACAGGCAAACCACGCCATCGGGTGTCCGCGCTGGACCATCGAAATGTGCCGATCTCGATCGGGTGATGGCGACGGTCAACTGCCAAGGCGACCCGCTCTTGGTGCACGATTCCGCCCCCGACGACGGCGATTGATAATTGTTCTGACTTTATTCAAGCATAGAAACGGCATCCGCGAGCACCGGATTCCCGCATTTGCGCGTGCCTCTTTTTCGGGTCATACCGGCGAGGCGCTTCGCATTTCAAATGTGTAGAGATTCCCATACCTTCGAATTCCTCGGCATGAACCAGGAAAAATGAGCTCGAATCTTTCAAAAGTATCTCGGAGGATCGGACGAAAGAACTGCAAGAACCCTCGACGGCGGTAGCGGAAGTCGAACGAAGCGTCGATCAGTGGTTACGTGGAGGCAGTGAGTTCCAGCGGCGCAGGGCGGGCGCGGCGTCCGACCTTGCTGTGTTAGCTTGCGGGCATGCTCACCTGGCTCATCCGCCGCGCGCGGGCCCTGCGCGCCTGGTTGTTGGTGCGACTCGGCTTGCGGCGGGGCCGGTGGCGGCGCGGCAGCGTACGAGGGCCGGCTCTTCGATTTTTGCCGGGCCCCCTTGCAGTACGCACCTGGCGCTATGGCCTGTACGCACCCGGCGGCCTGCGCGATGACGAGAGCGCACCGCTCGTGGTTGTGCTGCACGGGTGCAAACAACAGGCGTTGAGGCTTGCCTACGCGTCGGGCTGGACGGACTTCGCCGATACGGCACGCGTGCGCCTGCTCTGCCCGGATCAGCGCCGACTGGCCAATCTGTACCGTTGCTGGAACTGGTTTCATCCTGCGGCGCAACGCGGGCAGGGCGAAGTGGCGGTCGTCGCGGCGATGATCGACGATGCGGCCAAGCACGCCCACGTGAACCAGAATGCGGTAGCGGCGGTCGGCATTTCTGCCGGGGGCGCACTGGCAGCGCTTCTTGCATTTCATCTCGGCGACCGCTTTCGTGCAGTGGCCACCGTGGCGGCCGCGCCGCTGCTGGGTAGCTTCAACATGCAGAACCCGCAGAGCGTCATGCAACAGGGCCTGGCGTTCGATCCGATTCTTGCGCTCGGCGCCGGGCAGAAAGCAAGCGCGCCACAGGCCATCATTCACGGCAGCGCCGACGATATCGTGCACCCACGCTGCGCGGAGCAACTGCAGGCGCAAGCGCTGGAGTCGTTTCGCCGCGCGGGCAAGGCCGCAACGCCAGGATCAACGGTGGCGGGCTCGAACGGCACCACCGTTACCGACTACCGTGCGGACGGCGAGCTGCTGTTGCGGCGAATCGACGTGCAAGGCCTGGGGCATGCGTGGACCGGCGGCCCGGGCGGCCACAACTACTGCGAACGATCAGGCCCGCCGCTCACCGCACTGTGCGGTCAGTTCCTACGCGATGTGGGAATGCTCGAGCGCTGATCCCGATCCAGATCTTCGGATTGCTCCGACGTTTCCGAGAATCTTCCGGCACCCGGATCAACGCGACGGCGTCTTCACACCCGATATCACGCTGGATGAGGATGGCTGAACGCGAGACGCAAGCGGGCGCCGCTCGACGATTCCCCTGCCCTCGCGCGCAACGATCAGCTGGTTGGCCGCGACATCCTTGAAAGTTTCGATCGACCCCTGCGGCCAGCGAACGGTGACGTCCACCTTGTCGATCGACGCCAGGCCAAAGTGGACTCGGAAATCACCCTGGGAAATGTGATACCCACCGCTGCGCACTTCATCGATCTGCTTGCGCTTTCCGGATGCCACGGTGATCCGCGCGCCGATCGCGTCGCGACCGGATGCGGTTAGCGCCCGTACCAGCAGGGCATTTCCACGCGGGCCGAAGTTTTTGAGCAACGATGGAGGCTCGAAGAGATTTACGACGACAATCTCCTCGGATCCGTCGTTGTCGAGATCTCCCACGGCAATTCCGCGCGAAGAGTGCCTGGCGCTGATGCCGGGGCCGGCGGCCGACGACATATCGAAGAACTGACCGTCTCCCCGGTTCCAGTACAACTGGCGCGGTTGACGGAACTCTTCACCCAGGCCGTACTTTCCGACGAAGGGATACACGTGTCCGGCCGCGACAAACAGGTCCTTCCAGCCATCGTTGTCGATGTCCACGAAGGCCGTGCCCCATTTCACGTACCGGGTTTGAACCGCAAGACCGGCGCGGCTGGTCACATCGCTGAAGGTCCCGTTGCCCAGGTTGCGGTAAAGCGTGTTGGTGTCGTTGGAGAAATTGGTCTTGAAGATGTCCAGGTAACCGTCGCCGTCATAATCGCCCGCAGTGGCTCCCATTCCCGCCTGCTCCCTGCCATCCTCGTTGACGGCCACTCCCGTCATGAGGCCGATCTCCTCGAACGTTCCGTTTCGTTTGTTGTGAAAGTACAAGCTCGGAGTCGAATCGCACGCCACGAATATGTCGGGCCATCCATCGTTATCAAAGTCGCCGGTCAGGACCGTGAAGCCGTAATACTCCGGCGGCGTCTGGAGGCCGGCCTGTTTCGTGACGTCGGTGAAGTGACCGTGCCCGACGTTGCGGTACAAGGTCATCGTCTCGCCCTTCAGGCCCCGCGGTCCGCAGGGAACGGGGATGCCTTTCCATTTGCACCCGCTGCGTTCGCGCGGCCGGGGCGTTTGCTGCGCGTCGAAATCGATGTAGTTGGCCACCACCAGGTCGAGCCAGCCATCCCGGTCGTAGTCGATGAATGCGCAACCGGTGCTCCAGCGCGAACCGGGACGGTCCAGTCCCCGCTCGCGCGTCTCGTCCCGGAACGTGCCGTTTCCCATGTTGTGGAGGAATACGTTGTGACCCCACTGGGTGATGAACAGGTCCACGTTTCCGTCGTTGTCCACGTCGCCGGCGCACACACCCTGCCCCCAGCCGGTGTGCCGGATGCCAGCCTTCTCGGTGACGTCCTCGAAGCGCAGCCCGCCGAGGTTGTGATAAAGATGCGGCGTCAGCGGCACCGGACCCGGCTTGAACCGGTCGCCCTGGACGAGGAAGATGTCCGGCAATCCGTCGTTGTCGTAGTCGAAGATCGCAACGCCGGTACCCGTATTTTCAACCACGGAAGTCTGGTCCATGTCGTCGCCGGAGACGATCACGGCGCTCAGACCCGCTTGGGCCGCGACATCGCGGAAATCGACGGCCGGAGCCTTCATGCCGGGGGGCAGCGGGCGAGCAGGCTGATCCCTGGCCTCCGATGAGATCATTTGCGATAGCGCCCGGCGCTCGATCGAGAGCGAAAGCGTCAGGGCAATGGCGGCCACTGCCGCCAGGATGCGCAAAGGCAGGCGCCTCCAGGGGCGGCGCATCATTGCGAATTCTTGGAGTCGAGGGGCGACGCGACCGGTTTCGTTCGAGCCGCGGCGATGCGCTCCAGGGCCCGCTCGATGTCCGGGTCCCGAGCTTTCAACGCCTGTGCCAATCGAAGCTCCTTTTCTCCTCTGTCGATGTCGCCCATCTGACAGGCGGTCAGACCGAGCTTCTTGTGCAGATCCGCCTTGATGGTGCAGTCACCGCAGACTTCGATTGCCCTCTGGAACCGGCGGATCGCTTCGGGCCAGTCGTGCGCCGCACCGGCCGCAAGCGCATCGTTGCCAAGAGTGCCCGCCTCGTCGACGATGTGGCTTTGCTTTTGCACCTCGCTATAGCGGGCCATCAGGCCCGCGGCCTCGCCCGGATCGCTGGGCCTGACCGCGCGCGCCAGGCTCCAGAGCGCCTGGCTGTAGTTGGGCTCGATCGCTACCGCTTGCCTCCAGGCCGCGATGGCTGCCTGGGTCTGTGATCCGTATTCCAGACTCTGCCCCAGCGCATACCACGCCGTGGCGTTGCGCGGCTGCAGCTTGACCACGGTCTGCAGCAACGCTGCGGCCTGCTCGTAGTGGTCCGCCTGCTTCTCGATCACCGCCAGAAAATAGTACGGCTCCGGCATCTGGGGAGCGATGCGGCGGGCGGATTCGAAGTCGGGTCGTGCCTCCGCGTTGCGACCCAGATCGAGGAGCACGCGGCCACGATTCAGGTGGGCCAGCGCGGACGCCGGTGCCAGACGAACCGCTGCGTCGTTTTCGGTCAAGGCACCCGCCAGATCGTAGCTCTCGGCCAGGACCATGCCCAACTCGAGGTGCACCGCGGCCGATTGCGGCGTGAGGGCGGCGGCATGCCTCAGCAGCGCTGCCCCTTCGGCGCTCTTTCCGAGGCGGGCCTTGACCCTGCCGGCCGCCGCAAGCGCAGCCGCGTCCTGCGGCGCGAGCTTCACGGCCTGGTCGACTTCTGCTTCGGCCTCAGTGTATTTCTGCTGTCTGGCAAGAATCAGCCCGAGATTGAGGTGCCCCTGTTCGTAGCTCGGATCGTCTTCAATGGCCTGTCGAAACAATCTATCGGCCCCTTCGTTGTCGCCCTTGTCCGCGCGGATGATGCCAAGATCGCCCAGAGCGGGCGCCAAGTTAGGGTCCAGTTTCAGCGCCTGGCGAATCTCGGCTTCAGCCTCGACCGCTTTGCCCATGTGTATGAGCACCGACCCAAGGGAGTCGTGTGCCCTCGCCATGCCAGGTTTGTATTGCAGTGCAAGGCGGAATTCGGCGGCGGCCGCCGGCAATTGTTCTGCACGAACCAGCGCCACACCCAGGTTGTAATGGGTGTGAGCGGAGCCCGGCTCCAGGCGCACCGCCTCTTCGAACGCGGCCAAAGCGCACTTCGGAGCGCCCTGCTCCGTAAACCAGGCGCCGATTTGGCCGAACACCTTGCCGGTCGGGTTGTCCCGAATGGCCTGCTCGCTGTACGACGGCAGCTTGCACTCGTCCGGCAGCTGCGTGGAAGCCGCGGCGATGGCAGAAGCGAGAACGAACGCGATGCCCAGTTCAAGCTTCATGCCAGATGCGTACAGCATGGATTTGCCTGCCCGCTGACGCCGCCGTCTGTAGAACCACATCCAGCGCTCCCACCCCGCCGAGAGCCATCGAGAGTCGCCACGGCCTGTTGATTCTGTTGGAGGCGAGGGTCACCAGTCAACCCCCACGTCCGAGCCTGAGTTGCAAGCACACATCGGCCAGGAGTCTTATCCGCATGTTCGGCGCACCCGGCACCCCCAGACGGCTTCAGGATCGCGTGGAACTTAAGCTTCAGGCCACCACGCAACCTTGCAGAAAGACGACTGCGCCGAACGCGAAAGCCAAGGTGTCGAATCGTACGGTTGTTGTGCCCCGGCGACCGGGCCAGAGACATGGCAAGAATTCCAGCCCTGGAGGCCGCACGCTCCCGCGTCAGTCTGATGCGGTAAACACCGTCAGAACGCCGGTGTAGCCGTAGAGGTGATGCCTCGCGATCTCGCCGCCGGCAAAGAACCCGACCAGGGGTACGTCACCCAAAGCCTTGCGCACGATCTGCAGCTCGGCGTGCGGCGCGCCGAAGTGGGGGCCGCCACGGCCCGAGCAACTGACGTAAAGCGCACCGGTCATATGGCGTGCCGTGCCGCTTTCCACTTCGTCGCGGATTTCCGTCGTGATGCGCATCAGGTCGAGCTGTGCGGCTTGTGCATTGCGCGTGCAGAAGGCCAGGCGCATACCCGGCTCGACCCGCTCGGCGATCGCCAGGACCTGGTGCTGTCGGTCCACGCCTGCCAGGTGCCGCACGGCGGTTTCCGCGCCAAACTGTCCTGGCCGTGTCGGTACGTCCTCGGGTGCGGTTATCAAGCCCACCAGCGTGGTGGACAGCGCTTCTACCAACTCGTCATCCGGCGCGTCCGCATGGCGCCCCAGATCCTGCAGCACGCATTCGAGCGCGGGCCGGCCGTCCAGGCTGATGACGAGATTGCTTTCGGCTGCGGTGATTTCGCGCGCCGGTCCGATCGGCTGGCAACCCTGGGTCATGCGCGAGACGAGGTCCACATCGGGGCCGAAGGCCACTCCGGACACGCCGCCCGTGAGTACGCCATCCGCGATATGAAGTGGACGGTTGCGCGCCGACGACAGCCCGCCGAATAGATAACCGGTGGCCGTGCGAGCGCTCAGCTCGTGGATCAACTCCTGCAGGTCGGGCGCGCCCCCCTCGGCATGGACCAGCGCGGTATGAGGCACGAATCCGGACGAAGCCGCAGGCAGCGGCTGCCGGCCCGAGAACAGCCGGAAGGATTCAGGCGGCAGCGGCGCCACCATCAGCACCAGGGCCGGCTCGTCGATGTATTCGACGCCGCTGGCGGATACGCCGATACCGGCCGTGCCGACCCAGGCCACGCCGGGCATGCGCAGGCGCAACTCATCCAGGATCGCCTCGGCCTGCGGCGCGTAATAATCGCTCAGATAACACCAGCCCAGCGTGAACGGGGCGGTCTCGCCCTTCAGCGTGCCACGTGCTTCGATCTGGGTTTGAATTTGCCGCTGGCTCTGAGACAGGGCCACACGCCAATCGGCGTGGGCAGCATGACCGTGCACAAATGAAGCGAGAGGCATGGCCCTACCCTCGAAGGAAGAGCAGACCCGACACCGGCCGGCAACGGCATCTTATATCGGGGATCTGCGCGCCGGGGGCATGCCCGCGAGGCAATCGCTCTACTTGTGATCCTGGCCGTGGTCGTCGACTTTCTCGTGGCCCTTGTCCTGGCCTGACTCCTGCGGCTGCTTTTCTTCCCGCGGGGGCGCCTTGCCTTGCGGCGCTGTTTCCTGGCTACGCGACGCGGGTGCCGGCTGCTGGTGCTGGGCGACTACCTGCTGCGGATGCTGGACTGGCTCCTGCCCCCGTTTCGCTTCCTGTGGACTCCCCGTGGCCTGCTGGCCAGCCGCCTGGCTGCGCGGCGTGGGTGCCGGCTGCTGGCGCTGAACGGCCGCTTGCTGCGGGTGCTGGACGCTTGGATTTTCCACCTTCGACGGCGCAACAATCGGTGCAGACTTCTGTGTGCTCTCGGCTGCCTTCTGCGGTGCTGCCGCATGAGGAGCGGCTGCCGCGTTCTGCTGCACGGACGCCGCAGAATGCTGGACGCCTTGCGGCGCAGGACTCACCGCCTGCGGTCGTGCCTGCGTTCCGCGCTCAGCGGATGCGGGCATACTTCGCCCCTGCTGCGCCTCGTATTGCTTGCGCACCGCGGGGTCCCGCGGCTGGTAACGCTCATTCTGGCTTTGCAGTGCGTGCTGCTGCTGCTCACCCCGCGGATACCGATCCCCGGAGTATTGACGCTGGTACACAGGCAGCGGAGCGGGAGCGGGAGCCGAGTTGCGGTTCCAGCGCTCCCATCCGGCTCGACGGTGTTCCCATTCGCTGCCCCAATGTTCGCCCCAGCGCGGCGCGGCGTCCCGCTGCCAACCGACGAAATATGAAGGCGGTTGTCGGTAATAACCGACCGGAACAAGCAGAACGAACGCCGGCACATCCTCCGGCGCCACCAGCCCCCATGGTCCGTTGTACCAGGAACTGGCATACCAGCTGTCGCTCTGGTAGACCCAGTACATTCCATCGTAAAAAAAGTAGTTTGAATTCAAACCCGGCGCATAGTAAACGGGGTAGCCGGGCACCGGCATGAGGTCCGGATACGAGGGGACGTTGATTCCGATGCTTACGTTGGGAGACCCCATCACGACGCTTACCTGCCCGATGGCCGGGCCCACGGAACACAGCAGGATCGACAACAAAATAAGTCTGTTACGCATGACCTGTCCTTCAGTCTGATGGCGAGCTTCGGCGGCCTGTGATCGTGCGGCTCCGTGGACCGTCAGCCCGGAGCGGCCAATAGGGTGTCAATCATCTCCCGATCGGCCAGGTAGCAACCGCACGCAGCAGCCTCCATGCCGATGCGGTCAAGGATCGAGATTGCGCCCCGGTGATAATGGATCAGCTTGCGTATCTGCAGGACGCTGGCCGCCTTCGTGACGCCGACGCGTCGAACGCCGAGCATGTAGGCGAGCGTCTCGTGCGTCGCATGGAATTCATCCGAATGCGCACGGTCTCGCGTCATGAGCAGACAACGGGCAAGCCGTTGCTCGACCAGGTGGAACCGGGTGCATGCGGCAGCGCGCGCCAGCAGGCACATCCGCACCTGCAGGTAACGATGCAGCCCGCGGCGAAGAGCCGCGCTCCGAGCGAGCTCGCGACCGAACGCCATTCCGCTCATTCGCCACGCATGGCCCTTGCCCTGAACGATCGCACGCAGCGGTGATACGCCGACCCCCAGGACCAGCGGCGTTCCAAGCATGCCTTCGTTACCGATCAAGGCGACTTCAAGGTTACTTGTGCCGTCGATCGGCATCATCAGTGAAATGAAACTGTCGGTTGGAAAGTACGCGTGGCGAATCCGCGCGCCGGGTTGGTACAGGATCTCGCCGGACTTGAGTTCAACAGCCTCGCATTGGTCGAGCATCCGCTGCGCTTGGCCGCGCGGCAGCGCCTCGAGCAAGCGATTGGCAGGTGGGCGGCTTCGGACTATGGACACTGGCGTCTCTGATGAGCAACCTATCCAACATCAAGGCTAATCAATTGTTCGAAGGCGGTCCGTTCGCTGGCGTACGCAGGACGAAGCTTCGGTTCAAACCGTGGGGGTTGCGTGCGTTAGCGCACAGACGCGACCCTTAGGTCACCGGTAGTGTCAGACACTGTCGCGCCCGTCGCCAGGCGGGTCGGGTGGCTTTGGCTCGGATCAACCCCATGAAACCCATCGCCTGTCCAGCCTCCATTGGCGCAAACGACTCGCCACCTCCCACCGCGCAACTCGCCCCTGCCGTCGGCGCGTCGCAACTGAAGCTTCCGCCAGCGCGAGCCCGCATGGACAAGCGCGGCCCGGCGCTGGGGATCCTGGCGGGGCTCGGGTCGGTGTACGCGCTGTCGTGGGCGCAGGCGTTCGTGGTGCCGCTGTTGCTAGGCATCGTCCTGTCCTACACGCTCAATCCGCTGGTCGCGTGGCTTGAAACGATCCGCATCCCGCGCTTCGTCGGCACCCTCGTCGTGATGGCAAGCGTCGTCAGCGCGTTTGCTTTCGGCACGTTTTCGCTGCGCGGGCAGATGCAGACCATCGTCGAACAGTTGCCCGAAGCGGCGGCACAATTCGCCGCCGGCCTCGGGCGGATGCGAATTGGCCGCCTCGGTGACATGCAAAGAATGCAAGACGCGGCGACCGTGGTGGAAAGAGCGACGACCCAGGCGGCGCCGGGTGGATCCGACGCTCCCCGGGCCACTCACGTCATCGTGGATCAGCCCATGCTCAGACTGGGTACCTTCTTGTGGGCAGGTTCGATGGGCGCTCTCGGCGCCATCGGCCAGGTGGCAATGATCATCTTCCTGATCTTCTTTCTGCTGCTCGGTGGCGATACCTTCAAACGCAAGCTGGTGCGGTTGACGGGAGCCTCGCTGTCGGCAAGAAAGATCACTGTCAAGATCCTCGACGACATCAACCGCTCGATCCAGAAGTACATGCTCATGCTGCTGACGACAAACCTGCTGGTCGCCTTGCTCAGCTGGGCCGCGTTTCGCTCGATCGGCCTCGACAACGCCGGGGCGTGGGGCGCCGCTGCGGGACTGCTTCACGTCGTTCCCTACCTGGGCCCGGCCGCCACCGCGGTCGCGACGGGAATGGCTGCATTCATGCAGTTCGGATCGTTCGCGATGGCACTCGCGGCGGCCGGCGCATCGCTGGCGATCGCCACCGTCGTCGGAACCTTCGTCGCGACCTGGATGACCGGGCGGATCGCCAACCTGAATCCGGCTGCGGTGTTCATTTCGCTGTTGTTCTGGGGGTGGCTGTGGGGCGTCTGGGGAATGCTGCTCAGCATTCCCATCATCGTCATCGTCAAAGTCGTTTCGCAGCACGTCGAGCCGCTGCATCCGATCGCCGAGCTGCTGGGGGATTGATCCGTCGAGCGGCGCGATCATGAGCGCCTGCGTGCGTTAGCGCACAGACCCTTTACCTGGATCGCTCGTACTGTTGGAAGTTGTGCTGCGTGCAAAGCTCGCGGCCCCGTCGTGAAAGGTACAAAAATGAAGCGGAATGCGCTGGTTCTCGCATTGGCCACGCTGCCATCGGTCCTGTGGGTTCCGTCTGCGGGTGCACAGGCATCGCACCCCGCCGCCGTTCTAAGCCTGGCGCAGGTCGAGCAGGTGGCGGTCGACCTCAGGCAGGGGATGTCGGCCGAGGAAGTGCAGAAATTGCTCGGCCAACCGCGACGGACGGCGCTGAAAAGCGACGGCGCCTACTCCAACGCGCCCTCGCAAGGAACCCTGCAATGGACTTACTCGTGGGCCGCCTCGCAAGGCAACCTGCGCATCGATTTCATCGCGAAAGCGCCGGACCAGTGGTACGTCCGCAACTGGGAATGGGCGGCGTACTGAACGCGTCGACCGCCAGTTTCCAAACCCGTTGTCACCCGGCTCACGAGGGCGCGCGCGCGTAAAAACGGTTGCGACGCTCCGTGGGACTTGCGCGGTCACGCCTGCACGTAGGCGGTCACGCGCCGCCTGGTTCGCTCGCGCAGCGAGCACTCGCGCAGCGTATCGGCAAGCTTTTCCAGATTCCGTATGCCGTACAGGATCACCGTCTGAAAGCTGGCGTCCGACGAACGAAGCTGAAGCAGGCAGTAGCCCGCAAGCCGCATGCCGAGCGGCTTGTGCAGTTCGAAGTGATCGATGCGGAACAGCTCGATGCTGTCTTTGACCCTCGAGAGCAGGCCACGCTCGATTCTCACGCGCTGCGAGGTAATCTCGTAGGTCGTCGCGACGCTCCTGAACCAGTAGGGAACCAGGGCGATGCCCAGCGTGAGCACCACCGCAATTGCCTGCCAGGCGCTATAAACGACGGTCGGGTGGCCGGTGAAAAGCGGCTTCTCCACCTCGGACTCGCGCAATGCCGCCAGGGCCCCGAGATCGGCGTTGCAGAAGCGGCATTTGACGGCGACCGCCTTGATGGTCTCGCCGCACATAGGACATACCTTGGAATCGCTGTCCATCGTCGTCGTCGCCATCGCTCACCCCAGATGAAAAGTTCCCGCGCCGAACAATCCGAGCAGCCCGATGGCGACGAAGTAGATCACGACGATGTAGTTCAGCAATCGCGGAACTAGCAGGATCAGGATGCCGGCGATGGGCGAAACGAGCGGCGCCAGAGTCAGAGTCATGTTCATCGTGGCTTCCAGTCAAGAAGAGGCGACCTTACCTCGCAGCAATGCTCCCGTCCGTGCACTAGCGCACCATCGGGGATGGCGAGATATCGTCGCCTGGATCCCGGCCCATTTTTAGCGACGCCACCTTCATGTCAGGTCTGACAAGCGCGGCCAGCCCGGCCGTCATCTCCCTGCTGCACATCGTTCTGGCGGCCGGCGTCACCGCACACGCCCTGTTACACAAGCGCGACGCCGGCTCGGCCATGGCCTGGATCGGGCTTGCGTGGCTGGCTCCGCTTCTGGGCAGCGCGCTCTACCTGCTCCTGGGCATCAACCGGGTCAAGCGCCGCGCCAGGAATCTGCGCGGCCGCCGGCCCTCCGGCCCGCTGGCGGATCCGCCGCGCGAAGGCGGTCGCCGCGACCATCTGACCCAGCTCGAACGCGCCAGCCATCGCATCACAGGTCGACCGGCGATCGCAGGCAACGCGATTGCGCTTGTGCGCAACGGCGATGCGGCCTACCCGCGAATGATCGCGGCCATCGAAGCCGCGCGCTGCAGCGTCGGGCTGTCCAGCTACATCTTTCGAGCCGACGCCGCCGGCTCAGGGTTCATCGATGCCTTGAGTCGCGCGAGCCAACGTGGCGTCGAGGTCCGCGTCCTGATCGACGGCTTCGGCGGCGGGTATTTCGTCTCGGCCGCATACCGACGCCTGCGCCATGCCGGCGTGCCGGTCGCGCGCTTCCTGCATTCCCCGTTGCCCTGGCGCATGCCGTTTCTGAATCTTCGAAGTCACAGAAAGATCCTAACCGTCGATGGCGCTGTCGCCTTTACCGGCGGACTGAATATCGGCGCGGAGAACCTGACACTTCGCATGCCGCCCAGACCGGTGTTCGACACTCATTTCATGGTTCAGGGTCCGGTCGTCGCGCAGCTGGTTGACGCTTTCGCGGACGACTGGCTGTTTACGACAGGACAACCGCTGGCGGGCGCTGCCTGGTTCCCGGTCGCGCAGCCGGCCGGCGACGCCGTGGCAAGGGTGGTGACCTCGGGTCCGGACCAGGATCTGGAAAAGATCGAATTCATGATTCTTGCGGCCATCGGATGTGCACGATCGTCGATCAAGGTCATGACCCCCTACTTCCTGCCCGACGACCGGGTCATCACCGCACTCGCGCTGGCTGCGCTGCGGGGTGTGGAAGTCGACGTGGTGCTGCCGCAAAAAAGCAATCATCCGGCCCTGGACTGGGCCGCCCGCGTCCAGGTCGGCCCGCTGCTCGAGGCCGGCGGCCGCGTATGGACCCACCCGCCCCCATTTGACCACTCGAAGCTCATGACGGTTGACGACATCTGGTGCCTGGTCGGCAGCGCGAACTGGGATACTCGCAGCTTCCGGCTGAACTTCGAGCTGGATCTGGAGATCTATCAGCCCGCGCTGGCTCAGCAAATCAATCAACTGATCACCGATCGTCAGGGAACTCGCATCACCACGATAGGGCTTGCCAAGCGCCCGCTGCCGGAATTGCTGCGCGACAGCGCCGCGCGATTGATGCTCCCTTATCTGTAAGGCTCAGGAATCCCGGCAGCGCACCAGCTCAGCGGACGGCCTGTGCGCTTTCGAACATGTCAACCTCCACAGGCAGGAACTCCACTTTCGAGGTGCGCCAGTTGCCCCTTCGTCAGGCATTTTCAGTGAATATGAATATCGAGCGGCACAAACAAGCTGATGCCGGGCGATTGCTGCGAAGGATAGTAAACGGGAGGCGGCGCATAGATCGGCTGCGGGTAATAGCGGGTCTCCTCATGTCTGCGTCGATCCTGATCGTGATGGTCCTTATCGCCGTGTCCCTGGTCCTTGTGCTGGCCCTGATCCTGATGTTGATCGTGCTTATCGTTGCCATCGGCATGCGCCGGCATCATGCTGATGCCGGCGATGCCGCACACGACCGAGGAGGCAATCAGTGCAACCAGCGTCTTGCCGTGCAGTGGCGAAAAAAACCTGGACCGCCTTGTCATAGTTTTCATGGTCAGTTTCCGTTCATAAGGTGCAGGATATGCATCCCAAATTCAATTTTCAAGCCTTGCGATGTGGGCACGCCTTTGAAGACTGCGATCACTTGGCCTTGGGCGTCTGCGGGAGGCTCTTCGAGGGGCCCTTGCGAAACAGCGTATCGGCTTCCTTCTTCTGCGCGTCTGACATTCCGTCATACAGCGTTGAAAAAACCACGGTGAATTTCTTGATCCCTTCCAAATGCGCGCTGGTGATGGCGGCATACGAATCCAGATCGTTGATAGCAGTCATGGTGTTGGCATTTGCTTTTCTCTCGGCGATCAATGGTTCGAGCGTCGATTCGTTGTCTCGCATCACTTGGGCGACCTGCTTCCATTGATCTTCCTGTTCGGCCGTGATGGCGAGCTTGGCGTGCATGTCTTGAATGCGCGCCTCGACGCGACTCACGCTTGGCGATTGGGCCGCAACAGTGGGTCCCGAAACCAGCGAGATCGCCGCAACGAGCACGCCCGCCGCAAAGACCCGCGCGGCTGCCGGATTGAACAAACAGTCAATTCGTTTCATCAGTGTTCTCCGAGTGAGCTCAAGGACTGGCGCCCATCAAGTGATTGGCCGCCATCCGAACGAGCAGTGTCGCATCTCTGAACGAGCCGTTCCGTACGCTCGAACACATTGCCGGCTGCATTTCAAGCGCGCCGATCATCGGCACCGCCGCCTCCTGGCCTGCCCGCGGCCAATTCCTCGGCCCTATGGTCGACGCCCGCGCGTGCTCGTCATCCAGCTTCGCTTGGCGCCAGATCGTCGACGGCGCGCGTCTGGGTCGACATCAGCGGATCCTGGCGTCCTGACGCACTGTCGCGCAAGCTCGGGCGACTGATGCTCACCTTCACCGCGTGCTCCCGGTGATCGTCGGCCAGCGCCAATGCGTTGCTGTCCTGCTCGACGCCGTCGAGCGCAATCGTGACCGTCGCGCTGCTCGCTTCGCCCGCAGCCGGCGTTTGCTCGAAGGCGATCTCGTAGGTGGTACCGCGGTAGCGGTAGCTGATCGAGAACGCCGTCCATTCTTCAGGCACGCACGGCGTGAAATGCAAGCAGCCGTTTTCCAGGCCCACTCCCAGCACCGACTCGACGATCAGCCGGTACATCCAGCCGGCCGAGCCGGTGTACCAGGTCCAGCCGCCGCGACCGGTGTGTGGCGCGACGGCGTAGACGTCGGCGGCGACGACGTAGGGCTCGACCTTGTAGGTTGCGACCGCCTCGCGCGTGTCGCGCGTGATTCACGGGATTGATCAGCGTCGAAGCAGTTCCCAGGCGCGGCGGCTATCGCCGAGCGCGGCGAAGGCCATCACCGCCCAGACGGCCGCATGGGTGTACTGGCCGCCGTTCTCGCGCACGCCCGGGCACGTAGCCCTTGATGTATCCGGGATTCAACGCCGACTTGTCGAACGGCGGATCGAGCAGCTGGATCAGGCCGTGCATCGCGGCGGACCAGGCGCCGATCGACGCGCGTCCATCGCCGTGCGCGAGCGCTCGCGGGTCGCCGGCGCCGGAGAGGACCGACCAGCTCTGCGCGATGGAATCGATCTGGCACTCCGGGTTGGCCGCCGAGCCGAGCGGCGTGCCGTCGTCGAAGTAAGCGCGGCGGTACCACGCGCCGTCCCAGGCGTGCCGTTCGATGATTCCGGCGCAGCTGCCGCGCCTCGCTGCGGCAACGCTCGAGCGAACGCCGTCATCGCCGCGCCGGCGCGCCAGCTCGGCGAACTGCGTCAGCACGTCGTAGAGGAAGAAGCCGAGCCAGACGCTTTCGCCCTTGCCCTGGATGCCGACCAGGTTCATGCCGTCGTTCCAGTCGCCGGAGCCCATCAGCGGCAGGCCGTGCGCGCCGAACCGCAGGCCGTGCAGGATCGCGCGCACGCAGTGCTCGTAGAGGGTGGCCGCCTCGTCGGAGCGGCGGGCAGGTCGTAGTACGATTCCTCGTCCGGCGTTCAGCGCGCGGCCTTCGAGGAAGTGCACGCTTCGTCGAGCACGCCGGTATCGCCGGTGCTCAGCACGTAGCGGCAGGTGGCCAGCGGCAGCCAGAGGTAGTCATCCGAGCAGTGCGTGCGCACGCCTCGCCCGGCCGGCGGATGCCACCAGTGCTGCACGTCGCCTTCGCGGAACTGGCGCGGCGCGCAGCGCAGCAGATGCTCGCGCAGCAGCCGCGGCTCCGCATGCACCAGCGCCATCGCGTCCTGCAGCTGGTCGCGGAAGCCGAAGGCGCCGCCCGACTGGTAGAACCCGCTGCGCGCCCACAGCGGCAGGCCAGCGTCTGGTAGAGGAGCCAGCCGTTGGCCAGGAAGTTAACGAGCCGGATCGGGTGTTTCGACGTGGACGGCGCCGAGCGTGCGGCTTCCAGTAGTGCCACACGCCCTCCAGCGCCGTGGCGCGCCGGCCGGCTCCGCGGAACCGCTGCACAAGCTGCGCGCGCCTGGTCGATCGCTCGGCCGGCGCCGAGGATGAAAACGATCTCGTGTTCCTGTCCGTCGGCCAGATCGAACGGGACCTGCATCGCCGCGCACGGGTCAAGGGCCGCTCCCAACGCGGCCGGACAGCCGCACACGACCCATGGCGCCGCGGGATCGCCGGCGTGCCGTTGCGGCCGAGGAACTCGGCGCGGTCACCGCTCAGCGTGCGCGCTGGATCGTCCACATCGAAGAACGCGACCCGGTCGGCGAACTCCGTGTTGTAGGGGTTGCGCGCGAACAGCGCCCCGCTGGTGGGGTCCATCTCGGTGACCACGTGCATCGCGCATTTGGACCGCAGATCGCCCAGCACCCACTCGCCAGTAACCGGTGGCGGAAAGTCGCCGCAGCCGGCCCGAGCCGTTGCGCGACTTTGAGCACGGAGAACTTGACCGGCGCTTCCGGTGGCCACGTAAACCCACAGTTCCGAGTGAATGCCTCCGGCGGTATGCTCGAAGATGCTGTAGCCGAACCCGTGCCGGGTGACGTAAGGCATCGCTCCGCGGCCGGGCAGTGGCGTCGGCGACCAGAAGTGGCCGCTTTCTTCGTCGCGCAGGTAGATGGCTTCGCCGCTCGACGTCGCTGACCGGATCGTTGCTACCAGGGCGTCAGCCGGAATTCGTGGGCGTTTTCGCACCAGGTGTAGGCGATGCCGCTCTCCGAGACGACGGTTCCGAACTGCGAGTTGGCGAGCACGTTCACCCACGGCGCCGGTGTCATTTGCGCCTGCGCGGTGACGATGACGTATTCGCGTCCATCCTGCGTGAAGCCACCGAGACCGTTGCCAAGGATCAGGTTTGCCGGCGGCGAGTCGGGTGCCGCCGCCGGCTCGGCGCGATGGGTGCGGGTGGGCGTCAGTCGCGCTCCGCGCCTTTCCGCAATGCTTCGTCGGTCGACCTGTTCCACCAGGGAATCGCCGCTCGTCGTCGAGGACGACGCGCGCAACGGTCTGCAACAGGATGCGATCCTCTTCGGACATCTGCTCGGCGGAGGAGCGCACGAAGATGCCGCCGGGCCGGTCGATCGCATTGGCTTCGGTGCCGGCGGCAATCAGCCCCATGATCTGGTCCTGCAGGCGCTGGCGGTAGCCGACGTGGTCCTCGTTCCAGATCACCAGGTCCACCGCCAGGCCCTTGAGGCGCCAGTAGGCGTGAGCTTGGACCAACTGGCGCACCAGATCGATGTGGGCGGCATCGCGAGATCTGCAGCAGCACGATCGGCAGGTCGCCGGAGATGCCGTAGCCCCACAGGCCCGATTGCCCGCGCCGGTTCTGGATCAGCACGCTGGCCTCGGCGCGCAGCGAGGCATTGGCATACAGAACCGAGCCCGCCAGCCGCCCGTACAGCTGCGCGTCGGCCTCGGTGGCGTTGAGCTGCCGCAGCATCACCTGGCTGTGCGTCCAGGCCAGATCGAATACCCGATCGGCCAGACGCCGGTCCTGGTACTTTTCGACCAGCGCCATGCACGCATCCCGCGTCTCCGCCGATGCCGGTGACCAGATCGATCGTCGCCGATTCGTCCGGCATCCAGCACGACCGTGCAGCGGATGGCGACGATCGGGTCGAGCACCGATCCCTGGCTGTCGGACAGCGCAGCGACGTCGCTCATTGCCGCGCGGCGCCGCGACGGTGCGCCCGCGGCCGACGAAGCGCATGCGATCGGTTTCGTAGGACGCCTCGCCGATTGTCGGTCCCGCGCGACCGCCATCAGGTGGAACATCCACGGCGGCCTGCTCGCCGATCGAACGCGGCCGGCGCGTGCAGAGGATCGCCTGGCGGCTGCGCAGAATTTCGGTTTGCACGAACAGGTTGCTGAACGCGGGTTGCATCAGGTCGGCCGCGGCGGCGCCAGCACGACTTCCGCGTAGCTGGTGACCTCGATGGTCCTGCGCGTGTCGGAGCGGTTGGTGATGCGTGATCCGGCGCAGCTCGATGTCGTCCTCGGGCGAGACGGCGATCTCGGTGTGCGTGTCGAAGTCGTGGTCGCGGCGGCGGAACTCGGCCCGCCCTTCGGAGAAGATCGCTTCGTAACTGTCCGCCCGCTTGAGCGTCGGCTGGTACGCGGCGGACCAGAACTCGCCGCTCGCGACGTCGCGCAGATAGACAGAACGTGCCCCAGTTGTCGCAGGTGCTGTCTTCGCGCCAGCGCGTGACGGCGAGGTCCTTCCAGCGGCTGTAGCCGCCGCCCGCGTTGGTGACCATCACGTGGTAGCGGCCGTTGGAAAGCAGCTGGACTTCCGGCGTCGGCGTGTCGGGGCCGATCGGCAGCGTGCACCGACGCTTCCGTCGCATCCGCGAAGGCGCTGCGTGCTCGGACTTCTCGGCGAATGCGCGATAGACGCGAGATGGCGGCCTTGGGAATCCGTTCCTGCAGCAGCAGCATGGTCGCCTGGAACAAGGGATCGGACTTCGAAGCGCCGCTGCATCGGCCGGTCCAGCACAGCGATACGCCAGCGACAGCAGGCTCATGCCCTGGTGATGCGCCATGAACGAGCGCACGATGACGCTCGGACTGCCCGCGCGGCAGCCGCGACGGCGTGTAGTCGATGGCCTCGTAGAACCCGTAAGCGGCCTTCGCGCCCGTCCGCGGCCAGTCGCTGCAGATTCGGCGCACGCCGCCTCGGGCGCCACCATCAGCGCCAGGGCGGTGGCATACGGCGCGATGACCAGGTCCTCGGCCAGGCCGCGCTTCAGCCCCAGCCCGGCACGCCGAACGCGCGGTACTGATAGTTCAGATGCGGCGTCGATCGTGTTGTAGCCCGACTCCGAGATGCCCCACGGCACGCCGCGCTGGCTGGCCGTACTCGATCTGCCGCGCGCACCGCCGCCCGGCAGGTCTGGTCGAGCAGCGTGTTCTCGTAGGTCGGCATCACCAGCAGCGGCATCAGGTACTCGAACATCGAGCCGCTCCAGGACAGCAGCACCGGCGCCCCGCCGGCGCTGGTGAGCAACCGGCCCAGCGCGAACCAGCTGCTCCTGCGGCAGTTGGCCCTGGGCGATCGCGACGAAAGCTGCACAAGCCGCGCTTCCGACGCCAGCAGATCGTAGAAACTGGCGTCCCGTCGGCGCTCATCGACGTTGTAGCCGATCGCCAGCAGGTGACGCGACCTGTCGAACAGGAAGTCGTACTCCATCGACGCGAACGGTCGCCTGGTCCGCAAGGCGCTCGCCGGTCGCGATTCGCTCCTTTGCGCGTTCGCCTCCGACTGCGACCTGCCTGCGCAACTCGGTCAACCAGGCCTGCTGCTCCGGTGTCCCGCTTTCCTGCAGCCGGGCATCGACGAGCAGCAGCGACGCGGCGGTACCGCGAGCCAGATCGCGCAACGTCGGAAAATCACCGAAGTCTGCCAGGCTGCCCAGGTCACCTGGGGCCGCAGGTAAGGTCAGCCATGGCGCGAGAAACCGAAGTTCTTCGAGCGCATCCTTGCATTGGCGCGAAAGCGCGCCGGCCCACTCGTGAGCTTCCTCTCCATGAGTGGCGTCGACCCCTGCCTGCACCTCATCGGCGTAAGTCGAAATTCGCTTGAGGCATTCAAAGGTCGCTGGCAGGGTCGATGGGTGCAAGGCTCGGGCCGCTTCCAGCAGTGCATGCAAGCGGGCGATCGGTGCCTGACCCGATCCGGCAGTGGCGTCGGCCAGGGCGCCAAGCGTATCGACGAGTCCCTCGAACAGACGTGGCCCGACAACCTTCTGATCAGGCAGTGCGAGCAGACCCGAGCGCAAGGTCAGCAGAAATCCGGCCAGATTGCCGCTGTCCACCGACGAGATGTAGCGGGGCCGCAATGGCAGCAGGGACTGCGTGTCATACCAGTTGTAAAAGTGCCCGAGATACCGCTCCAGGAGCGCAATCGCGTCGAACGCACCCCTGGTGCGTTGAATCAGCGATCCGGCCGGAATGAATCCGAAGTCAAAGGCCGACAGATTTGCCAGGAGGGCCAGGCCGATGTTGGTCGGAGAGGTTCGATGTGCGATCTCCGGCCCCGGGCCTTCCTGAAAATTGTCCGGTGGCAGCCAATGGTCGTCGGCGACCACGAAATGGTCGAAGAATGCCCAGGTTTTGCGGGCGATCTTGCGCAGGAAGATCTCCTGCTGCGCGGACACTTTTGCCTGATGGTGTACCAGCGGCAAGCTGAGCCACCAGGCCAACCTGGGCGCGGCGAGCCACAAGGCCAAAATGGGGCCCGCTGCCAGCACCGCTTCCGGCCTGGCCCAGCCCAAAGCAGCTGCCGTCGCGGCCGCGGTTGCGGGAGCGATCCACATCGACCGGTAGCAAGCCGCGATCGAGCTGTCGCGCCCGCGATCCTGCTCGCCGGCTACGCTCCACTCCAGCAGATGGCGGTGCGTGACCCCCATGCGCCAGGCCGTGCGCAGCATCGCGCCAAGGCTGAACTGCGCGTCGAACGGTAGGCATGCGAGTCGAAAGCCGGCCGTCGCGAAATTGCGACCGGCGGAGCGCAGCACGGCGGCCAGGTGCTGGATCAGGAGCACTCCTCCCGGCCTGCGCAAGGCGTCAACCAGGCAGACCAGCCCTGGCGGAATCAGCAGGACGCCGGCCACGGTCAGGGTCCATAGCCATGGATGAGGCAACGCGAACCAACCGAGGAGCAGCAGCGAAACCAACGCGGCGGAGACAAGGTTTCGCCGCAAATTGTCGAGGATCTTCCAACGCGACAGCCTCGACAGCGGATTGCGAAGCTTGCGCCGGTCCGGGCCGGGAACGCGAGGCAGCACCCAGTGCGCAATCTGCCAGTCGCCGCGGATCCAGCGTCGGTGGCGACTCACGTCGGCGAGATACTGGGGCGGGTACTCCTCGAACAAGTGCGCATCGCTCATGAGCCCGGAACGCGCGTAGCAGCCCTCCAGCAAATCGTGGCTGAGAATCCGGTTTTCCGGGAAGCGCTCCTTCAACGCATATTCGAACGCGTCCACATCGTAGATTCCTTTTCCGATGAATGAGCCTTCACCGAACAAATCCTGGTACACATCGGAAACGGAGCGTGTGTACGGATCGAAGCCTGGCTCGCTGCCGCACAACTGGGAATAGCGCGACCGGCTCGACCCGGACTGACTGGCGGCCATACCTGGCTGCAGGATGCCGTAACCGGCGCATACCAGATGCCTGTCCCCGTCGTAGCGCGGCCGGTTCAGCGGGTGCGCCATGGCGGCCACGAACTGCCGTGCCGAGTCTCGCGGCAGCTGGGTATCGGTATCCAGCGTTATCACGTACTTGACCCTCGACCCCGTCTCGAAGCTGCCGACCAAGGCCGAGAACCGGTCAGGTCCTGCGCCGCGCAGCCAGGCGTTCAGGTCGGCAAGCTTGCCTCGCTTGCGTTCGTACCCCATCCAGATCCGCTCCAACGAATTCCACGAGCGCGAGCGATGAAACAGATGGAACCGGTCGCTGCCTGCGCTGCGGTATTTTCTGTTCAGCTTTTCGATGCCGTTGCAGGCCCGCTGCAGCAGAGGCTCGTCTTCAGCGAGCGTCTGCTCCTGGGCATCCCGGAAGTCGGTCAGCAAACCGAAATGCAGGTGGTCGTCCTGGTTCCCAAGGAACCGCACTTCGAGCCCCTCGAGCAGCTCGTCGATGTTCTGTGCAGAGTGGAGCATGCTGGGAATCACCACCAGCGTGCGCAATTCCGGCGGCAATCCCCCCGCGAAGTCCATGCGCGGCAACAGTTGAGGCGTCGCCAGCAGCGTTGCCAGCCAGTTGACCAGTGCCGACGCCAACTGGCTGGCTCCTACGACCGACAACAAGCCAAGCGGCACGAGTCGCCAGCCGACCAGGCCATCGTCGTAGGCCCGCAGCACCAGCGCCTCGGTGAACACCGCGGTGATGAACAGGATGGCGCCGACGTGCAGACGCAGCGGCGAGCGGCCAAGCGACCGGCGGATACGCTCGAGGGCGGCAAGCCGAACCTCCACTGCGCTTTCAAGCTCAGGCAAGCCCCGATCGATCAGGTAAAAGCCGACGTGCGACTCGGGATCGCCATCGCCCACGCGAGCGGCCGTGCGCTTTGCCATTTCAACGGCTCGGCGTGCAACGTCCGGTTCCGGCATTCGACTGTGCTTGGCGAGGCGGTCCACGACGCGCCGATAGCGATCGCGCGTGGCGAAGTCCATCCGGCGGTAAACGTCATTGCAGTCCTGCAACAGAATCTGCTCGACGACGCTCATCGTCTCGACGAATTCGCGCCAGTCCATCGCCCCCAGGAAGCGCAGGCTGCCGATGGTGTTGCTGATCGATACCTGGTCCGCTGCCTGTTGCTGGTTCTCCGACAGCACCAATTGCTCGATCGTCAGGCTCGACTCCGCAAGCCGCTGTTCGATCCAGGTCAGCGGCCAGGCCAGGGCCGGGCCGTGGCCCTGCAAGCGGCGGGCGAGCTCGGCGACAAAGGCGCTGGCCATCGGCGGATCCGACCGCGCCATGTCGGCAATCACCAGGATCAGGCTCTTGGGGTCCTTCTCGGCGGTCTCCATCATCTGGTCCGCCCAGTTCTGGGCCTGGTTCAAATGAATCCTGGCCGCGGTGATGCGCGCGCCCACGCGGCGCAGATTTTCGATCAAAGCCAGGCGCAGCATGATCGGGATTGCCCACAGCTCGCCCAGCCTCAGCGGCGTGACTGTCTGGTAGGCCGCCACGAACCGGTGCAGCGTGGACGAATCGACGCGCCCGTCGCCGTGCGAGATCGTCTCCAGCGCCATGTCATAGACGCGCGGCAATCCGGCGGACGGGCCTCGTGCCAGTTGCGGCAGTTCCCGGCTATACCCGGTCGGCAGGTGCTTCCTGGCGGCGCGAATCTGCTCTTCGATCAGGTAGAAGTTGTCCAGCAGCCATTCGCCCGCCGGGGTGATCTGCAGCTTGGATTTGACCGCAACCGCCAGCAAACTGCGGGTGTCTATGAGGACCTGCTCGTTCTCAGCCAGCCGCTTGAGGAGCTGATTGCGCGAGGTGGATCGCCTCAGTACGTGCGCACTGGCCAGCGCGCGGCCGTGCTGTTCCATCTGATCAGCGCTGAACAGCTCGGCCCTCAGCGGCGGCTGATCGTCGGCGTCGTGCGCGCTGCCCAGGCCCTCGATCAGGCGGCCGCCCGGGCACGCGGCGGCGATTCGAAGCAGTGCTTTGAAAGGAGTCTCGAGGTCCATCGTCTGATTGGAGAGGCGGTCACTCTGCGCGGTCAGTCATGACTCGGCCGCAAAGCGATAGACCCCAGCCCGGCGCGATGCGGGCTGATTGCCGGCAACGCCCACACCAGCGCAACGCTGTGGCTGACGACCCAGTGCCTCTTATACGCCCTGTTTGCTGCGCGATCGGTCTGCTAGCGCACAGAGCGGGACCTGGTGCCCATTCAGCGGGGAAGCTGGGCTTTGCCTCTGACTTGAAAGATCCGAGCGACGCTCGGCTGCGTTTGCGTGTCGCGCCGAGTGCCGGACGCAATGGCATCGCCTTTGACATGGCGCGCGGGCGGACTTGCGGTGGACAAAGGAAGACGTCCTGACTTCACTTCAAAATGCGTCACAACACCGTTCTCGAAACGTGCGCTGAATTCAGAAGGTTCCCCCCGCAAAACCACCCTGGGGATCGCATCTTCGGTCGCGTCAACGTGGGGCATTCGCTTTTCCTTTTTCGGGAAGACTCAGTCGGCAAGCCAGTCCTTGAGCTCTTCCGCGTGCTCTTCCTCGTCGATCAGGATGTCTTCGATCAGCTGCCGGGTCGTCGAATCCGTGTCGCCGATCAGCTTTATGATCTCAAGGTAACTCTCGATCACCGCGTTTTCCGCGATCAGGTTGGCTTTGACCATCCCCGCCAGATCGGGAGAGTCGTCGTAGGCCACCCGGCTGCGGCGGGAGAGCGAATCCGGAGAAAAGTCCGGTCGACCTCCGAGCTGAACAATGCGCCGGGCAATGCGGTCGGCATGGGCCGACTCCTCGTCGGCATAGCCCAGAAACTCCTCGGCGATCTTCGCGGCGACCAGGTCGCCTGCCGTGAAATAGTGGCGCTTGTAGCGCAGGACGCAGACCAACTCGGTGGCCAGCGAATCGTTGAGCACCTGGATGATGTCTTCGCGCCACGGTTCGAAGCGCGGCGCCGTGGCGCCTTGCCCCACCTCGCGGCTGGCAACTTCGATGCTGGCGTCCTCAAGAACCGGCGGTTCCCGGTAGGCGTCCGAGGTGTTTCCACTCCTGCCAGGTACGCTGTCGAAAGCCATGAGTCCTCCCGCTTCGGTGGGCCTTGAGATCGAGGCGCTGTTCAGGCGACCATTTAAACTAGAGGGGTCGTCCCGGGAGGTCTGTGCGGTAACACACATTGCGGCGCGGCCTCCCACAAAGAAGCGGCCCTCAGACCAAACGAGTCCGACCCCACCTTTTCGCATTCGACCTTGGTCTCCCAGCGCACAGACAGGCGTCCGCGCCACGCGCACGCTTCTCGGCTGCACCCGGGTGGCGGCGAGACGCCACCGTGCGAGAGGAACATGAAACCATTCGTCACCAAGACCCCCAATCCGACCCTCGCCGAATCCGTCGGCGACCTGGTAGCCGAGGGCGGCAACGTGCTCGCGTCGGACGATGATCCGATCGCGGCGACCAAGACGCCGGTCGACACACAGGCACCGGCCAGCTCGGCAGCGCAAATCTGGCTGGGTCGCGGCCCACTGCCGCTGTTGCGCAGAATCCTGAGGCGTTCGTCGAACGGCAGCAGCTGAGGGCGAGCATCCGGTGCGTCGGCTGTGCCGCTGCCCGGCACGCCTCGAAGAACACGACGCTTCGCTTCTTCATCGTGCGTATCCCAGCGTACAGATGCCTTGCCAAGTTACGCAGATACTTGAAGCTTCCTTCCTCCACCACGAAAAGAAAGACCATGAAAATCACATTCGCAACAAGTTGTTTCGTTCTGGCTGCGTTCCTTGCGCCGGCCGCCGCGTTTGCCGGCGATTCGGACTCGGACCGCAGTCACCCCATGACCTACGTCAACGACTCGGTCATAACGACCAAGGTGAAGGCCAAGCTTGCCGATGAGAAAATGGGCACGCTGGCGCATATCTCGGTCGATACCGACGCCAAGGGTGCCGTGGTTCTCAGCGGAAAAGCCAAGACCCAGAAGGATGCCGATAAGGCCGTGTCGATCGCGCGCTCAACTGAAGGCGTGACATCCGTATCGAGCACGATCGTCGTTTCAAAGGACGACTGAGACTTTCCGCAAGTACCAATGCGCTGACACTTCCGTTGCATTGACCGCGTAACTCATGCGCGAGCGAGCCGGCCCGGGTTCCCGAAGACTCGACGCCGGCTTCTTATTGAATACACGAAACCGCGCAAGCTCCTTGCTCAGCCATACCTGCGTTGCAACGCTGGCACCTCCGTTGCACCTTACCTGATAGGGTTCACCGGTGAAGCTGCTCTTCGTGGCCGCCTTCTCGATGAAGTCTTCCGCGGTGGCGACCAGGCCTCGTGCGATCAGATACCGGTACTTATCTTTCAGGTGATCCTGCGCGGCCTGCGCATCGTGCCAGGTCCCGTTGCGGTAGAACTCGCATCCGGACCCCCCGATATAGCCGAGCAGGAAATTGATCTCGATCTGCGCATCCGTCTCGGCCTGCGCCCGCAATGACTGTGCCGACACAAGCCCCAGCACCAGCGCAAACGCGATCATGGCCGGCCGTTTCACAGCTCGCTGTCCAGCGGCAGCCTCGCCAGGAAATTCGCCTCGAATCGCTGCCATCCACTTCGGGCCGGCTCGCTCATGTAGTCGACCACAGCCCCGTTTTCCTGGGTGCGCCACATCAGCTGGGGCCACGCGTCCGCATTGCCCGGACGCAAGACGAGCGTGTAGGCGTTGACCAGCTGCACCATGGCCTCAAAGCGGGTCGCGATCTGCTGGGCGATCTCGGGACTGTCGATGATCAAGCCGATCTCGGTGTTTAGGTGCTCGGACCGTTGATCGAAGTTCATCGAACCGATGAATATCTTCTGCCGATCGAATACAAACAACTTCGCATGCAGGGAATAGTTCCCGTAGCGCGACATGGCGCTGGTTTGACCGCTGCCGCGTGCACTGCCCAGCAGCGAACGGATTTCGTAGAGTTCCACGCCATCCTGCAGCATCGGTATCCGGTACTCCATGTAGCCGGCCTGTGCCATCAGAACGGTCGACGATTCCAGCGAGTTGGTCAGGACGCGAACTCGAACGCCACGCTTGCGCAGATCCGCAAGCAGTTTCATTCCGTCGACTCCGGGAATCAGGTAGGGCGTCACCACCAGCAGCTCGGATTGCACCGTTTTCGTGACGTCGGCCACCTCCGGCTGCATCAACCTGCCGATCATCGTGCCATTTTCGACTTTCTTCTTGTCAGGACTGTCGCAAACGACCTTAGCGGAGGCCCAGATCAAAGGCACGCGTCCGGAGATCAACCCCTCGAACGGCTCGCCGAGTGCTACCCGCTTCACATAGTCGACTCCGTCCGCTTTGGCCTGCCGGCTCTCGTCTTTCAGATCCTCCCGATGCTCGTTCAGCGTGGCATGCGACGATTTGCCCCCCGCGAGCGCCTCGGCCGGGATCGCCAGGTCGCTGTTCCAGAATTCGTCGAAGGTTGCAGACAAGCGTTGAGCGACCGGACCGGCCGCAAAGACATCGTCGTCGGCAAATTGCGAGTCCGGATCGATCTGGAAGTACTGATCGCCGATGTTTCGTCCGCCGATGAGAGCCACCGCATTGTCCACGACGAGCAATTTGTTGTGCATCCGGTAATCAAGTCGCCCGTGGTTGAAGACGAATTCGAAGTCGCGAACTGTCTCCGAATGCCCGCGATAGGCGAACGGATTGAAGATCCGCAGCTGGATCGACGGATGAGCTTCGAGCGCCGTGAGTTGTTCGTCGCCGGGCTCCGTTTCCCCGTCGTCGACCAGAATTCGCACTCTTACCCCCCGATCGGCTGCATGCAGCACGGCCCCGGTCAACAGACGGCCGGTGTCGTCACCGTGAAAGATGTAGTACTGAAGATCGATCGTGCGTTCCGCGGCATTGATCATCTGCATCCGCATCAGGAATCCGTCTGCTCCGGCCGGAATGATGCGAAATCCCGATTTGCCCGCATGCTCGGGTTCGGTGTTGCCGAACTGCCGACCAAGGCGGGTTTGCTCGCGATCGACGAGCGCTGTCGAGGCGACCTTGTGGAAGTTGGAGCCGGGAGGAAGCGACGCACAACCCGCAAGGATCGCGGTGATCAGAACAAGATGAACTAACGGGAGGCAGCTGCCGATCAGCGCCCTGCAAGGTGCTTGCCGCATATTCACGCCTTTTTCGGGCGAACTCCGCCCTGCCGGGCGGGCCGCCAATCAATCAAGACCAAGTTGCCCGTCCAGTCACTCTGAGACCTTGCCTTGAAAATCCTTGTGAATGTCTTCGAAAGCCTTGACCTGCCGCTCCGCTTGGTCCCTGGTGATGCCGTATATCTCCTGGATTCCCCCCGCCAGCTGGTCGCGCCTGCCGGCAATGGTGGCGAGCTTGTCGTCGGTCAACCTGCCCCATTTTGCCTTTACGTGCCCTTGAAACTGCTTCCAGTTGCCTTCGATCATGTCCCAGTTCATGGTATGTCCTTTGGTTGATGAGATCCCTGCCGGGATGGCCAAGGATGCTCGATGGGCGTCGCGCGAACCTGCTTCCGCGCCGAGTCGGGTGTTGGCGGATCTAGTGGCAGCGACGCAGGCGGTCGCGGTCGATCTGCACACTGTCACCGACGCGCAACGCGCCAAGATCGGCCTGAGTCACCGTCTGGTAGCCGCGGTCGTCGAAGCGAACGCGGATGAAGTAAGCGCCAGGCGGTTCATTCGAGGCGTCGATGTCCGAGCGGACCCGCACCGGTCGCGCTGCGCCGCCCAGCGTCGCCGCATCTTCGGCGCACTGTGATTTCATCGGCTGCCCGACGATTCCGCCCAGAACACCGCCGATCACGGTGCCATCATTGTCGGCCGGGCCGGACTCGATCGAGGCAATGACGCCGAAGTGCCCTTTGTCCAAAGAAGACCGCACACCTTGCCACCGGTCGCCACCGTCGAAGTCCGCCCCGGCGGTGATGTACCCCGTCGCGAGAGCGGTGGCGAACAACACCTTGATGCTCGAATGCAATTCCATGATTCTTTTCCTCGACCGCCAGTGTAAACAGTCGCCGCTGCAGGTCTGTACGCCATCGCACCCTGCTTAAGCTCCGCATTCAGCCCACGCGGGCCAACAGGCACACGCGCCATCGCTGCGCTTCGGCGGTCTGCCAAGGCACAGGCTTGATTTGTGTTCGACAACGCACAGACCTCCCCCTGCCACACGACTAGCGTGTGCGGATTGGGCCCGAACATCGGGTAAGCAAAGATTTTCCGGATTAAACGTTGATCCGGCTCCATGGAGTCAACAGACAATGAGACGTATTGCGTTAGTGCTTGCCCTGGCCTGCTCACTGCAGCCAGCCGGTGCCATGCTGCGAGGAACCACCGACTTGGGCGTTCCATTCGTCAGCGGCGGCGTGGGGACAGAGGAAGTCGCGACTCTCAGCGACGAAAAGAAGCGCTACTCGCTCGCAATTTTGACCGCAGCCAAGGGCTCGGGCGCGTTTCTGGCCGATGTGCGCATTCGCATCAGCGATGAGCACTCGAAGGTCGTACTCGATACGGTCATGGATGGGCCATGGCTGCTGGTCGATCTTCCAGCCGGCCGATACCAGGTGGAAGCGTCCGTCAATACCCTTGTGCAGAAAAAGTCTGTCACCTTCAGCGCCGGCGATCACCGTGAGACGGTCTTTTACTTCGACGCGCCCGGTCAGGTTGGAAGCGATTAAGCGTTCCCGCCGATAACATGCGGCGGATATCCCGGTTCAATCGTCATGTCGTGTCACTGATGACATGGACGCTTGGCGCAGGCACAACAGGGTTCATGGCCGATGCTCGAGGCGCAGGGAGCACCGCGCCCGAGGAATCGGCGACGTCGCAACCAACCACATCGGAATCGAAGCCGCAGCTCGACCGGTCGGGCCACAAGCGCGTCGGCGACGCGTCGTTCTACGCGCAGAAGTTCGCAGGCAGAAAAATGGCGGACGGCGCTCCGATGGATCCGCAGGGCGACAACGCGGCGAGCAAGACACTCCCTCTCGGTACGACGGCGAAGGTGACCAACGTCGAGACCGGCCAGAGCGCGGTCGTCACGATCCAGGACCGCGGGCCCTATGTGAAGGGTCGGATTGTGGATCTGTCGCCTTCGACCGCGCGCAGGATCGGGATCGCGCAGGACCAGGGCGTTGCCAAGGTGACGGTCGTCCCAATCGCGGTCCCGCTGCCTGACGGCAGCGTCAAGCGCGGCGACGCGGCGCAGGACGCGAAGCTGGGCGGGTCCGCCTCCGGCGATCGGGGCAGCAAGTGACTACCGAAGGTGCATGGCACCCTCCTCCACGCATGAGCCGACCCAAGCCCTTTGCAATGATCCGTGAGTTTCACCTCGCGGATTGGTTCACGCTCGGTAATGCGCTGTGCGGCGTGGGAGCGCTTTTTTCGGTGATGTCGTACCTGCAGACGCGCGAGGTGCTGCACATCTACTTCGCCTGCGCGCTGATCCCGGCGGCGCTGGTGTTCGACGTGCTGGACGGCCGCATCGCGCGCTGGCGCCGGAACGCCTCCGCGATGGGGCGCGAGCTTGATTCGCTGGCCGACGTGATTTCCTTCGGCGTTGCGCCCGCAGCCATTGCCTACGGCTGCGGCATGCAAGGGTTGTTCGATCGCATCGTGCTGGTGTTTTTCGTCATGTGCGGCGTGTCGCGCCTGGCACGCTACAACATCACCACCGAAAAGCTTTCCGAGGGCGGCGACAAGGTCAAATGCTTCGAGGGAACGCCCATACCCAGTTCGCTGCTGCTCGTAGTGGCACTGGCGATCGCTGCCGCGCAAGGTGCCACAGGCGACCGCCTGTGGTTCGGCGTGGTCGAACTGGCCGGATTCAAGCTCCATCCGTTCGTGCTGCTGTTCGCCGCCTCGGGCTCACTGATGGTCAGCCGCATTCGCATTCCGAAGCTCTAGCCCAGCTGTCTGGATGAACACGTTGCCTGCAAAATGAGGACTTTGGGTGTGCTGCCTGTCATCGTTTCCGGCGCAATCGCGCTCGCCGGCTGCGTGGCGACAAAATACGAGAAGGCGCCGCAAGACACTGCGCCGCCGGTGCCATTGAATCTCGCGGCCGCGCAGCCCCCGATCGAACTGGCGCTGCGCACGGTCATCGTCTACAACGGTCCGGGATCCTGGAAGCGCGAGGCGCTGTGGGACGAGTACGTCGTCACGATCCACAATCAGAATTCGCAGCCGCTGACGATTGAGGCAGCGGCGCTGGTTGACCTCGCCGGCGCGAGCCACGCGCCCGGCATCGACCCCTGGGCCCTGGAAAAGGAAAGCCAGACCCTCGAGCAGCAATATGAGCGCGCCGGCGTAGCCTTTGCGCGCGGCGCCGCGCCGCATGCGCTGATCATCGGCGCCGGTGCTGCTGCAGGAGCCACCGGCGGCATGCTCTCGGCCGCAGCCGCCACGGCGGCTGCCGCAAGCGTGGTTGCGCTACCCGTGTACTACGTCGTCATTTTGGGCGTGAACCACTCGAACAAGAAGGCCGTCACGGCTGAATTCACGCGGCGTCGACTCGTTCTTCCGCTAACGCTCACGCCAGGGGAACTGCGCACGGGCAGCCTTTTTTTCCCGATGGCGGCCAACCCGCGGTCGCTGAGCCTGCAATGGTCGAGTGGCCCCGCCCGAGGTGACCTGGTGCTTTGCCTGGAGACTCTGCACGGGCTTCACACCACTTCATCGGCCTCGGACAGACTTTGACGATCGGCAGCGACGAGCCTCAGTGACGCTCAGTGACCGTTGTGTGCGCTACCGCACGGATAACGCACAGGGTTCTGCGTAGCCTGGCCCCTGCGCCTCTGTAGCCGGATTTCCGACGACACTTCCGACGCTGATGAACTCACGGCGATCGCCGTTTGCCCGTCCCCAATTTCGGGACAGCAGGATGTGGATTTGCGTGGCGCTGCAGACGCTTGTCGCGCTTGGTCTGCTTGGCTTTGTCCTTGCGTTCTGGCCGCAAGGACAGGTTGCCCCAGCCTTGCCTCCGACTTGGGGCGATGGCCCATCGTCGATTCGCTCAGTCGAAGATCCAATGCTCGTTTCGCCCAACCACAAGCGACCGGCACAAAGCCACTGGATGTAGATTCGGATTTCGGCCCATGGTCTATGTCCGTGCGTCACCGCACGGACACGCGTGGCTGCTTCTCTGTAGCGTCACGCTTTTTTTGGCCGTCGGACTCTTGGCGCAGTTCGCGGCCTGCTTCCGATAGCGCTGGAGCGATGAACGGATGCCGACACAGATCCTAAACGGATTCAGGCGCACTTCGGTCGCGCAACCCTCACGTACGAAGCCACCGATTCACGTCGGCAAGCACGGAACGGCCGTGGGCCTGGCACCGTTGTCACCGCCTCGAGAAGCGAGGGCTCTGCCATCGGCGGCCATTCTCTCGCGCAATCTGGCCCACAGCGCAAAGAAGCTGGAGGCTGCACTGCGAAGCATCGCGAGGCTCCAAAGGGTGGAAACGAAATTGAGGCAGGACGTGCTACGCCTCACCGATTTAGCAGCGCTGGCGGGCAAATTCGCCTATCGCGACGAGCTCACGGGTCTTCCCAATCGCCGCTTGCTGTCGGACCGGATCGGGCAAGCCGTGGCCCGCGCGAAGCGTCAGCGCAGTCAGGTGGCCCTGCTCTTTCTGGACCTGGATGGCTTCAAGAACATCAACGACACGCTTGGACATGCGGCCGGCGACAAGCTGCTGCAGCAGTTTGGCGCGCGCCTTTGTTCCTGTGTGCGCGTCACCGATACCGTCAGCCGGTATGGTGGCGACGAATTCGTCATCCTGCTGCCGGAACTGGGAAATCAGGGAAGCGCGATTGCAGCGGCGAACAAAATCTGCGCTTCCCTTGAGACTCCCTTTCTTGTCGACGACGTCGAGATCACATTGACGGCGAGCATCGGTCTTGCCGTCTACCCGGGCGACGGCTGCGACGGTGTTGAACTGATCAGGCACTCGGACATCGCGATGTACTGTGACAAAGCTCGCGACCGTCCGAGGCCGCGAAGCGCAGCCAGATCGGGCAAACGCAGCCAAGCATCGCAGCCGTTGCAAGCACCGTAGCCAAGCGTCGACCCCGCGTTTGAATGGAGGGTCGCTTGCCGTGCTTTGGAGTGATCCTTCGGCCGCGGCGTTGCCGCGGCCCCCGGGCCTTCATGCCTGCAGCGCATTCCTGTAACGACTAGCATTGCCACCGTGAATGCGCATCCGCGCGCCGGAGAGCTGGTCCTCCCGTATGTGTGACAGCGCACCGACAGGCTGCGGGCCAACCGGCATAAAGGTTCACCGGTCAGGCCACCGTGATTGGCGGTCGCGAATCGTTCTGCTCCCAGGACCCCGGATGAACCCCAGGCCCATCCACGAACCAGGCATTTACTTTGACATGACTGACCACTCAGTCGCTCAACGCGCGCCGATCGGCCGCGGCGAACCGCGGGTAGATCGCGCAAACGCAGCGACGCGGCGCGCCCGCTGGCTGAAGAAATCACCGCGACTGACCGGTGCAACTGACCTGTTTCTGCGCGCGATGCGAACGATGATTTCCTGGCTCCGAGACAATTCCGCTGGCCGTCGGCGCGCTGGGCAACAGGCTCACACGCGCCTTCCCGCGGCGGGCGAGAGCTACGAAGCCAGGCCTGATGGCCGCTTTACGGAAGGTGGCTTTGGCAGGGAAGCCCAGCGCAAATACAGGCTCTACGAGCCGGGGTTTCGCAAGCCCGGGCCGGCGCCCTTGCTCGTGCTGTTACACGGATGTCATCAGGACGCCGAAGACTTTGCGGTCGGTACTCGTATGAACGAAGCGGCTGAAGAAGTCGGGATGGTCGTGCTGTATCCCGAGCAGTCCATATTGGCCAACGTACTGCGCTGTTGGAACTGGTACGCGCTTGAAAATCGGCCCGCCGGCAAGGACGAGGCTGCCCTGATCGCGGCCATGACCCAGGACGTGATGCGCCTTCATGACATCGACCCGGCGCGTGTGTACGTTGCCGGGATGTCGGCCGGTGGCGCCATGGCCGCCGTACTTGCGCGAGATTATCCTGAGCTGTACGCGGCGCTGGGCGTGCACTCCGGTGTTCCGGCCGGCCTCGCCCATGACGTGTTCTCGGCCATGCGCCTGATGTCCTGGGGGCCCGCGGATGGTGAGGCCGACGCCGATCCGTCCTCCGGCAACAGCGGCCGCCATGCCCTGCCGAGCATCGTATTCCACGGCGACGAGGACATGACGGTTCACCCGTCCAACGGGCAAGCCATTCACTCCGCCCCCGGGGCCGACCCGGTCGGGCCATTTCCTGGCGGCTCTCTGCGGGCCACCTCACTCCCCGGCAACGGCCAGCACGGCGTCACGCGATCGGTCGATTACGGTCCGGGCGGTGTGACGAACCGCGAACTGTGGATCGTCCACGGTGCCGGCCATGCCTGGGCAGGCGGCAGCGATGAGGGGAGCCACACCGACGCCGATGGCCCCGACGCCTCGCGTGAGATGCTGCGTTTTTTCCTGCAGCATCGCCGGATGAGTTAGACCGCCCTCGATCGGAATCGGTGGCGGAGTATGCGTAGCGGAGCTCTGTACGATACCGAACACACGGAGTAGCATCGCCCCCATGAACTCCAAGAGGCCTCCGTCCAAAATCCGCGCCTCGGTCCCCGCGAGGCCGCGCGCCGCCAAGACGCTCCTGGTGTCTCTTTTGCCCGACGCTAGAAGAAATGACCTGCTTGCCGCCCTGCCCGATAGCGAGTGGGCGCGCTGGCTGCCACAACTGGAACCGGTCGCCTTGCCGCTCGGCAAAGTGCTCTACGAGTCCGGCAGCAAATTGACCCACGTGTACTTTCCGACCACGTCGATCATTTCGCTGCTGTACGTGATGGAAGACGGAGCCTCGGCCGAAATCGCCGTCGTCGGGCACGAAGGGATCGTCGGCATCTCGCTGTTCATGGGGGGCGAGTCCACGCCCAGCCGCGCGGTCGTACAAAGCGCCGGGCAGGGATTTCGGCTGAAGGCGAACCTGATGATGCAGGAGTTCAACCGGGCCGGGCCGGTGCTGCACCTGCTGCTGCGCTACACGCAGGCCCTCATCACCCAGATGGCGCAGACCGCGGTGTGCAATCGCCACCACTCGCTGGATCAGCAGCTGTGTCGCTGGCTGCTGTTGAGCCTGGACCGGCTGCCGTCCGACGAGCTCGTTATGACGCAGGAGCTGATCGCCAACATGCTGGGGGTGCGGCGCGAAGGCGTCACCGAGGCAGCCGGCCATCTGCAGCAGGCCGGCCTGATCCAGTACCGGCGCGGTCACATCACGGTGCTGGACCGCGAGAAGCTCGAGCAGCGCGCCTGCGAGTGCTATGCCGTGGTCAAGCAGGAGTACGACCGCCTCCTTCCCGAGAGGCTGGCGACGTAGCTCACGATCAGGAGTCCGTCGAAAACAGGTGCCTCAGCCAGCCTCGAGCACACGAAGCATTCTTTCAAGAAACACCGCGACCTCGGCGTGACAATCCAGGAAAAAGGCCGCGCGCGACTCGCGATCATCGCGACCGACCCGTACCGTCAGCCAGTTCGGCTGGGCGCAAACAAAGACGACCTCATCGTTGAAGTCGTCGCCGACGAATACCGCCGAGCCGCATCCGGCGCGTCGCACGAGCGAAACAACCGCATCGTACTTGTCGGGAGCATCCGCGGCGACGACGTTGAACACGCATTTGCCGGGAAAGCAGCGCAGCATCGGGTCCAGTCCGGCCAGCATCGCCTCGATGCGCGCGGCTGCTCTGGGCCGGTCCGCCGCCAGGCGGTAATGAAGCGCGAGCGAATAGCGCTTGTCCTCGACCTGGATTCCTGTCGCAAGCAATTCGACGGCGTGCGAATCAAGGCGTGCGCGTACGGCATCCATGGGCGCGGTGTCGAACATCGGCGCCTGCCCCTCCTCCTCGGCGCCGTGATTGCCGACGACGAACCGGGCCGTGAACCCCAGTCGTCGTGTGACGTCCTCGACCGAGCGGCCGGTCACGATGGCCAGTGGTCGGAGGCGCCCGAGTCGCTCCAGGCATCGTGATACCTCGACCGCGACGCGCGCTTCGTCCGGACGCGCAGCGATGGGAGCCAGGGTGCCATCGAAATCGAAAGCCAGCAGAGGCTGCGCACTCAGCGCGGCGGTAAGCGCCAGCATGCCTTCGTCACCGAACAGGTGCCTGCGATCAGGCGTCATGATGGCGCTGAACGCGGGCCTCGGTGCGCTGGTGCAGACGCCATCGACCGGCATCTGTCAACATGCGACCGGCCCAGCGATAGACGTTGAATTCGCGAACGGTCATGCGCAGGCTCGCCATGCGCTCGCGCTGCTCCAGCTCGGGCATGGTCAGCGCCTGCTGCAACGCATCGGCGCAATCCTCGACGTCGTAAGGATTGACAATCAGCGCTTCGGTCATCTCGCGAGCCGCGCCGGCGAAGCAGCTCAGGATCAACACACCGCGTTCGTCGTCACGCGCGGCCACGAATTCCTTGCAGACAAGGTTCATGCCATCGTGCAGACTGGTCACCAGACACACGTCCGAGGCGCGATACAGCTCGGTCACCGCGTTGTGGTCGTGATGCGTGGCCAGCAAATGCACCGGCTGGTAGCCCGGCCGGCCGAAGCGTTTGTTGATCTGCTCGCTCAAGTCCTGCAGGCGGCCCTTGAACGAGCGGTACTCCTCGAGCGAGGCGCGCGAAGGCGCGGCGACCTGCACGAAGACGAACGTGCCGATCCATTCCGGATGCTTTTCGAGCAGGCGCTCGACTGCCTGCATGCGTTCCAGGATGCCCTTGGTGTAATCGAGACGGTCGACGCCCACTGCAATTTTCTGCCCCGGCCCGAGTCCAAGGCGTTCGACCACATTGGTCCGGCTTTGCTCGATCGACGGCAGCGCGCCGGAAGCCTCGGCGTCCGGCCATGCGATCGAGATCGGATAACTTTCCACGAAGGTGTCCGCGTCGCGAAACGAGATGGTCGAATGCTCATGCTCGATGCGCGCCTCGATGTAGCGATCGACCGTCTCGATGAAGTTCTTGCAATGGAAGCGCGTCTGGAAGCCGAGAATCGTGCTGCCCAGCATGCCCTCGAGAATTTCGCGCCGCCAGGGACAGATGCCGAAGGATTCGGGATTCGGCCACGGGATATGCCAGAAACTCAGGATCGTTGCGCGCGGCAGGCGCGCGCGAATCATCGCCGGCAGGAGCGCGAAGTGGTAGTCCTGCACGAGCACCACCGGGTCCTCGCTGCGCGCTTCCTGAACCACCGCGTCGGCGAAGCGCTGGTTGACCTCGCGGTAGGCCTTCCAGTCCCCCTTGCGGAACACCGGACGCACATGCGCCACGTGGCACAGTGGCCAGATGCCTTCGTTGGCGAAGCCGTCGTAGTAGCCATGCTCCTCCTCCGGGCTCAGCCAGATGCGTCTCAAGGTGTACTCGCTCCGTCCCGGCGGCAGCGGCACATGGTCGTGTGCATCGACGACCTGCCGGTCTGCGCTGCCGCTGCCATGCGCAATCCACGTACCCGAGCAGGCGCGCATGACCGGCTCCACGGCGGTCACCAATCCGCTGGCGGGTCGCCTGACGACGATTCCCGCAGGGGAATTCTCCGTGGAAGCTGTCTCGTGGATGTAAGGCTCCCTATTGGACACGACGATGATCTCGTCGCCTCGCAGGGTTGTTCGCAGCAGCGAACGAAGGCGTTCGGGATTCCATCCCGCGTTCGCGCCGTTGGCGCGCCGGATCTCGTCCTCGAGGTCGCGCAGCCGCGCCCGCAACTCGACGGCGATCGGTGCGAGCTCGGGCGTCGGCGACAACAGCGGACGCACCAGGCCTTCGCCGCGCAAGAGTGCCCGAGCACCTGATACCCAGCCACGCCAGCTCAGCTGGGCAACGACCATCGTGATGATGGCGATCGTAGCGCCCAGCGCGGCGATGAAAATGATCAGGTACCTGCGCGTGTCCTGACTGCGGCGCTCGACAAAACTCAGGTCGTCCAGCAGTATCAGATCGGCGATCGGCCGATCGGAGACCGCCCCGGACGCGGCCCCGACGGCATGCAGGCCGACGTGAACTGGGCCGCCTTCGACGTGCAGCAATGGATCGGCCCGTATCGCGATTTCCTGCGCCTTGCCGCAGGAAAGTGTCGCGGGAAACGCAGCGGTCCGGCGCAAGAGCAGGCCGTCGAGCGAACACAGACCGATCGCCACCAGTCGCTCGTCCTGCGCCTCGCGGTCGAACAGCGTCTGCAAGCGCGTGTCCGTCGGGTCCGCAAGTGCCCTGGCGATCGGCTCTGAAAGTGCATTCGTGATCAGTGTGCCGCGAAGGTCCAGGTCGCGCGAGAGCCAGCGCACGTTCAGTCGATCCATCAGCGGCAAAGCCAGATATGCCGCGGCGACGAGTGTGAGCGCGAGCGGAACGAGAAAGCGAAGCTGCAACCGCAAAGTGTTCATCGGCGTCCGAAGCGCTGCAGGGCGTCGCGTGCGCGCGTTAGTGCGGCACTCGCCCAATAGGTGGCAACGTCGGAGACCGCCAAGCGGTCAGCAGGATCTCCATGCCAATCTATTCTTGCAGTTTCAGTGTAGGCCGGTGAAGGTGGGCGCTCTGTGCGGCAGCGAACGATTGCTTGCTCAGTTGCCCAGCGCACAGTTGCGCGCAGGCGCACACGCTATCTTTCGGCGTGGGCAAGCTCCGAAATCCAATTACCGAAAAGACCATGAAGATTGCGGTCAGGTCCTGCGTTGCCGCCACTGCGGCGCTCGCTTGCCTGTTCCAGAGCAACGCGGGCGCGCCTCAAAGCAGCCCGTTTCATGCTCGTCAGGCCACCGGCCTGGCTGGCGCCGGCGATACCACCGAACGTGATGACCCGAAAGATTTTGCGCGCCGTCAGGCTGCAGAGGTGCAATACAACCTGGGGTCTCTTTACGATCGAGGCGAGGGTGTACCGCAAGATGATGCGCAGTCCCTTTACTGGTATCGCAAGGCCGCCGACCAGGGCAATGCCCTGGCGCAAATCAAGCTGGGCGATCGGTATCAAGACCAGGATTGGTCTGCCAGGGACGACGCCCAGGCAGTGCGCTGGTATCGCCTGGCGGCCGGCCACGGGTTTGCCCTGGCGCGATATCGCCTGGGCCTCATGTACGCAACCGGTCGGGGCGTGCAGCAGGACTTCGTGCAGGCCGCCGTCTGGTACCAGATGGCGGCCGATCAGGGACTCGCAATCGCGCAGTTCGACCTCGGTTACCTGTACCTGAAAGGGCGAGGCCTGGAGCAGGACCTGTCGCAGGCCATCGGCTGGTACCGCAAGGCGGCTGACCAGGGGTGGGGAGACGCGCAGTACAGCCTGGCCCTGATCTACCAGAAAGGCCGGGGGGTGCAGCAGGATTTCGTGCAGGCCCTCGAGTGGTTGATCCTTGCCAGGGCCAGCGGCGTGACCAGGGCTGAACCCAAACTGGAGGCACTGGAGCGCCGCGCAACACCAACCCAGCTGACCGAGGCACGCGCCCTCGCCAACGCCAAGCTCGGGCGGGCCGCCTGGGCGTCCATGCTGAACGTGAAGACGAGCCCGGATTCACAGTTCCACCGGGTCGGCGCACGATGATTTGTCAAGCTTTCTTGGCCCAGGCCGCGCAGTAGCCTTGAGGCGATATTTCGGTATCCCCCGGCATGATCTTGCAGCCACCTTTGTCTTGCGCGGACGGGCCGGGCACGAATTGCATGCAATTGGAGCAACTCTTGTCCCCTACGGGTTTGTCCTGGTATTTCAACGAGCTGCGCACGGCGGCGTTGGTCGTCGCACGCGCGCTGCCTGCAGCAACGATGAGCGGAATCACGGCGAATGTAGCGCCGCCTATCTTCAGCAACTGACGCCGCAACGCTTGATCTTGATTCATCTTGCGCTCCTTCTGCTCTCCCAGCGTGGAATCGGAGTGTGACCGCCTGAATGCATGTCCCCGGTTGGGGATTACACGGTGGCTGCACCAGGCACGCTCACGTCAGGCGCCTTTCTTCATTTTCTCCTTGACGTCACCAAACTTTGCCTGAGCCTCGCCGAGCGCTCTTTGAACACCGCCCTTCAATTCCAGGGTTTTGTTGCCCACCATCTTGCCGGCGACCTCCTTGGCTTTGCCTTCGGCTTCCTTGACGCGACCCTTGATTTGGTCCTTGTTCACTAGCATGACTTGCTCCTGAAGGGAAAATGGAAGCCGGCAAACGGTCGGCGCGCCGCACTGAAACTGCAGATCACTTTAAGCGGGCATTTCCTGCAAGTCTGTGTGCTGTCGCACAGTGGCCACCGCCGGGCGCCTCCCCAGGTTCACCGGCACACAGTGCTGCACCCTTACGGGGTGCTTACGCTCCATTATGCGAGGACACGCGTGACGCGATTGCGCCTTGGCCCGGCGGGCCCGCTGGTAATGTCGATGGAGACCGCCAGTTTCTGGATGCGCGCCAGCAATTCGCCGCGTGGCGTGGTGGGACGGGCAACCAGGACAATCTCGCGCTTGGGAGAAGGAGCCGACAGCGGCCGGGCGATGACGTTGCTTCCCACCAGAAACCCGGCCTTGATCGCCATCTCGGGCAACAGCGAAACACCGAGTCCCGCCTCCACCATCTGCACCAGCGTTGGCAGGCTGCTGGCTTCGATCGCCGACGGTATCCGGTCGCGCCCGCGCCGCCCGCTCTGGCAGGCCTGAAGCGTGTGCTCGCGCAGGCAATGACCGTCGCTCAGTAGGATCAACCGCTGCATGTCGAGCTGCGAAACCTTCGGGTGGATCAGCTTGGCCATTGGATCCTCCTCCGAGGCAATCAGCCACAGCTCCTCCGTGAGAACCGGATACACGCGAAGCCGGCCGACATCCATCGGCAGCGCGATCATGGCGAAGTCGAGTTCGCCCTGGTCCACCGCAAGCAACAGCGCCGCGGTCTGGTCCTCGCGCAGCAAGGTGATCAATTCTGGCATTTCGCGTCGCATCAGGCGCAGCAGGCGCGGCAGCAGAAAGGGAGCAATGGTCGGTATCGCTCCCAGCGTCACCGTCCCCTGTAGGGGACGCGCCGCAGCCAGGGCGGCATTCACGAGGTCGAGCGACTGGCTGAGCAGGCCTCGTGCGCGCTCGACCAACTCCTGGCCAACCGGTGTCACCATGACGCTCTGACGGTTTCGCTCGAAAAGAGCCACGTTCAGCGTCTGCTCCAGCTCGCGGATGCCGACCGAAAGCGTCGACTGCGTGACAAAGCAGCGCTGCGCGGCACGGGTGAAGTTGAGCGTCTCAGACAGCGCTACGAGATAGGCCAGTTGCCTGAGTGACAAGGCGTGGGCGGCTTTGGCGAGAGTGGCCACGGTTCCTCCGAGCGTTATCGACATAATAGATCATTATCACCACTATTATTCATTGGATTAATCAGTGCAACACCGCCACCATACGTTCATCGCCTTTCCACCAGGTATGGAGCAAAGCAATGTCGCTGATCAACACCCGCGTCAAGCCCTTCAAGGCCACCGCTTTCCACAACGGCACGTTCGTCAACGTGAGCGACGAGACGATCCGCGGCAAGTGGTCCGTGTTCGTTTTCTACCCCGCCGACTTCACGTTCGTCTGCCCCACCGAGCTGGAGGACCTGGCCGACCACTACGGCGAGTTCCGTCGGATGGGCGTCGAGATCTACGGTGTGTCGACCGATACTCATTTCGCGCACAAGGCCTGGCACGACACCTCCGGCGCGATCCGCAAAGTCGAGTACCCGCTGGTCGGCGATCCGACCGGACGGTTAACGCGCAACTTCGAGGTGCTGATCGAGGACGAAGGCCTGGCACTGCGCGGCACTTTCGTCGTGAACCCCGAAGGCGAGATCAAGCTGTGCGAGGTCCACGACAACGGCATCGGCCGCGACGCGAACGAGCTGCTGCGCAAGGTCAAGGCGGCGCAGTACGTCGCCTCGCACCCGGGCGAGGTGTGCCCGGCACGTGGAAGGAAGGCGAGAAGACCTTGACGCCGTCGCTCGACCTCGTCGGCAAGATCTGACGCGGCGCTCAGGCTCACGCGCATCCGCTAAGCCACGCAGACCCTCTCGCTCTCGGGAGAGGGTCCACCAGGCGCACGTCACATTAAGGAATCCGGACCATCGCCATGCTCGACGCCGAATTGAAGACTCAGCTGCAAAGGCTATCTCGAGACGGATCGTTCACCCGATCGAACTGGTCGCGTCGCTCGACGACGGCGAGACGTCGCGCGAGATGCTCGCGTTGCTGCACGACATCGCGGCACAGTCCGAGCGCGTGATGCTCGTCCACGAAGGTCGACGCAGGCGAGCGTACTCCCTCGTTCCGCATCGAACGCACCGGCACTGATATCGGCGTTCGTTTCGCCGGCGCTGCCGATCGGGCACGAATTCACGTCGCTCGTGCTGGCGCTGTTGCAGGTCGGCGGTTATCCGCCAAAGCTCGACGCGGAAATGGTCGATCGGATCCGAGCGCTCGACGGGGATTTGCGCTTTGAGACCTACATGTCGCTGACCTGCCAGAACTGCCCGGACGTCGTGCAGGCGCTCAACGCCATGTCAGTGTTGAACCCGCGCATCCGGCACGTCGCCATCGACGGCGCGCTGTTCCAGGACGAGGTCGAAGCGCGCGAGATCCTGGCGGTGCCGACCGTCTTCCTGAACGGCAAGCCGTTCGGCCAGGGCCGGATGAGCGTCGAGGAGATTCTCGCCAAGCTCGGTGACGGCCTGGTGGCACGTGGCGCGGCGAAGCTGGACGCCAAGGCGCCGTACGACGTGCTGATTGTCGGCGGCGGCCCGGCCGGTGCCGCGGCGGCCATCTATGCCGCTCGCAAGGGCATCCGCACCGGCATCGTTGCGGAGCGCTTCGGCGGCCAGGTGCTCGACACGCTGGCGATCGAGAACTTCGTGTCGGTCGCGCAGACCGAGGGACCGAGCTTCGCTGCAGCGCTCGAACAGCATGTCCGACGAGTACGACGTCGAGATCATGAACGCGCAGCGCGCCGAGCAACTCGATGCCGGCCCCCGAGCCCGGCGGTCTGGTCGAAATCCGGCTTACGGACGGTGGCCGGCTGGCCGCTCGCTCCATAGTCCTTGCCACCGGCGCGCGCTGGCGAAAGATCGAACGTGCCGGGCGAGACGGAAGTACCGCAATCGCGGCGTGGCCTACTGCCCGCACTGCGACGGCCCGCTGTTCAAGGGCAAACGCGTCGCGGTGATCGGCGGCGGCAACTCCGGCGTCGAAGCGGCGATCGACCTTGCGGGCATCGTCGAGCACGTGACGCTGATCGAATTCGCGCGCACAGCTGCGGCCGACGCGGTGCTGAGGCGCAAGCTGAACAGCCTGCCGAACGTCGAAGTCTGAACCAATGCGCAGACCACCGAGATCACCGGCGACGGCGCCAAGGTTGACGGGCTTGCACTACAAGGACCGCGCGACCGGCGAGCAACACCGCATCGCGCTGGACGGGCGTGTTCGTGCAGATCGGGCTCGTGCCGAACACCGAGTGGCTCAAGGGCAGCGTCGAGCTGAACCGAGCACGGCGAGATCGTCGTCGACGCACGCGGCCAGACGTCGGCGCCCCGGGCGTGTTCGCGGCGGGCGACGTCGACGACCGTTCCGTACAAGCAGATCGTCATCGCCACCGGACGAAGGCGCCAAGGCGTCGCTCTCGGCGTTCGACCACCTGATCCGGATGCCGCTGCCGATGGCGGCGTGAGCGGCCCCTGCGAACGTGTCTGCGGTCAAACGCGTCCCGCTTTCAGACGCAAACGCCACCTAACCCCTTGGATGCATACATGTCACCACATCTATGTGTGCCACCGAACAGATGAGCGTGGACAAACCGCGCACCATGCGGCCTCGATCCTAGACAATGAAAAGACACACCATGAAGATCTCAATCGCATCCAGCTGTTTCGTACTCGCCAGCGTTTTGACTCCAGTCGCGGCCTTTGCCGGAGATGGGGACGCGGACCGCTCACATCCAATGACCTTTGTCGCGGACTCGGCCATAACAACCAAGGTCAAAGCCAAGCTCGCCGATGAACACATGAGCAGCCTGGTACACATCAGTGTTGACACCGACGCCAAGGGCGCCGTGGTTCTGAGCGGAAATGCCAGGAGTCAGCAAGACGCGGACAAGGCCGTTTCAATCGCGCGCGCAACCGAAGGCGTGACGTCGGTCACGAGCACGATCACGATCAAGAAAGATGATTGATTACAGTGGTTCAAATGCGCGCCCGGCGCGCTTTGGTTTGAACCGCTCATTTATACGTAAATCGGCTTCGGTTCCAACGGAATCGAGGTCGGTTTTTCGTTAAGGCCGAAATCGGAGCCGAGCGCGCTGTCACGTGGCGCACCGAGCTGTACACGGTTCAACCGGTACGCACCTCATCGGTCCACACCCTGAAGCTTGTCAAGGTGTTGGGGCCGAACGTACTGCTGATCGCCACGTCTGCAGCGTCGCGGCCGCGCGCGATCAGCACCCTTCCGATTCTCGGCACATTGTTGCGCGCGTCGAAGGTGTGCCAACGCCCGCCGAGGAAGGCCTCGAACCACGCGGCGAAGTCCATCGGGCCGTACGGCGGCGGCACGCCCATGTCGCCCAGGTAGCCGGTGCAGTAGCGCGCCGGGATGTTCATGCACCGGCAGAAGGCAACCGCGAGGTGCGCGTAGTCGCGGCACACGCCGGTGCGCTCGTGAAAAGCCTCCAGCGCCGTGCGGGTCATACGCGCGTGCTCGTAGCCGAACGTGATATGTCGATGGACATAGTCGCAGATCGCCTGAACCCGGCCCCATCCCGTCGGCGCGTTCCCGAAAAGGTTCCAGGCTGTCTCGGAGAGTCGATCCGTTTCGCAATACCGACTTCCAAGCAGGAAGAGCAGCGTTTCCTCGGGCAAGTCCTGCACGGGAAGTTGCTGTGCCTGAGTCACAGTCGGGTCGGGCGCCCCGGTATCGTTGACGAGCACATCTGCGCCGATGCGCGTGCGACCCCTTTGCGCAACGATGCGGCTGCACCAGTTGCCGAAGCTGTCGCGATACGCCGCCATCGGGACCGGTGGATCGAACACCAGGTCGTCGCGGCCAACCAGATCCGACACCCGTGTGAAGTGGACGTTCAGGTTCAGGATCATCGGGGTTGGCTGCGGACAGTCGTAGACCAATTCGAAGCCGACGCGAATCTGCACAGTGGATCTCCGGCGTCTTTCAGGTTGGGCCGCGTATGACCGGCAGCCTTGCGGGTGCAAGCGGTTCGGGCTGCGTGGCCTGGCGAAGGGCGATCACCAGATCACGCTCGCCCAGTACATGCTGCGCGTAACGAATCGGCCAGCTCGCGGCGCAACGCCGTCCAGCGCCGGCCCGCTGCGAAAACGATTGCCTGGTTGACCTCGAGTTCGATCCCGACGTAATCGCTGCGCGGAAAGCGCAGCCGCAGGTACGAGGTCAGCCCGTCCCCTTTTCCGGCGTATGGGTAGTTGCGCCGTACCAGGAGCTTCGGAGCTGATACCGCGAGCGATGCCTTCCAGCGAGCGCAAAGTCGCGTCTCCTCGTGCCGGCCAGGATCATAGAGCAGACCCACATCGGCGCGTCGCATCTTGCCGTTCAGCCTGGCAGTGAAGCTGTGCGACGAAATGTGGATCACGCGACGTCCGCGCGACACCGATTGGCTGACGAGACGCTCGACCCGGGTGCGGTACGGCCGGTAGTGCTGCTCCACGATCCGCGCGCGCAGCTGCGCCGGCGCGCCGCGCGTCGCCGCCGAGAAGAGCTGCGGATGACCGATCGAGCGGTTTAGGTCGACCAGCAGGCGGCTGACGGTCGAGGTCACGAGCGGCGCATTCAAAGCCCGTGACAGCGACCTCGCTATGACCAGGGCACCGGCATCGTACCCGCGGTGCGACTCCAACAGCGCTTGCCGTCCCCGAAACAGGCTTCGATAGAGCGCCGGTATCCGGTTGCCGCCGTGCTCACAGGTAATGAGAAAAGAGTCGATGGCCCCGTCCATTCACCAGCGCAGATCCGGCAGGTGGCGAAAAACCTTTCGCGTACCTTCGCTCCATTCGTGGCTGAGCGCGCTGAAATATCCGTCGCCATCTTCGAAACGGCGCCGCCGATGCACTTCGAGGGCATCCCGCTCGTAGCAGATCAGGTCGATCGGCATGCCCACCGACAGGTTGCTGCGCATGGTCAGATCGAACGACACGAGCACGCACTTCGCGGCGTCGGCAAGGGGTGTAGAGCGCGCTATCACGCGATCGATGATCGGCTTGCCGTACTTGGTTTCACCGGTCTGAAAGTACGGCGTGTCGATTCCCGCCTCGATGAAATTTCCTTCGGCATAGATCCGGAACAGCCGTGGCAGCTCGCCGCTGATCTGTCCGCCGACGATGAATGAAGCATTGAAGCTGATCTCGCTCTTTTGCAGGTACTCACCGTCGCGCCGCTCGATATCCCGCATCGCGTCCGCGACCAGCATCGCGACGTCGAACATCGTCGGCGCGCTCCACAGGTTGCTGACCGCATTGCCGGCGACGCAGCGCTGGTTCAGCACGCCGATCACGGCCTGAGTTCCGGCCAGGTTTCCCGAGCTCAACAGAACGATCACGCGGTCACCGGGACGCTCGAACACCGTCATCTTGCAGAACCTGCCGATGTTGTCCACGCCGGCATTGGTGCGAGAATCCGAGGCGAAAATCATGCCTTGGTCGAGCATTACGCCGATACAGTATGTCATGCCTCGCGCCCTCGGCTCAACGGATACCATCCCGATGACCGGATGCATCCGAGTTGGCGTTGCCCTCTTGTGGTGCGCGCGAGGGATCTGACCGAATCGACACTGAAGCCTTCAGTCACCTCACATGAAAGGTTCCGGCGCCGAACAATCCGAGCAGCCCGATGACAATCAGGTAGATCGCAACGATGTAGTTCAGCAATCGCGGAACAAGAAGGATCAGTACGCCTGCGATAAGCGAAACGAGCGGCGCCAGACTCAGGGTCATGTTCATCGTGGGTTCCAATCAGGAAGATCGCGACCTTAGCTTGCAGTAGCGCTCGCGTCTGTGCAGTAGCGCACCATTGAGACGTGCGCAAGCGCCGGGGCGCGCGTGATTGCACAATGACCTTGCGACCTCCGCTCATCGCGGTGCGGACGCTGAGGCTGATGCTGTCTGGCTCGCGGTTGTCTGTGCGCTGTCGCACATACGGGACCCGGTGATCCGCAAGTGCGCGGCTGCGGGACCACGGCAGCAATGCGAAAATCGCTGCATGAGTACGATCCAATCGATCCGCGATCGCGTTCGCTCACTGGTGGGCGAGCGGCGACTGCGTGTCCTGCCACGGCGCAGCGCCAAGCCCCAGATCGGCGTGCGCATCGTTCAGGTTGAAAGTGGCGTGCGGCTTACGGTTCAGGCGGGTCTGAGCGGTGAGCTGTGGAACTGGCTGCTCGATCAGGGCTGGCGCGTGGTGACCCATCGCCCGGATCGGCGGCACTACAAGGACATTGGGCGCTCCCAGGTGACACGCCTGATCGAGTGCGATCCGGTTAATCGCGAAAAACTGCTGACCGAGGCGATTTGGGATGCCCAGTCCAGACAACGGTCGGGCACCGGCTGAGCGGCTCCCCCCCGTGCCAATATGATGTGAGACACCGCCCTTCGCGAATTTAGAGAGCAAAGGCAGGTAGCTCATGAGCAGTTTATTGAACGGATCGTTGCCGCAAGGCGTGGCCGGTGTGCCGGTCGATGCCGCGGCGCAAGGAGCCCGTAGGGCGACTGCAGCGGCGGCATCGACCGCCTCGGCGGCGCCCGACCCGGAGGTTGCCGCGACCGCCAAGCGACGGCAGTTTTCCGGCGCCGAGAAGCGCCGGATTCTGAGTGCTGCTGACCACTGCAAGAAGCCGGGCGAGCTGGGCGCGTTGCTGCGCAAGGAAGGCATCTATTCGTCGATGCTGGCGAATTGGCGCAAGCAGCGCACGCGCGGCGAGTTCCGTTCTGCGGCGACGGCGCCCAAGCGTGGTCGCAAACCGGATCCGTCTTTGGCCGCCGCGCACAAGAACCAGCAGCTGCAACGCGAGATTGACCGGCTGCGCCGGCGCCTGGCGCAGGCACAGGAGATCATCGAAGTCCAAAAAAAACTCTGCACCCTGCTTGGATTGCCGACGGCCGAGGCGCCGCAGGAGATCGACTGATGGACGGGGTCGATTGCCTGGAGCCCTCGGTCGGTGTGGTGCGCGCGTGCGCAACCCTCGGCGTGAACCGTGCCCGCGTCTACCGGGTGCGCGCCCGGCGCTGCCACCTGGCTGGAGCCCATGTACGACGCGGGCCGCGTCCTCGGCCGCCGCTGGCGTTGACCGGCGTCGAGCAAGACGCGCTGCTGCAGGTATTGAACAGCGAGCGTTTCGCCGACATGGCGCCGGCCAGCATCCACGCCACGCTGCTCGACGAGGGTCGGTACCTGGGTTCGGTGCGCACCATGTACCGGCTGCTGGCTTTGAACGATGCGGTTCGCGAACGGCGCAACCAGCTCACCCATCCGGTCTACGCCAAGCCCGAACTGCTGGCCACCGGCGCGTGCGAGGTCTGGAGCTGGGATATCACCAAGCTCAAGGGACCGGCCAAGTGGACCTGCTTTCACTTGTACGTGATCCTGGACATCTTCAGCCGCTACGTGGTCGGCTGGATGATCGCCGCGCAGGAGGACGCCGAGCTGGCCGAGCAGCTGATCGCCGACACCGTGGCCAAGCAGAACATCGAGCCCGGCACGCTCACGCTGCACGCCGATCGCGGCACCAGCATGCGCTCCAAGGCAGTGGCGCAACTGCTGGTCGATCTGCAGGTCACCAAGACCCACAGCCGGCCACACGTGTCCGACGACAACCCGTATTCCGAGGCGCAGTTCCGAACCCTGAAGTACCGACCCGACTTTCCCGATCGCTTCGGCAGCATCGAGGATGCACGCGCCCATTGCCAGCGCTTCTTCCACTGGTACAACACCGAGCATCGTCACAGCGGTATCGGTTTCATGACGCCCGAGATCGTGCACTACGGCCGCGCCGCTGACGTTCAGCGTCAGCGCGCGGCCGCCCTGGACGCCGCCTTCGACCTTCACCCGAAGCGCTTCAAAGGTGTCGCCCCCCAACCGCCAGCGCTGCCCATCGCCGCCTGGATCAATCCGCCGAAAAAGGAGGCTCAATCCACGACACCGAACTCGGTCGCACTTTAATTAACTTGTAACCGGTGTCTCATTCCCATTGACACGCGCCGCTCACGCGGATGCAACCGCCTCACATCGGATGGAGTGCACCTTGGACGTTCATATCATTGAAATCAAGACAGGAAGGGTCGCAGCAACGGTTCCGATCGATCCGGCCGGACAAAATCGCATCCCTTCCGAGCCGGAGTTTTTTGCGGCGGCATGGCAATGCGCTGTGGAAGACAGCAACGTCGATCCCGCGCGCCGGGAGGACTACAGCTTCCGGCTGGTGCGCTGAGGCTGTTCCCCGGTGCGAGTTGATTCCTCGCGGAGATCGAAGTCCAGGCCATCCCGCTTCAGTTCAGGCGCGTGACCGCCTCTTCGCTATCCGCCGGCGAGGCAACCAGGGCAGGCGGAATCTGCTTCCTGGGCTTGACTCCGAGGTCGCGCAGCGTCTGGGCCTGGTAAATGGCATTGCCTTTGCCCCGGTAAAGTTTCTGTTCGGCAAACGCATACGCGGACTGCGCGCTCTTCAGTCGTTCGCCCACGGTCCTGAGGTCTTCGACAAAGGCGACGAGTTTGTCATACAGCTCACCGCCTCGTCCGGCGATTTCCCGCGCATTGCGGCTCTGCGCTTCCTGCCGCCACAGGTGCGCTACGGTCCGCACGACGAACAGCAGTGTCGATGGACTTACCAGAAGGACGTTGTGCTGCCACGCGTCCATATACAAGTCGCGGTCGTTCGTTACGGCGAGCAGGAATGCCGACTCGATCGGTACGAACATCAGCACGAAGTCAAGCGAGTGAAGCGCGTACGTTGTCTGGTACTTCTTCTCCGACAGCGCCTTCAGGTGCGCCCGAATTGAATCGAGATGCTGCCGAAGCGCAAATTGTCGCTCAGAGTCCGTCGCGGCCGAAGCGAAACGTTCATACGCGACCAGCGAAATCTTCGAATCGACAACAAGATGCCTCGCTTCGGGAAGATTGATGACGACATCCGGATGGTGCCGTTCGCCGTCCGCCGCAATGACGCCTTCCTGGGCGACATACTCGTCACCCTGACGAAGGCCGGACGCTTCCAATATGCGTTCCAGCACGAGGTCGCCCCAGGTGCCTTGCGTCTTCGATGACCCTTTCAGGGCAGACGTCAGGTTTTTCGCGTCTTCACTCAGCATCTGATTCAGCTCCAGCAATTGCCGAACCTGCTCCGACAGCGTTGTGCGCTCCTTTCCCTCCTGAACGTACGCCTCCTCGACCCTCTTCTGGAATTCGGTGATCTTGGTTCGCAATGGGTCGAGCAACAGGCCGAGGTTGGCCTGATTCTGCTCCGCGAACCGCTTCGATTTATCGTCGAGAATGGCGGTCGCAAGAGACTCGAACTGATCGCTCAGCGCCACCTTTGCATCCGTCAGAAACTGAAGCTTCTCGGCCGCGGCCCGTTGTTCGGCCTCGTACCGCTCCTGCAGGCCCCTGAGATCTTCCGCCAGTCGAGTGCGCTCGGACTCGACCTGCTCGCGCCGTTTGCGCTCTTCCTGGCACAGCACGGCGGTCGATTCCAGATTGATCCTTGCGGCTTGAAGCTCGGCTGTGAGCTGCGCGACCTCGCGTCCCCCTGACTCCCGGGTGTCTGCGAGCGTTTTGTTCGTAAGTTCCGCGCTCGCCCTCGCCTCCGCAAGTTGCCGCTCCAGGTCGGGAAGCCGAGACGCACGTTCGTCGAGCTGAGCTTTCAGATCCCTCAGCAGGACAAGTTCTTTCATCAAATTCTCTTCATGCGCCTTCTCTGCGGCCCTCTCCGTCCGCAGCTGTGCCAGGCTGCTCTCTACCTGCCTGGCGCGAAGGCTCGCTGTGCTCAGTTCGACACTTGCCCCAGCGCGAGCCTGAGCTACTGCTCCGTCGATCATGGCCCTCTCCCGCGCACGCAGCACCAGCCAGACAGGCAGGCCACCGAGCACAATGCCCAGCAGCAGCACGCTAAGTGACACATACAAGTCAAAGTGCATCATGTCCGGGATCCCCCATATAGATGATCTGCAGGTCGAGCGGGCGTCGTCAGGTGCCAGGAACTGTCTTTTGTCTGTGACAGGGCGTCTGATGAGCGCGCAAGGTGCCAGCTGGCATGCAGCGACCATCGAGTGACGCGGATATGGGAGCGTTCACAGCCCTCCTGGCTACCCTTGCCAACGAGCGCGGCTGCTCGCATGAGATGCAGACGTGACCAATGGCGCTCGAAGCTTCCTCCTTCACGAGCTCGAAAAAAAGCCGTTGGTGGAGGCGAATACTTCGATTAATCGACCGACCGCCCTTGAAGGGGACAGTACCGGTTCACGGGGAGGGTCGCATCACTGCAGGTACCTCGGCGCCCCAATGCGGTCATCGGCGCGTGGCCATCAATAGGCTGGCCGAGAGGGCTTACCGCAATAAAGCCAAAACGCTGATTTGCGTACGCTGGCGTACGGTACTTCGACCTTGATACCTCTATCTTCTGCACTTCTAAATCCCGGTGGAGGTGCTTGCCATGATGCGAAAGATGAGCTTATTTCTGCCAGCCGTATTGCTGACCCTGGCGGGGTGTGCCAGCCACTACATGGTGCGCGACCCTGCCAGCGGCAACACTTACTACACGAGGGACGTCGATCGTACGGGCGACTCCGGGGCGGTCAAGTTCAAGGACGATGCAACCGGTGCAAAGGTCATCATCCAGCAGTCCGAAGTCCGCAAGGTCAGCGAAGACGAATACGAAGCCGGCGTTGGGCACGGCAAGTAAAGGTCCGTCCGGACTTCCCGGGGTTCGACCGACATATCGCGCAGTCCCGTCCGCTTCGCCGGCATCCTGCGGCCGGCCAGGGTCTTCAGGCACGTGGCGAGCAACGCCGCTCGCACTGCGACGATAGCCGGCCAGATCGAAAGCGAGTTCGCGCACTGACTCGCTGCATGCAGCACTCAACGAGAAACGGTAATTGGAGGCGGGGGTCGTGTCAATACGCGGCGCCGGTCTTGGATCTTCAATGAACTGCTGCGTGTACCCCCGCCCTTCCCCCGGGACCCGCTCACGATCAGCCTCGAACGGAGAGCGACTCCTCGGTTGCAACGGGTCCGGCGAATGCCACGGATCAGACGACGCGCAGTTCCAACTGCTTTCCAAGCGCCTGGAGCGCGGCAGCGATGCTGTCGATGCGCGTGCGATGACGCACATCGGTCAGTCGCGTGATTTCCTGCGGGGTCGTGTGCAGCCGACGTGCCAGATCGGCGGGGCGCACCCGCTGGCGCACCATTTCGTTCAGTAGCAGTACCTTGGCCGAAAGGCTCGCGGGAAGTTCGATCAGGCGTTCTCCGCGCCTTGCTTTCGAGGGTGCCGGTACTTCGCGGCGATCATCGAAATAGAAGTCGAGCGCCGTCTCGAGCGCGTCGCGAGCTTGGATCATTGCATCTTCGACCGACACACCCTGCGTGATGGCTTCCGGAATATCGCGGAAAGTCACGACGACACCGCCTTCCTTGGCCGGTTTGAATTTCGCGGGATAACGGAGCATATCTGTTGTCCTATTTCAGCCCAAGTTATTTCTTGATCGCCTGCACGGTGCCGGTCTTCATTTCACCGCCGTGCATCGGCAGCACTGACTGACGCCCGTCCAAATACACCCGCAAGTGCGATCCTTTCCCTGCCTTGAATGTCGCGCCTGTTTGGCAAGCCAGCGCTTCAGTTCCTTGCTGGTCGTCATTTGAGAATATTAAACAAAAATGCGTACTATGTCAACATTTCTGCTTATAGCATCGTTTTTTCCCACGCGAGCCTCCCGGTTGGCTCAAGAGTACCGTCCGTGTTGAAAGTTCAATGATATGCAAGTGGCGAAACGGACTTCTAGAGCTGCGCTCTTATCAGCACGTGAAGGACCGCGGCTAACATGAACGCCGCCAGCACGCCACCGAGGTACAGCATTGCGAACCAGCTGAGCCGCGACCGCAGCGAAGAGCGCTCTGGCACGTCTTTCATCAATGATAGCCCTCGTCGCCGTGACGTACTTTCCCCCGGAACACCCAGTAAGACAGCGCCGTGTAGGAAAGAATGATTGGCAGGATGATTACCACACCGATGAGCACGAAAATCTGGCTTGAGCGAGGTGCTGAGGCAGCCCAGATGCTCAGGGTCGGCGGCACGATGTTCGGAAAGATGCTGATCAGCAAGCCACTGTAGCCGAGAAAGATGATGGCTTCCATCAGGATGAACGCGCGCGCCTCTTGGCCGGAATCCGCCGAGCGGAAGATGCCGACAACGCACGCCAGCACCAGCAGCGGTACCGGCGCAAAGTAGACGAAATTGTGTCCGCCGAACCAACGTTGCGCGACGGCTGGTTGACCGAGCACGGTCCATAGACTGATTACTCCGATGATCGCGAGCAGCAGCAACGACGAGGGCTTCAGTAACACCCGCATGCGCCGTTGAAGATCACCATCGGTCTTCATGACGAGCCAACCGCAGCCGAGCGTCGCGTAGGCGACCAGGAGTCCCAGCCCGCAGAACACCGAGAACGGCGACAGCCAGCCGAATGCGTCGCCAGCAAATCTGCCATCGACGATCTTGATGCCCTGGAGCAGCGTGCCAAGGATCATGCCCTGGCAGAACGTCGCCGTTCCCGATCCCATCATGAAGGCAAGATCCCAAAGGTTCCGCGTGCGCCGCGCCTTGGCGCGAATCTCGAACGCGACGCCGCGGAAAATCAGGCCGCAAAGCATCGCTATCACCGGTAGGTAGACGGCCGGAAGCAGCGTGGAGTATGCAATGGGAAATACTCCGTAGAGGCAAGCGCCGCCGAACACCAGCCAGGTCTCGTTGCCGTCCCAGACCGGAGCGACCGTATTCAGCATGATCTCTCGCTCGCCTTCGCGATCAAAGAACGGAAACAGAAGACCGATACCCAGATCGAAGCCATCCAGCAGCAGATACAGGAACACGCCGAGGCCGATGATGCCCGCCCAGATGGTTGGAAGATCGATCGTCATGAGTGCCTCACTCGTCGATCGGATCGGTGGCGCGCGACATCGGTCGGCGGTCGAAGCGTGCAATGCTCTTGCCGACGTCGCCTTGTACGTCGGCCGCCTTGTCGCCAACATCCGGTCCCTTCGCCATCAGCTTCAACATGTAGTAGATGCCCGTACCGAAGACGAGGAAATAGACAATGACGAAGATCAAAAGCGACGTCCCGACTTGTTGCGAAGACAAGGGCGACACGGCATCCGCGGTGCGCAGCACGCCGTAGACGACCCAGGGTTGGCGTCCGACTTCGGTGGTGATCCACCCCGCGAGCAGTGCGATCAGACCCGACGGCCCCATAGCCAGGGCGAAGCGTTGGAACCAGCGCGTGTCATAGAGCTTGTTCCGCAAGCGAAGGACCAGTCCGAGCACGCCGAGCAGGAGCATAAGTAGGCCCACGCCGACCATGATGCGGAAGCTCCAGAACACGATCGTCGAATCGGGGCGGTCCTTGGTCGCGAACTCCTTCAGGCCACGGATTTCGCCACTCCAGGTGTGCGTCAGGATCAGGCTGCCGAGATGGGGTACCGATAAGGCGTATTTCGTTCGCTCCTCCTGCATGTCTGGCCACCCGACGAGATTCAGCGACGTGCCACCCCTCTCTGTTTCCCAAAGGCCTTCGATCGCAGCGATCTTGGCCGGTTGATGCTCGAGCGTATTGAGCCCGTGCGCGTCTCCAGCGATCATCTGGATCGGCGCGGCCACAAGGATCATGCCGACCGCCATCGAGAATGACTTCCTGATGCCCTCGCCGCTGCGGCCGTTGAGCAGATGCCACGCGGCGCAGCCCGCCACGATGGTCGCTGCCACAATGAAGGCCGCAAGCGACATATGAACGAGCCTGAACGGGAACGAAGGATTGAAGACGATTTTCAGCCAATCGAGCGGCACAACTCTGCCGTCCACGATGTCGAAGCCTTGAGGCGTCTGCATCCAACTGTTCGAAGCAAGGATCCAGAACGCCGAGAACAACGTACCGAGTGCGACCAGGGCCGTGGCGAGAAAATGCAGGCGTGCACCGACGCGCTTCCAGCCGAACAGCATGATGCCGAGGAAACCGGCTTCGAGGAAGAACGCCGTCAGGACCTCGTAGGTGAGCAGCGGTCCGTTGACGGAGCCGGCGAAGCGGGAGAAACCGGCCCAGTTTGCGCCGAACTCGTAGCTCATCACGACGCCGGAGACGACGCCCATGCCGAAGCCGATTGCGAAAATCTTCGACCAGAAGAAGAAGAGTTCGCGATAAACCACCTTGCCAGTTCGCAGCCACAGGCCCTCGAGCACGGCGAGATAGTTCGCGAGCCCGATGCTGATCGCGGGGAAGATGATGTGGGCCGAGATCGTGAACGCGAACTGAAGCCGCGCGAGTACCAGGACGTGACTCGTCTCGAGCATTAGACTTGCACTTCTCGGCCAGCCGCGGCGAGGATCAAATCTGCGATCTCCAAGGAAAGGTGACCTGCCTCCAGCTCCACGGCGGTCGCTTCATTCGGGCCGCCAGAAATCGTCGACCTGGTCTCCATGGTAGGCCTAACACTGCTCCCGGACTGTTTCCCCGTTCTTGCAGGAGGTGCCGAATCCGTTACGAGTGAATTCCTGACTTGTCGAGACCCTCGTTCCGCCCAGCCTGGTCATTCAGGCCGCCCTGCGCTCCGCCTCTCGCTCGCTGCGCCTGACTTCATCGGATCGATGGGTTCGGCTGACCGCGCGAGCCCTGCCCCGACGTTAAGATCTTGCAGCTGCCCCCTTTGCTCGGGACATCACCGACTCGGCCCGTCAGTGCAGCTACGTGCACCGTGCGCGGTGTCGACGTCGGCATCTCACGCGAGTCGTCCCAAGGGCACGTCATGTTCCGCCTCACTGCTGCCATTCAAACCGGTTCCAGTTCCATTGACCGGCGATTAACCGCTCTCAGCGTTAACTCGCCGGAGCAACTTCGAGCCGAGACGAACTCCGGTCAAGCTCGCATCAGATCTCGTTCCCCACGGCACATCTTTTCCGGACCGTCAGTTGGTCCGGCTATCCACAGGCCAGCCGAGTTGCTCACGCGATTAATTGACCATAAGTCCAGGTAAGCGCACATGGGCTCGATGGCGCGCCAGTTTCGCCCCAGGCCGATGAACTCACCCTTGGCGAAGCGATTCGCCTTGAACAGCTCCCCAATAGCTTGCAGAGAGTAGCGACCCGGCAAATCGATTGGGTTCTCGTACCATCGTTCGGCGTCCTGTCGCGCGATTTGAGCCTCTGAATTGTTGGCATGGGGTCAAGCGTAGTTGGGTGACTGCAGCAAAGGGCTATTAAGCTGGCTAGTAACCTTGAACACGGGCGGGATCGATGCGACGTAGCACGGCTATTACGGCCGAAAAATCGGTCGGCCGGTGCGTAATATCTCCATCGTACCCCCCTAGACCCCGTCCATAGCTCGGTGAGCCACGATCTGGTCCCACGAAAGAAGATATGGGTCGCGATTGCCCTGCTCTGGCTCGCCGGCAACGGGCTGCGGTTGACTATCCTGGCGGTGCCTCCGGTTATCGCGATGATTCGCGACGAGTTCTCACTGACCGCCACCCAAGTCGGATTACTCGGCAGTATGCCGTCCGCCCTGTTTGCGGGCGCAGCCCTTGCGGGTTCGCTGCTTGTCACGCGTCTGGGCGCGAAGGCCGCGCTGGTCGGCGGCCTTGCCCTGGTGGCGGCCGGCTCGGCGTTGCGCGGATTGAGCACGGGCTACGTCGTCCTGCTTGCGACCACCATCCTGATGTCTGCCGGTGTTGCGATCATGCAACCAATCATGCCCACGGCGGTGCGGCAGTGGGTACCGTACCGCATCGGCCTGGGCACGGCTGTCTATACCAACGGGCTTCTCGTCGGCGAGGTTTTGGCGGTAATGCTGACGCCATTGTGGGTGCTGCCGCTGGTTGATGGTTCGTGGCGGCTTTCGCTGGTCTTCTGGTCGGTGCCGATCGCGATCATCGCGCTCGCGATCTACGCGTTCGGCCCGCGGGCACACCGCGAGCTTGCGGCAGCCCCAGGCGTCAGGCGCACGTGGCTGCCCGACTGGCACCTCGGGCTCGTGTGGCGCCTCGGCGCGGTGTTCTGCTGCATCAACGCAATATATTTCAGCGCGAACGCGTTCATCCCGATCTACCTGACACATAACGGCCGGCCGGACCTGATCGGCGGCGCGCTTACCGCGCTCAACTTCGGCCAGCTGCCGGCGTCCTTGCTCCTGCTCGCGGTCGCGGGCAACCTGGAACGCCTCGCGTGGCCGTACATCGCCTCCGGCGTTCTGTCATTACTCAGCATCGCGGGGCTTGTGTTCATGGTCGGTCCCGCGACGATGGTTTGGGCGGGCCTACTGGGCTTCTCCGATGCCTCCGCGCTGATCCTGGGGCTGACGCTTCCACCGCTGTTGTGTCCACCCGAGGACATCGCGCGTACGTCGGCCGGAATGTTCACGATCAGCTACAGCGGCGCGGTCGGCATCGCGCTGATCAGTGGCGCCGCCTGGGATTTGAGCGCGGTTCCTGCATTCGCGTTCGTGCCGCTCGGCATATGCGCGATCGCGCTCGCGGCGATGGCGCTGGAGATGCGCGTTCAGAAGGAACTCCGGTGAACACTGGCAGGAATCTTAAGGCCATGGACAGGTCGGCACGGTTTTCTCAGGGAGCGAATGCGCGGTATATTGGTCTGCTGACTCGACAGCGTCTGCTTGGGCTGCTAGGAGCCGCGCTGCTGCGTCATCTCCGACTTAATGATCGGAATTTCACCGACGAATCACCGTTGGAAAAGCGGTGAGATTGATCGTCTTCTCACCACTATCGGCGCGGCCTTCGACGCGCTCCGAGTCATACCCGCCTACCGTACTCACCTATCGGAATGCGCTGCGAGGAAGTGCCGACGTTCTATTCATAGTCCAAGTGCCAGCTTTGCGGCGATGCGAGCGATACAGAAGGCGAACAGCAGCGTCGCCCAAATAAAGGCATGGCCGCGAAACTCATAGAGGTTGCCGTGCGCAGCATGCAGATAGACTACCCTTCTCTGACCGATAGTAGTCTTCATACCGCTCAATGTGGTGAATCCTACGATCCTAAAGGAATCCGAAGCTCATATGGGTTCGTTCTTTCCTGGCGTGATTCCGGTCGAAGGATGGAAAGTTGGCCAAGCCTACAAGCGCGCTATCTTGGGGGCGCAAACCGGCCGCGTTTACACAGTTGATTGAGGTTACCCGGCGCTTAATTCGAAGACAACTCCACAACATCATATCTGGGATCAGTAGTGTCCCAACGTCAAAACGTCGGCAACGCGTAGGTTATTGATCGAAAAAGAGAAAATGGCATTCGACCTTGGTCTCGATTTGAACTCGCGTGGCGAGTTCTGCCACCCTGCCGAGCTTGGCATCGCGGGGTGCGTCGATGAATCAAGGCAAGCTGGTTTTTGCGCAGCTGATGCAGCACCTGCCGCTGACGACGTTTCGTCGCTGCGTGGCCCGGTACGGCGGCGAGCACAAGGTCAAGTCCTTCTCGTGCCTGGATCAATTCTTGAGCATGGCCTTTGCGCAGCTGACCTACCGCGAGAGTCTGCGCGACATCGAGGCTTGCCTGCGCGCGCAGCGATCCAAGCTCTACCACCTCGGGATTCGATCGGCGGTGGCGCGCAACACCTTGGCCAACGCCAACGCGGTGCGGGACTGGCGAATCTATGCCGACTTCGCCCAGAGCCTGATTGGGATCGCGCGCCGGCTGTACGCCGAAGAGCCGTTCGGTGTCGACCTGAAGGAGACGGTCTACGCGCTCGACACCACGACCATCGATTTGTGTCTGACGGTGTTTCCCTGGGCGCCGTTTCGCAGCGCCAAGGCCGCGATCAAGCTGCATACCCTGCTCGACCTGAGAGGAAACATCCCGACGTTCATCCACATCTCCGACGGCAAGATGCACGAGGTGAATATCCTCGACCAGTTGATGCCGGAGCCTGGTGCCTTCTACGTGATGGATCGGGGGTTTATCGATTTCGAGCGGCTGTATCGCTTTCACGAGGCAGGCAGCTTCTTCGTGACGCGCGGCAAATCGAATCTGCGCGTGCAACGACGATATTCCCACCCTGTGGACCGATCCACCGGACTGATCTGCGACCAGACGGTCGTGCTCACTGGCTTTTACGCGAAGAAGGATTTCGAGACGCCCCTGAGGCGCATTCGATTCAAAGAATCAAACAGCATCTTCGAATCAAAGCCTTCTTCGGAACCTCGGAAAACGCGGTCAAGTCTCAGATCTGGATCGCGGTGTCGGTCTATGTGCTCGTCGCCATCGTCAAAAAGCGCCTCGGCATCCCGGCTTCCCTCTATGAAACGCTACAGATCCTCAGTCTGACCATGTTTGAGAAACTCCCACTGGATCAGCTACTTGCCGAAACCGTCTCGATGAGCATCGAGCGTGATTTAGCCAATCAGCTGATTTTGTTCGAATAACGTTGGGACACTACTGATCTGGGATCTAATTTTGAAACTCACGAGCAATACAATTTTGATCACCGGCGGTGCCAGTGGCATCGGTTACGAACTCACCGAACAACTCACGGCACTTTGGTAACACGATTCTTATCACGGGCCGCGATCAAGCTAAGATGGACCGGGCGAAAACGGCCTTTCCAAAGATTCACACCTTTCAAAGCGACATCAAAGGCGTTTCTATGGGGTCAGGCGAATCAGCTCAAAATGATGAGTCGCGTGGCGCCGGGATTTATTTTGAAACAAATGAGCCGATCGGTCGATCGTATGCTGACGTCGTCAGCCGCAGCCAGATGGTGATGGCCGTGTACTTGAACGGCGACCACTTTGCGAAGTAATTGGGCCGAGAAGGTCCAGATGACCTAGCTCAGCGCCCAAGGAGGATCGATCGCTCGGCGTCGGCAGTTGTTAGAAGATTTACACCTTCACCGCGCTCAGCCGCAGCATAAGCGTCAACGGATGCGTCGGCGAGGGTTGGAACCCGTAGTGCTCGTAGAACTGTCTGGCCCGCTCGTGGAGTGCATGTACGAGCAGGGCCCTCACCCCGGCGTTCTGAGATACCGCCACGGCGCGATTAACGGCATCCTGCAGCAAGGACGCCCCCAAATGGAGTCCCTGCGCTCTGCGGTCGACCGCCAGCCGCGCGAGGACCATAACAGGAATGGGATCCGGCATATTGCGTCGTACGCGGCTTGTTGCCAGCTGATGCGAAACGGAGCCGGCCGCCATGGCGTAGTAGCCACACACGCGACCGCCCTCATCCATCACGACGAAGGCGCGACTCGCACCTGTAGCCTGGTTAGCCAAGGCCCTGCGCTTGAGCCAGTCATCGAGCACGGCCTCGCCGCAGTCGAAGTCATCCAATCGATGCGACGCCGTCAAGGGCTGCGGCGCCCCGAGTTGCAAGTTCAGGCCTTGGTGGACTTCTTGTCCCAAGGCGCCTTGATCGTCATTAGGCGCTCGAGACCAACATTCGGCGCGGCTGGTGCGTCTAGCAGCTTGGTGAACTGCCGGAATCTATCTGCACTCAGGCTGAAAAATACCTGATCCAGCATCACGGACTGTGCCCTGTCGCAGGCCGCCTCGAGCATGAAGTCGGAGCGGTTCTTGCCGAGCAGTCGTGCCGCTTGGTCGATGAGGTCCCGTTGCTCCGGACGTGCCCGCAGGTTGATGGCCGCATCTCGCACGAGTCTCTCCTTTGGTGCATACACAATGGATATACGCATAATATAGCCGCGTATATCTGTTGTCAATACACGGAATCTCAAGCGAAACGCAGTAGCGCCGGTTCGCCTGCCATTCAGAGAATTATTGTTTTAAATCAGCTAGTTACTGGAGGCGGGGGTCGGAATCGAACCGGCGTACACGGATTTGCAGTCCGCTGCATGGCCACTCTGCCACCCCGCCGCGTTGCGACCTCGCGGCAAACCGTCCGTCGTCCGCGCAGGCCTGCGCGGTGCTGCCGAATGAAAATGGGGAAGCCTTTTCGGGCTTCCCCGCCTGCGCTCTGGAGCGGGAAACGAGTCTCGAACTCGCGACCTCAACCTTGGCAAGGTTGCGCTCTACCAACTGAGCTATTCCCGCACGGTCCGCGGCCATTATAACCGGACGATGTGCGCGCCAGAACGCAGCCGGTCCGTATCCAACCGCCGCCGGGCGCCCGCCGCGGCAGCGCGTCAACGCCGCTCGTCCAGGTGCGGCCAGGCCAGCTTCAGGTAATAAAGCATCGAATAGGTGGTCAGCACCGCAGCCAGATAGATCAGCGCCGTGCCGATCGGCCGCACATCGAACACGCCGAACAACGGGTCGTGAAACAGCAACACCGGGATCGCGATCATCTGGGCGACCGTCTTGATCTTGCCGAGCGAACTGACGGCGACGCTGCGCGAAGCTCCGATCTGCGCCATCCACTCGCGCAGCGCCGACACCGTGATCTCCCGGCCGATGATGATCAGCGCCACCACCGCGTCGATGCGGCCCAGTCCCAGCAGGACCACCAGGGCGGCGCACACCATCAGCTTGTCGGCCACCGGGTCCAGAAAGGCGCCCAGCTGGCTGGTCTGCCCGTAGCGGCGGGCCAGGTAACCGTCGAAGGCATCGGTGATGGCCGCCAGCGTGAAGAGCGAGCAGGCCGTGACGTTCTTCACCGAGGGTGCGACCCATGCGTCGGGCAGGTAGAAAACCCCGACCACCAGCGGCACCATCGCGATGCGCGCCCAGGTCAACAGCATCGGCAGGCTAAGAGGGCTCGCCATGTTCGATCGTTTCGGCGAGTCGCGCCGTGCCATGAAGCTCGGAATAGATCCGTTCGGCGAGCTTACGCGAAATGCCCCGCACCTCGGCGATGTCGTCGATCGAGGCGGCCATCACGCCCTTCAGGCCGCCGAAGCGCGTCAGCAGGCGCTGGCGCCGGACCGGCCCGATCGCGTCCATGTCCTCTAGCTGGGAAACCTTGCGCGACCGCGCGCGCCTGGCCCGCATTCCGGTGATCGCGAACCGGTGCGCCTCGTCGCGGATCTGGGCGATCAGCATCAGGGCGACCGATTCGCGGCCCAGCACCAGGGGCGGCCGGCCGTCGGCGAACACCAGCGTTTCCAGCCCCACCTTGCGGTGCTCGCCCTTGGCCACGCCCACGAGGGTCGATGGATCCAGCCCCAGCTCGCCGAACACCTGCCGTGCCACCTCGACCTGGCCGGCGCCGCCGTCGATCAGCACCAGGTTCGGAACCGCGCCTTCGCCCCGCGCCACCGGCTCGTAGCGCCGCGACAGCGCCTGCCGCATCGCGCCGTAATCGTCGCCCGGATCGACGCCTTCGATGTTGAACCGCCGATACAGGGCCGCCCGCATCTGGTGATTCTGGAAGACGACACACGAGGCCTGGGTCGCCTCGCCCATCGTGTGGCTGACGTCCAGGCACTCGATGCGCAACTGCTCCGGGTCCTCGATCTCCAGGCCGAGCGCCTCGATCAGCGCCCGCGTGCGCGCCTGCTGCGAGCCGTGCTCCGAGATGTGCCGCGCCAGCGCCAGATCCGCGTTCGATTGCGCCATTTCAAGCCAGTGCCTGCGCTGGCCACGCATGCCCGCATCGTGCAGACCGATGATCTGAACGCTTCGATCGGGCCCCGCCAGCGCCGCGGCCAGCTCTTCGCTGTCCTGCAGATCGGCCCCCAGCAGCAGAAGGCGCGGGCAAGGCTGCTCTACGTAGTGCTGCGATACGAACGCCTCGATCAGGTCGGCTGCATCCGGCTCGGCCGGCACCCCGACCGGAAAATGCGGGCGATCGCCCAGGTGACGGCCGCCCCGGATCATCGCCAGGTTCACGCAGGCGTGCGAGCCGTCGATCGCTACCGCGACCACATCGACGTCGCGCTCACCGGACTGCCCGCTGGTATCGGTCGATTGCTGATGCTGCACGCGCGCGATCGCGGCCAACCGGTCCCGCAGTTCGGCTGCCTCCTCGTAGCGAAGCTGCGCGGCCGCGTCGTTCATGCGCCGCTCCAGCTCCTGCTCCACCTCGCCGCCGGCGCCGTTGAGGAATCGCAGCGCGCGTTCCACATCCTGCGCGTAGTGTTCGGCACTGATCAGTCCGACGCACGGGGCGCTGCAGCGCCCGATCGGATGCAACAGGCAGGGACGCGAGCGGTGACTGAAAACCCCGTCTTCGCAGACGCGCAGGCGAAAGGCCTTTTGCAGCTGCTGGATCGTCTCCTTGACGGCCCACGCGTTCGGGTAGGGGCCGAAGTAGCGGGCGCGCCGGTCGATCACGCCGCGGTAGTACGCGATGCGCGGGAAGGCGTGGTCGCTGAACTTCAGGTACGGGTACGACTTGTCGTCCCGAAACAGCACGTTGTAGCGCGGCGCCAGCGACTTGATCAGGTTGTTTTCGAGCAGCAAGGCCTCGGCCTCGGACCGCGTCACGGTGGTCTCGATCTGCGCGACGCGCAGCAACATGTGGGCGATGCGCGGCGCCACGGTACGGCCGAAATAGGACCCGACCCGCTTCTTAAGGTCGCCTGCTTTACCGACGTAAAGCACCGTGCCCTTCGCATCGAGCATGCGGTACACCCCCGGCAGATGCGGGAGGTTTGCGATCAAGGGCTTCGGATCGAAGCGCGGCGGTTCGGTCACGGCCGGCTGCTGAGTCGCAATATAATGAGCGGTTTTTCACCGCGGACGCCAGGCCATTGTAAGGCCCGGGGGGCCGTGCGGCTCGACACGGGGCAGAGCGCCTCAGACACATCCGGGAACCTTACGATGGCCAAGATCCTCGCGACCGAAATCCGCGTGGGCAATTTGCTCGAACTGGACAAGCGCCTGTGGCGCGTGCTGAAGTCCTACCACGTCCATGTCGGCGGCCGCGGCGGCGCTTACATGCAGATCGAGATCAAGGACATCCAGTCCGGTCAGAAGCGCAACGAGCGGCTTTCCACCGATGAGAAGATCGAGCGTCCGTCGATCGATTCGCGGCAGATGACCTACTCGTTTCAGGACGGCGACAGTTATGTCTTCATGGACAACGAGACGTACGAGCAGCTGACGCTGCCGGCCGATTTCCTGGAGGGCCAGTCCGGTTACCTGCTGCCGAACCTGGAGGTTCAGATCAATTTCCACAACGCTCGCGCGATCGGGATCCAGCTTCCGACCAGCGTGGTCCTGGAAGTGGTGGAGACCGAGCCGGGAATCCGCAACGCCACCGCCACCAACTCCTTCAAGCCGGCCAAGATGGAAACCGGGATCACGGTGCAGGTTCCCGGCTTCGTGAACACTGGCGAAAAAATCCGCGTCAGCACCGACAGCGGCAGTTACCTGGAGCGCGCCTGAGCTGGAACGGACGGTGCAACGAACGGCGGTCCGCTTGAACCGGGGGTAAACGGCAGACGATGCCTGGACCGCGCTCGCTGGTCCTGCTCGAGGACATGCTCGCCGGCGCGGCGGCGCGCAGCCGTCGCTTCCAGCAGCCGGCCGGCGCGGTCCAATGCGCGCGGGCCGACGATCTGCCGGCGTTTTTCGCCAGCGTCGAACGCTGGAATCGATCCGGCCTGTCGGTCCTGCTGCTGCTCGACTACGAATTCGGAGAGCTGCTCAATCCCGCCGTCGGCGCGCTGGCAAGCCTGCGCGACTGCGCCGCGCGGGCCCTCGCGTTCGAGTCCGTCGAGCAGGGCACGACCCGCGATGTCGACCGCTGGATCGACGAGGAGCTCGCCGCGCGGCATGCCGAGGCCGCCCCGGCCGGCGTGGCAGCGCTGCGACCGGGCATCACGCGCGAGGAGTACGGGCACCGGTTCGAGCAGGTGCAGCAGTACATACGCGATGGCCATACCTACCAGATCAACCTGACGTTTCCGCTGCACTTTCGCTGGTACGGCGACCCGGTCGCGCTGTACCGACTGCTGCGTACGCGCCAGAAGGTTTCATTCGCGGGCTATGTCGAGCTCGCCGACCGCACGCTCGTCTGCCTGTCGCCGGAACTGTTCGTCCGTCGGCAAGGCGACCTGATCCAGACGCGTCCGATGAAGGGCACCCGGCCGCGCGGCCAGAACGCGCAGGACGATCGCCGCCTGGCCGAGCAGATGCAGGCCGATCCGAAGTCGCGCGCCGAAAACCTGATGATCGTCGATCTGCTTCGCAACGACCTGGGGCGCGTGTGCGACGTCGGCACGGTCCGGGTCCGCAGCTTGTTCGATGTGGAGACCTTCGATACCGTGCTGCAGATGACCTCGACCGTGCAGGGCCGCCTTTCGCCGCGGGTCGGACTCGAGGCGGTGCTGCGCGCGCTGTTTCCATGCGGCTCGGTCACCGGCGCTCCCAAGCACCGCAGCCGGCAGATCATCGCGCAGCTCGAGCAGCGCGCGCGCGGCATCTACACCGGCTCAATGGGGTATCTGGATCCCGACGGAACGCTGTCGCTGAACGTGGCGATCCGGACGCTGGAGCTGGAGCCCGGCGGAATTGGCGCGCTGGGCATCGGCGGCGGCCTGGTCGCCGATTCGACTGCGCAGGACGAATGGGAAGAGTGCCTGATCAAGGCACGCTTCCTGACCCAGACCGATCCCGGGTTCGAACTGATCGAAACGATGCGCGCCGAGCTGCCGGACGATCGCGCCGCGCAACCACCATCGGCACTGTCGGACTGGATCGCGCTCTGGAGCGATCACTGGCGCCGCCTGCGCCGGTCGGCCGAATGGTTCGGCTTCGACGCCGATCCGGATCGGGTCGCCGGCGCGGTGATTGGCGCGCTCGGCGGGTTGCCTGCCGGCCCCTGGCGGGTTCGCCTCGCGCTGAGCAAGGCTGGAAAGACGGCAATCGCCGCGGAGCCATTGCCGGCGCCGGCGGCCGGCACTTTGCCTGCGGTGCGAATCGCCCGGCAGCGCGTCCGGTCCGGCGACTGGCATCAGGCGCACAAGACCAGCCATCGCCCGCTGTACGACCCGGCATTGAGACTGGCCCAGTCCGAAGGCCTGTGGGACATGCTTTTGTTCAACGAGCGCGACGAGCTGGTCGAAGGCGCGCGCAGCTCGGTGTTCGTGCGTGTCGGCGGCGGGCTGGTCACTCCGCCGCTCGAGTCGGGCGCGCTGCCGGGCGTGATGAGGGAGCGCGTGCTGGCCGATCCTTCGTACGATGCGGTCGAGCGCAACATCTCACGCGACGAATTGCAGCAGGCGCAGGCCCTCTTCCTATGCAACGCGGTGCGGGGCCTGTTTCAAGTCCGGCTGATCTGATCCAGGTCGCGCAGCGCCGCGCGGTACGCGTCCTGCTCGCGCAACGCTGCCGGCTCGGCGCACCCGCCGCGCGCCGCGATCCGCTCGAGCCGCTGCGCATAAGAGCCGCCCGGCTGCCAGCGAAGATCGGCCAGCAGGCGATCGACCGCCTCCGGATCGTTGCATACCAGGATGAAATCGCAGCCGGCCTGAAGCGCCGCGGTCGCGCGCGCAAGCACGTCGCCCGCCACCCCCGCGCCTGCCATCGAAAGGTCATCGCTGAACACGGCCCCGGCAAAGCCCAGGTCACCCCTGAGGATCTCCTCGATCCAGCGTCGCGAAAAGCCCGCCGGCTGCGCATCGACGCGCGGATATATGACATGGGCCGGCATTACCGAATGAAGCGTCACACCGAGCCAGCGGTACGGCGCGGCATCTTGCGCGAGGATCTTCGATAGAGGACGCCGGTCCACCGGCACCTGGTGGTGCGAGTCGGCGGCGGTCCATCCGTGGCCCGGAAAGTGTTTGCCGCAGTTGGACATGCCCGCCAGCGCAAACCCGTGCGTCAGCCCAGCCGCCAGCAGCGACACCACCCGGGGGTCGGAGTGCAGCGCCCGGTCGCCGATCACCGCACTGCGGCCCCACGCAAGATCCAGCACTGGCGCGAATGTCAGGTCCACGCCATGACTGCGCAGCTCGCCGGCCAGCACCAGTCCGATCGACACCGCGGTTCGACACGCGAGCAGCACGTCGCTGTCCCACAGCGCGCCCAGGCGCGCCATGGGCGGAATCGCCGAAAACCCGTCGCGCAACCGCTGCACGCGCCCGCCCTCGTGATCGACGCAGATCCGCAGCGGCGGGTCGCGCAGTGCATGAATTTCGCGCGTGAGCGCGCCCAGCTGCTGCAGCGAATCGAAATTGCGCGAAAACAGGATCACCTGGCCGACCAGCGGGTGCCGCAGGCGCCGGCGATCCTGCTCGGTCAGCGCAACGCCCGCCACGTCGATCACGAGCGGCCCGAGCGGGGCGTCGATCACTGGCCTTCGATCGTTTCGGCGACCGCCTGCGCGATCGCCAGGTTCGCGATGTCCGTCACCGACACGTGCAGCCGCACCCGCCTGTAGGCGAGGTACGCGGCCAGCTCGCCGTTGGCGATCGCGCAGGGTCGGCCGCCAGGCTCGTTGACGATCTCTACGGAGCGCCAGCTCATAGGCTGCCGCATGCCGAGCCCGATCGCCTTCGCGATCGCTTCCTTGGCCGCGAAGCGGGTGGCCAGGAAAGCCATGCCGCGCTGTGGCGAACGGCGCCGGCGCGACTGGTACACGACCAGCTCGCGCGGGCCCAGGATGCGCAACGGGAAGCGCTCGCCATGGCGGGCCAGGGCCTGGGCCACGCGCTCGACCTCGATCACATCCTGGCCGATTCCGAAGATCACTTGAGCTCCCGTGCGCTCGACTCGGCGCGCCGGATTTCGGCCAGATACAGACCGACCGTGCGCGACAGTCCGAACTCCAGCGCGTCGGCAATCAGCGCATGCCCGATCGAGACCTCGAGCACGCCGGGTACCGCGGAAAGAAACGTCGCCAGGTTGTTCCGGTTCAGATCGTGCCCGGCATTGACGCCAAGGCCGACCCGCAAAGCCGCCTGCGCGGCCTGCTGGTAGCGCTGCAGGCTGTCGGTCCGCCCTGGCGTCGAAAACGCGCGCGCATACGGCTCCGTGTACAGCTCGACCCGGTCCGCTTCCAGTTGCTTCGCCAGCGCCATGCTGCGCGGCTCCGGGTCCATGAACAGGCTCACCCGGCACCCGAGCGCACGCGCCTGCGCGATCAGCGGGCGCAGCCGCTCGCCGTCGCGCTGCAGGTCCCAGCCGTGATCGGAGGTTGCGGCGGCCGCGTCGTCCGGAACGAACGTGCACTGCTGCGGCCGAACCGCGCGCACGTGATCCATCAGCTGGTGCAGCGGATTGCCCTCGATGTTCAGCCCGGCCGCCGGCCAGGCTTTGAGCAGTGCCGCCAGCTCCCGCACGTCCGATGGGCGGATGTGGCGCTCGTCCGGGCGCGGATGGATCGTGATCCCATCGGCTCCCGCTTCCAGGGCGAGCACGGCCGCGTGAACCGGGTTCGGGATGTCGAGCGGCCGCGCATTGCGCAGCAAGGCGACCTTGTTCAGATTGACGCTCAGCGAAACCATCTGATCTGGTCAGACCAAAAAGTAATCGAGGACCCTGCCCCCAGTCCTTCTGCGTAAAGCAGAGGGGAGGCCACCGGCGCTGTTCACCGCGGCAGGCTGCGCAGGTCCATCAGCACGCGACGTGCGTTCAGCGGCTTTCCTTCCAGATGGTAGCCGATCAGTCTGCGCAGCAGCGGTTGCGCCGCCGAGAGAATGGATGGATCGGAAAAATCGCGCCGCGCCAGCGCCATCACGGTCAGGCCCGGCAGGCGCTCCGGGTCGCCCGGATCGACGCTGCGCTGCAGGCCTCGCTGCAGATCGACGCAGTACCAATGCCCCGGATCGACCGGCTCGCCGTCGCTGCAGAACTGGAACGACGGCGCGACGCCCAGATCGCGCAGCAGGTCCAGCTCAAAGCAGCGCAGAACCCGCTCGCGTCCGCTGTCCCGGGCAGCCAGTTGCGCGAGCGACTGGACATAGGAGGCGAACAGCGCCGGATGCGCATCGGCGCGCGGCAGCAGGCGCACCAGCAACTCGTTCAGGTAGAACGCCGCCAGCAGCCCCTCGCCCCGCAGCGGTGCGAGCCCGCCCTGCCACTCGGCCCGCACCAGGGTCTTCAACTCGGAGCGCCCTGACCAGGACAGTGCGAGCGGCGAGAAGGGCATCAGAATGCCTCGGAATTGCGAGGTGGGTCTCTTCGCGCCACGGGCCACCACCGCCATCCGGCCGAAATCGCGGCTCAATGTCTCGACGATCAGGCTGGTTTCGCGCCATGCGTAGGTGTGCAGGACGAACGCCGGCTGATAATCGACCCGCGCGTCGTTTGCCGGCGGCCGACGCGCCGATGCCCGGCCGGCCCGATCGGCTGCAATCAGCGCGTCGTTCATTCCTTGCCGCCGTATCCGAGGCGCGCGACTTGCGCCTCGTCGTTGCGCCAGCGCTGGCAAAGCTTGACCCGCAGCTCCAGGTACACCGGTTTTTCCAGCATCGGCTCGATCTCCAGCCGCGCCAGCCGCCCGATCTCCCGCAGCTTGGCGCCGCCCGCGCCGATCACGATTCCTCGATGCGATTCGCGTTCGACCCAGACGGTGGCGCCTATCACGGCCCTGCCCTCGGATTCGTCCCATTGTTCGATCGTGACCGCCAGACCGTAGGGAATCTCGTCGCCCAGCAACCGGATCGCCTTCTCGCGAACCAGCTCGCCGCAAATGAAACGCACGCTGCGGTCGGTGGCCGCGTCCGCGTCGAACAGCGGCTCGCCTGGCGGAAGGTGCACGCGCAGCACTGCCAGCAGGTCGTCCAGCTGGTCGCCGCGTTCGGCGCTCACCGGAACGATGTCCGCGAACGGATAGCGCTCGCCCGAAGCGGCAATCAACGGCAGCAGGCGGTCGCGGCTGCGCAGCAGATCGGTCTTGTTCAGGATCAGCACGACGTGGCTGTGGGAGTCGCCCGGGCGCGGCAGCAGCCGGACGATTTTTTCGTCTTCCTCGCTCCAGCCGCGCGCATCGATCACAAGCCCCACCGCGTCGACCTCGCCGATCAGCGAGGCGGCGGCCGCGTTCATGCGATCGGACAGCGCCGAACGGCTCTGCCACTGCAAGCCGGGCGTATCGACGAACACGTACTGGGCATCGGCGCGCGTCAGCACGCCGCGCACCCGGTGCCGCGTGGTCTGGGCCTTGCGCGACGTGATCGAAACCTTCTGCCCCACCAGCGCATTGACCAGGGTCGACTTGCCGACGTTGGGCCGCCCGATCAAGGCGATCAGGCCGGTTCGGAACTCCGGCATGGGTGCTAAGCCTGCCCGGCCGGCTCCGTTTCGGCCGACCGGTTGCCGGGCTCCCCGCCCGATTCGACCGCGCCGGCGCCGGGGTCCGGAGCCGGGTTCGGCTTGCGGCGGGCGCGGCGCATCGCCTGGGCTACCGCCTGGGCAGCTTCCAGGGCCTGCTTGGCCGCGGACTGTTCCGCCGCGCGCCGGCTGCGGCCGCTGCCGCGCACGCCGACTTCCAGTTTCGGAATCGAGCACTCGACCTCGAACTCCTGGTTGTGCGCGGCTCCTCGCGTTTCGACCACCGTGTAGACCGGCAGCGGCAGGCGCTTGGCCTGCAGATACTCCTGCAGCACCGTCTTGCTGTCCTTGCCGAGGGTCTTCGGATCGACCGTCTTGAGCACCGGCTCGTACAGCCGCGCGATGACCTCGCGCGCGCCTTCGAAACCACCGTCGACGAACACCGCGCCGAAGATGGCCTCGATCGTGTCGGCCAGGATCGACGGGCGGCGGAAGCCGCCGCTTTTCATTTCACCCTCGCCCAGGCGCAGAAAGTCGCTCAGGCCCAGGCGCTCGGCAATTTCCGACAGCGACTGCTGCTTGACCAGGTTGGCGCGCAGCCGCGACAGGTCGCCTTCGTCGAGCCGGGCGTACTTCTGAAACAGCAACTGCGCGATCACGCAGTTCAGGACCGCGTCGCCGAGGAACTCGAGTCGCTCGTTATGAACCGAGCCGTGCGAGCGATGGGTGAGCGCCTGCTGCAGCAGCGCCGCGGAGGCGAACCGGTACTGCAGGCGCTGTTCAAGCGCCTCCAGGTCCATTTTCCCGCCCGTTGACGCAGGCCTGCGGCGCTGACGCGGTCACGGCACCTTCCCATGCCGGTCTCGCGTCGAGCCCGAGTAATCGATCACCAGGCGCACGTTGTCCGCCAGCGGCACCGAATACGAATATGCGAACGAAATGACCACGCCATCGGCGTCCTTCGTGATGTCGAGGTCCTTGCCGGTGATGGACTTGATGTCGTCGATCGTCGCGTACTTGTCGAAGGCCCCACGGATCTCGCGCACCGTCGAGCCCTCGTTCTTGATCCTCTGCACGGCCCGGTCGACCGCCAGGTACTCGATCAGCGACGGCACCAGCTTGAAGCCGATGGTCAGCAGCATCACCGCGATCACTCCGATGAACACCAGGCTGATCAGGCTCAGCCCCCGCTGCCGCGCGGGCAAGGAACGGGGCATATCAATGAAAGCGACCGATTCGTCCGACATTGCCAAAATTCATCCAGATGAAAAACGCACGACCCACCACGTTGCGGTCCGGCACGAAGCCCCAGTAACGGCTGTCCTCGCTGTTATCCCGATTGTCACCCATCACGAAGTAGCTTTCCGGCGGCACGGTGCAGGCCACGCCGCCCGCACTGTAGACGCACGCGTCCAGATTTGTATGTTGCAGTGCGGGATGGATGGGGGTTCCGTCTCCCTCGTTGAAGATGGCCCGGTGCTCGTTATCTCCGAGCGTCTCGATGAATTGCTGGTAGCTCTGGACCCGCCCGGGATCGAAGTACGGGGCGGTCTCGTGCATGGGTACGGGCACGCCGTTGATCGTCAGCCGCCGATCGTGGTAATCGACCCGATCGCCCGGCAGCCCGACCACCCGCTTGATGTAATCCTGGCTCGGCTGGTGTGGGTATCGGAAGACGATCACGTCCCCTCGCTGCGGGTGCCCCAGATCCACGACGGTCTCGTTAAGGACCGGAAGGCGGATCCCGTATTGATACTTATTTACCAGAATAAGATCACCTACTTGTAATGTGGGAATCATCGATCCCGACGGTATCCGGAACGGCTCGAACAGAAACGACCTCAGCAGGAACACGAGCGCGATGACCGGAAAAAACCCGGCGGTGTACTCGACCCACCACGGACGGTGCGCCAGCTGCTCCTGCAGCGCGGCGCGCTCCTTGGCGAGCACCTCCGGGCGTGCGCTCTGCGCAGGCCGATTGCGCCGGTCGAACTCCAGCAGCGCCCGTACCGACTGCTCGCGCCGCCGCGGCCCGAAGATCCACGCCTCGGCGGCGAAATAGACCCCGCTCACCGTCGTGCAGATGAAAAGAAACAGCGCGAAGTCGGTCGGCACCTGCCCGCCAATCATGGCCAGCACATAGATGCCCAGGGCGCCCAGCACGACGGCAGTCAAGCTGCTCATAAGGCTCACTAGTCCTCCACCTGCAAAATGGCCAGGAACGCCTCCTGGGGGATCTCCACGCTGCCGACCTGCTTCATCCGTTTCTTGCCAGCCTTCTGCTTCTCGAGCAGCTTGCGCTTGCGTGTGATGTCGCCGCCGTAACACTTGGCCAGCACGTTCTTGCGCAGCGCCTTGACGTTCTCGCGCGCGATGATGGTCGAGCCGATCGCGCCCTGGATGGCGACGTCGAACATCTGGCGCGGGATCAACTCCCTCATCTTGGACACCAGCTCGCGCGCACGCCGGGGCGCGTTGGCCCGATGCACGATCACCGACAGCGCATCGACCCGGTCCCCGTTGATCAGCAGGTCGACCTTGGCCACCTCGGCCGGCCGGCTTTCGCGCAGCTCGTAGTCCATCGAGGCGTAGCCGCGCGACACCGACTTCAGGCGGTCGAAGAAGTCCAGCACAATTTCGGCCAGCGGCAGCTCGTAGGTCAGATGCGCCTGGCGCCCGTGATAGGCCAGGTTGGTCTGCACGCCGCGCTTGCCCGTGCACAGCGTCATCACCGCGCCCACGTACTCGATCGGCGCGAAGATCGTCACGGACACGATGGGCTCGCGGATCTCGGCGATCCGGGCCGGATCCGGCATCTTGGAGGGATTGTCGACCTGCATCACGGAGCCGTCGCGCAGCACGACCTCGTACACGACCGACGGCGCGGTCGTGATCAGATCCATGTCGTATTCGCGCTCCAGTCGCTCCTGCACGATGTCCATGTGCAGCAGGCCCAGGAAGCCGCACCGGAAGCCGAAGCCGAGCGCCTGCGAAACCTCCGGCTCGAAATGCAAGGACGAGTCGTTCAGCTGCAGCTTGGTCAGTGCGTCGCGCAGCGCCTCGTACTGGTTCGCCTCGACAGGAAACAGCCCCGCGAAGACCTGCGGCTTGATCTCCTTGAATCCGGGCAACGCATGGGCAGCCGGGCGCGCGCTGTGCGTGACCGTGTCGCCGACCCGCGCGTCTTTCAGGTCCTTGACGCCGGCCACCACGAAGCCGACCTCGCCAGCGCTCAACAGGTCGCGCGTCTGCGCCTTGGGCGTGAACACCCCGACCTGCTCGCACAGGTGGGTCGCTCCGGTGGCCATCAGCAGCAACTTGTCCTTGGGCTTGAGCACGCCGTTGACCATCCTGACCAGCATCACCACGCCCACGTAATTGTCGAACCATGAATCGATCACGAGCGCCTGAAGCGGCTTGCCCGGGTTGCCCGCCGGTGCAGGAATGCGCTCGATGATCCGTTCCAGGATCTCCTCGACGCCCTGGCCGGTCTTCGCGCTGGCCAGTATCGCGTCGCTCGCATCGATCCCGATCACATCCTCGATCTCGACCCGCGCCTGCTCGGCGTTGGCCTGCGGCAGGTCCATCTTGTTCAGCACCGGCAGCACTTCGACCCTGAGCTCGATCGCCGTGTAGCAATTGGCGACCGTCTGGGCTTCGACCCCCTGCGAGGCGTCCACCACCAGCAGAGCCCCTTCGCAGGCCGACAGCGAGCGGCTGACCTCGTAGGAAAAATCGACGTGCCCCGGGGTATCGATCAGGTTCAGGTTGTAGATCTGCCCGTCGCGCGCGCTGTACTGCAGCGCCGCCGTTTGCGCCTTGATCGTGATCCCGCGCTCGCGTTCCAGGTCCATCGAATCGAGAACCTGTTCCGACATCTCCCGATCGGCCAGTCCGCCGCAGCGCTGGATCAGGCGATCGGCCAGCGTCGATTTACCGTGGTCGATGTGCGCAATGATCGAGAAATTGCGGATGTGCTGCATTCGAATGGAGAGGCCGGAAGAGCCGAACGGACCCCCAGGAGCGAGCCACTCGGATCCTGACACGCAAAGGGGGTGAGCCCACCGGGTCACCCCCCGCTTGTTGGCCGAACCTGTTGGCCGAACCTGTCGGTCGAACCTGTCGGCCGAACGCCAAAACCGCGATTGTAACCCCGCAACGCGGCCTTCGGCTGCCTGCCTTACGCCCGCTCAATGATCCGAGGGGTGCACGATGACGTACCGGCTTTGCTCGCCGCTTCGCACCAGCAGCGCGACCGCCTTGGTCAGATCCAGCTTGGCCACCAGCTCGCCGAACTGCTTGGCGCCGGCCACCTCGACGTTGTTGACCGAAACGATGTAATCGCCGGCACGGATTCCTGCCAGCGCGGCCGGGCCGTCGACGTTGTCGACCTGCACGCCGCCCTTGGTCTTCAGCTCTTTTTGCTGATCGGCGGGTATGTCGGACACCACCAGGCCAAGGGCGTCGACCGCGGGCGAGCTGCCTTTGCCCTGCTCGGCGCGCGCCTGCTTGGCGGTATCCGGCTGCAGCTCGGCCACGGTGATCGGCAGATCGCGCGCGGCGCCGTTGCGCCAGACCGTGGCGACCACCTTGGTGCCGGGCTTGGTCGACGCCACCATGCGACGCAAGTCGCTCGAGCTCTCGACCGGCCTGCTCTCGTACTTGATGATCACGTCCCCGGGCTTCACGCCGGCCTTGTCGGCCGGTCCGTCGCCCTCGACGCTGGACACCAGCGCGCCGGCCGCCTTCTGCAACCCGATGGCCTCGGCCACTTCACGCGACACCTCGCCAATCAGGACGCCGATGCGCCCGCGCACCACCCTGCCCTGGGTGCGCAGCTGGTCGCTGATCCGTATCGCTTCGTCGATCGGGATCGCGAACGAGATCCCCGCATAAGCCCCGGAAGTCGTGAAGATCTGGGAGTTGATGCCGACCACTTCGCCGCGCATGTTGATCAGCGGGCCACCCGAATTGCCCGGATTGACGGCGGCATCGGTCTGAATGAACGGAAGCAGTTCGCCCGTCTCACGCCCCTTGGCACTGACGATGCCCGCCGTGACGGTGTTCTGCAGGCCGAACGGGGAACCGATCGCGATCACCCATTCGCCGACCTTCAGCCTGGCCGGATCGCCGATCTTGCTCGACGGCAGCGCGCTGCCATCGACCTTGACCAGTGCCACATCGCTGCGCTGGTCGGAACCGACCAGATGCCCCTTGAATTCGCGCTTGTCGGGCAGCGTGACGGTGATCTCGTCGGCGCCCTCCACCACGTGGTAGTTCGTCAGCACGTAACCATCGGCCGAGATGATGAATCCCGATCCCTGGCCACGCGGGATCTCGCGGTCCGGGTGCGGGGAGCGCGGCATCGGCCCCTGGTGCGGATTCGGCATCGGGCCGGGTTGCCCCGGTTGGCCGGGTTGGCCGGGTTGGCCGGGTTGCGGGAAGAAGCGCCGGAAAAATTCCCAGCCCGGATCGTTTTCGTCCACATCGGGAAACTGCTGCATGTGCGACTGCGACAGTCGGGCCGTGGTCCGGATGTTCACCACGGACGAGCTGGTCCGCTCCACCAGGTCCGTGAAGTCGGGCATGACGGAGGGTTGCGCGACGCTCACCTGCGAAAGGGTCAGCGCCCACACCATCAACAAACCTCTGCCTACGCTTGCTTGGGTCATTTCGTGACTCTTGTCAGATGAGGGCGCACGCGCCCGGTTGTGTTTGAATTCCGGCTAGTGGTCGACTGCGACGACCCGAACCGACTCGGCGAAGGAGCGGGCGGTGGTCGGTGGCACTTCCCCCACCACGGTCACCCGCGCGTCTCCGACCTGGCGCATGAAGGCGCTCAACGTGCCGTGACGCTGCGCCGGTTCCGGCTCGGCCATCGGGGCGCCCGGCTCGATGAACACCGAAACCGTGGCCAGCCCGTCGGTATACACGGCCTGCAGCGCCGAGCGGGTCGCACCGCCTCCAAGATCACGCTGGACCTCGGTGAGCCGGCGAAAGCCTTCCGGCGCCGTGACGGCCCAGCCCTGACTGCTGAACTGCACTTCGTGCGACGTGTGGCGCACGACCTCCCATCCGGTCATCGACCAGGACGGCTTCAATTCGGCCCGATCGACCGGTTCGCCAATGCGCACGTCGGTAAACGCGATCTGCTCCATCATCGTATTGTCGTCACCCAGCACCTGAACCTTCAGCAGCAGCCCGCTGTTCGGCTCGACCCACAGTTTATAGCCGTACCTGAGGGCATCGCGCGGCATCAGCTGCAGCACCCTGCAGTCCACGCCGGCCACCCGCTCGATATCGCCCTGGGTCAGCGAATAGTGCTCCAGCACGCGGCTCAGGCCGGCCTGCCCGAGTGCCGGAAACGTGGTGCGCGGCCCGGCCTGCTCGATCACCACGCGATGCAACTTGGGATACAGGCACTGGACCTGGTCGCCCTGAAGGATGAATTCGCGCGGCCGGCCGTCCAGAGTCAGCACGCGCTCGTGCGGCGAGGTCCCGTCGAAGTAATGCACGATGTGCGACGAACGCACCTCGTCGCCGTGCTGGTACACGATGGTGCCGGTGTAGTTGGCGTGCTGAGCGGCGGTGCGGATCGCTCGCAGCCATTCGGTCGGGCTGCGCCCGTCGCCGGGATGCGCCTGGGCGCCGCCTGCCGCATCTTCACCGTACGCGACCGCGCCCCCCAAGCAGAAGGCCGAACCCACCAGCAACACACTCAGCCACCTGGCATGCTCCATGCCAGCTGGTCTCACCGTTCCGGCTCCGAGGACAGTCGTATGTAGGCAACTGCCGACGGCATCACGCCGGTCGTCGCCAATTCGCGGTGGGCCCTGAAATAGGCATCCAACTTCGGAGTCTGGGCCGGCAGCGCATTGGCGGCCGCCAGCGCCGGGCGCCCGCCCGCGGCCTGGTTCGCGTGGGCCACCGCGGACGCGGACGTCGGAGCCACGTCCGGCGCCCGCAATTGCGGCAACGCGACCAGCACCAGGGTAGCGGCCGCCGCGGCCAGGGTCAGGCCCGTGGCGAGGTGACGCCGCACCCCGGAGCCTACCAGGCGCCCCGCGCCCACGCGCACCGGCTCGGATGCGAGCGCGCGGCGGACCTTAGCGGTCAAGCCCGGGCAATCGCAAGCCGCCACCTCGTGCGAACGCAGCGCGTCGCCGGCCAGGTTGAACCATTCGAACTTAGCGCGCAGACCCGGGTCGCTTCTGAGGCGCTCCAGCATCGCGCTTTGCTGGGCAGGCTCCAGCTCACCGTCAAGCCATGCCGACAGCATCTCCAGATCCGCATCGGCCTGAAGCGCCTTGTCGGCTCCGCGCGTCGAACTCATCGAATGATCTCCTTCACCAGCGTTCATCCTCTCGCGTACCGAGCAGCGGCCGCAACTCGGCCGCCACCGCCTCGCGCGCGCGGAAGATGCGCGAGCGAACGGTGCCGACCGGACAATTCATGGCGGCTGCGATCTCGTCGTAGCTCATGCCTTCCAGCTCGCGCAGCACGATGGCGGTGCGCAGATCTTCCGGAAGTCGCTCGATGGCACGATTGACCGCTTCGCCAACCTGCTTGGACAGCAGTACCGCGTCAGGAGTTGCAACATCCCGCAACGCCCCGGCATCTTCGAAGTTCTCGGCGTCTTCCAGCTCGCCGGTGGCGCGCGTCGGCGCGCGGCGGCCCTGAGCCGCAAAGTGATTCTTGGCAGTGTTGATCGCAATCCGGTACAGCCACGTGTAAAAGGCACTCTCTCCCCGAAAACTGGGCAATGCGCGATACGCCTTGATGAAGGCTTCCTGCGCGACGTCTTCGATGTCAGACGGGTCCCGGATGATGCGGGACAGCAGGCGGCTGATTCTGCGCTGGTACTTCGAAACCAGCAACTCATACGCGTGCTTATCTCCGCGCTGTACGCGAGTGACCAGTTGCCAGTCGACATCTCGTTCGTTCATTGGCCCCGTGGCCGTCCGGCGCGCGGAACCGTCTGCCCACTTCTGACAGATCCCGGCGCGATAAGTTCGGTCGAATCCGCTTGATTCAGCGCGGCGCCCCGGCGCCACGACCCAAACGCCGCGATGCGCCGGAACCCGTCAGGCGCAATGCCGTCACGCCAGATCGTTCGGCGTTCCGAGCTGCGGCCGTCCCGTGCCAGGCAAATCAGGGGGCGGGTTATCCCTACGGGCCAGAACGCCGGCTCCCCTTGCCCGTCGTGCTCCAGAAGCACGCCCCCCTGGGGGCGCAGCACGAGCGATTCCTGCTCCGGGCCACGGCGCCGGGCGCGAATCAACGCCGCCGCCGCAACCGTTGCTGCGAAACACCCCAATGCGGGACCTGGGCGGGCGCTTACCCATGCGCTGGAAAGACAGAACGCCGCCAGCGAGCCACTGAATGAGGCTGCCGCCGAAATCGTCCGCTGCCGCACGCGGGACGGCGCGACCTTAAGGAGCACGTCCGAATACCAGCGTGCCGTTGGTACCGCCGAAACCGAACGAGTTCTTGAGTGCGTAATCGATCTTCAGCTGGCGCGCCTCATTGGCACAGTAGTCCAGGTCGCACTCGGGATCCGGATCGACCAGGTTGATGGTCGGCGGGGAAACCTGGTGATAGATCGCCAGTACGGTGAACACCGATTCCACGCCGCCGGCTCCGCCAAGCAGGTGACCGGTCATCGACTTGGTGGAGTTCACCACCAGGCGCTTGGCGGCGTCGCCAAAGGCCTGCTTGATCGCGGTGGTCTCGTTCACGTCACCCAGCGGCGTGGACGTTCCGTGCGCGTTCAGGTACGAAACCTGGGCCGGATCGATGCGTGCGTCCCGCAGCGCGGACACCATGCACCGGCGCGGCCCCTCCACGTCCGGCGCCGTCATGTGGTAGGCGTCCGCGGTCATTCCGAATCCGAGCAGCTCGCAATAGATGCGGGCATCGCGCCGGCGGGCGTGCTCGTACTCCTCCAGGACCACCACCCCGGCGCCCTCTCCCAGCACGAATCCGTCGCGTCCGCGATCGAACGGGCGGCTGGCGGCGGGCGGATCGTCGTTGCGCACCGAAAGGGCCTGCATCGAGGCGAACCCGCCGACCCCGAGCGGACAGATGGTCGCCTCCGAGCCGCCAGCCAGCATCACATCGGCATCGTCGCGCTCGATGATGCGGGCCGACTCTCCGATCGAATGCAGCCCCGTGGTGCAGGCCGACACGATCGCAAAATTCGGGCCGCGCAATCCGTACATGATCGACACGTTGCCCGAAATCATGTTGATGATCGCTCCCGGGATCAGGAACGGCGAAATACGGCGCGGACCGCGGTTGACCGCCTCCGAGTGATTTTCCTCGATCAACGGCAGGCCGCCGATCCCGGATCCGACGATGCACCCGATCCGTTCCCGGTTCTCGTCCGTGACGCTGATCCCGCTGTCGCGAATCGCCTGCACCGACGCGGCCACCCCGAAATGGATAAAGGTGTCCATGCGCCGGATTTCCTTGGCTGCCACGTACTGGGCAACGTCGAAGCCCTTGACCTCTCCGGCGATCTGCGAGCGATACGCGGAGGCGTCGAATCGGGTGATGCGCGAGATGCCCGAAACCCCTGCCAGCAACTGCTGCCAGGCGCTTTGCAAGTCGTTGCCCACGGGGCAGACGATCCCGAGCCCCGTGACCACGACGCGACGTCGTGACGACATCGGTGCCTGTCCCGCGAAGAGTGCGCGCCTAAGCCTTCTTCAGGTGCGCGTTGACGTACTCGATGGCCTGTTGAACGGTGCGGATCTTCTCGGCCTCTTCGTCCGGAATCTCGCACTCGAACTCGTCCTCCAGGGCCATCACCAGTTCCACCGTATCAAGCGAGTCGGCGCCCAGGTCGTCGACGAAGGCCGACTCGTTCTTGATGTCCGCCTCGTTGACTCCAAGCTGCTCAGCGACAATCTTCTTGACCCGCTGTTCAATGCTGTCCATGTACTCCTCCTGCGCCTTGTTGGCCCATCGACGGACGGGCGACAATCCGCGTGCTGGTCGAGCCTACCGAGTCCTCAACCGGGCTCTTGACCCACAACATGCCAGCGGGACGTGTTCGTCCTCGGTAAAAAACTCCAGCACCTCCCAAAAGCGGGCCGGATTCTATCAGAGCCGAGTATGCGACCCTCACGAACTTCACGCCATGTGCATGCCGCCGTTCACATGCACCGTCGCCCCCGTAATGTAGCCGGCCGCGGGCGAAGCAAGGAAGGCGACGGTCGCCGCGATTTCCACGGGGCTTCCGAGCCTGCCAAGCGGGATCTGGGCCAGCAGTGGCGCGTGATTGCGCCTCACTCAGCGCGCGGGTCATGTCGGTGTCGATGAAGCCCGGAGCCACGCAGTTGACGGTGATGCCGCGGCTTCCCAGTTCCCGCGCCAGAGCTCGGGTCATGCCCTCCAGGCCCGCCTTGGCGGCCGCGTAGTTGGCCTGCCCGGCATTGCCGCTGGAACCGACGACCGATGAGATGTTGATGATCCGTCCGTGCTTGGCCTTGATCATGCCGCGCATCGCGCTGCGCGCAAGCCGGAAGGCGCCGGTCAGGTTGGTTTCGATCGACTTCGTCCCACTGCTCGTCGCGCATGCGCATCGCCAGCATGTCGGCGCGTCACACCGGCGTTGTTGACCAGGATCGAGAGCTTGCCAAAGGATTGCAGGACGACCTCGACCAGCGGATCGACCGGTGCGGCATCGCTGACGTTCAGCAGCGCGCCTCGCCCGCGCCCGCCAAGCTCGCCGATCTGCGTCGTGATCGCGTCGGCCCCGGCCTGCGAGGTCGCCGTGCCGACCACGCAGGCGCCGGCGCGCACCAGCGGCTCGAAAATGGACCGCCCGATCCCGCGCGAGGCCCCGGTGACCAGGGCCACCTCGCCGTTCAATGCGTCAGTGCGCAGCACCGAGGATGCGGTCATTTCAGGCCACCGCCGACAGCGCCTGGTCCAGCGTGGCCGGATCGTTAATGCACAGGCTGTTCAAACCGGGCGCGATGCGGCGCGTCAGGCCCGACAGCACCTTGCCGGGGCCGCATTCGATGATATGGGTGATGCCGCGCTCGCCCATCGCTCGAATGATCTGCGTCCAGCGCACCGGGCCCGCGGCCTGGCGCGCCAGGGCGTCGCGGATGCGCCCCGCATCGGACTCGTCGGCCACGTCGATGTTGTTGATGACCGGCACCGAAGGCTGGCTCAGCGCGACACCCTGCAGGCGCGCGCGCAGACGGTCGGCAGCCGGCGCCAGCAGGCTGGAGTGGAACGGTACCGACACCGCCAGCGTCACGGCACGCTTGGCGCCCAGGCGCTTGCTCGCTTCACAGGCGCGGGTGACCGCGGCGCAGTGCCCGGCGATCACGACCTGCGCCGGCGCGTTGAAGTTGACCGCCTCCACGACCGCGTCGCCCGCCGCCTCGGCGCAGGCTTCGCTCACACGCGCATCGTCGAGCCCCAGGATGGCCGCCATCGCGCCTACCCCGATCGGGACCGCTTCCTGCATCGCCTGGGCCCGAAAGCGCACCAGCGGCACGGCCTCTTCCAGGGCCAGCGCGCCGGCCGCCACCAGGGCCGTGTATTCGCCGAGGCTGTGGCCGGCCATTATGGCCGGCGGCGCGCCACCCGCTGCGCGCCAGCCGCGTAGATCGCATAGGAGGCCGTCAGCATGCACGGTTGCGTGTTGACCGTCAGGTCCAGTTCTTCGGCCGGACCCTCGCGATCAGACGCCCCAGGTCCTCGCCCAGCGCCGTGGACGCCGGCGCACGTGCGCCGACCACCGCATGTCGGCAAAGGCGTCGAGCATGCCGACCGATTGCGAGCCCTGGCCCGGAAAAACGAATGCCAGCGGGTTCACCTGTTTCTCCTGACCGTCACATCCTGACCAGTGCCGAACCCCAGGTGAATCCGCCGCCCACGCCCTGCAGCAGCACCGTGTGCCCGGCCCGGATCGTGCCCGCTCGCACGGCCCAGTCCAGCGCCAGCGGCACCGAGGCGGCCGAGGTATTGCCGTGCCGGTCGACGGTCACGATCAGGCGCTCGAGCGGCAGGCCCAGCCGGCGCGCGGTCGCGGTCAGGATGCGTATATTGGCCTGGTGCGGTATCAGCCAGTCGAGGCTGTCCACGCTCATCTGTGCCGCCTGCAGCACTTCACGCGCCGAGCTGTCGAGCACCTCGACCGCGAGCTTGAACACGGCCCGGCCGTCCATGCGCAGGAACGGATCGCCTGGACTCGCCCCTGGTCGAGCCGGCCGGCCGGCAGAGAATGCCGACGCGCGAGCCGTCGGCGTGCAGGCACTGGGCGAGCAGGCCCGGCCGGTCCGCTGTCTCGAGCACGACCGCGCCGGCGCCGTCGCCGAAGAGCACGCAGGTGGCCCGATCGTTCCAGTCCAGGATGCGCGAAAAGATCTCGGCGCCGATGACCAGCGCTCTTCGATGCGGGCCGATGCGCAGCAGCGTCGGCCACCGACAGCCCGTAGACGAAGCCGCTGCACACGGCCTGCACGTCGAAGCGCAGCCCCGGCCGGTGCCGAGGCGGGCCTGGACCAGGCATGCCGTGCTTGGGAAATATCTGGTCCGGCGT
>CAVTZO010000022.1:0-100986 GCA_963739145.1 uncultured beta proteobacterium
ATGCGCATGCGGTCGCCGGCAAAGATGCGCAGCAGGGGATCTTCCATGGACAGGTAAAAGCGCGACTCCCCCGGGTCGCCCTGGCGCCCGGAACGGCCGCGCAACTGATTGTCGATGCGGCGCGATTCGTGCCGCTCGGAGCTGACGATCTTCAATCCCCCGGACGCGACAACCTGCTCGTGCAGCTGCAGCCATTCGCTGCGCAGCGTTTCGATGCGCTGCTGCTTGTCCTGCTCCGGGACATTCGAATCGAGCCGCAACAGGTCGACCTGCTTCTCGACATGCCTCCCAGCACGATGTCGGTGCCGCGTCACACGGCCATGTTGGTGGCGATCGTGATCACCCCGGGGCTGCCGGCCTGGGCCACGATTGGCTCGCGCGCATGCTGCTTGGCGTTGAGCACCTGGTGCTGCAGGCCGTTTTGCGTCAGCAGGCGCGACAGCACCTCGGAGTTCTGGATCGAGGTCGTGCCCACCAGCACCGGCTGGGCGCGCGCATGGCACTCGCGGATGTCGTCCAGGATGGCCTGGTACTTCTCGCGCACGGTCCGGTAGATCTTGTCCTGCTGATCGATCCGGATCATGGGCCGGTGGGTCGGGATCACCACCGTTTCGAGGCGGTAGATCTCCTGGAATTCGTAGGCCTCGGTGTCCGCCGTTCCGGTCATGCCGGCCAGCTTCTGGTACATCCGGAAGTAGTTCTGGAAGGTGATCGACGCCAGCGTCTGGTTTTCCTGCTGGATCGCGACGCCCTCCTTGGCCTCGACCGCCTGGTGCAGGCCCTCGGACCAGCGCCGCCCCGGCATCAGCCGCCCGGTGAACTCGTCGACGATGACGATCTCGCCGTTCTGCGACACGTAGTGCTGGTCGCGGTGGAACAGATGGTGGGCGCGCAAGGCAGCGTTCAGATGGTGCATCAGGATGATGTTCTGCGGCGCATACAGGCTCTCGCCCGGCGCCAGCAGGCCGCGCTGGCCCAGGATGTCCTCGATCTTCTCGTGGCCCGCCTCCGACACGTGCACCTGGTGCTGCTTCTCGTCCACCCAGAAGTCGCCGTCGCCTTCCTCCTGGGCCTGGCGCTTGAGCAGCGGCGGGATCTCGTTCATCTTCCGGTACAGCTCGGTGCTGTCCTCGGCGGGACCCGAAATGATCAGCGGCGTGCGCGCCTCGTCGATCAGGATCGAATCGACCTCGTCGACGATCGCGTAGGAAAGCCCCCGCTGCCGCCTGTCCTCGGCCCGGTACTCCATGTTGTCGCGCAGGTAGTCGAAACCGAACTCGTTGTTGGTTCCGTAGGTGATGTCGGACGCATAGGCGGCGCGCTTGTCCTCGGTCGACTGCTGGGAAAGAATCACCCCGACGCTCATGCCGAGGAACCGGTAAACCCGACCCATCCACTCCGCGTCGCGACTGGCCAGGTAGTCGTTGACGGTCACCACGTGTACGCCCTTGCCGGCCAGCGCGTTCAGGTACACGGCCAGGGTCGCGGTGAGCGTCTTGCCCTCGCCGGTGCGCATCTCCGCGATCTTGCCGTCGTGCAGCACCATGCCGCCGACCAGCTGGACGTCGAAATGGCGCATGCCGAGGCTGCGCCGAGCCGCCTCGCGCACGACCGCGAAGGCCTCGGGCAGCAGCTCATCGAGCGTTTCGCCGGCCTGGTGGCGGCGCCGCAGCTCGCCGGTGCGAGCGGCCAGCTCGGCGTCGCTCAGGGCGCTCGTCTGCGCCTCCAGCGCGTTGACGCGGGCGACGTTGCGCTGGTAACTGCGGATCAGCCGCTGGTTACGGCTGCCGAAGATCGATGTGAGGAGTTTGGAGATCATCGGAGCGTCGATGCGGATCGACCGCGGTCGATCCGGACACGCGGAGTCGCACGTGCGCGATTGGGCGCCGTCACCGGCATCGAGCCCGGGCGCGGCGCGAAATTATGTCACAGCGGAAAGACCGGCCGGCGATCCTGTCCCGCCGTCTGCGCGGCGCAGGGGCCAGGGGTGAGGCGAGCGCGGGAAGCGGTAAGGGGCGGCCGGCTGCGCCGCTCAGTGCACGGCGGCGGCTGCAACCGCCCCCGCGACCGGAGCCAGCCCGGCCAGGGGCGATCCGGGTCTGGCGCTGGCCAGGTACCTGGCCGGGTTCTGGGGAACGCCGTTGACGTGAACTTCGAAGTGCAGGTGCGGGCCGGTCGAGCGGCCGGTGGTGCCGATCAGCGCGATCTGGTCGCCCTTGCGAACGATGTCGCCCGCCTTCACAAGGATCCGGCTGGCGTGCGCGTACAGGGTCGACAGGCCGTTGCCGTGATCGATGGTGACCTCGTTGCCGAACTCGGGGTGGTTCTCGGCCAACGCCACCACGCCGCCGGCGGCTGCGAGAATCGGCGTGCCGACCGGGGCCGCGAAATCGATGCCGGCGTGCATCGCCAATTCGCCGGTGAACGGATCGGTTCGCATCCCGAAACCGGATCCGACGAATCCGTCGACCACCGGCGCATTGCGCGGCAGCAGCGCGCTGCGCGCCGCGTTGGCGACCAGCTCGGATTCGACCACGTTCATGTAATCGGTGCGTTCTTCCAGCCCCTTGCCGACGATCTGGGCCTGCGCCTGCAGCTCAGCCATCGTCAGCGGCCGCGAAGCGGTCGGCGCCGCGCCGCCCAGCCCCGGGATTTCGCGGAAATCGAACTCCTCGGGCCGGATCCCGGCCAGCTTGGACACGCGCTGGCCCAGCGCATCGAGCCGCATCAGGCGCGCCTGCATCTCGCCGACCATCTTTGCCATCGCCGAGACGTTGTCGCGCAGGTACTGCTCGTTCTGGGCCAGACGGTCGTGCATCACGACCGAAACCAGCTGCTTGATCAGCGGCATTTCGTGCTGCGCGGCCAGGCGGAAGGTCACCGCGTACAGCCCCGCGACGGCGACGGCCACGATCCCCAGGAAACCCAGGGCGCCCCAGACGATCGTGGTGCGCGACAGGTTCAACGTACGGGCGCGTGCCAGGCTTCGGTCGACCAGTATCAGTTGCACGCATGTCTCCGAGCTGCGCTGCGGCGCGGTTGGGCACCGGGCAAAACCAAGCCCGCCGTCCGGCTTCCAAGCAACCCGTACCCGGCCGGTCTCATATTTAAGATATCGTCATTGAATCGCTGCAACCTGATCCACTCCGTTCGGATGACCCCAAGACCCCGCCGCCTGCCGGATGCGCTCGCCCAGTCAGAGGCCGGGTCCGCACTGCTTCAACGCCTCGCGGCCTCACAACGCGCTGCCGCCGCCATCGAATCAGAATGCCAGCGCATCGTGCCCGAGTTCAGCACCGCCCGATCCGTGAGTTGCGAACTGCGCGGCACCACACTTCGAGTGAATGCCGCCCACTCGGCCCAGGTCGCCAAATTGCGGCAGGCCGTGCCACGCCTTCTGCGCCTTCTTCATCAACAGGGTCTGGACGTTATCGAAATCAAAATTGGGGTACAACCGCGCGCTTTGAGTTCATCCGTGCGGCGCGACGCGACCGAAGTGCCGCAGCCCGATTCCTCGGCACGCCAGGCCGCCGGGCAGGTGAACGCGCAGGTGGAACATGCACTTGCCTTCTCAAGAAAGCTAGTGCTCACTTTGCCGGAGTCACCCCTGCGCGAAGCGGCGCAGCGGCTGGCCACCAGCCTGACAGGCAGGCTCGCACGAATGCGCGAGTCAGACCAGCCGGACGACCAGCAGGACGGTGAAGAACACGACGCCTGACAGCAGCGCCGCGGCAATCAGGCGAAGTGCCCACTGCAGGTAAAGGCGCCGACCGGTCCTGATGAACCGGATCGCGAAATACGTCACCAGGAGCGCGAAGACGACGAGCAGGACCCGGAACGCCGCCACGCAGCCTGCGAATCAGGCGTACGCCGGACGCAGGAACGCGTCGGGCGCGGGCGCGTCCTGATCGAAGCTCACCACCTCGTAGGCGGAGCGATCGGCCAGCAGCGCGCGCAACAACCGGTTGTTCAGCGCATGCCCGGACTTGTGCGCGCGATAGGCCGCGATCAAGGGGCGCCCCAGCAGGTACAGGTCGCCGATCGCATCCAGGATCTTGTGCTTGGCGAATTCATCGCCGCTGCGCAGGCCATCGGTGTTCAACACGCGGTATTCGTCCATCACGATCGCGTTCTGGAAGCTGCCGCCCAGCGCCAGTCCCGCAGCGCGCATCGCCTCGACTTCGTTGACGAACCCGAAGGTGCGCGCGCGCGCGACCGCAGTCTCATAGGGTCGCGGCGCGAAATCGACCTCGACGTCCTGCGTCGTGGCGTCGATCGCCGGGTGCTTGAAGTCGATCGAGAAGCGCAGCTTGAATCCGAAATGCGGCTCCAGCCGCGCCCATTTGACCTTGCGGCCTTCGCCCTCGCGCACCTCGATCGGCGACAGGACGCGGACGAAGCGGCGCGGCGCCGCCTGCTCGCAGAGCCGGCGGACCGGATCAGGAACACGAAGCTCGCCGCGCTGCCATCCATGATCGGGATTTCGGGCGCGTCGACGTCGACGTAGCAGTTGTCGACGCACAGTCCGGCCAGCGCCGACATCAGGTGCTCGACCGTCGCGATGCGCACGCCCGCGCGCTCCAGTGTCGAGGCCATGCGGGTATCGCCGACGGCCTCGGCCGAAGCGGGAATCTGGACCGGCGGATCGGTGTCGGTGCGGCGAAACACGATGCCGGTGTCGACCGCGGCCGGCCGCAGCACAGTTCGACCTTGGCCCCGCTGTGCAGTCCGATGCCGACCGTCCGTACCAGCGATTTCAGAGTGCGCTGACGCAGCATGGCCACATTCTAGCCGCACCGCAGCAATTCCGGGTGTCCCGAGCGGACGTGGCAAAATCCGATTGCGCTTTCGCACTTTCCGCAACTTGTCGCAACGTCCGATGCACAATCTCCAACCGCCTGGCACACCGCTGTGGCACCCGCTGGCTCACATGGGTGCGGCCCTGTGCCTGGGCGCGGCAGCCCTGAGCGCCGCCTTGCCGGCGCAGACCGCGCCAACGGACGAGGGGCAGCCGGCCGCGGACAGCGGGCGCGTGCAGTACACGCCCGCCGAGCTGACGGCGATTGCGCGCCTGCTGGCAGGCGTCGACCCGCGCGGTGGCAGCGCCGACCTGCAGGCGGTCGCGCGCACCGACGCCTGGCGCTCCCACCGCAAGGCGAGCCAGTACGGCGACCGCCAGCTGCGGACGCGCCTGGAGCGCATGGACCACTGGGAGCGCACGGCTCTGCCACCCGCGCACCCGGGCGCAGCGCTGATCTATCCGTTCAGCGGTCCGGATTTCGTCAACGCGTTCGCGCTGTTCCCCGAATACAAGACCTACGTGTTCTTCAGCCTGGAGCTTCCCGGCGAAGTCCCGGCGCTGGCCCGGATGGACGAGTCCCAGCTCGGCGTGCTCTTCTCCGACCTGCGCGGCGCGCTGAACGACCTGGTGGCGCTGAACTTCTTCATCACGCCGAACATGAAGGAGAACCTGCAGACCGACAGCCTGCAGGGAACCGTGCCGGTGCTGCTGGCGCAGATGGGGATGCTGGGCCTGACGGTGGACAGCGTCGAGCCGTTCGATCCGTGGCCGAAAGCGGGTAGCCAGGCCGCGCGCCGGGCCGGCAAGCCTGCCCTGCCCCTGCGCGCCGTGCGCATCCAGTTCGAGGACCAGAACCGAAAGGCGCGCACGCTGCTGTACCTGTCGCTCGACGTGAGCGACGGTCAACTCGGCTTTTATCCCGAGTTCGTGCCCTGGTTGCGCTCGTTCGAACAGCCCACGGTGCTGCTCAAATCGGCTTCGTACCTGCTGCATGGGAGCAACTTCCGCAAGGTGCGCGGCGTGGTGCGCGACCGCGCGCGCCTGATCGTGCAGGACGACACCGGGATGCCGTACCGGATCCTGCGCGACACCGGTTTTCAGATTTCGCTGTTCGGCCAGTACGAGAAACCGGTCAAGCTGTTCGAGAACCGATACCAGAAAGACCTGGACGAGGCCTTCGCCTCGACCGGGAACCCGGATCCGGTTCCGTTTCCGTTCGGCTACAACTGGCGCAAGGAAGGCCGCTCCGGCGTGATCGTCGCCCTGCGGCCCGGTGCCGACACCTGAAACGCGGTGGTGCAAGGGCCGATGCCGTGCCCGTCTCACGTTCGCGCCGCCGGCTGATCTCGGCCCTGCCGCTGGCCGCTTGCGCCCTGGGCGCCCCGGCCGCCGGCGACACGCCTGCGGCGCCGAGCTTCCAGTTCACCACCGACGACGGTGTGCGGCTGAACGTGCTGCAGGCCGCGCCGCCGCAGGCCGACCCGTCCTTGCCGGTGATCGTGCTGGTGCCCGGATGGTGCATGCCCGCGTCGATCTGGCAGGCGCAGCTGCAAGCGCTCGGGCAGCGCTTTCGCACGCTCGCGCTGGACCCGCGCGGACAGGGCGACTCCGAGGTGCCCGCCGCGGGCTACGAGGCCGAGCGGCGTGCGATGGACCTGCGCGAGCTGCTGGAGCCGCTGCCGCGCACCGTGCTGGTCGTCTGGTCGCTCGCGGTGCTCGATGCGCTGAATCTGGTCGACCGCTTCGGCGATTCGCAGCTGGCGGGCCTGGTGCTGGTCGACAACTCGGTGGGTGAGCCGCCCGCGCCGAAGCCGTCCAATTTCATATCCGATCTGCGCGCCGACCGCAGCGCCACGCTGGACCGCTTCGTGCGCGCGATGTTCGCGCGCCCCCGGCCCGAGGCCGAGATCGAACGCATCAAGCAAAGCGCGCTGCGCATGCCGCTGGACGGCTCGATCGCGCTGCTGTCGTATCCGTTCCCGCGCGAGCACTGGCGCGGCATCGCGCGCTCCTTCACCAAGCCGCTGTGCTATTGCGTCACGTCGCGCTATATCAAGCAGGCGCGCAACCTGCAGCTCGAGCGGCCGGCCACGCGCGTCGAATGGTTCGAGCACGCCGGGCACGCGCTGTTCGTCGACGAGCCCGATCGCTTCAACCGCATCGTCGGCGACTTCGCGTTATCGACCTGAATTTGCGCGCGGTTGGTGACCTTCACGACCCGTTCCGGAAGTCCGACAAAGAAGACCCGCCGCCGATAAGCAGACATGGCGCTCCCAAAGGGTTCGAGACCCGCACGGGTACTGAGCTTGCCAACTTCCCTATCTGATTTGGCCGCCCGTCAACCGCCCTGCGGAGGGATCTGGTCGCCAGTCGGCGGCACGTAGCAAGGTGGCGGAGACGGACTCTTCCGTCAAGCCGCGCCAGGCTCGCGAAACGCGATGCAGCACTTCCCGTTCCGCCCGTCGTTCCCCTGTCCACAGCCCAGAAGCGGTCGATTTTCGGATAGCACCAGCGCCTGGATGGGTGGGACTTGACATCCAAGACGACCGGTCATATTATTCGGGCCATGGCCAAAGCAAATGTACGCGACAAAATTCTCCGAGCGGGACTCGATCAGTTTCATCGGGTGGGCTTCAACGGCAGCAGCGTCGAAGACATCACCGATCTGGCCGGGGTCCCCAAGGGATCCTTTTACAACCACTTCAAGAGCAAGGAAGACCTTGCGGTAGAAGTCATCGATCGCTACGTCGAACAAGGCCCGCACGCGCTGCTCGGCGACACCGCAATACCGCCCTTGAAGCGTCTGAAAGGCTATTTTTCGGCACTGGCGCAGGAGTTCGTGGACTCTGGCTACAAAAAGGGCTGTCTGCTCGCCAATTTCTCGAGCGAGCTTGCCGATCACAGCGGGCCGGTTCGGCGCCGCCTCGAAAGCGCGTTCGACGACTGGGTGAAAAAGATTGCAGGCGTGATCAAGGAAGGCCAAAAGGTCGGCGAGGTGGACTCCAAGCTGAAGCCCGAGCAGCTCGCTGGCGTTCTTCTAAGTGCTTTTGAAGGTGCGTTGCTGCGAGCGCGCGCGTCAGGCGACTCGGCGCCGTTGAAAGAATTCGTGGCGGTCAGTTTCGGACGCTTGATCTTGTAAGCAGGAGCTCTCGTGGAACGGGCATCTCGGTGCTCGATTTTTTTGATCTCTAACTAAGACGACTGGTCATATTACAAAGGAGCCAAAGATGAATACGACGCGCATTCTTGGTCTGTCTGCACTGGCCCTGGCGTTGGCGATCCCGATCGCACAGGCCGAAGATCGGGTGAAACCGGAGGCGGCTCGACCGGGTGAGCATCCGGCGGTGACCTTGGCGCGCAGAGGTGTTCAAGTCGATCCGACCTCCAAGTTCTACCTACACCCGGCTCGGCTGTCCTGGAGCCTGCAACGACCGATGTCCGAAGGCGAGCATCCGGCGGTGATCGTTGCGCGCAGAGGTGTTCAAGTCGATCCGACCTCGAAGTTCTACCTGCACCCGGCTCGGCTGTCCTGGAGCCTGCAGCGGCCGATGTCTGAAGATGAGCCCCCGGAAATGGTCGTGGCGGGCGGTGGGCGGAATGCAGTAAGCCATCCGCAAGTTCTTAATTAATGGGAGAAATCGACATGAGTGCAACCAACACGCAGGGCACCGCCCTCATTACCGGCGCCTCTTCCGACATCGGCGCCGTCTATGCAAATCGACTCGCGCGGCGGGGCTACGACCTGATCCTGGTCGCCCGCAACCGCGACCGCCTCGGCCGCCTTGCCAGCGGCCTCAGCGAGGCCACCGGCCGCTCGGTCAAGGTGGTCACAGCCGACCTGGGCAAGATGCAGGACCTGGAATAGCCGCGTGGTCCAGACGCGTAGACGGTTTTCCAGTCGACGAACGGTGGAGAACTTCCTAGCCACTTTGTAGGTGGTCACATAGTCATGGGGGTATTTAATTATGAAACTCACGGGCAATACGATTTTGATCACTGGGGGTGCCAGCGGTATCGGTTACGAACTAACCAAGCAACTCACGGCACTTGGTAACAAGATTCTGATCACGGGCCGCGATCAAGCTAAGATGGACCGCGCTAAAGCAGCCTTTCCAAAACTTCACACCTATCAAAGCGACGTCTCCGATCCGAAAGCGATCGCAACGCTTTACGAAAAGGTCACCAACCAATTTCCTGAGCTCAACATTTTGATCAACAACGCCGGCATCATGCGTGAGATCAATGTTCACGACAAAGGTGGAAGCCTCGAAGACATCACTCGAGAGATTGAAATCAATTTGAGCGGGCCGATTCGCATGGTGAAACAATTCTTGCCGCATTTGAAAACAAAGTCGGAAGCGGCAATCATGAACGTTTCATCTGGATTGGCATATGTTCCATTGCCCATCTCACCGGTTTATTGCGCCACCAAGGCCGGTCTACATTCGTTCACCGAGTCTCTTCGTGTGCAACTGAAAAGCACCAAAGTCAAGGTATTTGATCTAGCACCGCCGGCGACGCAAACCGAACTCTTGAGTGACTTTAATTCTGAAGACATGAAAGGCGTCTCTATCATGAACGTGGAAGACATGGTTAAGGTTGCCGTCAAAGGAATGCAAGCCGATCGATTTGAAATTCGTCCCGGTCAGGCGAATCAGCTCAAAATGATGAGTCGCCTGGCGCCTGGATTTATTTTGAAACAAATGAGCCGATCGGTCGATCGCATGCTCAGAACACAGAATTAATTTGGTGAACTTCCGAACTACGGGCTGGCACGGCTGGGAGGGGGCAGGTCAGTGGAAGTCGAGCTGACAGCGGCCAACGAAGAATTCAAAATTTGGATTCTCCAAAGCGGACCGGTACGCATGTCCGCTCCCGGCCGGCAGGGATTTTCCCGAATGCCCGGTCCCTCGATCCTAGAACGGCCGCTGTAGGTAGGTTAGCGCCCGCCGCCAGCGTTGGCTACGGGCCCTGGCTGCCTGCGGCAGCCTGTATTTGTAGCTTCTGACGATTCGGAAGGGATTGCTCGACTGTTCTGAGAACCCACATCTTCACAGATCGATGCGCATTCCCAGCTCCACGATCCGATTGCGCGGGATGCGGAAGAACTCGGTGGCGTCGGCCGCATTGCGATGCAACCAGGCGAACAGGCTTCGGAACAGCGGGTTCAGGCGCCGTTTGCCGGAACCGGACGTCGCGATCGACACGCGCGACAGAAAAAAGCTGGTCTGCATCATGTCGAACGCCTGCCCGCCGATGCAGCGCGCAAGCGCGGCCGGGATGTCGGGCTGCTGCATGAACCCGTAGTGCAGCACGATGCGCTGGAAGCCATGGCCCAGATCATTCACGGTGGCGCGTTCGGCATCGGGCACGCGCGGCACCTTTTCGGTCTCGACGTTCAGGATCACGTTGCGCTCATGGAGAACGTGAAAATGCTTCATGGTGTGCAGCATCGCGACCGGAACGGCGTCGGTGCGGCGCGACAGGTACACCGCGGTGCCGGCGCACTTGATCTCGCCGGCCGTCGATCGGATGAACAGGTCCAGAGGCATCGTCTCGCGTTCGATCTGGCTCAGCATCGCGGCTCGGCCGCTGCGCCAGGCCTCCATCAGCAGGAAGACGGCCGCCGCCGCAACCAGCGGCACCCAGCCGCCGTCGGCCACCTTGGTCAGGTTGGCGGATGCAAAGGAGGCGTCGATCAGTGCCAGCGACCCGGCCACCGCGATCGCCACCGTGCGCGTCCATTGCCACTGCTCGCGCATCATCTTGTACATCAACAGGGTTGTCAGCAGCATCGTGAACGAGACCGCAATCCCATAGGCCGCCGCCAGCCTGTCCGATGAGCCGAAGCCGAGCGTCAGACCCAGCGTGAAGATCATCAGCAGCCAATTGATCGATCCGACGTAGATCTGCCCATAGCCGCTCGCCGAGGTCTGGGTGACATTCAGACGGGGGCACAGGCCGAGCTGGATCGCCTGGCGGGTCATCGAGAAGACGCCGCAGATGATCGACTGGCTGGCGATGATCGTGGCGGCGGTCGCGAGGGCGACCAGCGGCAGCTGCAGCCAGCTCGGCCCGAGCAGAAAGAAGGGGTTGCCGCCCTGCGGTACGGCGCCGGCAGCAACCAGCGCCGCCTGGCCCGCGTAGTTGAGCAGCAGCGCCGGCAACACGATGCCATACCAGCTGCTGCGAATCGGCCTCGCGCCGAAATGCCCCATGTCGGCGTAGAGCGCTTCCGCGCCGGTTGCGCTCAGGAACACCGCACCGAGCACCGTGAAGCCGGAAAATCCATGAGAGCCGAGGTAGCGCAATCCGAAACGCGGGTCGAGCGCCCACAGGATTGCCGGGTGTTGCGCCACGCCGATCGCGCCCAGCGCACCGATCGCCAGGAACCACGTCAACATGACCGGCCCGAACAGGCGACCGATGGCCGCAGTCCCCTTGTGCTGCAAGGCGAACAGGCCGAGCAGCACCAGAACCGCGATCGGCAGGATGTACGGCGCCACTGCCGGCACCGGCAGCTTGAGGCCCTCGAGCGCGCTCAGCACGGAAATCGCCGGCGTGATCGCGCCGTCCCCATAGAGCAGCGCCGCGCCCAGGATACCCATTGCCACCAGGCCGCGCCGCTCGTGGCCTCTGAGCGCCAGGCGGGCCATCAACGCGAGGATGCCGCCCTCGCCGTTGTTGTCGGCCCGCATCACGAGCGCCACGTACTTGACCGAGGTGATGATGATCAGAGTCCAGACGATCAGCGAAAGCGTCCCGTAAGCCGCCTCGGGCGCCGAGCTGCCAACCCACTCGAGCGCGGTCTTGAGCGTGTAGAGCGGACTGGTGCCGATATCGCCAAAGACGACGCCAAGCGCGCCGAGCATCAAGGCTCCGAGGGCCCCGGAAACCGCATGGGGCGGCGACTCGGGGCAGGCGCGCGTGGAGGTGGGTATCACAGAGCGGGAAGTCCGGTTGCAGGGGGATTCAAGTTGCGCGATCGCGTCGGACAACGATACGCGACATCATCCGCCTAAGGCACGTCCTTTACCGGGGTGAGCATGGTGCCGGTCGGCCTTCCAGTCCGGGCGTCAAGCGACCATCGGCGAACCGGCGGCGCCTGCCAAAGAATCGAAGCGGCGGACCACTTGCCGATGCGCCGCGTGCGCAATTCTCGTTCGCGCCGGACCCGCGCAATCGACGGCGTGCGCTGGCACGCCGCCGATCAGTCGGCCTGCTTGCGCAGGAAAGCCGGGATGTCGAGGCGTTCGACCGCCGCGTCCTCGACCGCGGCGCGCACCGCGGCGCCGTCGCGCGAGCGCCATACGGCCGGCGTCTCCAGATGGCTGTAGTCGTGAGACGCCGCATGCGACACGCCCGCACCCGCCGCCGGCAGGTTGTCGGTTCCGTTGCGCAGCACCGTCAACGGCGGCGCCTTGCGTGCGACGGCCTTGCCCAGTCCGGTGGCCACCACCGTCACGCGCAGCGCATCGCCCATCGACTCTTCGCATACCGTCCCGAAGATCACGGTCGCATCCTCGGCCGCGAATTCCCGGATCGTGTTCATCACTTCGCGCGTTTCCGCATCTTGAGCGAAGCGGCTTGCCGTGATGTTCACCAGCACGCCGCGCGCGCCCGACAGGTCGACTCCCTCCAGCAGGGGGCTCGCCACCGCCTGCTCGGCGGCCACGCGCGCCCGGTCCGGGCCGCTGGCGGTGGCCGTGCCCATCATCGCCTTGCCGTGTTCGCCCATGACGGTCTTGACGTCCTCGAAGTCGACGTTGACCAGGCCCGGTATGTTGATGATTTCGGCGATGCCGGCACAGGCGTTGTGAAGCACGTCGTCGGCGGCCTGGAAGCAGTCGGCCATCTCGGCGTCCTCGCCCAGCACGTCCTCCAGCTTGTCGTTCAGGATCACGATCAGCGAGTGGACGCGTTCCTGCAGGTCGATCAGCCCCTGCTCGGCCACCTTGGCGCGCTTCGGGCCTTCGAAATCGAACGGCCTGGACACCACGGCCACCGTCAGCAGGCCCAGCTCCTTGGCGACCTCGGCGACCACCGGCGCCGCGCCGGTGCCGGTGCCGCCGCCCATGCCGGCCGTGATGAACACCATGTGCGCGCCGCGCAGCGCATCGGCGATGCGGTCGCGTGCCCCCTCGGCCGCCAGGCGTCCGACGTCGGGACGGCTGCCGGCGCCCAGTCCGGTCTGGCCGAGCTGGATCACGTTCTTGGCGCTGGACCGCGACAGCGCCTGATGGTCCGTGTTGGCGCAGATGAATTCGACGCCCTGCACTCCGCGCCGGATCATGTGCTCCACCGCATTGCCGCCGGCGCCGCCGATGCCGATCACCTTGATGACCGTGCCCTGGGTTTCGGTTTCCAGAATTTCGAATGCCATGTGACCTCCTGTGTCTGTGCTGCCCACTGCGTTCAAAAATTGCCGACGATCCATTCCTTCATGCGCCTGAACGTCTGCTTCATCGAACCGGACTGCGCGACCAGCTTGCGGCCGCGCAGCCGCTGCGCGTGCGCTTCGGCCAGAAGTCCCATCACCGTCGCGAAGCGCGGGTTGCGCACCACGTCGGCCAGCGCGCCCGCGTACCCGGGCCATCCGACCCGCGCCGGCCGCAGAAAGACGTCCTCGGCCAGTTCGACGATGCCCGGCAGCAGCGCCGTGCCGCCCGGTCAACACGATGCCGCTCGCCAGCATTTCCTCGTAGCCGGACTCGCGCAGCACCTGTTGCACCAGCGTGAACAGCTCCTCCACGCGCGGCTCGATCACCGCGGCCAGCGCCTGGCGCGACAGCAGGCGCGAGGCGCGGTCGCCGATGCCCGGCAATCTCGATCCGATCGCCGCTCTCGGCCAGGATCTCCTTGGCCATGCCGTGACGCAGCTTGATTTCCTCGGCGTCGGGAATCGGCGTGCGCAGCGCCATCGCGATGTCGTTGGTGATCTGGTCGCCCGCAATCGGGATCACCGCGGTGTGACGGATCGCGCCGCCGGTGAAGATCGCGATGTCGGTGGTGCCGCCGCCGATGTCGACCAGCGCGACGCCCAGCTCGCGCTCGTCGGACGTCAGCACCGAAAGCGAGGACGCGAGCGGCTGCAGGATCAGATCGTTGACTTCCAGGCCGCAGCGCCGCACGCACTTGACCACGTTCTGGGCGGCGCTCACCGCCCCGGTGACGATGTGCACGCGAACTTCGAGGCGGATGCCGCTCATCCCGATCGGCTCGCGGATGTCCTCCTGCCCGTCGACGATGAACTCCTGCGTCAGCACGTGCAGCACCTGCTGATCGGTCGGTATGTTGACGGCGCGCGCAGTCTCGATCACGCGGTCCACGTCGGTCGGCGTCACCTCGCGGTCCTTGATCGCCACCATCCCGCTCGAGTTGAAACTCTTGATGTGGCTGCCGGCGATCCCGGTGAAGACATCCGAGATCCGGCAGGCCGCCATCAGCTCGGCCTCTTCCAGCGCGCGCCGGATCGACTGCACGGTCGCCTCGATGTTGACCACCACGCCCTTGCGCAGCCCTTCCGAGCGCGCCTGTCCGAGCCCGATCACCTGGAAGCGCGAATCGGGCAGCACCTCGGCCACCGCCACCACCACCTTGGAGGTGCCGATGTCCAGCCCGACGATCAGCTCCTTGGTGTCGGTTCTCATGGCGCTTTCGTCGTCATCCTTGCCGCGGCGAATCCGTTCGAGTAGCGCGCGTCGATCCGCGCGACCGGCGCATCCAGGCGCGCAAGCACGACCGGATAGGCGTTCACGATCGCCGCCAGGCGCTGATCCAGGCTGCCGGGCGGCTCATCGCGCCCGAGCTCGATCTGCAGGCGCGGCGCCGCGGTCAGGCTCCATGAGGCGCGGTCCGACACCTGCAGGCTCACGATGCGCAGTTGAAGCGGCGCCAGCAGCGCGCTGAAGCTGCGGAAGTGCTGCACCGCCTCCTGCGCGTATTGAGGCGGACCGGAGAAGCCCACCAGCGGCCCGTCGACCTCGGCTTCGGCCGGATTGGCCGCGAACAGGGCGCCCGCATCGGACAGCAGCCTGCCGTCGCTCCACTCGCCCAGCGCCCGGTGCTGCGTGAGCGTGACCCGCAGGCGGTTCGGCCAGATCCGGCGCACCGAGACCTCGGCGACCCAGGGCAGCGTTTCGAATGCGTGGCGCACCGTGTCCAGGCGCATCGTGAAGAAATTTCCGGCCAGCCGGCCGCTGATGGCGGCCCGCACCGCGGCCCGGCTGACGTGGCGCACGTCCCCGGCAAGCTCGATGCGCCGGAAGTCGAAGTACGGCCGCTGGGCAAGCTTCAGCGCCAGCCCGATTGCGACCAGCGCCACGGCGCCCGCCAGCAAAGCCGCGGTCGCCCAGCGCATCCATTGCGGCGCCCCGCTCACGCCCCCACCTCCAGCGTCGCATCGGAAAGGATGTGCACGGCCAGATCGGCGAAATCCATTCCGCGCGCCCGGGCCGCCATCGGCACCAGCGAGTGCCCGGTCATGCCGGGCACCGTGTTGACCTCGAGCAACAGGGGTCGCTCGCCGTCCGGCTGGTGCCTGAGCATCACGTCCACGCGCCCCCAGCCGCGCGCGCCGACCGCCGCGTAGGCCTGCAGGCACAGCCGCTGGATGTGCTGCGCCAGACCCGGGTCGAGCGGCGCCGGACACAGGTACTGGGTCTCGTCGCTGAAATACTTGCTTTGATAGTCGTAATTGGCCTGAGGCGCCCGGATCTCGATCAGGGGCAGCGCTTCGGCGCCCGGTCCGCTGCCCAGGATGGCGCAGGTGAGCTCGCGGCCGACGACCAGTTCCTCGGCAAACACGCGGGCGTCGTAGCGCAGGGCCTCGGCGTACGCCCGGGCCAGCTCGCCGTGCGCGTTCGAGACGACCTTGCTGATGCCTATCGTGGAGCCTTCCGATCGGGGCTTGACCACGACCGATCCGCCCAGCTCCTGCGCGACCGCATCGAAGTCGCTGTGCGCTTCCAGCTCGCGCCACAGCGGCGTGGGAATCCCGGCCCAGACCCACAGCCGCTTGGTGGCCAGCTTGTCGAGCGCGATGGCCGAGGCCTGGACTCCGCTCCCGGTGTACGGGATGCGCAGCGTTTCCAGCACGCCTTGAATGGTGCCGTCCTCGCCGAAACGCCCGTGCAGCGCGATGAACGCGCGCTCGAAACCGGAGTGCTCGAGCTCGCACATCGACTGCAGGCCCGGATCGAAGGCGTGCGCGTCGATGCCGCGGCTGCGCAGCGCCTGCAGCACCGCGCGACCCGACATCAGCGAGATCTCGCGCTCCGACGAGCGACCGCCCAGCAGCACTCCGACCCGCCCGAAGTGCGTCCCGGAGCGGTTCATCGGGTCACCTGCGCCAGCCCGGCCGCGACCGTTCCGATCGAGCCGGCCCCCATCGTGATCACGACATCGCCGGGACGCGCCGCATCCAGGATCGCTTCCGGCATCTGCTCGACGCGCTCGACGAACACCGGTTCGACCCGCCCGGCCACGCGCAAGGCGCGAGCGAGCGAGCGACCGTCCGCCGCCACGATCGGCGCTTCGCCGGCCGGGTAGACCTCGGTCAGCATCACCACATCGGCGCCGGCCAGCACCCGCACGAAGTCCTCGAAGCAGTCGCGCGTGCGCGTGTAGCGGTGCGGCTGGAATGCGAGCACGATGCGGCGCCCCGGAAAGGCGCCACGCGCGGCCGCCAGCGTGGCGGCAATCTCGGCCGGATGGTGTCCGTAGTCGTCGATCAGTGTGAAGCCGCCGCCGGGTATCGCGACCTCGCCGTGGCGCGCGAAGCGCCGGGCCACGCCGGTGAACGCGCTCAGCGCCTCCAGGATCGCCGCATCGGCCACGCCCAGTTCGCCCGCCACCGCGATGGCCGCCAGCGCGTTCTGCACGTTGTGGCGCCCGGGCAGGTTCAGCTCGACCGACAGCGGCGCAGCGGCCTCGCGCTCGACCGTGAAGCGCATGCGCGCGCCCTCGGCCGAGGCCGACACGGCGCGCACCTGCGCCCCCTCCGAGAAGCCGTAGGTGACGACGGGCTTGGAGACGAATGGGAGGACTTCGCGAACCGGCTCGTCGTCGATGCACAGCACCGCCCGGCCGTAGAACGGCAGGCGTGCCAGGAAGTCGACGAAGGCCTGGCGCAGGCGCGCGAAATCGTGTCCGTACGCCTCCATGTGATCGTTGTCGATGTTGGTCACAACCGCCACCACCGGCGTCAGGTTCAGGAAGCTCGCGTCCGACTCGTCGGCCTCCACCACGATGTACTGACCGCCGCCCAGCCGCGCATTGACGCCGGCCGAATTCAGGCGGCCGCCGATCACGAAGGTCGGATCCAGACCGCCGGCGGCCAGCACGCTCGCCACCAGGCTGGTGGTCGTGGTCTTGCCATGGGTGCCCGCGATGGCGATGCCCTGTTTGAGCCGCATCAATTCGGCCAGCATCACCGCCCGCGGCACCACCGGCACGCGCTGCGCACGCGCCGCGATGACCTCCGGGTTGTCCGGCCGCACGGCCGAGGACACGACCACGGCGTCCGCGCCCTGGACGTGCCCGGCATCGTGCCCGTAAGCGATGCGCACGCCCAGGCGCGCCAGCCGCTGCGTCATGGGCGACTCGGCCAGATCGGATCCGCTCACCACGTAGCCCAGGTTCAGCAGCACCTCGGCGATCCCGCTCATTCCGGAGCCACCGATTCCGACGAAATGAATCTGGCGGATCGCGTGTCTCATCGGGGAGCCTGCGCCAGCGACTCGATCGCAGCCGCCACCGCGGCGGTGGCGTCCGGATGGCCGAGCGAGCGGGCGCGCGACGCGATCTGGAGGATCTGCGCACGCGTCAGGCCGGCCAGCAATCGCGCCAGGGCCGGAGCCTGGAATTGATCCTGCGGAAGATGCAGCGCCCCGCCGCGGCTGGCGAGAAATTCCGCGTTGGAGCGCTGGTGGTCCGTGGTCGACACCACCAGCGGCACCAGGATGGCGGCCACGCCGGCCGCGCACAGTTCCGACACCGTGATCGCGCCGGCCCGGCATATGACCAGGTCGGCCTCCTCGTAGCAGGGCGCGATATCGTCGATGAAGCCGCGCACGTCGGCCTCGACCTGCGCCCGGGCGTAGGCGGCGCGCGTGGACTCGACGTGGGCCCCGCCGCACTGGTGCAGCACGCGCGGGCGCTGCCCGGCCGGCAGGCAGGCCAGGGCGGCCGGTACCGTCTCGTTCAGAACGCGCGCGCCCAGGCTGCCGCCGATCACCAGCAACCGAATCGGGCCGGCGCGATCGGCCAGCCGCTGTTGCGGGCTGGCCAGCGCGACGATGCGCTCGCGCACCGGCGCCCCCGTGACGACACCCTTGCGCCCCGCGCTGCGGCAGGCAGCGCCGTCGAAGCCGCACAACACGGTCGCGGCGATCGGGCGCAGCAAGCGCATCGACAGCTGCGGCGCCGCGTCGGCGTTCAACAGCGCAAACGGCACGCGCCGGGTGGCCGCCGCGGCGCCGGCCGGCACCGCCACGTAGCCCCCGGTGGCGAACACCACGTCGGGCTCGCGCCGGCGCATCGCACGGCCGCTGGCCGCGAAGGCTCGAACCAGGTTGATGCTGCCGCACGCCGCACCGCGCAGTCCCTTGCCGCGCAGGCCCGAGAACGGCACCGCGTCGTATTCGATCGCCAGCGGAGCCACCAGGTCGCGTTCGATGCCGGTGTGCGTGCCCAACCAGCTGACGCCCCAGCCGCGGGCGCGCAGCAGCTCGGCAACCGCCAGCCCGGGCATCACGTGCCCGCCGGTGCCCGCCGCCACCACCATCAGATGGCGGGGCACGGCGCGCGGCGCGCCAAGCGGACTCATCGCGCAGCTCCTCCCCGCATCAGCGCCCGGTTCTCGAAGTCGACCCGCAGCAGGATCGCGAGCGCCGTCAGCGTGGACAGCAGCGCCGAGCCTCCGTAGCTCATCAAGGGAAGCGTCAGCCCCTTGGTCGGCAGCAGGCCGGTGGCCACGCCGATGTTGATGAACGCCTGCACGCCGATCCACAGCCCGATGCCCTGTGCCACCAGCCCGCCGAACGTGCGCTCGAGCGCGACCGACTGGCGCCCGATTTCGAAGGCGCGCCGGGTCAGCCAGTAGAAGGCGAATACGATCGCCAGCACGCCCGCCAATCCGAGTTCCTCGCCGATCACCGCGACGATGAAATCGGTGTGCGCCTCCGGAAGGTAGTGCAGTTTCTCGACGCTGGCGCCGAGCCCGACGCCGAACCACTCGCCGCGCCCGAGCGCGATCAGCGAGTGCGAAAGCTGGTAGCCGCGGCCCATGGCGTTGTCGCTCGACCACGGATCCAGGTACGCGAAGATGCGCTCGCGCCGCCACGGGCTGGTCCAGATCACCGTCATGAACGCGATCGCCAGCGCGACCGTGATCGACGCGAACAGGCGCCCGTTGACCCCGCCCAGGAACAGGATGCCCATGCTGATGGCGACCATCACGCCGAAAGCGCCCAGGTCCGGCTGCAGCAGCAGCAGCGCGCCGACCACGGCCATCACGCCCGCCATCGGAAGAAAGCCCTTGCCGAAGTCGTGCATGAAATCCTGCTTGCGCACCGTGAAGTCGGCCGCGTACAGCACGCACGCGAGCTTCATCAGCTCCGAAGGCTGCAGATTCAAAGGCCCCAGCACGATCCAGCGGCGCGCCCCGAGCGCGCCCTTTCCGATTGCCGGCACCAGCACCACGATCAGCAGCAGCACGCCGGCCACGAAGCCCCAGCGCGCCATGCGCTGCCAGCCGGCCAGCGGAACGCAGAACGCGCCTGCCGCCGCACCGCATCCGATCAGCATCGAGATCGCATGGCGCGCCAGGAAATGCGCGGGCGCGACGTTGTAGCGCGGCGAATCGGCCAGCGCGATCGACGCCGAGTACACCATCACGGTGCCGAACATCAGGAGCGCGACGATGACCATCATCAGCGTCGCATCGATGCGGTCGAAGCGCCCGTCGCGGCGTGCGCCCGCCACCCCGCCCAGCCCCGCCAGCGCCAGCGTCGCGGAGGTCGGGTTGAACCGATCGCTTTCGCGCCGTGGGCGGCGCGCGACCAGCCAGGAGGCGATCGAACTCATGCGCATGCCGCACCTGCCGGCCGCGGCCCGCCGCGCGCGGCCGCAGGGCCCGTGTCCAGCGCGCCCGACGCCGCCTCCAGGTCCGCAGCCAGCTGCCGCACGGCCTGTACGAACACTTCGGCCCGGTGCGCGTAGTTGCGGAACATGTCGAAGCTGGCGCAGGCGGGCGACAGCAGCACCGCGTCGCCGGCCAGCGCCAGCTCGCTGGCCCGGACCACGGCTTCGGGCAGGCCGTCCGCGGTTTCGATCGGCACCGCGGTCGACCGCAGCGCCTGGCCGATGCGCGGGCCGTCGCGCCCGATCAGCACCACGGCCCGGGCGTGCGACGCGACCGCGTCGGCCAGCGGTTCGAAGTGCTGCTGCTTGCCGTCACCGCCCAGGATCACGACCAGCCTGCGGCCCTCGGATGCCAGGCCCTCGATCGCGGCCAGGGTGGCGCCGACATTGGTGCCCTTGCTGTCGTCGAAGTACTCGACGCCGGCGATCGACGCCACGCGCTCGGTTCGATGCGGCTCGCCGCGGAATTCCTGCAAGGCCTGCAGGCTGGTGCCGAGCGGACAGCCGACTGCGCGCACCAGGGCAAGCGCCGCCAACGCGTTCATCGCGTTGTGCCGGCCGTGGATTTTCAGCGCATCGGACGGCATCAGGCGACGCACGAAAGCCGGGCCTTGCGGGTGCGCCGCGCGTTTGCGCGATCCCGGCGATTGATCGTAGGAATCCTCGGCCAACGCCAGCCAGTCGATGCCGCGGTCATGAATCAGGCCGAACTCGCCGGGGTGCACCGGCGCATCGATGCCGAAGCTGCAGACGCGGGCGCCGGAAGGGGCGAGCGACTTCACGGCGGGGTCGCCTCGATTCAGAACCGCGATCGTCCCCCGGGCCAGAACGCGCGCCTTGGCAGCGGCGTAGTGCGCCATCGACTCGTGCCAGTCGAGATGGTCCTCGGTCAGGTTCAGGATCGCCGCCGCGTCGCAGGCAAGCGTCGCGGTCGTTTCCAGCTGGAAGCTGGACAGCTCCAGCACCCACACCTCGGGCAGCCGCTCGGCCTGGAGCCTGGAAGCGAGCACGTCGAGCGCGCACGGCGCGATGTTGCCGGCCACCGCCACGTCGCGGCCGCAAGCCCGGATCATCTGACCGACCAGGCGGGTCGTGGTGGTCTTGCCATTGGTGCCGGTGACGCCGATCAGCTTGGGCCGGTAGTCGCGCTCGGCCCGAAGCCGCGCCAGCGCCCGGGCGAACAGCTCGATCTCGCCGACCAGCGGCACCTTCGCCTTGCGCGCGGCATCGACCAGCGGGGCAGCCGGCGCGTGGTGCGGCGACAGGCCGGGGCTGATCGCCAGCAATTCGACGCCGTCCAGCGCCGACGATTCGAACGCGCCCGTGCGCAGTCCGACCTGGGCAGCTGCTCGTGCAGCGCCGCACGCATCGGCGGCTCGTCGCGCGTATCGGCCACAACGACCTGCCAGCCTTCGCGCGCCAGCCAGCGCGCCATCGCCAGGCCGCTGTCGCCCAAACCCGAGAACCAGCGCGCGCCTCATCGGATCTTCAGCGTGGACAGGCCGATCAGCACCAGCATCATGCGTGATGATCCAGAAGCGCACCACGACCTGGTTCTCCTTCCAGCCCGACAGTTCGAAATGGTGATGCAGCGGCGCCATCCGGAAGATGCGCCGGCCGCCGCGTCCAGCGGAAGTAGATCACCTGCATCATCACCGACACCGTCTCGGCGACGAACACGCCGCCCATGATGAACAGCACGATCTCCTGGCGCATGATGACCGCGATCGTGCCCAGCGCCGCGCCCAGCGCCAGCGCGCCGACGTCGCCCATGAACACCTCGCGCCGGGTATGCGTTGAACCAGAGAAACGCCAGTCCGGCGCCGGCGATCGCGCCGCAGAACGATCGACCAGTTCGCCGGCGCCCGGAATGTGCGGAAACAGCAGGTAGCGCGCGTAGTCGGCGCGGCCCACCACGTAGGCGAACACGCCGAGCGCGCCGCCGATCATCACGGTCGGCATGATCGCCAGCCCGTCCAGGCCGTCGGTCAGGTTCACCGCGTTGCTGGTGCCGACGATCACCAGATACGACAGCGCGGCGAAGCCCACCACGCCCATCGGGTAGGCGACGTTCTTGAAGAAGGGCACGATCAGGTCGGCGCGCGACGGCAGCGCCAGCACGAAGCCGTTGGCCATCCACTCCAGGAGCAGCGGCCAGATGCGCGAGCGTCGAGGGCGCCGAGATCGCGAACGCCAGATAGATGGCGGCGGTCAGGCCGATCACGGACTGCCAGAAGAACTTCTCGCGCGCCGACATGCCCTTGCGGATCGCGGTGCACGACCTTGCGGTAGTCGTCTGACCCAGCCGATCGCGCCGAACCCCAGCGTCACCAGCAGCACGACCCAGATGAAGCGGTTGAACAGATCGGCCCACAGCAGCGTGGTCAGCGCGATCGACAGCAGGATCAGCGCGCCGCCCATGGTCGGCGTGCCCGACTTGCTCCAGGTGGGTCTGCGGGCCGTCCGTTGCGCACCGACTGACCGATCTTCATCTGCGGTCAGCCGCCGTATCACCGCGGGACCGGCCAGCAGACCGATCAGCAGCGCGGTGGCCGCGGCGAGCACCGCCCGCAACGTCAGGTAGGCGAACACGTTGAAGGCGCGCACGTCCTGCGACAGCCACTGGAAAAATTCAAACAGCATGGTGCGTCTCCGTTGCGCTGCCGTCGGCGATCGCCTGCACCACCCGCTCCATCCGCATGAAGCGCGAGCCCTTCACCAGCACGGCCCGGTGCTCGTCCAGCGCCAGCCGCACCGCTTCGATCAGCGGGCCGACCTGCTCGAAGTGCCGCCCGCCCGAACCAAAGGCGGCGACCGCCTCGCGCGCCAGCGGCCCCAGCGCCACCAGTGATTCGATGCCGCGCGACTTCGCGTAGGCTCCGATCTCGCGGTGAAATTCGCGGTCCCTGGCTGCCCACCTCGCCCATGTCGCCGAGCACGAGCAGGCGCGGCGCCGGCTGGGCGCTCAGCAGGTCGACCGCGGCGCGCACCGAATCGGGATTGGCGTTGTAGCTGTCGTCGATCACGACCGCGCCGTGCGCGCCGGTCAGGCGCGTGCCGCGTCCCGGCACCGCGCGGAACGCCGCCAGGCCCGCTGCGATCGCGCCCGGTGCCAGGCCCAGTCCGAGGCAGCACGCCGCGGCAGCCAGCGCGTTGTGCACGTTGTGCGCGCCGGCCACCGCGAGCGAAGTTTCGATCGGACCGGCCGGCGTGGCGATACTGAGCTCGCTGCCGCTCGAGCCGGCCCGATAGCGCACGGTGACCGTGGCGGGCGCACTCATCGCGAAGTCGACCACCCGGCGCAGTCCGGCGAGCTTGCGCCAGATCGGAGCGCAGGGGTCGTCGGCCGGGAACACGGCGATGCCGTCCGGCGGCAGCGCGCCCAGCACGGCGCCGTTCTCGTGTGCCGTGGCTTCCGGCGAACGCAGAAACTCCTGATGCTCACGCTGAGCGTTGTTCACGACGGCCAGCGTCGGCCGCGCCAGGCGGGCCAGTTCCTCGATTTCGCCCGGGCGGTTCATTCCGAGCTCGAACACCGCCGCCCGATGCCGGGCGGCCAGTTCGAACAGCATCAGCGGCAGCCCGATGTCGTTGTTCAGGTTGCCGCGGGTGGCCAGCCACAGTGCCTGGCCATCGTGCTGCCCGTAGGCCTGCGCGAAGATCGAGGCGATCATCTGGGTCAGCGTGGTCTTGCCGTTGCTGCCGGTGACGGCGACAACGGGCAGCGAGAAGCCCGATCGCCAGTACCCTGCCGCCTGGCCGAGCGCGCGGCGGGTATCCGGAACCTGCAGTTGCGGCAGCTCGACCGGCACCTGCCGTTGCACCATCAGCGCCGCCGCACCGCGCTCGCGCGCCGGGCCCGCATACTCGTGTCCGTCGAAGCGCGGGCCGCGCAGCGCGACAAACAGGGCACCGGCACGCAGGGTGCGCGTATCCGTGCTGACCGACGCGATCCGCGTCGCCGCACTGTCGGTGCGCGCGCCCTCGATCGCGCGCGCCAGTTCGCCCAGCGTGATCACGGGGCATCCCCGGCGGCCGCGCGGCCCGAGTTTTCCGACCTGCGCTGCAGCGCGGTGCGGGCGCACCGCAGGTCGGAAAACGCCAGTCGCTGGCCCGCCACGTCCTGATACTGCTCGTGGCCTTTGCCGGCGATCAGCACGACGTCGGCCGCGGCGGCCTGGCGCACGGCATGATCGATCGCCAGCGCCCGGTCGGCGATCCGTTCCAGGCGCGATCCGATGTCGCCGATGCTCGAGACGATCTCGTCGATGATGCGATCGGGCACTTCGCTGCGCGGATTGTCGCTGGTCACCACGATGCGGTCGGCTCCGCGCGCGGCCGCCAGCCCCATCTGGGGTCGCTTGCCCGGATCCCGGTCACCGCCGGCGCCGAACACGATCCACAGGCGGCCGCCGCGCGCGCCGGCCACCGGCCGCAGCGCGGCCAGAGCCTGGTCGATCGCATCCGGCGTATGCGCGTAGTCGATCAGCGCCAGCGGCAGGTCGGCGCCGGCCGCTTCGCATTCCTCGAGATCGACCCGCTGCAAGCGGCCCGGCGGCGGGCCCAACCGGTCGAGCGCGCGCGCCGCTTCATGCGCGTCGATGCCTGCTGCCAGCGCGATCCCCATCACTGCCAGCACGTTGGACACGTTGAACCGTCCGATCACCGGCGCGCGCACCGGCACGGTCCGCGCAGGTGCGCCGGACCGCTGCACACTGGCGTCGAAGCGCAGGTCGTCCGCGCCCAGCTGCACCGATGCGGCGCTCAGATCGATGTCGACCCCGGACGCGTCGAAGGGCGCGGCTGCGGCGTCCCGATCCGCCCCCGAGGCACGGATCCGGTAGCCGGTCGTGCGCAAGCCGCGCTGGCGGCAGCGTTGCGCCAGGCGCCGGCCCAGCTCGTCGTCCAGATTCAGCACCGCGTGCGCGAGCGACGGCACATCGAACAGCCGCGTCTTGGCGCTCTCGTACTGCGCCATCGAGCCGTGATAGTCCAGGTGATCGCGGGTCAGGTTCGTGAACAGGGCCAGGTCGAAGCGGATCGCGTTGCTGCGCCCTTGATCCAGGCCGATCGATGAAACCTCCATCGCGAGGGCCTGCGCCCCCGCATCCAGCCACTTGCGCGCCTGCCGCTGCAGGTCGATGGCGTCCGGAGTGGTCAAGGCCGCCCCGGTCTGAAGCGCATCCGTGAAGCCCGAGCCCACGGTCCCGATCACCGCGCAGCGGCGGCCGCACGCGGTCAGTACCTGCGCGATCCAGTGGCTGCACGAGGTCTTGCCGTTGGTCCCGGTCACGCCGATCGTCAGCAATGCCGCGGTCGGGTCCCGGTAGAAGGCAGCGCCGATTTCGCCCAGCTGCCCGGAAAGGCGTTCGACCGGGAGCATCGGAACCTCGGCCGCCGTCGTAGCGGGACCCGGGCGTTCGATCACGATCGCTGCCGCTCCGCGCGCGATCGCGTCCTGCACGTACGTGCGCCCGTCCTCGCGCCGGCCGGGCAAGGCGAGGAACACATCGCCGCGGCCGACCTCGCGGCTGTCGATGCGCAGATGCGCCGTATGCGGCGCCTGCGATCGGATCCAGGCCACGATCTGACCGGCGGATCGAGCCGCATCATCGCCGTTCATGTCGCCTGCCGATCATCGAACTTCGCTGCCGCCGTTCATCGCGCATTGGCCGCCGCCTCGCCCGAGGCAAGCGCGAGCGCCTGCGCCTCGGGCGCGACCTGCAATGCACGCAGGGCGCCGGCCGCCACCTGGGAGAAGACCGGCGCCGCCACTTCGCCGCCGAAATAGCGCCCGCCTTGCGGGTCGTCGATCATCACCGCGATCACGACGCGCGCGCCCGATGCCGGGGCAAAGCCCACGAAGGAGGAGATGTACGCGTTCGAATAGTGGCCGTCGCGCAGCTTGCGCGCGGTCCCGGTCTTGCCGGCCACGCGATAGCCGGGCACGCGCGCGCGGGCCGCGGTGCCCTCGTCGCTGGCGGCCAGCTCGAGCATCCGGCGCACGGCCTGGGCGGTTTGCGGCCGCAGCACGGGCACCGCGGGCGCCTGGGCTTGCGCTCGCATCACGCTGACCGGCACGATGTCGCCATCCCGCGCGAACACCAGATAGGCGCGGGCCAGTTGCAGAAGCGAAACAGAGACACCATAGCCGTATGCGATGGTCGCCTGTTCGATCTCGTGCCAGGTCCCGGCCGGGCGCAGACGCCCGGTCACCGCCCCTGACAATCCCGCGTGCGGCGCCTGGCCGAAGCCGACCGCAGTCAGCGTGTCCCACAAATTCTGCGCCGGCAGCTGCAACGCTATTTTCGTGGTACCGACGTTGCTCGACTTGGCCAGTACCTGCTCGACGGTAAGCAATCCGTGCGAGCTGGTATCGGTGATGGTCCGCCCGCCGACCCGGATCCAGCCGGGCGACGTGTCGATCAGGGTGCTCGGCGTCACCACGCCCGCTTCCAGGGCCGTGGCGATCGAGAACGGCTTGATCGTCGAGCCCGGTTCGAACGTATCGGTGACTGCGCGGTTGCGCAGGCGCTCCGGCTCCATGTGGTCGCGCCGGGCCGGGTCGAAGCTCGGCCAGTTGGTGAGCGCCAGGATCTCGCCGCTGGCGGCGTCCAGCACCACGATGGATCCGCCCTCGGCCCGGTTCGCCTCGACCGCCGTGCGCAGCGCCGCGTAGGCGATGTACTGGATCCGGTTGTCGATCGACAGCCGAACGTCGCGCCCTTCGATCGGCTCGCGCAGCCAGTCGTCCTCCACGGCCCGCCCTAGCCGATCCTTGACCAGGCGCCGCAGTCCCGAGCGGCCGGCCAGCGTGCGCTCAAAGGCGAGCTCGATGCCGTCCTGTCCGCGGTCCTCGACGTCGGTGAAGCCGAGCAACTGCGCGGTGATCGACCCCTCCGGATACAGCCGGCGGAATTCGCGGCTGGTGTGGATGCCGGCGATATTGAACGACTCGATCCGCTGCGCCACGTCCGGATCGACCTGGCGCTTCAGGTACACGAAGTTGCGGTCGTCGGCCGCCAGACGGTGGCGCAGCTCGGTCCACGGCACGTTCAGCAGTTGCGCGAGCTGCAGCACGCCCTGCTTGCTCGCGTCCACGTCGTCCGGGATCGCCCACACGCCGCGCGCCGGCACGGAGGAAGCGAGCACGACGCCGTTGCGGTCGGTTATGGTGCCGCGCGTGGCGGGCACGTCGAGCGTGCGCGCATAGCGCGCTTCGCCCTGGCGCTGCAGGAACCCGGTCGAGACGCCTCCCTGCAGGTAGAACGCGCGGCCGGCCAGCGCGACGAAGCCGCAGAAAAGTGCGAACAGCAGCATGCGGGAGCGCCATGCCGGCAGCCGCACCGCCAGCAACGGATTGCCCGCCGTCGCGCCCCGATCGGCGCCGCCGCGCCGGCCGCGCGAGCGCCGGCCGGCCCGAGCGGGGCGCGAGGGGTCGGTTTCGGCCGATCGCTTCATGGGCGGGTGGAGCGCGCCGCCGGTGGCAGCAACGCCGTGTGGTCGGGATCGATCGGACGCATGCCGAGCTGGCGTGCGGCCGCCTCGATCGCAGCGGGCTGGCTGGCCCGTCCCAGCTCGATGCGCAGGCGGTTGCCCTCGGCCTCGCTCGTGCGCGCCAGCTGCTGGGCGGCCTCCAGGTCGGCGAACAGGTCGCGGGCACGGTGCTGGGCGGTTACAAGGGACAGGGCGCTCGCCATCAGCAGGCCCGCCAGCACGGCAACGATCACGCGGGGCGGCATCGCGTCGGACCCCGCTTCATGGCGCCGGCGCGCTGGTGCGTTCGGCCACGCGCATCCACGCGGAGCGCGCGCGCGGGTTGGCCGCGACTTCGCTCGCATCGGCGCGCACGCGCGCGAGCGGCCGCAGCAAAGGCTGAGGCAGCTCGGAGGCGCGCAGCGGCACCTTGTGCAGCGCGCGCTCCGGATGCGCACGCGAGTCGATGAACTGCTTGACGATGCGGTCTTCCAGCGAATGGAAACTGATCGCGACCAGGCGCGCCCCTGGCGCCATTCGAAGCATCGAGGTTTGCAGCGTCAGCGCCAATTCTTCAAGCTCTTGATTGATGAAAATCCGTAAAGCCTGAAAGGTGCGCGTCGCAGGATGCTGATTCGGATCCTTACGGTCTTTGACGGGGATCGCGCGCGCCACGACCTCGGCAAGCTCGGTTGTGCGTTCCATGGGGCGGTCTGCCGATTGGCGAGCCACAATCGCCTTTGCAATCGATGAAGCAAACCGCTCATCGCCATATTCGCGCACCACGCGCCGCAGCTCGGACAGTTCGACCCGGGCCAGCCATTGCGCGGCCGATTGGCCGCTGTCCGGATCCATCCGCATGTCCAGCGGCCCGTCCATCCGCAGCGAGAATCCGCGCGCCGGATCGTCCAGCTGCGGCGAGGACATGCCCAGGTCCATCAGCAGCCCGGCGATGGCCGGGATCGAGAGGGCGTCGAGTACCTCCGCCAGCCGCGAAAACCGCGTGCGCTCGAAATGGAAGCGCGGATCGGCGATGGCCGCCGCGTCGCGCGCGGCTTCCGGGTCGCGGTCCAGCGCGATCAGCCGACCGCCGGGTCCGAGCTGCTGCAGGATGCGCCGCGCATGACCCCCCCGCCCATAGGTCGCGTCCACATAGGTCGCCTGCGGGTCGGTGATCAGCATCGAAATCGCGGCTTCCAGCATCACCGGCCGGTGCTCGCGCACGCTCGACGGAGGTAAGGAGTTCATCCACGCTTAGAACGAAAACGACGCGGCGGATTCCGGCAACGCCTGCGCCAGCTGGCTTTTTTCCTGCTCGGCCAGGCGCGCCAGGTCCCACAGCTCGAAGTGCGTGGCCATGCCGAGCAGCATCACGTCGCGCTCCAGTGCGGCGGCGGCGCGCAGCTCGGAGGGAACCAGCACGCGCCCGGCACTGTCGATCTCGGTGTCGGCCGCGCTTCCGAGCAGCAGCCGCTGCAGCGCGCGCGCCGAATAGGGCAAAGCGGCGATCGTTTCGCGCCTGGCTTCCCAGATCGGGCGCGGGTACACGAGCAGGCAGCCGTCCGGGTGGCGCGTCAGTGTCAGGCGCCCGTCGCACTGCGCGGTCAGCAGGTCGCGATGACGGCTGGGAATCGATACGCGACCCTTGCCATCCAGCGTCAGTTGCGAAGCGCCTTGGAACATGGTCGCTTGGGTGCGGATTCCTGGCGGTCGCCGACCCCAGAGATTGCGTCTCAGGGCGAGAGCGATCGCTCACTAATCCACCACATCCCACTTTTTTGCACAGGAAGGGGACTCTAGAGCATCACGTGTTCCCGGTCAAGGTAAAAAGGGATGCTTTTCCCAGTCACTACAAGCACTTAGCCCGCAAAGCTCATATGAAGGATAGGTTCGAAACTCGCGTGGAATTAACCATATAGCGATGGGAGTGAAAGTGGTTTCTCAACTGAAGTACTGAATAAAGGTTCAGTCGCCCTGCCGCTGGCCCTTGCACGGCGAGTCGGAAGGTTGGCGGCCAAGTCGGAAATCTGGCGGACAGATCAGAAACGGTTCAGACGCCGGTTCCGCCATCCTTGATCGTCAAACCTATCAGCACGGGTGTGGCCAGCAGCACCAGCGGGTACTGCACCACGAGGCCGGCGATGATGGCGATTGCCAGCGGCTGCTGGATGCCCGAGCCCTGGCCGATCGCCAGCGCCAGCGGCAGCAACGTGAGGATCGCCGCCAGGGTGGTCATCGTGATCGGCCGCACGCGATTGCGGCTGGCCTCGCGCAGGGCCCGGCGTGGCGCCATTTGACCGGCCAGCGCGGCATATTCCGACACGTAGAAGATCGACATCTCGGTGGCGATGCCGATGATCATGGTCATGCCCATCAGCGCAGTGATGTTCAGCTCCACACCGGTGATCCACAATGCCGTGAACACCGCGGTGGTGGACAGCAGTGAGGTGCCGACGATGATCAGCGGCAGCCAGAAGCGCTCGTACATCACCAGCAGCAACACCAGCTCAGCGACCAGCGCGGCAACGAAGACCTTGACCAGGCCCGCGAAGGCGATCTGCTGCTGATGGTAGAGGCCGCCCAGTTCGTAGCGCACGCCCGGTGCAAGGATGCCTGGCTGCGCCAGCACCTTCTGCACGTCCGCCACCGACGCGCCCATGCCGCGGCCGCCGCTGCCCTCTTCGATGCGACCGGTCACCGCCACCATGGGCTGCAGGTTGTCGCGCGACAGTTCCGGCTCACCCGATACCGGCGTGAGCGTAGCGACGCGGCGCAGCGGAAACAGGTGTCCGTCGGCAGCGCGTATCGGCAACTCGGCCAGGTCGGTGTCGCGCAGGCTCATCGCGTTGGGCAGGCGCACCCGTACGTCGACCACCTTGGCGATGCGCGGCAGCCGGGTGGCAATGGCGCCGTTGAGCGCCGTGTCCACCGCCTTGGTCACCTCGTCCGGACTGCTGCCCTCGATCGCCGCGCGCACCGGGTCGACCTTCAGGTCGATGCCGTCGCCGGCCAGCACCACGCCGTCCTTGACCTCGACCACACCGTCGATCTTCGCGATCGCCTGCGCCACTCTCCGCGCCTGCGGAATCAGCTGGTTGGGATCGACGGCGTAGAGCTTGATCTCGATCGGCTGCGGCACTGCGGTGAGGTCGCCGATCAGGTCTTCCATCAGCTGCGCCAGCTCCACCTGCACGCCGGGAACATTACTTTGCACCTGCGCCAGCACCTGCGTCATCACGTCCGGCGTCGTGCGCGCGCGCTTCGACTTGAGTCGCACAAAGAAGTCGCCGTGGTGCGCCTCGCCCAGGTCCGCGCCCAGGCCGGTGCCGGTGCGGCGCGAAAACGTGTCCACCTCCGGCATGCTGCGCAGGATTGTTTCCACCTGCGCCAGTTCGCGCTCGGTCTCGATCAGGGAGGTGCCGGGCTTCGTGTAGAAGTCCATCACGAAGCCGCCTTCGTCCACCCGCGGCATGAAGCCGCTGGGCACCCTGCTGTAGGAGATGAAGCCCACCACGAGCAGCGGCAACACCGCCGCGGCGAGCCACAGGGGCCTGCGAAAAACCCGCTCCAGCAGGCTCGAATGCAGGTGCGCGAGCCAATCCTGCCTGCCGGCGGCCGGATCGTGCCATTGCTTGAAATCGATCAGCTCGCGTGCCAGGACCGGTACCACGAAGGCGGCCATCAGGTAGGAGATGACCAGTGCCGACCCCATGGTCACGGACAGCGCTTTCGAAAAAGCGCCGGTGACGCCACTCAGAAAGCTCAAGGGCAGGAACACAATCAAGGTGGCCAGGCTCGATCCAGTCAGGGGCCGCATGAACTCGTGCGCGGCCGCAAGCACCGCGTCAGGGCCGTCTTGCACGTCGGGCGCACCGGCCCGCCGCACGATGTGCTCGACCATGACGATGACGTCGTCGATGACCAGACCCACCGCGGCGGCGATGCCGCCCAGGGTCATGATGTTGAAGCTCAGGCCCAGCACGCTCAGAAGCAGCACCGTGACCGCAAGCGTCGCAGGCACGGTCAACAGCGCGATCAGGGCGACGCGCCAGCTGCGCAGCATCAGGATCAGCACGATGCCAGCGAGCACAAGACCGATCAGCACCGCATCGCGCACGCTGGCAGCCGATTGCACCACGAGCGTGCTCTGGTCATACCAGTTGGACAACTTCACGCCTTGCGGCAGCTTGAAGCCGGCCAGGCGATGCTGCACGTCGCCGGCGATCTGCACGGCGTTGCCGTCCGGCTGTTCGTAGACGTTGAACAGCACCGCGGGCTTGCCGTCCTCGCTGACGCGGATCCACTGCGGCATGGATCCGGTCCGGACCTGGGCAACGTCGCCCAGGCGAACAATGCCGCCTGCGTCGCTGCGGATCACCACCTTCTGCAGCTGCGCCACCTGGCGCAGGTCGCTGTTTGACACCACCAGGTAGAGCTTGTCGTGATCCTGCAGCCGGCCCACCGCCTGAATCGCATTGCCGGCGCCAATCGCGCTCACCAGGTCGCTCATTCCAAGGCCGTACGCGTCCAGGCGGTGCGGGTCGGCCAGCACCTCGACTTCCTCGATGGCACCGCCCTGCACGTTGACGCGCGCCAGCCCGGGCACCGAGGCGAGCAGCGGCACGATCTGGAACTGCGCCAGATCGCGCAGCGCACCGGGCGTCAGCGTGTCCGACGTCAGAGCGTAGGAAATGATCGGGAATACGGTCGGGTCCATGCGGCGCACGCCATAAGTCGTGCCCGGCGGCAGTTCCGGCAGAATCTGTGCAATGGCGGCGTCGACCAGCAACGTGGCCGCGATCATGTCGCGGCCCCAGCCGAAATCGATCGAGATCTGCGACGAGCCGCGCGAGGTGGCGGAGCGAACCTCGCGCACGCCCGGCATTGAGCGAATCGCCTCCTCCACCGGCCGCGTCACGGTCAACGCGGTCTGGTCGGCAGGGCGGTCGCCCGAGGACAGGTCCACCACCACGCGCGGGAAGGAAACCTGCGGGAACAGTCCCACAGGCAGCGAGACCGCGGCCACCAGGCCGGCAGCGGCCAGCGCACAGGCGATGGTCACGATCGAGCGCGCGTGGCGCCCGACGATGGCGGCGAAGCTCATGCCTGCGTTTTCCCTGACTTCAGATCGATGCGGCGGGTTTCCCGATGTGCCCGAGGCTATTGCTGCCGCAGGGGTGCGCCGTCGCTGAGCTGATAGTTGCCCAACGTCACCAGCGGGCGTTTCGGATCGAGCGGACCGTCCACCACCGAGGTGTCGCCGTCGCCACCGAGGCGCTTGACGGCCACGCGCACCGCCTTGCCGTCCGCGGCCTGGAACAGAAAATCGCCCTGGTCATCGCCCAGCACGGCATCGCGCGGCACCAGCCATCCCTTCAGCTCGCCGGTCTGGATACGGGCGCGATACGCCTCGCCCTGCAGCAGGTCTGCGGCGACGGCCACCTCGGCATCGACCATCCGGGTTTTCGGGTTCAACAGGTGGTCTACGCGAATCAGCGTGCCGCGCAACGGCGCCTCGCCCTCGGTCAGCGGCTCCAGTCTGACCGGTTGGCCGAGCCTGAGTCGAGCGCGCTGGGACGGTTCAACGCCGACGGTGACCACCAATCCGCTCGTGCGTGTCAGCGTGACAAGGGCGGCGCCGGGCTGCAAGCGGTCGCCCTGGGACACCCGGATGGCGCTGACAACGCCGTCGAAGGGTGCGGCGATCAGCTGTTGCGGCTTGCCGCCATTTTCCCTTTCAAGCGCTGTGAGTGCCGCCTGTGCGTCGGACACGGCCTTGTCGGCCTGCGCTACCTGGTCCGCCGTCGCCAGCTGCTGCGCCAGCAGGCGCGCGCTGCGAGCCTGCTGCTGCAGCGCCAGCTTCAGCGCGGAAACCGCCTGCTCATAGGTGCTGGTGGCGGCGGCGGACAGATGGAAATCCAGCAGGCCCTGCCCGGCGTGCACCGTCTGGCCCGGAGCGACGTCAATGCGCATGACACGGCCCTCGGCCTGCACGCTGAGCGTCATGCCACCGTTGACTGCGGGGGTGGCCATGCCATAGGCGGTGATGATGTCGGGCAGCACGCCGCGCCGGGGCGCCTGAGTCGTCACCAGCACGCTGCCCGGCGTGTCCTCGGCGCAAGCGCCGCACGACAGCAACAAGGCGGCAAGGCCGGCGGCGCTGCACCTCATGCGGTTCACGGCACCTCCCCGGAGCCGAACGAAATCGGCGGCATACCGGCGCCGATCAGCGTCGCGATGGCCGTCTGCTGGTCGAGCAGGCTCTGTTCCATGACGAGCACCTCCTGTTCCTTGGCGTTGCGGGCAGAAATCAAATCCACGTAGCCGCGTTCGTCGAGGTCACCGGCCCGATAGGCGTCCTCGGCGTTCTGCGCAGTTCGCTCCAGCTCCGCCAGCTGCGCTATCCGGCCGCTGTATTGGTTCTTCAGCACGGCCTGGTCGGCGAGCAAGGCCAGCACCTCTTGCTTCGCGTCGGCGAGGCGCGCGGTGAATTCGTCGTGCAGCTGCTGGCGCGTGGCGCGTTCGATCGCGATATTGCCCTGGTTGCGATCGAACAACGGCAAGTCGATGGTGACCTGCGGGCCAAGCGAGCGCACATCGGTGGTGTCGTGGCCGCCGGTCACGCCCAGCGAGAACAGCGGGAACTGGGCCAGGACGGCGCCGCGCACCCGTTCTTCCTGCGCGCTGTAGCCGAGCTGCAGCGCCACCAGGTCGGGGCGGCGGTCGGGCAGACTGAGCAGCGACTGGGTCACCGCCGCGGCGTCGACGACGGGAAGCCTTATGTTCTCGTCCAGCGGCAGCGGCGCCTGCGGCGACAGGCCGAGAAAGCCCGTGAGGTCGCGGCGCCGCGTTTCCAGCTGGCGCTCGAGGTCGTCGAGTTGCTTGCGCGCGTCGGCCGCGGCGGTCAGGTCCGGCACCACGGCAGCCAGAGTGCTGTCGCCCTGCAACATGGACTGCCGGTTGCGCTCCAGCCTGTCGTTCAACAGGGCGGCGTTCTGCTGCAGCAGAACATGCTGCCGTTCGCCCTGGATAAGATCCACCGCCTGCAGCCGCGCCTTGCCGATGGTCTGCCATTCCTGCCATAGCAGGCTGGCATCGATCTGGCGCACCGTCTGCCGCGCGGCCCCGCGCCGTGCGGACAGCGTCACCAGTGACCTGACATCCTGCGACAACCCGGCCGACAGCGAGTCGACCGTGCCGGGGCCGCCGAGCAGGACGCCGTAGCTGGCGTTCAGCGAAGGGTTGGGCAGGATGCCCGCAGCAAGCAGCTGCGCCTGGGCGACGCCCTGCTGCGCGCGCGCGGCGACCAGGGCCGGGTTGTTGCGCAGTGCCAGCATGACGATGTCGTCGACGCCGAGCTTCGGCGGCAGGGGCGCGTCGTGGTGCAGCTGCTCCGCACTGGCCGCGGGCTGTGCCTGCTTGTCCAGCGGCAGCGGCGCATAGGTGGTGCAACCGGCGCAGGCGGCGGCCAACGCCAGGGCGGCCAGGGCTTGCGTGACGGAGGCCTCCATGGGCGAGCGCAACGGCATGGGCCGGGACAGGATAGCCGACCGCCCGTCTGTGGGCGGTCGAGAACGGCCTGACTGCGCGCGGGTAACGGGCATTGAGGCAGTGATCGTCGACGATCGGCTGATTGAGCTATGGTGGCACGGTGGTTCCGATGCCGGGGTCCGGCAGTTGCCTGTCGGATGGCAACCCGTCCCGGCCAGCCAGCGAGGCGCCATGAACACGATGATGCGTATCGCCCTGCTCTTCCTCGCAATCACAATTGCCTGCCCGCTGCACGCCGATTCGACAACGGCTCCGCAAAAAATATACGCACAGGAGCTGGTGAATCGCCTTGTCGCCAAGTACGCCGATCTGCGGGTGGTCGCGATGCACGTCACGCCGCCCAACGATACCCGGAACGTGATCATCGCTTCCAACATCGGACGGATCGGCAAGATCGCGGACGCGGAAGACCTTTACGTGATCGAGACCGGCGAGACGCTTGCGAAAGTCAACAAGAACGGCGATCGTTTCGAGGTGGAGTTGCTGCTGCTGGACGCTTCCAGGAAACCGATCGGGGCGCTCGCGATCGTCTTCCCGTACAAGGCGGGCGACGACCCGTTGCATTTCAAGACGAGGGCGGAACAGATTCGAGATGAGCTTGCCGACAAGATCCCCCAAGCGGCGAAGCTGATGGAAGCTCGGCGGTGATGGATTCTGGCCAGAGGCCGACCGGTTGGCCGCTATCAGCGGTAGAGACCGCTACGCGCGCTCGATGCGCGCCGCATAGCAGCCACGCCTGACATAGTGTGCGTGCAGGTAGGCGGTTGCGGGATCCGCGAGCAGCCGTTCAATCAGGCTCTCGACCTCCCGGCCGTCGACCACGTCGGCGTCGACCATCATGTGGTCGGCGTCGAAGGCGCGCAGCGACAGAACCCGCGTGCGCATCGACAGGGGAATCTGGCCGATCCGGTCGAATGGGGCGTCCGCTCCCTCCCGAACGAAGATCGCGTGGCTGGCGCGATAGGGCGTGTCGGCAGGTTGATGGACGAAGTTCACGAGCAACAGGGTTTCACCGACCTTGGCATCGCGCATCTCGATGCGATCCGGGAACGCGCCGTCCTGGTCGGCCAAGCAACGCCGGGCGCAGTGCGATTTCAATTCTGCGTTGGACACACCATAAAGGTACCGGAACGGATCGGGGCAAAGGCCTCGAATGCGATAGCTCACGGCGCGCCTCCCGAACGATCGATTGCGGATGGCGCTATTGAAACCGCGCGCAGGCGCGGCGTCGATCCGGATCTTGCGATCGAATCGGCGGGACGAAGACGGGCCGCGCCCTCAGTGCGTCACCGTGCAGCAAACTCCGCGCTCCGCCAGTTCGATGCGGGCCGTCAGGGTCGAGAGCGGTTCATCCAGGTCGCAGTCCACGCCAAAACACGTGAAGACGCGGTCCTTGACGCGGGTGCGCCATGCGATCGGCGTCAGCGGCTGGACGGTGTCGGGCAGGTTGCAGCCCTCGAAATCGGCCAGCGTGCGCGACTCGTCGATGGTCGTCGGGTCGACTTCGAACAGCTGTTGCAGGACCCGGCGCGCCGTGCGCGACCGTGTCTTGTCTTGCTTCGCAGCCTGACTCTTGGCCGCAGCCTTTTGACCCATATCTGGATTGCTCCTTGCCAACCGGAGAAGCGGGAAATTCCCTCGAGGCGCTGACATCCGCCTTGTCTTGCGGCTTTTTAGCCCCGTACCCGGCGCGGCAGTCCGTGAAAATGCGGCCGGGTGGGGCTGGTATTTGCGGGCTGGAGCGAAACCAGGCGGCTCAACTTCGTTGTTTCCCGGGTCGACCGGGTCGAGCCGGCACACCCTTGCGAACGGCGCCGGTATTGGCGGGCCGACTTCGTTCAGCTGCGCAGGCGTGCGGATGCCTCGCTGGCACGGCTACTCATCGCGCGGTGGATGAATGCACCCATGCCCGCCCCGACCAGCTCGGCCACGACAAAGCCCGGTACGCTGGACGTTTTCGGGTGGCGCACTATCCCAAGCTGTTGGTCACCAGCGTTTCCATCGAGCGCTCGAGCTGTTAGTCGAATTCTTTTCGGGTTCCAGCCACTTTCGCCAGGAGCAGATTGGGGGGACAACGCAAGTGCTTGAGAACAGCGGCTACCCACACCTGTGTACTCATTTCAGACAACAGGTGACTTCGTGGGGCTGCTTTTTGGGTTCAGTGGACGCTTACGGCGATTGCCTTGGCTGGGTCTGTATCTCGTTTGCTTTGCGGTATCCGTTGGCATTGATGCGGCGACTGCACACTGGTTCAGGCCCAAGGGTGGGTCTGAGCAACTTGGGTATTACTTGCTGCAAATACTAGAAGCGCTTCTGTATGCCTGGGTAGACTGCGCGTTGTCGGTTAAGCGCTTGCGTGATATGGGACGAAGTCCTTGGTGGTGGCTGGTATGGACAGCGCTCATGTTTGTACCTTGGGGAGTTCGTTACGCGGAAGCAGTCCTTCGCGTTGCCGTCGTAATCTTTCTAGCGAGCTGGCCCAGCCGAACCGAACGAGCGTCGCTACGAGCTAAATAGCAGGCGGTCGAGCCACAAACCCGGCCGCAACTACCGTGACAGGGCTGCCGCTCTGAAAACGCTAAGGGTCCGGGATTACGGAGAAAACGGCACCGACACGGGGTCAGTGAGAAAGGCGAACAACGTACCCGCACCTGGCGCGAATGTCACCGGCAATCGACCAGGCTGCCTATACAACACAGGTCAATTTTCGGAGGCCCCCATGGCCAAACCGTCCCGCCTGGAGATGTCCATCCAGTCCAAGTGCCAGTATCACCGTGGCCTGTACGAGGCCTTGATGGCGGTGCTGGGCGCCCATAATGATGTCGTCTACGCGCAGCTGGCGCGCCTGGTGCGCAAGCATCGACCCGAGCTGCAATCGCTCTCGGACAAGCAGGTGACCGAGCTCCTGGACGCGATGTATTGCGGCGGCCAGAAAGCCTTTCACAAAGCCGCCGCGGCACTGAACGTTTCGGACTCTACCGCGCGCCACTGATTAGAAAGTCTCTTGCTCTCAGCAGGGGGCTTTTTTCTTCAAGTTGCCGCACCGCGCGCGACATCAAAACAGCCGTTTCCTCCGCGCTAGGGCGGCAGCGTGCACCTGTCCTAGGGCCGCAGGCGAAGTGGCGGCAAGAATTCGCGGCCGTTCCGAGTTATGAAATTCCGACGAACGGTCGGTCAGCGATTTTTCCGCACGACCTCATCGGCCGGAAACCCGCATGGATACTGGGTCTCCGAGATTTTTGGGTCAGCAACATAGTAAAACCCGGAGAAAAAGCAAAGCCCGCCTGTACGCCGGATTCTGTGCAGCACGTTTCCGTGCCGTGGCGATCATTCCTCTAGGCCGGCGCTCGCGCGCCGGCTCAAGCCACCTACCCGCAGCCTCCCCGAGCCGGATCGCTGGCTGCCTATTCGGTGTTGCTCCGCGTAGAGATTGCCCGTTTCACCCGCCCAGCTTCGCGCTTGCGCACTTGGCAGGGCGACTCGTCTCTGTTGCTCTGATCCTCACCTCACGGTGGACAGGTGTTACCTGCTACGCCGCTCTTCGGAGTCCGGACGTTCCTCTCGCAGGCGAACCTGCCAGCGACCGCCCAGCGGGCTTTGCTGCGTCAATTCTATTGAAGTTTCGAAAAGGTCAGGGGCGGACCCTCACCCCCTCCCCTTTCCCGCAAGCGGGCGAGGGGCGATCGGGCACGGCGTGCGTGAGGGCGGTGCAGGTCAGCGGCTTGCGCTGCGCGGGCGAGGGCGATCGAGTGCGGCTCGCCTCGGTCGTCAAACTCGGTGAGTGGTGCCGATCTCGGCCAGCCGCGACTGCAGCCTTTCGGCGATGGACGTCACGGGCAGCACCTCGTCGACCGCGCCGACCGCGATCGCCTCCTTCGGCATGCCGAACACGACGCAGCTCGCCTCGTCCTGGGCGATGTTGAACGCGCCCGCCTGCTTCATCTCCAGCATGGCGGCCGCGCCGTCGCGGCCCATGCCGGTGAGCATCACTCCGAGCGCGTTCGGGCCGGCGACCGTGGCCACCGACTGGAACAGGACTTCCACGGACGGGCGATGCCGGTTCACCGGCTCCGAGTCGTCCAGGGCGATCATGTAGTTGGCGCCGCTCAGGGTGAGCCTCATGTGGCGGTCGCCCGGAGCGATGTAGACATGGCCCGGCAGCACGCGCTCGCCGTCCTGGGCCTCGCTCACCGACATCCTGCACAAGCCGTTCAGGCGCGCGCAAAGCTGCGCGTGAAGCCCGGCGGCATGTGCTGCGTGATCAGCAGCGCCGGCGCGTCCGCGCGCAAGCGGCTGACCACCTCGCGTATCGCTTCGGTGCCGCCGGTCGAGGCACCGATGGCGATCAGCTTCTCGCGTCGAGACGCGCGAATACCCGACCGACGGGCGCTTGACCGGCCGCTGTGTCCACCTGAGGCCGGCGCGACCGGCTGCACGTGCCGGTGCAGGCGGGCCTTCGATGCGACCCGGATCTTGTCGCAGATGGCACCCGCCAGCTCCTGCATGCCGGCCGCAATGCCCAGGCGCGGCTTGGAGACGAAGTCGATCGCGCCCAGTTCCAGCGCCTTGAACGTGACGTCGGCGCCGCGATCGGTCAGCGTCGAAACCATCACGACCGGCATCGGCCGCAGGCGCATCAGCTTCTCGAGGAAATCGAGGCCGTCCATGCTCGGCATCTCGACGTCGAGCGTCAGCACGTCCGGATTCAGGGCGCGGATCATCTCGCGCGCCACCAGCGGATCCGGGGCCGCACCGATCACCTCGAGGTCGGGCTCGCGGTTCACGATCTCGGTCAGCAGGCTGCGCATCAGTGCCGAGTCGTCGATGATCAGGACGCGCGTTTTCGCCATTTCGATTACCCTTCAGAACAGCTCGACATCGCCGCCTACCTTTGTCGTGTTCAGTCGTGCGTTGTACTGCTGCTCCGCGCTGACGATGGTCGCGTCCGCCTGCGCCAGCTTGCGGCACAGCGCGCGCCCGCTGATCGGAAAATAGGCGACGCGGCGCGGAAACACGTCCAGCAGGTCCTGCGATGCGACCCGCAGACCTTCCGTCCGCAGGAAATCGAGCACGAATTCCGCATTGCGTTCACCGACGTTCAGCGCCGTGAAATTCTTCAGGACCGCGCCGCCGCCGAACAGCTTGACCTCCAGGTTCGCCTTGCGGGCGCCGCGCTTGAGCAGCTCGTTGATCAGCTGCTCCATCGCGAACACGCCGTAACGGCCCGACAGCCCGATCGGATCGGCTTCGCCTGCACTCCGGGTCGCCTCGCCCGGCAACATGAAGTGGTTCATGCCGCCGACCTTCGCGGTCCGGTCCCACATGCACGCGGAAACGCAGGATCCCAGAACGGTCGACAGCACGATGTCGTCGCCCGACACGAAATACTCCCCGGGCAGCAGCTTGACCGCGTTGCGGCCGAACTCGCGCTCGAAGTACACGGTGCGGGCCTCCCCGTCGGCCCCGGAAAGGCGAGGTGTCGGCAAATGGGCGCCGCCTGCGGGTTTCAAATCAGAGCCTTTCGTAAACGGTCTTGCCGCGCAGCTCGAACCAATCGCGGCAATCGGTGAAGTTCTCCGAGTGACCGGCGAACAGCAGGCCGCCCGGCCTGAGCACGGCGGCGATCCGGCCGAGCAGGGTTCGCTGCGTTTCCCGATTGAAGTAAATCATCACGTTGCGACAGAACACGGCATCGACCGGCGTGCCGAAGCGGTTCAGCAGCGGCCAGTCGGGCTCCAGAAGGTTCATCTGGCCGAACTCGACCATGCGCGCGACCTCAGGGCGCACGCGCACCATGCCCGAGTTGGACCCGGTTCCGCGCAGGAAGAATCGGCGCATGCGCGCCTCCCCGCAGGCCTGCACGGCCTGCGCGCCGTACACGCCGCGGCCGGCGCAGGCCAGTACCTGCGTGTCGATGTCGGTGGCCAGGACGCGCGCTGTGCCGGCCTGGCCGGCCGCCTCGACCGCGGTGATCGCGATCGAGTACGCCTCCTCCCCGGTCGACGCGGCCGCGCACCAGATCCGGGGAGCCTTGCCGGCCGGACTGTGCTTGAGCAACTCGGCGAGCACCGGAAAATGGTGCTGTTCCCGGAAAAACGAGGTCAGGTTGGTCGTCAGCGCATTGACGAACTCCTGGCGCTCCTCGGTCCTGAACGGAGCGTCGTTTTCCAGCCGGTCCAGATAGTGCGAAAACGTCTCGATGCCGCTCGCGCGCAGCCGCCGCGACAGGCGGCTGTACACCATGTTCTGCTTGCTGGCGTTGAGCTCGATACCGGCCAGCTCGGAGATGATCCGGCGCACCCGGTCGAAATCGCGCACCGTCAGCTCGTAAAGACGCGTGTCGCCGCCGAGCCCGGAAAGGGTCGAGACGTCCAAAAGCGGGTCGCGCGCTCCCATGGCGGTGCGGCCTTCTTGCGCTCGATGCGGGTGCGTGCCGGCGGGCCGCTCAGGCGGCCGCGCGCTCCAGCAGACCCATGTCGGGGCTGCTCATCAGCCGTTCGATGTCCACCAGAATCAACAGGCGTTCGCCCTCGCTGGACTGCACCGTGCCCAGCCCCGTGATGTACCCGGCGTCCAGCAGCGAGTTGAACTCCGGCGCCGGCTTGATCTGCTTTTCTTCCAGCTCCAGCACGTCGCTGACCGAATCAACCACCGCCCCGACTACCCGGCCGGCCACGTTCAGGATGATCACCACGGTGAAGGCGTCGTAGCGCGCTTCGCCCAGTGCGAATTTCAGGCGCAGATCCACGATCGGCACGATCACGCCGCGCAGGTTCATCACCCCCTTCAGGAAGGCCGGCGCGTTGGCGATGCGGGTGACCGCGTCGTAGCCGCGGATCTCCTGCACCTTCAGGATGTCGATGCCGTACTCCTCGCCGGCCAGCCTGAAGGTCAGAAACTCGTTGACTCGCGCCGAAGCGGCCAGGTCCGTTGCGATCCTCTCCATCATGCCCATGAACGCGCTCCGTAGATTTCAGACTGCTTCAAATTCGATCGAAAGTTCATCAGTGGCGCGCCCTCTTCACGAGGTTGGCCGTATCGACGATCAATGCCACGCGGCCGTCGCCCAGGATGGTGGCGCCGGAAATGTCCGGAACGCGCCGGTAGTTGGCCTCCAGATTCTTGACCACCACCTGGTGCTGCCCGAGCAGCTCGTCGACCAGCACGGCCACGCGGCGGCCCTCGGCTTCCACGATCATCATGATCTCGGGCGCGCGCTCGCCGTCCTGGCGTGGCACGCGAAAAACGTCGTCCAGCGCGATGACCGGCATGAATTCCTCGCGCACCTTGACCACGCGGCCGGTGGCGCCGACCGTCTGCACCATGTTAGGCATGACCTGGAACGACTCGACCACCGACGCCAGGGGCAGGATGTAGGTCTCGCCGCCCACGCCGATCGACATGCCGTCCATGATCGCGAGCGTCAGCGGCAGGCGGATCGTGACGCGCGTGCCGTAGCCTTCGGCCGAATCGAGCTCGGCCGTTCCGTTCAGGGCCGTGATGTTCTTGCGCACGACGTCCATTCCGACCCCGCGGCCGGACACGTCGCTGATCTGGTCGGCCGTCGAAAACCCCGGCTCCCAGATCAGGGCCCAGACTTCCGAGTCGCTCATGTCGTCCCGCACCTGCAGGCCGCGCTCGCGCGCCTTCTGCAGGATCCGTTCGCGCCGCAGCCCCTGGCCGTCGTCGCGCACTTCGATCAGGATCGAGCCGCCCTGGTGCGCGGCCGACAGCGTGATCGTGCCGTGCGGCAGCTTGCCTGTGGCCAGGCGCCTGGCGGGCGTCTCGATGCCGTGGTCTGCGCTGTTGCGCACCAGGTGCGTCAGCGGATCGATGATCTTCTCGATCAGCCCCTTGTCGAGCTCGGTGGCCTCGCCCACCAGCTTCAGCTCGATCTCCTTGCCCAGCTTGACCGCCAGATCGCGCAGCATGCGCGGGAAGCGGTTGAACACGAAGGACATCGGGATCATCCGGATCGACATCACGGTTTCCTGCAGGTGCCGTGAACTGCGCTCCAGATCCGAAATGCCCCCGAGCAGCGAGCTGAACTGGACCGCGTCCAGATCCTTCGCCTGCTGCGTGAGCATCGCCTGCGTGATGACGAGTTCGCCGACCAGGTTGATCAGCTGGTCCACCTTTTCGATGGCCACGCGCAGCGTGGTCGATTCGGGCGCGCCGGCGGCGGACTTGTCGGTCTTGGCGCGGCCTTCGGCGCGCCGTGCGGCATCGGCGTCGCCCATTGACGGCGCTTCCTTTGCAGCGGGCGCCTGCGGCAGCGTCTTGGGGTCGACGAAGAAGCCGAACCCGTCGCCTTCGGCCCCCGCCGGCTTGGCCGCGACGGCCTGCGCGGCCCGAGGGGCATTGTCCCGGGACTCCTCGGCAGCGCCACTGAAGTCCGCGATCCGTACCTGCTCGCGGGCGACGTGGAACGAGAACAGCTCGATCAGCTCGGCGTCGGGCGATGGGGTCGTGACCTTGAAGCGGCGGTCGCCGTCGGCCGACAGCTGGCCGGCGTCGAGCGCCTCGATCGAGCCGAGCGAGGGGATGTCGCGGAACAGCTCGATCAGTCCATCCGCGGCGGCTGCTTGCTTCAGCGGCCCGATCCGGATGTCCAGGCAGCGCGTGCCGGCCGGTGCGCTGTGCGTGTCGTCCTGGCCCGCGGCCAAGCGGCGGATGCGCTCGATCAGGGAATCGGTCGGCGGGCTGTCCTCGGTGCGGCCCTGGTATCGCGCGAGCTGCGCCTTCACGACGTCGCCCGCTTCCAGCAGCAGGTCCACCATGATCCGCTTCAGGGACAGTTCGTGCCGGCGCAGGCGATCCAGCAGCGTCTCCAGTTCGTGCGTGAGCGTCGCCACGTCGCTGAATCCGAACGTCGCGGCGCCGCCCTTGATCGAATGGGCGACGCGAAAGATGGCGTTCAACTCCTCGTCGGTGGGCCGCTCCACGTCGATGTCCAGCAGCATCGACTCCATGTTGGCCAGGTTTTCGCGGGCCTCCTCGAAGAAGACGCCGTAGAACTGGGTCAGATCGAATCCGTCCTGATTCAGACCTTGATTGCTGATTTCGCCCATTGACGATGCCCCCCGTCGATTCGCGCCTGGCTGTTGTTGTCGCGTCGTGGTGCCGGATCGCGCCGCTTAGCGAATCACCTTCTGGATGACCGCCAGCAACTTGATCGGATCGAACGGCTTGACCAGCCAGCCGGTCGCGCCGGCCGCGCGCCCCTTCGACTTCATCTCGTCGCTCGCCTCGGTGGTCAGGATCAGGATCGGCGTGGTCGTGTAGCTGGGCAGGCCACGCAAGCTCTTGACCAGGGTGACCCCGTCCATGCGCGGCATGTTCTGATCGGTCAGCACCAGGTCGACGCTCTGGGTCATCGCCTTTTCGTACGCCTCCTGACCGTCGGCTGCCTCGATCACGTGATAGCCGGCTCCCTTGAGGGTGAAGGAGACCATCTGGCGCATCGAGGCCGAATCGTCCACCGCGAGAATCGATTGCATGACATTTGCTCCTGCCGAACCTGCCCTGGTCCGGTCTAGCTAAAAAAGATCGATCGAACCGGCCGTCATTTCCACTTGCCGCACCGGCTGCGGCATCGTCTGCAAACCCCGCGCCGCCTCGTCAGAAAGCGATCGCAGCCGCTCTTCCAGAACCGACAGCCGACGCTGTGCGTGCCCGGTCAGCTGGGTCGCCATGTCCTGGAACTGCAGCGCGGTCACGGCGGCATGCACGGCCTGATCCACCTGCGCGCGCTGGGTCTCGTCGGCCGACAGCGCCGGAACCAGCGCGGCGACCTGATTGAAGCTGACCAGCAGCCGCTCGCCGGCATCGTTGATCAGCGCCTTCAGGCGCTCCAGATCGGCCTCGATCAGCGCGCATTCCTGTGCCGCGCCCAGACCGGCCCGGTCGCGTGCTGAAGAATCGACAGCGTTGGAAGTCATCATGAGATTCGAATCGGGGCAAAGGACCCCGCTCGGCTAGTGTCGGTGACCGGTGCCGCCCACGATTCCGGGAAAAGGCGGGGTAAGCGAGGGCAGTTTGTGGGGGGAGCCCTTCGGCGAGCCCGGCCTCCGGAGTCGGCTTCCGGCGCGCCCCGATTGCGGGTCGGCCCGGGAATCCGGGCGCAGAGTGCACTCAGATGGCCCGAAATGCGACAGAATTCACGCCGATGAGCGTGCCGATCGGCGATCCACAGGCCGGCCCAATCCGTTTGCTGGTAGTCGAGGACTCGGAACTCGACTTCGATCTGCTGGTCGCGATGCTGGCGCGCGACGGCCCGCCGCTGCGCGCCGAGCGTGTGGAGGACGAGGCCGGGATGCGCGAGGCGCTCGAGCGCGGCACGGTCGACGCCGTGGTGACCGACCACAACATGCCGCGCTTCGATTCGTTCTCGGCGCTCAAGCTGGCGAAGGCAGCCGATCCCGATCTGCCCGTGCTCGTGGTGTCGGGTGAAATGTCCGAAGAGCTGGCGGTGGCGGCGCTGCACGCGGGCGCTGACGACTTCATCCTGAAGTCGCGCCTGTTCCGGGTCGGGCCGGCCTTGATCCGCAGCCTGCAGGCGGCCGGGCAGCGCCGCGCAGGCCGGGCCGCGGCGGCGGCCCTGGCGGAGAGCGAAGCCCGCCTACGCGAGCTGGCAAGGCACCTGGAGACGGCCAAGGAGGAGGAGCGCAAACGCATTGCCAGCGAGATCCACGACGACATCGGATCGATGCTGACCGCACTGCGCTTCGAGACCGTGGCGCTGACCAAGCAATTGCAGCAGCGCGGGGTCGACGCGCCGCGGCTGCCCATGATGCTGGACCTGGTCGGGCAGCTGGTCGCCGCCAGCCATCGCATACAGCACAAGCTGCGGCCCCCCGTGCTTGACGCCGGTCTGGTGGCGGCGTTGCAATGGCTGGTGGGTTCGTTCGGGCAGCGCACCGGCGCGCAGGCGAGCTTCGAATCGAATCGCGAGGAGGTGAATCTTTCGCCGGACCGCTGCGCCGCCCTGTATCGGGCGGCTCAGGAAGCGCTCGCCAACGTCTCCAAGCACGCCCATGCAAAGCGGGTCTCGGTTCAACTGTTCACCTCCGCCACCGACGTCTCGCTCGAGGTCAGCGACGACGGCGTCGGATTCGATCCGCAGATGCTGCAGACGGCACCCGGCTTCGGACTGCGCGCGCTGATGGAGCGGGCGCGCGGTCTGGGCGGCTGGGCCGAGGTCAGTTCGACTCCGAACGCAGGCGCAAGCCTGATGTTTTCGATTCCGGTTCAGCACGATGCCTCCACGAAGGACAGCTGACGTGGCGCGGCCGCGCGAGACAGGCAGGATCCGGAGCCGGCGCCGATGACACTGCGGGTGATCGTGGTCGACGACCACGCGATCGTGCGGCGCGGGATCGTGGAAATCCTGACCGAGCGGCCCGATCTGAAGGTCGTCGCCGAGGCCGGCGATTACGGCCAGCTGCGGGCGCAGCTGCGCCAGCACGGCGATATCGACCTGCTCGTGATGGATCTGTCGCTGCCGGGCAAGGACGGCATCGAGATCCTGAAGGCGTTGCACGGCGAAAATCCGCGCCTGAAGGTACTGATCGTCAGCATGTACCCGGAGGAGCAATACGCGGTGCGGGCTTTCAAGGCCGGGGCCAGCGGTTACCTGAACAAGGCGAGCGCTCCGGAAAGGCTGCTGGAAGCGGTGGAACAGATCGCAAGCGGCCGCAAGTACGTCACCGCGGGCATCGCGCAGGCCCTGATCGACCAGCTCGCGGCGCCCGAGGACGGGCTGCCTCACGAGCGCCTGTCCGACCGCGAGTTCCAGGTGCTGAAGCTGATCGCTTCCGGCCAGAGGCTGTCGGACATCGCCGAGGCGCTGTCGCTGAGCCCGAAAACGGTCAGTGTCTATCGTGCGCGCGTGCTGGACAAGATGAACCTGGGCAACAACTCGGAGCTGGTGCATTACGCGGTGAAGCACGGTCTGGCTTAGGCGCGCGAGGCTTCGACGGCTTGCCGGCAGCCCCGGGCCCGCCTCGATCAGGGCGCCTTCAGTACGCGGTTCTTGCCCGACTTCTTGGCCTCGTACAGGCCGGCGTCGGCGCGCCGCATCAGCTGCTCCAGGGTCTCGCCCGGGTGCCACTGGGCGACCCCGGCCGAAAAGGTCAGGATCAGCGCCTCGTTCTCGAACTGGAAGGGGCGGCGCGCCAGTTCCCGCTTCAGGCGCTCGATCGCCGCGACGCCGTCCTGCACGGTGCTGGCGGGAATCAGCACGCCGAACTCCTCGCCGCCGGAGCGCACGATCAGGTCGGTCGGCCGCAGCGTCGCGTGGACCGTGGTCACGAAATGAATCAAGGCACGGTCGCCGGCCACGTGCCCGAGTCGATCGTTGACCTGCTTGAAGTTGTCCAGGTCCATCATCGCCAGGGTCAGGGGCGACTGGTAGCGCAGCGCGCGTCCGCTTTCGGCGCGGAATGCCTGCTCCAGTCCGCGCCGGTTCAGCGCGTTGGTCAGCGGATCCTTCTGCACCAGCGTCGACACCTCGTTGAGCTGCTGCTCCAGCTGCGAAACGCGCGCTTCGTAGTCTTCGACCTTCTTGCGTGCCTGGGCAAGCTCGGTGCGCGACACCTCGATCTGTTCGCGCACGGTCTGGGTGTCCGACAGCAGGCCATGCACGATGCGCGACAGCACGGCGAGGTCCGGCGCCTGGCGCAATTGCACCTGGTAGGAGCCGACCTGGTCGTTGAACCACTCCGCGCTGCTTCCCATCTCGCCGACGCGTTCCACCAGCTCCGTCAGCATTTCGGTCAGGGCGACCTTGGCTTCCTGCAGCCCGCGCCGCGCCTCGGTCTGCTGGGAGGCCAGCTCGGACAGGCGCCGCTCCGCTGCCGCGATCGGCCCCGACCGGATGCTGCCTGCCAGCAGGGCACGGATCGGTTCCAGCTGGCCGGCCAACCACGCCTCCTCGGGCGCCAGCTTCGCCAGGTTGTCGCACAGCAGCCCCAGCAGCCGCTGCAGCCCGACACGGACGCTCTGGTCTTCGGCAACCTCTCGCTCGACCGCGGACAGCCATTCGGCCGCAACGGGCGCGGGCGGCGGTTCCCGCCCGGCCGGCTGGTCGGGCAGCGCGAGGTACTCGCGCAGTCTTTGCCGCACCGGCTCGGCGCCCGCGCATGCATGCTCAAGAACGCGCAGGCTGCGCAAAGCCACCTCTTGCCAGGCTTGAGCGCGCGCTGTCGCGGACGCCAGCGCTTCGTTCGGTCCGCGCCCGGCGTCGCCGCGGGGCGCGGGGGATTCGGGCCGATCGGCCGCCTGCTCCTGCCGCACCGCGGCTTCGGGCGGGATCGCGCCAGGCGACGCGGCCGCTCCGTTCGGCAGCGGGTTCAACGTCGGCCCCCAGGACTCGACCAGGCGCCGCAGGCGGTCCAGGGCAAGGGCAGGATCGCCCGCCGCGCCCTCGATCACGCGCATGATGGAATCGAGCTTGCGGGCGCGCGTCCAGTTCGCGTGCAGCGCATCGGACTGCTTCAGGATCGCCAGCATCATGGACGGCCAGGCGTCCGTGCCGGCTCCGGCCCGGCGCCCCAAAGCCCGGTCCGCCGCTTCGCGCACCGCGCTCCATTGCTGGCGTTGAGCCGCCTGAATCATCTGCGCGGCTTCCTGGTGCGACATGCGGCTCTGACGAACCAGGTCGGCTCCCAGATCCTTCAGGACGGCGGCCGCATCGTGGGTGCGCGCGTTCTGGCCCGCGCTCTCCCAGAACGCATCGGCGAAGGTCTCCGGAGTCGGGACCATCTTGCGCTCGGCCAGCAGCTTGAGCGCGCGCCGCGCGATTTCGGCGTCGTTCACGCTCTGCATTCCGATCTCGTTGGGCTTCATCGCGCGCTGCCTTCGCGCTCGTCCATACCGGTCGCGCGGCGCGGGTTCACGCTGGCGCACCAGTCGGCTTTAGCGCCCCATTCGAGCAGGCGCGCGAATTTGTCCGGCGCCACCGGCCGCGAGAACACGAAGCCCTGCATCAGGCGGCATCCCTGATCGGCCAGGCGACGCAGCTGGGCGTGGGTCTCCACGCCCTCCGCCACCACCTGCAGGCGAAGGCCCTGGCCCATCGCCATGATGGCTGCGACCAGCGCGGCGCTGTCCCGGCTGGTCTCCAGCTCGCCCACGAAGGTGCGGTCGATTTTCAGGATGTCGATCGGCAACCGCTTCAGATAGGCGAGCGACGAATAGCCGGTGCCGAAGTCGTCGATCGAAAGCGCGACTCCCAGCGCCTTGAGCGCCTGCAGCTGGGGCAGCACGACGTCCAGGTTTCTCATCATCGCGGTTTCGGTGATTTCGAGCTCGATCAGGCTCGGCGCAATGTTGTGCGCCAGCATGCTCGCCTTGACCGGCTCCATCAGATTGCCCCGCTGCAAGTGATGCCCGGAGATGTTCACCGACACGGGGATCCGGCGCAGCCCGGCCCGGGCCCAGGCGTCCAGCTGCCGGCAGGCTTCGTCCAGGGCCCATTCGGTCATCGGAACGATCAGTCCCGAGTCCTCGGCCGCGGGAATGAAGTCCGAGGGAGACACCAGCTCCGACTCGCGTTGCCAGCGCATCAGCGCTTCGGCCCCGACGATCATCCCGGTCGTCACGTCGATCTTGGGCTGGTAGACCAGCCTGAGCTGATGCAGCCCGATGGCCCGGTGCAGGTCCGATTCGAGTTTCCAGTGGGCGCGCCGGGTCGTGTTCATGCGCTCCGTGTAGCGCAGGCAGCCGTTGCCGCCCTGCTCCTCGCTTGCGCGCATCGCCAGGTCGGCGCGGCTCAGCAGGCCGTCGACGTTGTCCCCGTCGCGGGGAAACACGACCGCCCCGAGCGAGACGGTTATGAACAGTTCCTGGCCATCGGTCATGAAGGGCCGCTGGAACGCATCCAGCGCGCGGCCGGCGAGTCGATCCAGCTCGGCCTCGCTGTGCAGGTGCGGCTGCAGCACGACAAACTCATCGCCTCCGAAGCGCCCCACTCGAGGCCGTCCCGCCACGTGCGAACATTCGTCGGCGCCGTCGGCCTGCAGCATGCGCTTGCGGCCTGCGTCCGATCGGTCCTCGCGCCGCAGCACCGCCGACAGCCGGCGCGAGATCTCCTGCAGCAACTGGTCACCCGCGCGCGTTCCGAGCGAGTCGTTGATATGCCGGAAGCGGTTGACCCCGACCAGCAGCAGCGCGGCCCGCGTGCCGCCTGTGCGCGCGCGGTGCAGCTCATCGCCGAGGATTTCCTGAAAATGCCGGCGATTGGGCAATCCGGTCAGCACGTCGAAGTTGGCCAGCTGGCGGATCTGGTCGGCCGCCAGCCGGTCCCGCGTGATGTCCTGGACCGCGCCGTGAGCGGCCGTCAGTGTGGCGGCCGGATTGAATTCAAGCTCGGCTTCGACACGAAGGATGCGGATCTTCGCATCGGGCCCGCGCAGGCGGCATTCGAAATTCAAGGTCGAGCGGTCCGGTCCGGCCTGCCGCAGCAAGCGCTCGATGCGCACGCGATCCCGCAGCGCCACGCGCTGCAGGATCTGCTCCAGGCCGACCCCGCCGTCCTGCGGCATCATGCCGACCAGGCTGTACGCCTCCTCCGACAGCGCGATCCGGTTCGAGGCCACGTCCCAGCGCCAGCTTCCGAGGCGCGCGATGCGCTGGACCTTCAGCAGGTCGGCCCGGCTGCGTACCAGCTCTTCGCGCACGCGCGATGCCCGTGTCAGATAGCGCAAGCGCTGCGACAGCAGCGTCCATCGGCCCGGGGTCTTGACGAAAAAATCGGTGGCTCCCGCGTCGTACGCCCGCCCGATCGACTGTTCGTCGTCCAGCCCGGTCAGCATCACGATCGGCACGTGCGCGCCATTGGGCAGGCGGCGCAGGCGCTCGCACGTGGCGAAGCCGTCCAGATCCGGCATCATGGCGTCCAGCGCGACGACCTGGGGCCGCTCCTTTTCAAACAGCTCCAGGGCGCGCGCACCGCCCTCGGCCTCGATCACGCGCCAGCCGAGTTCGGCCAGCCCTGCCGTGGTGAGCATGCGCACGATCGCGTCGTCGTCCACCAGGAGCACCGTGCCCTGTTCGCCCTGCACCGCCTCGCGCCCGGAGCCCGCAGCGGCCAATGCGAGGATCGCCGGCTCGACCAGGTTCATGGCGTCGCCGCCCCGAATGCGTCCGGCCCGCCCAGGTGATCGGCCGACTCGCGGCTCGCCGCCGACCGGGCGTGCCGGTGCCGCTCCCCGTTGCGCTCGCCGGCCCGCCACAGTTCGGTCTGAATGGCCTCGATCAGTTCGATCATTTCGGCCGAGGCCTCGACCCGGTGATCCGAAAAGAACTCAATGAACGCGCGCACCGTTCCGTCCGCCGCGACCGGGATCACGAAGCCGCTTTTCAGGCCGCTGCGCATCGCCACGTCCTGTAGCGGCCAACCGGCCAGGCGGCCCAGGTCCGTCACCCAGTGCGGCATGCCGGTCGCGCTCGCCCGGCCGATCAAACCGTGCTCGGACTGATCCGCCCGCGCGGCTTCGGTCGCGGCGACGAACGACGCGAAGCGCGTTTGCTCGCCGGCAAACCAGATCGAGCGCCGCGCCTGAACACCCCGCTGCGTCGCAGCATCGACCAGCAGAACCCGTCCGATCGGCCAATCCAGGTATCCACCCAATTCGTCCAGCGCCCGCTCCAGCACCTGGTCCAGGCTTTCGCATTCGTACGCTGCCGTCGACAACTCGCGCAGCAGGCGCATCAGCGCGTAGCGGCGCTGCAGCTCCAGGCTGTTTTGCAACTCGTCGAGCTGCAGACTCTTGAGCCGCTCGAACTGCGTCAGGAACGCGGCGTACATCGACTCGAAGGACGCCACCAGATTCTGCATTTCGTTGCGGCCCCGGTTCGCGGTGCGTCCGGTATAGCGCACGGTCAAGCGTTCGGCCTGGACCGACAGCGCCTGGATGGGGCGGGTCAGGCGGCGCGACAGCAGCAGACCGATCAGCGCCGCCGCCGCCAGCGTCACGGCGGCGGTCCAGTCGGCACGCAGCCCCAGCCCGTCACGCAAGGCGACCGACAGGACCGCCACCCCGCAAGGGGCGCCGATCAACGCAGGAGTCAGGGGCCAGGGGCGGGGCTGACCCGCAACCTGACCCGGCGTCGCACCGGACTCGGGCGCTTCGCGCGGACGCTCGGGGCCGTCGGCGTTCGGGAAAGGCAGCGGCGCGGCCAAGGCTGCCCGTTCGGACACGGAATCGGTCCGATGCTCGCCCATGCCTGAGTCTCTTTTCATGGCTTCGCCGCACGCGCACCTGCACCAGAGGCGCGCCCCTGGACATTTCTTCGACGCCGGCCGGACGAAACTTGATCGGCCGGCGGGCCGGAAAGCCAGCCAATTCCGGCCTTCGCCGGGGCGCCGCCGCGATCTCGCAGGCGGCTGGCACAATCGGCACATTCCGCGACATTCGGAGCCGTGAGCCTGACCTCCTTTCCGCTCGTTCTGCTGGGCGTGTTGCTCGCAGGAGTGGCCGCCGGCGTGTTCGGCGTATATGCGATCGGCTCGAAGCGGGCCGATCGGGAACGCGCTGCGCTGCGGCGCGCCCTGGCGTCATCGAGCGACTGGTGGTGGCGCACGGACACGCAGCTGCGGGTGGTGCAGGCCGAGTCCGGCCGCGGCGGCCATACAGGGCTGGATTCAGGGCTGGAGCTGGACTCGCTGCGCGGCCGGCCCCCCTGGCAGCTCGATGCGCAGATGCAGCCAACGCCACCGGCGCGCCTGGCCGAGGCGGTCGCGCGCCGGCTGCCGTTTCACGACGTCGAGCTGGACGTCACGGCGGCCGCGCTTCAAGGCCGGGCCCTGCGCCTGAGCGGAGCGCCGCTTTACTCGTCCACCGGCCAATATTGCGGATATGCCGGGGTCGCCACTTTGCTGACCGACGGCGCGCTCGGGGCCGACGGCGCGGCATCGCTGCAGTCGCGCATTCGCCAGCTCGAGGCCGACATCCAGGCGCGCACGCAGCGCCATGAGATGAGCGTGCGCGAGCTGGACAGCTTCGCGTACTCGGTGTCGCACGATCTGCGCGCGCCGCTGCGCGTGATCGACGGCTTCGCCGAGATTGTGCTGGAGGATTACGGCGAGCGGCTGGACGCCCTGGGCCGCGAGCACGTAAAGCGGATCATCACCGCAGCCGGCCGGATGAACTCGATGATCGACACGCTGCTGGGCATGTCGCGCATGACCGGCCGCGACTTGCAGTTCGAGCGGGTCGACCTATCGGAAACGGCGCGTCAGCTGGCCGAGGAACTGGGCGCATCCGAGCCGGGCGCAGCGTCGAGGTCGCGGTCCAGCCCGGCTTGAGCGTCGAGGGCGACCGCACCCTGCTGCGCCTGGTGCTGCAGAACCTGCTGGGCAACGCCTTCAAGTTCTCGTCCAAGACCCGCAACGCGCGCGTCGAGTTCGGGCGACGCGCCGACGGCGACCGTGCGTATTACGTGCGCGACAACGGGGCCGGGTTCGATATGCGCTTCGCGGACCGGCTGTTCGGGGTCTTCCAGCGCCTGCATTCGCAAAGCGAGTTCGCGGGGACCGGCGTGGGACTGGCGACCGTTCAGCGCATCGTGCGGCGGCACAGCGGGCGCATCTGGGCCGAATCCGAGCCCGGCAAGGGCGCCACGTTCTTCTTCACGATGTGGGAGCAGGCGCCTAGCCGCGCGGAACCGAATTGAGCCGGTTGGCCGCTTCGACCATGCTGGCCGCCAGCGATTCGATGGTACGGCCCTCGTTGCGCGCCTGCTCGCGCAGGGCCTGCAGGGCGCGATTCTGATCCAGTCGCAGCCGCTCCATCAGGATTCCGATCGCGATCGCCTCGTCGCGCAGGGCCGCAGCCGCCGGCACAGGTGCGGGCCGGCTGACCGGCGCCGGCTCCGCGTCGAGCTTGGCGAGCGCCGCGTTCACGGCCGGTACGATCTGCCGGATGTCGATCGGCTTGACCAGGTAACCGAGCGCACCCAAGCGGGCCGACTCATCGACGATCGACGGATCGCCGAACGCCGACAGGAACATGAAGCCGGTCGACGTGTTGGACGACAGGTAGCGCGCCACATCCATCCCGGACTTGCCCTGCATGCGCATGTCCAGGATCGCCAGTCGCGGCCGGTGATTGCGCGCCAGCAGGATCGCGTCGTCGCCGTTGTCGGCCTCCAGCACCTCGAAACCGGCCTGTCGAAGTCCGGCCACGACGGTGGCCAGCACCAGCCGGTCGTCGTCGACCACCAGGATCCTGGTCGGCCGCGCGCCGATCGTCCTGTCGTTGGCTGCCCCTTGCACCTTAGCCAGCTCCTTCGCAAGGCATCGAAACGGAGCTTCGAGCACACCGAAGCCGTCGCGCTGCTCCAGCCCATGTAAACGCGAAAAAAGTTTCGTTCATCTGAGCCTCAGACAAGATCCTCGCGCACGGCCGGAGCGGACAGATCCAGAGTGGCCGTGACGCGGTCGTCCTCCTGCTCGAGGGTGAGCTGCGCTCCCCGGCGCGGCAGCAAAGCCTTGACCAGCCCGAGACCCGAAACGCCGGACGAAATCCGCCCCAGGTCGAAACCGGCGGGCAGCCGGCCGGCGTTCTGGATTCGCACCGCCAGGCCGTCGGCGCGCGCCTCGACCCGCACGTCGAGCGTCAGATCGCGGCTTTCGCGGTACTTGATCGCATTGGTGCCCAGCTCGTTGATCACCAGCGCCAGCGGAACCGCCTCGCCTTCGGGCAGACCCCAGCGCCATAGCGCCGAGGCCGACGGCGCCAGCCGGAACTCGACCCCGAACATAACGCCAAGGTTGTTGAAGATTCCCTGCACCACACCCAGCACCGGCAGCGTGCCGCCGGCGCCGATCTGCAGGCCGTGCACCTGCGCGATGGCCTGGATCTGGCCGGCGATCTCGTTCAACTGGGCCGAGACCTCCGGCTTTCCGCTGGCCATGTGCTGCAGCAGTCCAGCCACGCCCTGCAGGTTGTTCTTGATGCGGTGATGCACCTCGCGCACCAGGATGTCGCGCTGGCGAACCGCATCCTCCAGCCGCTGCTGCTCGGCCGCCATCCGCGCCGTCACGTCTTCGGCCACTCCGAATACGCGCAATACGCCATCGTGCATCCGGGCCGGATTCAGGCGGACGCTGATGGTACGCACGCCGCCGGTGGGATGGTCGACCCGCACCGTCAGCTCCGAACGCCGCAGGCGCCGCAGACCGGCGATCGCGCGGGGCAGCTGGCGGGCCAGCTGCCCGGCATCGTCGAAATGGACGTGCCGCAGCGCGTTGCGCGGATTGTCCATCAGCTCCGAAGGCGCAGCTCCAACCAGCTGGGTGTAGCGGGAGTTCACGTAGATGACGTGCGTCAGGTCGGCATTGGCGATGAACACCAGCTGATCGATGTTCTCGGCGAACTGGCGAAAGCGCGTTTCCGTTTCGCGCAGGGCCGTTTCGGCGCGCACCTCGTCGGTCAGGTCGTCGACGATCGACATCACGTAGCTGGCCGACCGCTGCCCGTCCTGCGTATCGTCGAATACCGGCACCACGCGCTGGTTGACGATCAAGGTGCGTCCGTCAGCCCGCAGCATCACATCGCGCGGCCGCTCGATCTGCTGGCCGTCGGCGATGGCGCGCCGATCCATTTCCCGGTACAGGTCGGCGAACTGGCGCCCGTACACCTCGTGCCAGGTGCGTCCGATCACCTGGGATCTGGCCAGTCCCGTCATCGCCTCGCCGGCCCGGTTCAGGCTGACGAAGCGGCCCGTCTTGACATCGCGCACCGACACCAGGACCGGCAGGTTCTCGATCACCAGGTCCAGATAATTGCGCATGGCGCGCAGCTCGTCCTCCGACCGGTGCCGCGCATCGACGTCCATCAGGGCGACGATCACGCCGCGCTCGGGCACGCCCTCCTCGAACGGTCGCGCGTTGCCGGCGCACCAGAACAAGGATGCGTCGGCGCGCCGCATCTGGTGTTCGAAGGTCGCCGAGCCGCCCGCGCCGGCGCTCATCCAATCGGCCTGCGCGCTGCGCCAGGCCTGCGGGTCGGCGAACAGGTCGCCGAATTGCAGCTCCTGAAGGTCCAGTGACGAAAAACCGAACAGGCGCTCGGCGGCCGCGTTGGCCTTCACCACCAGGTCGTTGGCCACGTACAGGATCGCGACCAGCGCGTTGTCGAAAATCAGTTGCAGCTCGTTCAGCGCCGAGCGCAGCTCGCGCTCGGACTTCTTGCGCTCGTCGATGTTGACGAAAGCGAAGATGTAGCCCAGTTCGGGATGCTCGGGATTGACCGCGCGCCCCTGTACCGCCACCCAGATCGGATCCGAGCGGCGCCGGTACAGCAGCAGCTCGAACTCGCAGGCGCCGACGTTGCGTATCGTCTCGAATCGCTCTTCGAGGCTGGACAGCAGCATGCGATCGGACGGATGCGCGAACAGCTGGATCTGGTCGACCAGGGTCCCGGTCTCGCAACCGAGCAGGTCCTCCATCGCGGTGTTGGCCCGCAGAATCCGTCCGTCCCTCACGAAAAGCAGCCCTACCAGCGCGGTATCGAAGATCAGGCGGCTCTCGGCCAGCAAGGTCTGCAACTCGGCGGCCGCCCGCGCGGCCGCTTCGCGCTGCTGCCGCAGCTCGGTGACATCCTGGAACGTGAAGATGGCCTCGGCCGGCGCGGCCTCGCCTTCCCCGTCGTCGACCGGACGCGCATGCACCAGACACCAGCGCGGACGGTCGTCGCGGCCGTACAGCACGACCTCGGCGCTGGTCGTCAGCCTCGGCCGCACCGCCGGCAGCCCCGGAACGTCCTCGGGCGCCTGCCCGTCGCGGTGCAGGCACAGCTGCCACAGCGACATGCCGATGGCCTCGGCGTCGGAGTAGCCGAACATCCTCACGAACTCCCGATTGGCCAGCACGATCTTGCCGTCGCGCGTCTTGGCCACGCCCGTGCTCATCGTTTCGAGCAACGATTGCTGCTCGCGCAGCGCCGCCCTGAGCTGCCCCTCGAACAGCTTCTGGTCGGTGAAGTTCTCCATCACCAGCAGGTAGCGGCGCGCCCCGTCGCCGCTGCCGAGCGCGCGCCAGCCGAGCTTGACCCAGACCGTGCGCCCTTCGCGGTCCAGGAGCCGGCGGTCCGGCTCCGAAACCAGCGCGGCGCCGGCCGGCAGCACTTCCATGAAACGTTCGCGCTGCTTCAGGCTGGCGACCACGTCGTCCGGATGCATCAGGCGCACCGGATCGCGCCCGAGCAGGTCGTGCTCCCGGTATCCGAGCAGGGCACAGGCGGCGCGGTTGGCGCGCCGGATCCGGAAGCTCGAGTCCAGCTGCACGATCCCGACCGGGCTCTCGTTGAAGATCGTCGCGAGGCGTTCGGCGTTCTCCGCCAGCTCGACCTCGATGCGCTTGCGGTCCGAGATGTCGCGCACCAGCAGGAAAATGAATTCGCGCTCGCCGTGCTCGACCCGTTGCAGCACGACGTCGACTTCGAACTCGGAGCCGAGCCGGGTGCGGTAACGCGCCTCGCCGTGGAAGGCGCCGCGCCCCAGCAGAGCCTCGATCATCTCGGCCAGACGCTCGTCGGTCAGCGTGGCGTCGATCGCCTCGAGCTGCAATCCGGTCAGCTGTTCGCGGCTGTAGCCGAGCCAGGCCAGAGCGGTCTCGTTCGCATCGAGGATGGCGCCGTCGCGGCTGATCTCCAGCACCATTTCCCCGGCCGAATCGAGCGCCTGGCGCAAGGCGGCGAGCGAGGTCTCGGCGAACCGTTCGCGATCCAGGCGTTCGACCGTCAGGAACACCCCGGTGAAACGCCCCTGGGGACTGAACAGGGGGGTGCGGCGCTCCCGCACCCAGGGCCGGTCACCGCCGGCAAACTCGTACTCGACCTGCTGCGGCACGCGCACCTCACCGTCGCGCATCCGTTCCAGCGAGCGCATCACCGCCGGCTGGGACCCGTGGTCGAACGCATGGTCCAGGCGCCGGCCGAGCAACTGGCCGACCTCGATGCCCAGCAGCTGCGCGAGGTAGGCGTTGCAGCGCACGTAGCGCAGATTGCTGTCGAGCACCGCCATGCCGATGCGCGCGCTGGACATCAGCGTCGACAGCATCGCATCGGCGGCCCGCGTCGCATGCAGCGCGGTGCGCGGCACGGTGACATCGCGCGCGACCGCCGTCAGGTAGGGCGCCTGCCCCTGCGCGTCAACTTCGAGCAGCAGCCGCACCTCGAAGCTCTTGGACCCGGCCGGGTGCTCGAAGGTGAACTTGAAGGTGCGCGCCTCCATCGAGTCGAAGGTCGCGGTGAGCTTGGCTTCCCACAGCGGCGCGTACTGCGTGAAATGCTCGACCTGGCTGAGCGGGCGACCCAGGAGCGCCGCGCGGGGAATCGCGATCGCACGCTCGACCGCCGGGTTCGCATAGACGACGTGCAGGCGCCGGTCGAAGCGCAGCAAGGCGTCGGGCAGCTCCTCGAACAGGCTCGCCGGCGGCGGCAGGGCAGCGGTCGCCTCGGGCTGGGCCGGTTGCCCCCAGGGCGCTGCCGCCGGCCCGGCGCCAGGCGCGATGCGCAGGGCCGGGGCCGACTCGATGGCCAGCGTGCGAACGCTGGAAGCCAGGTCGGGCGGGCCGGATGCCGTCCGCTCCCGCAGACGGCTTCGATCAAACAAGGTCGAATCGGACACGCCCCGCTCCATCACGCGACGGCCCCGACCGCTATACCGCGGCCGCCTCGCGCGAAGAATACCGGAACGCCGCGCCTACCGGAATGCTCCACCGCGCTTCGTCCGAAGCGGGCGGACGTGCCGCGATCGATGGGCGCAGCGGTCCCCGGTCCGGGCGGCAGCCAAGCCGGGGAGCATCGCAATTGCGCAGCCCCCACGGCGATTACATGGCCCCGCCGCCCGAGAAGTAGTTGAACAGCGATAGCTTCGATACGGTCGTGTAGCTCTGCAGCGCCGCCTGAAAGACGGTCTGCTGTTGCGCCATCTGCGAAGCGGCCTTGGCGTAGTCCAGATCCTGGATCGAGGACAGCGCCGAACTGGCCTGCAGGCTGCGGGTGCTGTTCAGGCTCGTGTACGAGCTGAGCTGCTGCAGCTGGTCGCCGACCTGGGCCTGGGTCAGCGTCACGTGGTCGAGCACCTGGCTCATCGAGGCCAGCGCCGAGGTGAGCGAGGTCTGCAGCTGCGCCGTCGCCGCCGGTGTATCGGCTGGCTGCTGCAGCGCAGCGATCGCGTTGGACAGGGTGGTGAACATCGACTGATAGCCGGCTGGCGCGACCGAGAACGAATCGTTGTTGGCCGGCGCGCCGCTGAGGTTGACCTGCAGCCCGTCGAACGAGACGCTGGTGGGCGAGGTGTAGTTGCCGCTGGTGACGGTCTGGTTCGTGGTCGTGTCCTGCACCTGGTAGGTCGTGCTCGATCCGCTCACCGTGAAGCTGATCGCGTAGTTGTCGCCAGTGAGCGCCGAGGGATTGCTTACCGAGCCGGCATCGATCACGCCGGAACCGGTGTTGCCCGAGTTGGCCGCCGTGACGAAGGATCCGTTGCCGGGACGGATCTTCTGGAACACGTCGTCGCCCGAGAACTTGATCTGCAGCTGCCGGTTCTGCGAGACCTGGACCGATTGCAGCACGCCGTCGCCGCCGTAGGTCACGTTGTTGCCGACCTGCGTGAAGGGAGGCGCCGACTGCTGCGAGCCGGCAAAAAGGTACCCGCCCTGGCCGTCGCTGGTGTTGGCCAGCCCCACCATCTGGCTCAGGTCACCCTGCAGCGACTGCACGAGCGCCTGGCGCTGCGTATCCGAGTAACTGCCATCGCCGGCCTGGACCAGGGTCTGCTGAGCGCTCTGGACCAGGTTGACCAGGCTGGACATGGTCGAGTCGGCCTGGTTCAACTGCAACTGGGCCTCGTTCTGGTTGCTCTGGTACTGAGTCAGTTGCGACACCGTTCCAGTCAGCGACGCCACGCTGGCGGCGCCGATCGGATTGTCCGCGGGCGAATTGATCTGCTTGCCGCTCGACAGCTGCAGCTCGGTCTGCATCAGCTGGCTCTGGGCGGTGCCGATCGCCTGCTCGCCGTTCTGGAACATCATGTAGTTGGAAATTCTCAGCATGGCAGTGCAACCCTGCGTTGGTTCGCCGTTTCAGTGCCGTGCAGCCGGTTGACCCGCTCGTCCCGTGCCATCGCGGCTTCAGCCTGTTGCGGCGATCGAAAGAATCTGGTTGAAAAGCGTCGAGGCGATCGAAATGATCTGAGCGGCCGCCTGGTACTGCTGCTGGTACTGCATCAGGTGCGAAGCTTCCTCGTCCAGGTTCACGCCGGACACCGCGCTCTGGGCGTTCTGCGCGCTTTGCAGGATCGTCTGCTGGTTCTGCTGCTCGGCCTGCGCGTTGGCCGTCATCGTGCCCACCTGCGCCACCACCGCGGCGTATCCGCCGCCGAGCGAGCCCCCGTCGATCAGGTTCGCGTTTTGCAGCTGCGCCAGCGCCAGCGCGTTCGTGTTGTCGCCGGTTGCACCGACATTCGGACCGACGCTGACCGAGTCGCCGCTCGCAGGCGTCCCGAGCAGGGTCAGGTTCCAGCCGTTGAAGGCGATCGGCTGGCCGGACGTGTAGGTGCCCGACGAGGACGTTCCGCTGGTCGAATCGGTGATGGTGTAGTTGCCCGGTCCGGTGAAATTGATGCTCACCGGATCCGTCAGGTTCGCGTTTCGCGTCGGTCCCGCAACCGACAGCGAGGCAACGCTGACCGAGCCGGTGTTGCTGGAGGGAATCGAGGCCCTGACCGGACTGGCGGCCGCGATCTGCTGGGCCTGCCCGATCGAGACGGCCATGCTGTTGGCGCCGTAGCGCACCGGCTCGATCGTGAACGTGTCGCCGTTGGTGGGCGTGCCGCTGACGCTGATCGTGATGCCGTCGACGGTCGCCGGCGTCCCCGGCAGCGCGGACAGCGTGGTCTGCTGGCCGTCGGACAGGCGCGTGAGCTGGTACTGCCCGTTGGCGACCTGCAGCCGGTAATCGGACGGCTGCAACTGGCTGGTATCGCTGAAGACCGCGCTGACCGTCTCGGCCGGTGCGCCGCCCGAGGTCGCGTTGTCGGTCGAGGCGATCACCGCGGGCGATGGGGTAGAGAAGAAGTTCGCTCCGGGCAACCCGTTCAGGTCCTGGCCCAGCTGGCTTTGCTGGTTGAACTGCGACGAGACGACCACGGCGAGCCGCCCGATCTGGTTTTCGGCCGTCGGAACGTCCTGCAGGCTGAACTGCATCAGGGCGCCGATGTTGCCGCCGACTGTGCTGCTCGAGCTCAGCGGAATGATCGTGTTGCCGGACTGGGTTCCGACCATGACGTTCTGCGGATTGGTCGGGTCCGTCCCCATCGCCATCTGGGTGACGTGGTCGCCCACCACCAGCGGCTGGCCGTTGGCCAGGAACACGTTGATCGACCCGTCGCTCTGCGTCAACGTGCTCACGCCGACCGACTGGTTAAGCGTCTGGATGGCCTGATCGCGCTGATCGAGCAGCTGATTCGGCGATCCGCCGGTCGCGGTGGCGATCGCGATCTGGTCGTTGAGCTTGGCGATCTGGGCCGTCGTGCTGTTGACGGTCGAAATCTCCTGGCCGATCTGCTGGTTCGCGCCCTGCTGCATCAGCTGCAGCTGGCTGTAAGCGTCGTTGAAGCCGGCCGCCATCTGCTGGGCGGCCGACATCACGGTCTGCCTCACGGCCAGATTGCTGGGCTGCTGGGTGAGCGTCTGGACCTGCGCGAAGAACTGATTGACCACGGCTCCCAGGCTTCCGGTCGTGCTGGAAAACAGATTGTTGACCTGGTTGAGCAGCGTGACATGCGTGTCGGCCTGGCTCGAGGAGGCCTGCGCCAGATCGACCTGCTGGGTCAGCAGCTGGTTGTATGCGCGCTTGATGCTTTCGACGGCGACGCCCTGGCCGATGTAATTGCCGCTGAGCCCGGTTTCGACCTGAGGCGTGAGATCGACGATCTCACGCGAATACCCCGGGGTATTCGCGTTTGCGATGTTATTGCCAGTCGTCTCCAGCGCCGTGTAGGCCGCCGTCAGCCCGCTGGTTCCGATCGAGAACAGTCCGCCGGACATCGAATCTCACCCTGCCGTTGCGAATATCTTCGGCAGGCGCCGCCCGAGCTTGAGGCGCGGCTTCTTCACCCGGTACCCCCGATCGCGGCAGCCGTCCGGATGATGCGCGCGAGCTTTTGCGCGTAGGCCGGATCGGTCGAATAGCCGGCCTGCTGCATCCCGGCGGCGAATCCGCTTCCGCCGGAGCCGGGCATCGTGGCTGCCGAATAGCGCTGGTTGCGCCCGATCGTCAGCGCCCAGTCCTGGAAGGCCGCGGCGTAACTGTCATAAGCGCGAAAGCTCTGCACCGTCTTGTGCGGCACGCCGCCCTCGAACTCGGTGGTCGTCACCTGCGCGGTGCGGCCCTGCCAGCCCGGTCCGGCCTTGATGCCGAACAGGTTGTAGCTGGGCGTGCCGTCGGCTGCGCGGATCTCGCGCTGCCCCCAGCCCGACTCGAGCGCGGCCTGGCCGAGAATGAAACTCGCAGGCACGCCAGTGAGCTGCTGGGCGCGCACCGCGTCGGCCCAATGCTGCTGCATGAACGAGCGCTGCGCATCGGTCGACGCCGCGCCCGTGTCGGAGGCGCCCGGCTGCGAAGGGCTGCCCGGCGCGATGCCGGCCTGCGCGGGCGGCGCGGCTGCGGGACCGGCGCCGACGGCGACCGCAGCCGGGGCGGCGCCGTTGGCGACGGCTGTCGGAAGATTGCGCGACAGCTGGCGGGCGATCAGGTCCGACAGCCCGGTGCCCTTGGCCGCGACCTGCTGCGCGATCTGCTGATCCAGCATGCCGCGATAAAGGTCTTCCGACTGCGAGTCGAGCAGCCCGGAGCGGGGGGTTGCGTCGCGCATGCTCTTGAGAACCATCTGCATGAACAGTGCCTCGAACTGGGTGGCGACCTTCTTCGTCGCCTGGCGTGGATCGTCGCGCGCCGCGCGCTTGAGCTGATCGAGCGAGCGGCTGTCGGTCGCCAGGGAGCTCATGGCGTTGCCGACGCGCGAGCCGAGGCTGTTCGGATCCATGGGACGTCGGTCAGATCACTTCGAGATCGGCACGCAAGGCGCCGGCCGCCTTCAGCGCCTGCAGGATGGCGACCAGGTCGGCCGGATTGGCGCCCAGCGAGTTCAGAGCCTTGACCAGGTCGGCCAGGTTCGCAGCCGAGGGCAGCTTCATCAGGGCGCCGCCGTCCTGCTTGAGCTGGATGTCGGTCTTCTCGGTCACGGTGGTCTGGCCGGCCGACAGCGGACCCGGCTGCGACACGACCGGCGTCGAAGTGATGGTCACCGACAGGTTGCCGTGAGCCACCGCGGCCGATTCGAGCGAAACCGTGCGGTTCATCACGATCGAGCCGGTACGGGCATTGACGACCACGCGCGCGGTCGGCTCCACTTGGGCAACCTGCAGGTTCTCCAGTTGCGCCATGAAGCGCACGCGCCGGTCCGGATCCGACGGCGCCTTCACGTCGATCACGCGTCCGTCCAGCGCGTGGGCGGTTCCCTCGCCCAGCTCGGTGTTGATCGAATCGGTCACCGCCTGCGCCGTCGAAAAGTCGGTCGAATTCAGCTCCAGCGTGATGGTCTCGCCCTGCAGAAACGGCGAAGCCACTGCGCGCTCGACCATGGCGCCGTCCGGCACCCGGCCGGCGGCCAGGTGGTTGATCTGGACCTTCGAGCCGCCCTGCGCGGCGCCGGCCCCGGCCACCAGCACATTGCCCTGTGCGACCGCGTAGATCTGGCCGTCGGCGCCTTTCAGGGGCGTCATCAACAGGGTGCCGCCCCTGAGGCTGCGTGCGTTTCCGAGCGAGGACACCGTCACGTCGACCTGCTGCCCGGGCCGCGCGAAGGACGGCAGCTCCGCGGTGACCATCACCGCGGCGACGTTCTTCAGCTGCGGGTTGGTGCCCGGGGGCAGCGTGATGCCCAGCTGGGTGAGCATCGACTGCAGGCTCTGCACCGTGAACGGCGTCTGCGTGGTCTGATCGCCGCTGCCGTCCAGGCCCACCACCAGGCCGTACCCGATCAGCTGGTTGCCTCGCACGCCCCGCACCGCCGCCAGGTCGCGGATCCGCTCGGCTTGCGCCGGCCCGACCAGGGCGAGCGCGCACGCCAGCGCCAGGGCCGGCCAGCTGCGTGTCGCGGTCGCGCGCGGGCGGCGTACCCGGGCGGACCTGCACGGCACGGCTGCGAGGGCGCCCATCAGAACGGCTGCCATGAATTGAAGAAGCGGCCAAGCCATCCCTGGACTTGCGCCTGCTCGATGTTGCCGCCGCCGCGATAGTCCAGGCGCGCGTCGGAAACCTGGGTCGAGCTGATCACGTTGCCTGACTGGATCAGCAACGGATCGACCACGCCCGAGAAGCGCAGCACCTCGGAGTTCTCCCGGATTCCTATCTGCTTTTCGCCGGCCACCTTCAGGTTGCCATTGGCCAGCACCTCGAGCACCGTTACCGTGATCGTGCCGGTGAAAAGGCCGGACGAGCTGGTGGCTCCGGTTCCGTTGAAGGCGTTGTCGGTGGCGGCCGTGGTATTCAGGCCCTTCAAGCTCATTCCAAGCACACCGCTGAAGCCCGGTATGTTGGCCGTCGCGTTGGTCTTTTTCTCCGTGTTCGAAGTGGCGCTCTGGCTGGCATTGAGCGTTTCGTTGAGCTGGATCGTCAGCAGATCGCCGATCGCGCGCGGCTTGTGATCCTCGAACAGCAGCAGGTTGCCGTTCGAACGGAACAGCGATCCGGTCGGCGCGGCGCCCGCCACATCGACCGGTTGCGGCCGCGCGGTGGTGACCGAGCCGACCCTGATCTGATCGCGCGGCGAGGCACAGCCGCCCAGCGCGAGCAGCGCGGCGGCGGCCGCAAGCGCCGCGATTCGAAACCAATTTCTCATCGATCGACCTTCGACGCCTACATCTGCGACAGGCGCTGCAGCATCTCGTCCGAAGTCGAAACGGCCTTGGAATTGAGTTCGTAGGCGCGCTGGGTCTGGATCATCGACACCAGTTCCTCGACGACGTTGACGTTGCTCGTCTCGACGTAACCCTGCTGCAGCGTACCCAGGCCGTTGGTCCCGGGCGTGTTCGCGCTGGGCGTGCCCGAGGCGGCCGTCTCGGCGAACAGGTTCTGCCCCTTGGACTCGAGGCCGGCCGGGTTGATGAAGCTGGCGAGCTGGACCGTGCCGACGTTCTGCCCGGTGGCCTGGCCCGGCAGCGTCACGCTGACGGTGCCGTCGGCGCCGATCGTGACCGACTGGGCGGTCGGCGGAATGGTGACGGCTGGCGAGAGCTGAAAGCCCGAGTTGGTCACCAGCTGGCCGGTCGAGTCGATATGGAAGCTGCCGTCGCGCGTAAAGGCGGTCGTGCCGTCCGGCATCTGGACCTGGAAGAACCCGTTGCCGTTGATGGCCATGTCGAACTGGTTGCCGGTCTGCTGCAGGTTGCCCTGCGTGAAGATGCGCGGGGTGGCAACCAGTTGCACGCCGGTGCCCAGCTCCAGCCCGGTGGGCAGCTGGGTCTGCTGCGACGAATTGGCGCCGGACTGGCGCACGTTCTGATACAGCAGGTCCTGGAAAGCGGCGACCTGCCGCTTGTATCCGTTGGTGCCGACGTTGGCCAGGTTGTTGGAGATGACGTCCAGCTGAGTTTGCTGGGCATCCATGCCGGTCTTGGCAATCCAAAGGCTTCTGATCATTGCTTGCTCCGAAAGTGGATGGCGTGGCTGCCGGTGGATCCGGTTCTCACGAGCCGATCACCGAGCTCGCCTTCTGTTCGTTCTGTTCGGCGGTGCTCAGCATCTTCATCTGCAGCTCGAACTGGCGCGAGGCGGCGATCATGCCAACCATCGCCTCGACCACGTTGACGTTGCTGCCCTCGAGCGTTCCGTCGGCGACCTGCACCGCCTGGTCGGCATCGGCCGGCTCGCCGCTCTTGCGTGCGGAACAGGCCGTCGAGTGCCCTTGCTCAGGTCCGAGGTCGGCGGATTGACCAGCTTCAGCTGGCCGACCGTGGTCGGCTGCGGGGAGCTTGCCCCTTGACGGTGACCGTTCCGTCGGCACCGATCAGGATCGTCTGCGCGTCGGCCGGAATCGAGATCGGTCCGCTCGTGCCCTGCACCTGCATTCCGTTCGCAAGCTGAAGCACGCCATCCGGGCCGACCTGCAGCGCACCGTCGCGGGTGTAGGCCTCCGTGCCATCGCTGGTCTGCACGGCCAGCCAGCCCTGGCCCTGGATCGCGACGTCCAGCGTGCGACCGGTCGCCGTCAGCGTCCCCTGGGAGAAGTCCGCCCCGGTGGTCGTTTCGACCGTGAACACGCGCGTGCCGGCCTGCTGGCCGACGGCCGGCACCGCCCGCAGTCCGACGGTGTCGGCCCGGAAGCCCGTGGTGGTGGCGTTGGCGAGGTTGTTCGCCAGCGTCGCCTGCCGTTCGAGCAGGTACTTCGCCCCGCTCATCGACGGTGTAGATAAGTCGGTCCATGGCGCCGTGATTGCGAGTTCAGCCGGTCATCGCCAATCGCTAGCGCAGGTTCATCAGCGTCTGCTGGACCTGATCCTCGGTCTTGATCGTCTCGGCGTTGGCCTGGTAGACGCGCTGCGCGGTGATCATGTTCACGAGCTCCGTGGTGATGTCGACGTTGGAGCTTTCCAGCGCGCCAGCCTGCAGGGCCCCGTTGCTGCCCGTCGACGGCGCGCCGATCAGGGGCTGGCCGGAGGACACGGACTGAGCCCACTGGTTGCCGCTCAGCGCGACCAGGCCTTGCGGGTTGATGAAGTTGGCCAGCGCGACCTGACCCTGGTCGCGGGTCTGGCCATTGGTGTAGCGGCCTTGCACCGTGCCATCCTGGTTGATCGCGAATCCGGACAGCTGGCCGGTCGTGTAACCGTCCTGGGTATTGTTGCTCACCGCGAAGCTCGCCCCGTACTGGCTGGTCGAGGTGGCCGGGAACAGCAGGTTGAACGTCATCGGCGAGTTCGCGCCGTTTGTCAGCGGAATCGACGGGTTCATCGTGACGTCGGCGGCCATCGTGCCCGAGGTTCCGAAATTGAGCGTACCGATGGGACTGCCCGTGTTCAGGATCGAACCGTCCGCCGCCGCATAGACCGACCAGGTGTTGGGCGCCGTGACGACGTAGTAGGTCGACAGCGTGTGCGAGTTGCCCAGCGAGTCGTAGACCGTCATTGCGGTCGACGAGTTGTACGTGGTCGGGTCGTTGATGTTGAATGCCGCGGCCGGGACCGTCGAACCCGAATTCAGGTTCAGCGACAGGCTCGCGTTGGCGGTCGGCTGCGGCGCGATGTTCGCCAGCGACAGCTGGATCGGAACCGGCGTGCTGGGACTGATCTGCCCGCTCGCATTGGCCGGGTAGCCGGTCAGCTGCGCGCCGCTGCTGTTGACGATGTAGCCGTTGGAGTTCAGCGAGAACTCGCCGTCGCGCGAGTAGGTGACCACGCCGCCGGTATTCATCCGGAAGAATCCCTGCCCGTTGATCGCCACGTCCATCGGATTGCCGGTCGTGGTGATGTTGCCCTGCGTGAATTGCGGGCTGACCGCGGTCACCGTGGCGCCGATCCCGATCTGGGTTCCGCCGCTGGCCATCGACGCCGCGTACACGTCGGCGAACTCGGCCGTGGCCTGCTTGTAGCCGACGGTGGACGCATTGGCCACGTTGTTGCCGATCACATCGAGGTTCTGCGAGGCGGCATTCAAGCCCGACAAGGCCTGTTCGAAACTCATGTCATTCTCCTGTTCAAGTCGAGGTCGTATCGGCTTCTTACATGATCTGCGCGATCGAGCTGAGCCCGACCTGCGATCCATTGGACAGCAGGTACTGCACGGACCCGTCGGGCTGGGGCGCCACGCCGACCACCTGCTGTGCGCTGTAGTCGGTCGCGCTCACGCTCTTGCCGCCCGCGGTGGCGGTCACCGAGTAGGTGTAATTGCCCGCGGCGGCCTGCGCCCCGCTGCTGGTGCTGCCGTTCCAGCTGAAGTCCTGCATGCCGGCCCCGAGCGAGCCCAGGTTGATCGTGCTCACGGTCGCTCCGGTCGAATCCTTGACCGTCACGCTGACCGAGTCGGCCGACTGCGGCAGCGAAAAGCCGCCGTACGCGGCCATCGCCTGGTTCGAGCCCGTCGCGCCGGTCGCCGCCAGCGTCAGCGAGCTGCCTGGAACCAATACGGTGTGGCCCGACAGCTGAGCCGACTGCAAGGTCTGGGTCTGCTGCAGCTGGCTCACGAGCTGGCTGACCGTGGTGTTCAGGTTGCTGATCCCGGTGACGGTGCTGATCTGCGCCATCTGCGACGTGATCTGCGAACTGTCGACCGGGTTGAGCGGATCCTGGTTGTTCATCTGCGCGACCAGCAGCTGCAGGAAGGTGGTCGACAGGTTCTGCGGGCTGGTGCCGGTCGCGCTCGAGGCGGTTCCGCTCGTGCTCGCGCTCGCCGTGCCGGTCGTGGTCGGCAGCTGGAACAGGCTGGACAGATTGGAAGTCGAACCTACAGTCATTGCATCGCTCCTTAAGCGCCGAGCTGCAGCGCTTTTTCCAGCAGGCTCTTGGCCGTGTTCATCACGTCCACGTTGGTCTGGTAGCTGCGCGAGGCCGAGATCATGTTGACCATTTCCTCCACCGGATTGACGTTCGGCATCGTCACCATGCCGTCAGCATCGGCCAGCGGATTGGATGGATCGTGGATGCGCCGCGCCGGCGAATTGTCCTGTGTCACCTGCGCGACCCGCACTCCGGCCGCGGCGGGATCGGACCCCAGGTTCTGCGTCTGGAACACGACTTGACGCGCCTTGTACGGCTGGCCGTCCGGGCCGGCGATCGATTCGGCATTGGCGAGGTTGCTCGCCACGACGTTCAAGCGCTGGCTCTGCGCCGAGATGGCGGAACCGGATACGTCGAAGATCTTGAAAAGCGACATGACGATTTCCTTCAGCAGCTGCGTTCAGGCACCCTGCGAGCGGACCGGCTTACTGCCCATTGATCGCGCTCAGCATCGTTTTGATCTGGCCGTTCAGGAACCGCAGCGAGGCTTCGTACCGGACCGAGTTTTCCGCGAAGGCCGCCCGCTCCGTGTCCAGGTCAACCGTGTTTCCGTCCAGCGCCGCCTGCAGGGGCTGGCGGTACTGCAGCACGGGCGCAGGACCGGTCGCGGCCGGCGCCGCAACATGGGCCGGGTTGGTACGAGCTGCGACATTCGGGTTCTGCCCAGCCGCCTGCGTCGCCTGCGACAGTGCCTGAGTGAAATCGAAGTCCTTTGCCTGGTAATTCGGGGTATCGGCGTTCGCGATGTTCGACGCCAGGACCTTGGCGCGTTGCGCCTGCAGAGCCAGCGCGCTCGCCTGAAAGTCGAGCGCTGCGGTCATCCGGTCGATCGGTGTCGTCGGCATTTGCAGTCCTGCCCCAAGCGGGGCCTAAAGTCTTCTGGGCTGATGCCGATTATTCCGACGAGGGGCATGATCGATCGACCGATAAGTCCGGATCGCGCGCACCTTCTTCCGCCATCGGAGGAGGCCGCGCGACCTAAGCTTTCGGCCATGCAGCGATTGCTCCTCGCCAGTATTAAGAAGCTCAGCTTCGCAAAGCGATATCTCCTGCCGAGATCGTCGCTCCTGCTGCTGGGCGTCTGCCTCGTGACGATCGCGCCCGCATGGGCCCAGGTGCCGGTCGAATCGTTGCGCCAGTTCGTGAAAAGGGAGCTGGGGCCGGTCGAGGGTGCCTCGCGCATCGACATTTCAGTCGGCGAGGCCGATGCGCGGCTGCACCTGGCGCCGTGCGAACGTGCCGAGCCGTTCCTGCGCAGCGGAACGCGGCTGTGGGGCCGCGTGTTCGTCGGGCTGCGATGCGTGTCCGGAGCACGATGGTCGATCAACGTGCCGGTGCAGGTGCGCGTTTACGGCCCGGGCCTGGTGGCGGCACGCGCTCTGCCCGCCGGCCAGCCGATCGGCGAATCCGACGTCCGGGCCGAGCAGGTTGAATGGACGCGCGCCCCGCACGGCGTGGCGCGCGAACTCTCGGAGCTGCAGCAGCGGACTGCGTCCCGGACCATCGAATCCGGCGAGCCGATCGCGCTCGACGCGCTGCGCGACGTGCCGGCAGTTGCGCAGGGAGATCCGGTCAAGCTGGTCGGCCGTGGCGAAGGGTTCTCGATCACGACCGATGCCGTCGCGCTGGCCGCCGCCTCGGTTGGCCAGCCCGTGCGGGTGCGCATCGAATCTGGCAAGATCATGACCGGAACCGCGCGCGTGGGCCGAATCGTCGAGGTGACGTTTTGAAAATTCACGGGTCGCTGCGCGCGCAGGCGATCGAAAGCCGCCCGAATGACCGATCGCGACATCGCTTCATTTGGCTAAAGTTCGTGTCAGGGGCGCCGAATTGAATGTTGGAGTGTTCGCTTTGCTGCAGGAGCCGCGATGAAGATCACCAGAAACTCTGAGCCGACGCGTACGGATCGCGCCCAACCGAGCGCGGGCAGCACGACGCGTTCGTCGGGAGCCGCGACCCAGCCGGCCGCGAGCAGCTCCGGCAGCGTGCAACTGTCCGGCATGTCGGCACGGATGAACCAGCTGGAGACGCAGTTTCCGCAGGGAAGCTTCGACGCCCAGAAGGTCTCCGAGATCCGTTCCGCCATCTCGGAAGGCCGCTACCAGGTCGACGCCGGCGCGGTTGCCGACAAGCTTCTCGCGAGCGCCGCACAACTGGCCGGCCGCAAGGCCTGATCGAGGGCCCGGTGCCACGTTCCTCCCGGCGCACGGGAGCCGCGGCCGATCCGGCCCGAGAGGTGCTGGATCAGCTGATTCTTTCGTTGCAGGCGGAAGGCGACGCGCTGGTGCGCGGCGACCTGGAAAAGCTGGGCGAGGCGGTGCACAACAAGGATCGCAACGTGCAGCGCCTGGCGGCCGAGCTCGGGCGCCTTGACCATTCCGCACTGCGCCCGGCGGTCCGCATGGCGCGCGATCTGAACGATCGCAATGCGCGCCTGCTGGCCGCTCACCTCAACGCGAACCGCGCCCGCATGCAGGCGCTGTTCGGTCCGGCTCAATCCTCTGCGCTGTACTCGCCCGATGGGCATGCGGCCGGCGCCGAGCAGCGTTCAGCGCGGCGGGGCGTGCGCGCCTGAAGTCCGGTTTTCCCCTTTTTACAATTTGCCCTCACTCCCTCCTCTGTCCCGCTGCGCGGGCGAGGGGCGATCCAGCAGCGCCTCGTCACTTCTTGACATTGCCTGGGGGGAGCACGAGGGGGCCAGCCCAGCACCCTCGTTCTCTTCCTCCATCCCTTTCCGGCCGCAGGCCGGAAAGGGATGAGTGAGGGTAAGGCGAGGAGTTTGAGGCGCCGGCCGCTGGACCGGCAAGGGTCGGACGGTTAGAACTCTTCCCAGTCGTCGTTGCCCTGTTTGGCGGGCGGCGGCAGTGCCGACGGCGCCGAAGGCTTCGGCGGGGACGGTTGCTTGTGTTCGGCCTTGGACGGCGCCGCGCTTGATGCCCTGGGCGCATCCTTCGCCGGCGGGGTCTGCCTGGGCTGGCCCTGCCGGGCCGCCGGCGGCATCGGCTTGACCGCGGCCTGCGAACTTGCGCGTGCCTGTGCTATCGCCTGTGCCGTTTCGTGGCGTCCCAGCTTGAAGATGGCGACGGCCTGAGCAAGCCGCGCCGCCTGCTCCTTCAGGCTTTCGGCCGCGGCAGCGCTCTGCTCGACGAGCGCCGCATTCTGCTGCGTCATCTGATCGAGCTGCGTGACCGCCGCGTTGACCTGTCCGATGCCCGAATCCTGCTCGAGCGTGGCGGAGGTGATCTCTCCGATCAGGTCGGCCACGCGCTTGACCTGGTCGACGATGTCCCGCATGGTCTGGCCGGCCTCGGTGACCTGGCGCGAGCCGCTGTCGACCTTCTGTACGCTGTCGGAGATCAGCTGCTTGATTTCGCGGGCGGCCTGCGCGCTGCGCTGCGCCAGGTTGCGGACCTCGCCCGCCACGACCGCGAAGCCGCGACCCTGCTCGCCGGCACGCGCCGCTTCCACTGCGGCGTTCAGCGCCAGGATGTTGGTCTGGAATGCGATGCCGTCGATCACGCCGATGATTTCGGCGATCTTGCGGCTGGACGCCTGGATGTCGCCCATCGTCGAAACCACCTGGCCGACCGCGTGCCCGCCGCGGGCCGCCACTTCCGACGCCGACGCGGCCAGCTGGTTGGCCTGGCGCGCCGTGTTGGCGTTGTTCTTCACGGTACTGGACAGCTCCTCCATCGAGGCGGCGGTCACCTGCAGGCTGCCGGCCTGCTGCTCGGTGCGCGGAGCTCAGATCCGCGTTGCCTTGCGCGATCTGCGAGGAAGCCACGCTGACCGATTCGGACGTTTCGCGGATGTCGCCGATCATGTTGGCAAAGGCCTCGCGCATCCGATCCAGCGAGCGGGACAGCTCGCCAAGCTCGTCCTTGCTGTTGTTCTCGAAGCGCACTCCCAGATCACCGTCGGCCAGCTTGCCGGCCACCCTCGAGGCGGCGCGCAGGTTGCGCGCGACGCCGCGGGCTGAAAGAAAGGCCACCACCGACGCCGCGACGATCGCGATCGCCAGGGCGACTCCGATCAACCACTGGGAAAGCCACGCGGTACGGTCGGTGCGCCTGGATACTTCGTCGGCCTTGTCGTTGACGCGCCCGCCCATGTCCCCGAGCGCCTTGACCACGCCGCTGTACGTCTCGTCGGCGCTCATCATGGCGGCGACGCCGGTGTTGATGTCGCCGCTGCCCAGGTCGATCGCTTCGTCGGCCTTCTTCGAGTACTTCTCGATGCCCTTCACGCAGTCCGCCGTCAGAGCGGCGAGCTGATCGCCGTCGCCCAGGTCGGCATTGGTAAGGATCGTGCCGATCGCGGCCAGCCGGTTGCGCAGCCCGACGCGCTCCTGCTCGATCCGCTTGGCGTCGAAATTGCTCAGCATCGTGAACAACCGATAGACCTCGCCGCGCGTGGTCGCGACCTGGCTTTCGACCATGCTGACCGTGGCCCGTGCTGCCAGATACCGCGTCGCCAGCTCCTGCTGCGCCACGCGCTGCTCGTGCATCGACCAGAACGAGATCGCGACCACCACGATCATCAGAGCGACGGCAACCGCCGGCGCCATCAACATCTTGTGCAGGATCTTCATGCCCAGATCTTCTTGGAAGTTTGACTTCGGCCCGGACGCCCGCGGCGCCCGTTCAATGCTTGTAGATGCCTCCGCACACGATCACGTCCTCGAGCCGCTCGCAGTAGGTTTCCTTCGGTTCGATCTTGTGCGTGACCGGGTCGCTGAACTTGTAGTCCTGCCAGAACGTGGGCTGCTTCGACGCCAGCTCGACGCGCTCCTTCACGAACGGCTTGCCGTCGACGTCTTTCAGCTCGAGCAGGTTGCGGCCGACCTGCTTTTCGTTGGCGCCATGCGCATACACCACACCGTCCATCCCGTACACGACCAGGTAAAGATCGCGGTCGTTGAACTGCCCTTTCTTGTTGGAGATCTCGGCGTATGCCTTTTCCTTGCCGTTGGCCTTCAGGTAGGTCACGCCCTTCTTGACCATGGCCATCGCCTCGTCGCGCGTGGCAGAGTCGGCGGCGAACGACGGGGCCTGAGCCGCGAACCCGGCCACAGCCAGCGCGAGGCCGGCGCATTGAATCAGCTGCTTCATCGACATCTCCTTGGTATCGTTTTCGAGGAACCGCGCGCGGATTCCGCGCTCGTTAGCACCCTGCGATTATTTTCCGTTGCGGCTGCCAGGATTGCGCGAGGAAGCACCAAAAAACCGCCTCTTTGAGCGCTCAAGAACTCCGCGATCCGGCCGGACCGCGCGGGAGCCCTACCGCAAGTGAGACGCACCCGTTGCCGGACCTTCCATGCGCGAGAGCGAAGGCAACCTTACCAGGCCTTCAACTTCGAACGCAGGCGCGCGACGGCCTGGCTGTGCAACTGGCACACGCGCGACTCGGTCACGCCCATGACCGCGCCGATCTCGCGCAGGTTCATGTCCTGCTCGTAGTACATGCTCATCAGCAGCTTCTCGCGTTCCGGCAGCTCCTCGATCGCGGCCACGAGCGCGGTCGCGGAAACGCTTGTCGCGCAGGATCTCCGAGCGGTTCGCCGCCGGTCTGCGGCCACGTGCCGCTCCAGGTAGTCGTCGCCGTCGTCGCCGCCGCCCAGGTCGTCGAAATACACGAGCTGCGCGCCGCGCGCATCGCCCAGCAGTTCCTGGTACTCGGCCTACCGACAGGTTCAATTCCCGCGCGATCTCGCCCTCCTGCGGCGCGCGCTGCAGGCGCTGCTCGAGGCGGTGTATGGCATTCTCGATGTCGCGCTGGCTCTTGCGCGCCGAGCGCGGCAGCCAGTCGCCGGCGCGCAGCTCGTCGAGCATCGAGCCGCGGATCCGGCTGGCCGCGTACACCTCGAACTGGGTCCCCTGGGTTTCCTCGAACCGGTTGACGGCGTCCATCAGGCCGATCATGCCGGCCTGGATCATGTCGTCGAGTTCGACGTTGGCCGGCAGCTTGGCAATCATCTGGTGCGCGATGCGGCGCACCAGCGGCGCGTATTGCTTCGCGTAGTCCTTTGGCGCTCGAGCGTGCCGCGCGCGTTGTAGACGAAAGCGTCGTTTTTCAAGAACACGATCTCCACGGCTTTGCCGTTTTCGGTGCCGCACGCGTGTCCGCCGCCTGGAATGCTGCGGCAGCGCACCAGGCACACCAGGCGCCGGATCGCCGGGGCGTCGTGCACGCTTCCGGCGTCGGACGCTTGTGCGCCCAGCTCTCGCGCGGCAAGCGCGGCGAGCTTCGAATACAGGCTACCGGCGCAACCCTTGTCCATACCCTGGAAAAGAAGCCGAAAAGTGTCGATGTCCGCCGCGCTCAATAGCGACCGCATCGTTTCGATCGCCGCAATTGCGCCCCGAGGGCCCGGGCCGGCGACCACGATCGCATCGGCAAAGCCGACCCGTTCCGCCAAAGCCGGCCAGGCAGTTGCCATGCTGGCCGGGCAGCGCGAGCAGCGACGCAATCGGCGCGCTGCGACAGCGCGCGTACGCCGGCTCGAAGCGTGCGAGCCGCTGCGTACTCCGGCCGACATGCTCCAGGGCGCGCGCGGCCGGCAGGACTCTTAAGTTCGCACCGGCCGCGCTGCAGGCATCCGACGGCAGGCAATCGCCGTTGCCAAGGCGTGCTCCAGGTCGTAGCGCGCACGCAGCCCGAAGGCAGCTGCGACCTGGGCCGCGCGCGGCATCGACGACCAGCGTCCTCGCCCCTGGTCGGCGCAGGCGCGCGCCAGCGTGGCCAGCCAGTGGGCGTCGGACCGTCGCGTTCCGGCGCCAGCAGGACCGGCAGCCACCAGGGTATCGGGCGCCTCGAACATGCGCCGAAGGCCGCGGCCTGGTCCTGTGGATCATCCCGCACCGGGCGGCCACCGGGACCGCACAACCGGTCAGGCAAGCACGTTGCCCGGGTTGCTCCGACCAGGCGCGCGCTTCTTCGTCGCCGAGCGTGAAGGGCGAGGACGACGGTTTCAGGGACACGTGGGCAATCAGGCGCGCATCGGCCGGGTGCCAGTCCTCCGGAACGCGCTGGCCGTTGGTCAGGCCGAGCAACGTCAGTCGATAGCGCAGCAGGCGTCGACCGCCGCCGCCGATGCGAGCCGCCTCGTCGATCTTGGTCAGGATCGCGCCGGCCGTGTCCTGCGCGCGCCAGGCGCGCGCGACCTCGTCGAGCGTTTCCGAGTGCGAAGCGGCATTGAGCAGGAGCACGCGGCGCAGGGCTGATCGGCGAAACGCGCCGCGCTCGAGCATTCCGAGCATCTCCTCCATCCGCTCGTCGCGCTGCGACATCCCGCACGTATCGATCAGCACCAGGCGCTTGCCCTGCAGCGACGCCAGCAGTTCGCGCAGGCATCGCTCCGTCGTGGGCGATGTGCATCGGCACGCCCAGGATGCGCCCGTAGCTGCGCAGCTGTTCATGCGCACCGATGCGGTAGGAGTCCAGGGTCACCAGTCCAAGCTGCGCCGCGCCGTAGCGCACGACAAAGCGCGCCGCCAGCTTGGCCACGGTCGTGGTCTTGCCCACGCCGGTCGGTCCGACCAGAGCGATGGCGCCCTGGCTCTCCACCAGGCCGTCCACGGCCGCGGCGCACCGCAGGTTGCCGGCGATCACTTCATGCAGCCAGGCGTCGGTCGCCTCGATGTCGCCGGTCGCCGGCGCATGCCCTGCGATCCGGCGCGCCAGGTCGGGAGAAAAGCCCGACATCAGCAATCGGGTCATCACGCGAGTCGGTGCCGGACTGCGCGCGACATCGGCGTCGGCCGCGGCGGGTGGCCGGGTGGAAGCGATGTTCAATTCCAGGGCAGCGATCCGGTCCGACAGCGCGGCCCGCAGCGAGCGCAACTCCGCCATCACCTGGCCGCTGTCGTCCTTCTCCGGCGCGGTTCGCGCAGCGCTTTCCGGCAGTGCGGCCGAAGTCGCCAGCGGCTTCGGCGCCGGGGCCGGGGCCGGCTGCGGTGCGGCCACCGATTCGGGAGACGGGGGCGGTGCAGGCGGCAGCGTTCGAGGCCGTGCCGCGCTCAACTCCCCGGGCGATGCCGATCCGGCCACGATCGCCGCGGACGGCGGCTCGGCGCCGAGCACCGGTCGCTGACGGAAAACGGCCGGCGCCGGCTGCCGCTCTGGCATGACCGCGGGATCCGGGTCCGGCTCGGGATGCACCCGCGCCACTTCGTGGTACATGGCCACGCCGTTGCGCGCCGCCACCGGCTCGGCTTGAGGCACGGTCGCAGCTTGCGGCAGGCGCTCAGATGCATCCTGCCGCGCGCGCGCCGGCGCCTCGGCCGCGACCGGGCGCGGACGCGCGGTTGCCGTGGGAGCCGTGGGAGCCTGGCGGCGGATGAAGTCGTGGAACGACTCGGTCTGCGGCCGCGCTTCGGACCGGGCGCGTTCGCCGGCGGCCGCGGCCTGGCGCGCGCTCGCGAGCGGGCGGTCCGCCTCCTCGACCAGCGCCTGCATCGAATCGGCCGCGGCGGCGACGACTTCGACCCGGCCCGGACCCAGTCGTTTGTTGGAAAGGATGACCGCGTCTTCACCGAGCTCCCGCCGCACGCGGTCGAGCGCCTCGCGCACCGTGCTCGCTATGTATCGTCTGAAGCCCATCGTGTTCTCCCTTTGCAGCGGCGTATGTGTACGTCAGACATGAATCGAATGTTGTCGGGGCGAATCAAGCGGGTGCGCCCAGCACCGTGCTGACGCGGATCGTGCTGGTTTCGGGCACTTCGGTGTGACCCAGCACGCGCAGGCGCGGCGCGGCGCGGCGCAGCAGCCGGGTCAGCGGCAGGCGCAGCCGGTCCGGCACCAGCAGCGTCGGATTCAAACCGATGTCTTCCTGGCGCTTGGCCGCAACGGCGGCGCCGCGTTGCAGCAGATCGACCAGGCCCGGTTCGAACGCCGCGGCGTCTCGTTGGCGGTGCCCAGCGATTGCGTCAGGACCTTTTCGAGCTCGTGGTCCAGCGCAATGACCGGCAGCTCGCGCGTGGTGCCGAACAGCGATCTGGGCGATCGACGCGCGCAACGCGGTGCGTACGACGGCGGTCAGTTCGACCGGGTCGGTGGTACGGGTCGCGGCATCGGCCAGCGTTTCGATGATCGTGCGCATGTCGCGGATGTGGACGCCGTCCTCCAGCAGGTTCGACAGCACCTTCTGCAGGGTTGCCGAGCGGTATCAGCTTCGGCACGAGGTCCTCGACCAGCTTGGGCTGAAGCTTTCCCACGTGATCGATCAGGGCCTGCGTCTCCGCGCGGCCCAGCAGCTGGCCGGCCTGCGACAGCAGCAGGTGGTTGACGTGGGTCGCGACCACGGTGGCGGAGTCGACCACGGTGTAGCCGAGCACCTGCGCCGATTCGCGCGTGCGCGCATCGATCCAGATCGCAGGCAAGGCCGAACGCCGGGTCCTGGGTCGGCGTGCCCGGCACTGCCTGGGTCACCCCGCCCGGGTTGATCGCGAGCCACATGCCGCTGAAAGCCTCGCCCTCGCCGATCACGACTCCCTTCAGCAGCATCCGGTACTGGCTCGGCTTCAGTTCCAGGTTGTCGCGGATGTGCACCGGCGGCGGCAGGAAGCCGATGTCCTGCGCGAATTTCTTGCGGATCGCCTTGATCCGCTGCAGCAGCTCGCCGTCGGCGTTCTGGTCGACCAGCGGGATCAGCCGGTAGCCGACTTCCAGTCCCAGCACGTCGACCGGCACGATGTCGTCCCAGCTGGCTTCCTGAGACGGCAACGGCGGCGGCACATTCGCCGCCTGCGCGGCCGTCTGCAGCACGCGCTGTTCGCGTTGCCACAGCCAGCGCGCCGACAGGGCGCACCCCGCCGCCAGCAGCAGGAACACGAGCCAGGCATGCCCGGGATCACGCCCAGCACGAACAGGATGGCCGCCGTGACGCCCAGCGCGCGCGGGGTGCGCGAACAGTCTGTTCGAGCGATCTGCGTGCCGACGTCGCTTTCGTCGCTGGCCGACGCGCGACACGATCAGGCCGGCCGCGATCGAGATCACCAGCGCCGGGATCTGCGCGACGAGGCCGTCGCCGATCGTCAGCAGCACGTAGTTGTCGACCGCCGTCGAGAACGTCCAGGTCGTGCTGCACCACGCCGATCGCCAGGCCGCCGATCACGTTGATGAACAGGATCAGGATGCCGGCGACCGCGTCGCCGCGCACGAACTTGCTGGCGCCGTCCATCGCGCCGTAGAAGTCCGCCTCCTGCGCGATCTCGCGTGCGGCGCCGGCGCGCTTCCTTGTCGTCGATCAGCGCCGGCGTTCAGGTCGGCGTCGATCGCCATCTGCTTGCCCGGCATCGCATCGAGGGTGAAGCGCGCCGCCACTTCGGCGATGCGTCCGGCGCCCTTGGTCACGACCACGAAGTTGATCACGACCAGGATGGCGAACACGATCAGGCCGACCGCGAAGTTGCCGCCGATGACGAAGTGTCCGAACGATTCGATCACCTTGCCGGCCGCCGCCGGACCGGTGTGTCCCGAGCGTCAGCACGACCCGCGTCGACGCGACGTTCAGCGACAGCCGCATCAGGGTCGTCAGCAGCAGCACGGTCGGAAAGGCCGCGAAGTCGAGCGGGCGGCGCGTGTAGGCCGCGACCATCAGCACGATCAGCGCCAGCGCGATGTTGAAGGTGAACAGCAGGTCCAGCACGAACGCCGGCAGCGGCAATGATCATCATGGCCAGGATCAGGAAGATCAGCAGCGGCACCGCGAGCGAGCGCCAGGGCACCGAGCGCAGCAGGGGGTGATCGAAGATCCCGGCCAGGCCGTTCATGGGTCAATCCGCGACAAGGGTCGTTTTCACGCGCTGGCCCTCGGTTCCAGGGGGTCCAGTCCACGCGGAATTTCGATGTCGTGCGGCTCGGCGGGGCGTTCGCCCTGGCCGCTGCGATAGCGCTTGAGCTGGTACACGTAGGCGAGCACCTGCGCCACCGCCGTATACAGCGCGGCCGGGATCTCGGTGCCGATCTCGACGTGTCGATACAGCGCACGCGCCAGCGGCGGAGCCTCCAGGTGCGGAACGCCGCTTTCGGCCGCCACAGCGCGAATGCGCTCGGCCACCGCGCCCATCCCCTTGGCGACCACGACCGGAGCGCGGTGGCGCGCCTGCAGGTACTTGAGCGCAACCGCGAAGTGGGTCGGGTTCGTGACCACCACGTCGGCCTTGGGCACCGCGGCCATCATGCGTTTGCGGGCCATCTCGCGCTGCGCGGCCCGCACGCGCCGCTTGATATGGGGATCGCCCTGGCTCTCCTTGTCCTCCTGGCGCGCCTCGTCGTGCGTCATGCGCAACTGGTTGCGGTAGCGCGTGATCTGGAAGGGCACGTCGATCGCCGCCGCCGCCGCCAGCGTGCCCGCCAGCAGCATGAATGCGGCCAGCAGGGTCGAACTCAACTGCGCCGCCGCCGCCGGCAGGCTCTGCAGCGACAGGGCCGCGAAGTCTTCCATGTGCCCGACGATGTAGTAGCCCCCGACCAGCGACAGCAGGATCGCAATCAGCATCACCTTGCCCAGGTCGACCAGCGACGACAGCGAAAGGAAGCGCTGCATTCCGTTGAGCGGATTCAGGCGTTCGAAATTCGGGGCAACGGCGCCCGGCGCGAAGTTCCATCCGCCGATCAGCAGCGGCGCCGCCAGGGCCGAAGTCAGCAGCGCGGCCAGCAGGGGCAGCGTGGCCCAGGTCGCGCCCAGGGCGAGATCGGTTAGTCGAGCGCCCATCCGGGTCGGATCGGAAAGCGCCGCCACATCGAAGCTCAGGCCGCGAACGAGCACATCGCGGCAGGCCTGCGCGACGCGAGCGCCGACCAGGCTCAGGCCGAACACCGCGGTCCCCAGCACCAGCAGATGGGACAGGTCGCGCGAGCGCGGCACTCGACCTTCGCGGCGCGCGTTCTCCAGACGCTTGGCCGATGGCTCGAGCGTGCGGTCCTGCGACGATTGATCCGAATCTGCCATCAGCGCGACTCGTCCGCGCACACAGGGTGCGCGGGACAAATGGATTAACGCTGATTATTCGGGGGGTAGAGACTCCCCTAACGATCAAATATCGGCGGAGTGGCGTCGCACTTTAGGTCCGAGACACGCTTGCCGGGCACGGGCGGATCGAATGAATTGCGCCGTGATCCACGGCCATTGCTCAAGACGCCCCGCCGGCAGGCCGAATCGAAGGGAAAGGCGCGCCGATCTGCCAGCGCGCCGTCCAAGGGACTGCTCGAATGACTCGAACCGAACTCGTGCGCCGCCTGGCCGAACAAGTCACGCGCCCGCTTTCCGAGTACGCCCGGCAGGCCGCCACCCAGGGTGCCACCTCGCCGGGCAGTTCCGATCTGTTCGTGTGGTTCGAAGACACGACGGAACGGCGCCGCGACGGCCGGCGCGGCATCGCCGGCCTGCCCGAGTCGCTGCTTCCTTACGCAGCCGGCATGCGGGTGGTTGCGCGCGTCTACGCCGAAGGCCACCCGCACCTGCTCTCGGCCGTACGGATCCGCGTCAGGGACGCGCTGGGCGAGCGGATCGCAGCGCTCTATACGTCCGCCCTGTCGGTCGGAACGGTCGCCTGGATAGGTACCGGGGAGCAGTACGAGCGCGCCTGGAGCGAGCTGTACCCGGTTGCGGAACCGGCTGCGCTGCAGCCGGCGCCCGGCGCGAACGCCGGCGACTGACACGCGCAAGCGCTTCACCACCCTCACCCCCTCCCCTCTCCCGCCTGCGCGGGCGAGGGGCGATCGAGCAGTGCCCCTTCCCTTCCTTCACATTGGCTGGGGGGAGCACGAGGGGGCCGGGTCGACGCTCCACGGCGCGCCTTGCAAGGCGCGCCGGCTCCGGCGGCGCGAAGCGGTGCTTCGCGAAACCCCGCCTCCGCCCCTCGTCCTCTTCCTCTTGCCTTTTCCGGCCGCAGGCCGGAAAGGGTCGGGGTGAGGGCGATCGCTAGGCGACCTTGCGCGGCCCGTGTCGGTGGCGCTGCGCGACGTCGATCTTGTGCACGTAGCGCTGAAGCATCATGCGCGCCTGCGGCGACAGATCGACGAATTCGCATCCGCAGCGCCGTGTCTGTCCGTCGGCCGAGGTCTCGACGTGCGCGATCCGCATTCCCACGGTCACGGTGCCCACGCCCGGCAGGTCCAGGTAGCAACGATCGATGACGTTGGCGAGGCTGACGTCGAAATGGCGCGGGTAGGCCACAACGGCCAGACCGCCGACGCTCAGATCCAGCACGCGCAGCGATTCGTACTGCGCGCCATCGCCCGCGAATGGAACGAGGCAGGACGCGGCCAGGGTTTCCGGAATGCGCACCCGGTAGTACTCGCGGCGCTGAAGTCGCAGAACCCGCTCGGGCAGGGCAGCCAGGAATGTCGGATAGCCGCCGCTCGAGGAGCGCCGCGGCGAGCCGACCGTGAACTGCATCTTGATGTTCTCGACGAAGGACACGCACACGAGTTCGCCGGCTTCGAGCAGCTGGATCTGCAGCTGCGGCTGGTTCGGCAGGTCGAAGTGCATCTCGTTGCGAACGCCGTCGACTTTCATGATCTGGGTGACCGCGAACTCGCCGTCGCCGCCCCAGTACACGGTCATCGGCACGCGGTCATCGCACAGGCGCGAAATCAGCGCGTCGATTTCGAATTTCGAATAGAGCCAGTAGCGCTCCAACTCCGGCGCTTCGGCCTCCGGAAACGGCATGGGATCCATGGGATAGGGATAGGGCTGGCAGCTTGGTGGCAACAAGTAGATCACGCCGATCCGGCCCGCTAAGCCCAAAACTGAGCCGTCATGCGGGAGCAATTCCGGGGCCGGCCCAAGCGCCCTTTTCAACCGCTTCGGCGCGAGCGACCACCCTAAAGTTTCGGCAGGCCGCGCGCGGGCACGGCCTTGACGCAGCGCACATCGGCCTCCGACGCTTAACGGACTCAGAACATGGACGGGCTCGCCCACCGCAGGCACCGCAAGCACCACGTCGCGGCCGCAAAGCAGCGATCGCGCGGCGACCCCGATTACCAGCTCGGCATGGCGCATGCCAAGGACGAACGCTGGGAAGCCGCCATCGAGGCGTTCGAGCGGGCGGTCGCCTTGAACCGGTCGGACAGCGTGTACTGGCTTAACCTGGCCCACGCCCGCATGCGCAGCGGCCAGTTCGATCGCGGCGCCGAGGACGCGCGCCGCGGCGCTTCGCTCGCGCCTGGATCCGACCTGGCGCTTGCGATCGCCGCCGAGTGCCTGAACGCGGCGAACCGCCCCGCGGAGACCATCTCGTTGATCGGCGGGCGCGACCTGCAGCGCATCCGCGATCACCACGTCCATTTTCAGCTCGGCCATGCCTTCCATCAGCTGGACCGCTACAAGGAAGCCGTCGACCGCTACCTGGCGGCGTTGTCGCTCAAACCGGACTACATGGTCGCGCACGTGCAGCTCGGAAACGCCTTCCAGCGGCTCAAGATGCACGAGGAGGCGCGCGAGTGCTTCAAGACCGCGATCGCGGTCGGGGGCGATGCCGTCCAGCTGACGTCCGGAATGACCTACGAGGACCTGCACGCCTGCCGATGGGACCATCTGGGCGAGGACCTGCCGGAATTGATGCGCCTGATGGAAGAAGGCGCAGGTTACCCCCAGCCGTTCCAGCTGCTGGCGCAGCCGTCGACGCGCCGCCAGCAACTCGTGGCGGCACAAAGGTTCGCGCAGAATGTATTCGGGGGCCTGGCACCGCTGCCGGATGCCGCGCCGCGAAGCCAGGATGGCCGCGTACGCCTTGGCTACTTTTCCAGCGACTTCCACGAGCACGCCACCGCCTACCTGATCACCCAGGTTCTGGAGCACCACGATCGGACCCGGTTCGAAGTCGCGGCTTACTCGTACGGGATCGAGGACTCATCCCCGGCGCGACGCCGCATCCAGCAGGCGGTCGACCGCTTCGTCGATCTGCGCGAGATGTCGAACCGCGCCGCCGCGGAGCAGATGCGCGCCGACGGCATCGACATCCTGCTGGACCTGAAGGGCTATACGCTGGGCGCCCGCAACGGCGTTCTGGCGTTTCGTCCCAGCCCCATCCAGGTGAACTACCTGGGCTTCCCCGGGACGCTGGGCGCGCCCTTCTTCGACTACATCATCGGGGACCCGACCGTCACGCCGCTGGAGCACGCGGGCGATTACTCGGAGAAGATCGCGCAAATGCCCGTCTGCTATCAGCCGAACGACCGGAACCGGGCCATCGGCCCGCTGCCGGCGCGGTCCGGGTGCGGCCTGCCCGAGCACGGTTTCGTCTTCTGCAGCTTCAACAGCCCGTACAAAATCACGGCCGAGATGTTCGACATCTGGTGCCGGCTGCTGCGGCAGGTCGACGACAGCGTCCTGTGGTTGTACGAATCCAATGCGCAGGCGCGCCGCAACCTGAACCGCGAGGCGCAGCGCCGCGGCATCGATCCGGCACGCGTGATCTGGGGCGGACAGTTGCACCAGACGCGGCACCTGGGCAGGCTTCAGCTGGCCGACCTGGTGCTCGATACGCGCCCGGTGTGCGCCCACACGACGGCCAGCGACGCATTGTGGGCCGGGGTTCCGGTGATCACGTGCCGGGGAGAAACGTTCGTCTCCAGCGTGGCCGCCAGTTTGCTCAACGCGATCGACCTGCAAGAGCTGATCGCGCCCGACCTGGCTGGATACGAGGCGCTGGCGCTGGCGCTCGCACGCGACCCGCAGCGCATGGCGGCTTTGAAAGAGCGCCTGGTGCGCAATCGCGAACGCTGCGCGCTGTTCGACAGTACCCGATACACGCGCGATCTGGAGGCGCTGTACCTGCGGATGCTCGAGCGCCATATGCACGGGCAGCTGCCCGATCACCTGGCTGCGACCGGACTGCGCGACACCTGACCGACATCATCAGGGGAGAAGACGATGCGCCGGCATGCATTGACCATCGGCATAACGACCTTCAACCGGCGTGCCATCCTGGAAACCGCGGCTGAGTCCCTGGCCCGGGTCGAAGGCCTGGAACACGCGCACGTGTGGGTCCTGGACGACTGCTCGGACGAGTTCGACGCGGATTTCCTGCACCACCTGTTTCCGCAAGCCGAGGTGTTCAGGGCGCGGGAAAATTCAGGGGGCGCCGACCAGGCGATGTACCGCCTGTTCGAGCGGTTTGTGGCAAGCGGCTCGGGCTACCTGCTGAATCTGGACGCCGATCTGCTGGCGTCGCGCAGTCTCGTGGACGAGTGCCTGCGGATCATCGGATCGGCGCCGGCCCGCTCCGGTCGAGTTTTGTTCAGCCTGTTCAATGCGGCCTCGCATCCGACCATCGGCATCGACGGCGAATTCCTGCTGAAGCGCAGCGTCGGAGCGGCCGGCACCCTGTGGGAGCACGGCCTGCTCGCCGAGATGCTCCGCAACGTACCCGTATCACGCAAGTTCGACTGGGACTGGAGCGCGTACCTGAACCGGCAGGGCGTGCCGATCCGGGTCACGCGTCGCTCCTACGTGCAGCACATCGGGCGGGTCGGCCAGCACAGCCGTTCGCTGGTCGGCATGGACCATGGCCAGGCCTTCGACGACTACCAGGGGCACAACCTCGCCGTCGTCCTGGACGATACGCGCGAAGGGATGATGCAGATGCTCGCCGATCACAGGATGCGGCTGGACAAGCAGGGCGAGGCGATCCTGAGGCTCAGCCAGGTCGTGCAGAACCAGGCCAGGTTGATCAACGAGTTGATCGGCGAACTGGTGGCACCGCAGAACAGCTGAAGCGGCTGCCCGCGCCGGCCGCTCAGGCCGTCGCAGGATTGCGCGCCCGGTCGCGCTCGATCGCCGCCGTGGCGGTCCGCAGGAAATACTGCGCGCGCGCCCGGGTCGTATGGTGTGCGCGCAAGCGTTCGGATCCGCGGCGCGCGATGGTGTCGACAAGATCCGGGTGCTCGAGGTAGTAGCGGGCCTTGTCGTCGAACTCCCCGACGCTGCGGAACGTCGCGCAATCGACGCCGTCGGTGAAGGCCTCCGGGATCACGATGTCCGGTTCCCAGCTCATCAGCATCGCGCCGGCTGCAAGAATCTCCCAGTAGCGCGCGCAGTCGTACCCGGCGCCCGGCACGTTGATCGCGATCCGGCTGCGCAACAGGATGTCCCGGTAGCGCGGCGTGGACAGCGGGTTTCCATTGGCGCCGTTGTAGCTGCTCTCGCCCGTGCTGCCCGACAGGATGGGGTCCGGATGGCGAAGCCTGCCGATTCTCTGGTGGATCGAGTGGCGCAGGGGGTTGGTGTTCATGTTTGCCAGGAACGACAGCGCGATGTCCTTGCGCGGCATGGTCGCGGCGAAGTACCGGTCCTCCGCCGCGAACGGCAGCGCGAAGATGGGCGCATCCGGCTCGAGCTGCGCAGCGCGGTTGAGCTCGCGCTTGAAGATCGCCCTGACTCCGACGTTCTGCGGCAGGACAACGCTTTGCTGATCGCCTCCATCGACGTAGACCTTGCGGTCGTTGCGCAGCCGCGCGAAGAGGTCGAGGTTGACGCCCAGGTTCGAGCCGAGCACGACCAGATCGGCCGAAGGCGCCTGCGCGAGCAGGACCTCGGGTGCGACGCCGGTGCCGTAGTTGCTCGTTTCGGAGCACAGCACGGTGTGCCCGAGGCCTTGCAAGCCCTCGATCAAGGTGGCCGTGGAGAAGTCGTAAATCCTGGCGTTGACGTAGACGATCTTCATGCGCTGCGCGCCTCCAGAGCCGGCCGTGCCTCGGCTGCGGCCGGCGCCGTCATCGACGGCAGATGCACGCGCTGCCCGGCTGGCAGTTCCATCAGTCGCCGGAAATAGGCGATCGTCTCGCGCAGGCCTTCGCGCAGCTGCACCGACGGTTCCCACTCGAGCACGCGCTGCGCCATCGAAATGTCGGGCTTTCTCTGCCTGGGATCGTCCGCCGGCAGCGGCTTGTACACCAGGCGGCTTTTCGAGCCGACCAGGTCCAGGACTGCCTCGGCCAGCTCGAGCATGCTGAACTCGCCCGGATTGCCCAGATTGATCGGCCCGGTGACGTCGTCGGGCGTCAGCATCATCCGCAGCAGCCCTTCGACCAGGTCGTCGACATAGCAGAAGCTGCGCGTTTGCCGCCCGTCGCCGTAGATCGTGATGTCCTCGCCGCGCAAGGCCTGAACGATGAAGTTGCTGACCACGCGACCGTCATCCATCTGCATCCGCGGCCCATAGGTATTGAAGATCCGGACCACCTTGATCCGCAGGCGATGCTGACGCCAGTAGTCGAAGAACAGGGTCTCGGCGCAACGCTTGCCTTCGTCGTAGCAGCTGCGAGGGCCCACCGGATTGACCCTGCCCCAGTACCCCTCGGGCTGTGGATGCACTTCCGGGTCCCCGTACACCTCGGACGTCGATGCCTGCAGGATCCGGGCACGGACGCGCTTGGCAAGCCCGAGCATGTTGATGGCGCCGTGAACGCTCGTCTTGGTGGTCTGCACCGGATCGAACTGATAGTGGACGGGCGATGCCGGGCACGCCAGGTTGTAGATCTGGTTGACCTCGACGTAGAGCGGAAACGTGACGTCGTGCCGCTGCATCTCGAAGCGGGGATGCGCGAGCAGATGGCTGACATTCTGGCGCGTGCCCGTGAAGTAGTTGTCCACGCACAGGACGTCGGCCCCCATCTCGATCAGGCGATCGCAAAGGTGCGATCCGATGAAGCCGGCCCCGCCGGTAACCAACACTTTGTCCATCACCGCCCCCTGTTCAGAGCGGGCCTGTGCCCGGCCCGCGTCGTCTGGTCTTGTAAAACTCTAGACCGCAAGGTTTTCCGGGGAGGGTCGATAAGGTGCGACTTAGACGGACATTTCGCGGGGCTGTCCATCGGGTTCCGGCGCAGGTTGCGCCGCGGCGGCCGGCGGGCACGCCAGCAAAGCATCCTGACAGTCGAGGCTCGGCAGGTCGTCGGGCAGTCCGCCGAAACCCGGCTGCGCGGCTCGTGCGGTCATCTTCTCGCCCAGGGTCGTGGCAACCTTGGCGAGAATCACCCGCATGAAATGCGCCGACTCCCTGGCGCATTCGGCAAGCTTCGCGTCGAGAAAGACGAGCTGTTTGACCTGGAAGCGCCACTCGTACCAGCCGAGGTACCAGAACCACTCCGCGTAGTAGATCCAGGAATTCTCGTTCATCGCGCGCACATGGGTCGGGTCCTGCCATGCCGTCGGAGCGCGTTCGTAGGGGACCTCGATCAGCATTTCCCCGCCGGGCTGCAGCAAGGCAAGGCAGTTCGTCATCAGGCGCGGCAGATCGGACACGTGTTCGAGCACGTTGTTCGCGTACACCAGGCGCAGGCTGGCCGGGCGAAGCTCGACAGGCCCCACCGTCGAGCTGCCGAGGCGCAGCGGAAACGAGTGCGGCTTGGCCAGATCGAGCACGACGTCGGGTTGCGCCGCCTCCATCACGTCCACATTGAGCCAGCCGGGCTTGTAATCCTTGCCCGACCCGATGTGCAGGTGAGTCGGACCCCAGGGCGCGCGGTCGATGCCTTGCGCATGCACCTGCTGATATCCGGCCGCGAAGGCCAGTGCGTCCGCGTACTGTTCGGCGACGTCGTGCCTGCGGAAATTTTCCAGCTTGCTTCGCGCCTCCTCGAAGAACGGCGAGGAGCCGAACCGGTCGGTGAAAAACTCGCGCATTCCGTTGGTCGGCACCCAGAACACGCTGTCCTCGAACGCCGGCGCGGGGCGGGTGCCGGCTGCCCTTTCGCTGATGACCGGCGTTCCCAGCGAGAGGCATTGGAAGGCGCGCGCCTGTTCGAAGCGTGCCGATTCGTAGTAATGGCAGTTGAAGACGGCTTTGGCCTGCTGCACGAACTGGTCGCGCTCAGGGCCGAACAGCCCTACCATGACCGAGACCTTGCGACCCGAGGATTCGACATCCGCGATCAGCTTGCGCCGGCGTTCGTTGATCACACCGAAGAACAGCAGGTCGATGGGGCGCTGATCGAGCGGCGCAGCGTTCCGGTCAACCAGGTAAGGCGCATGGGCGAACGACACCAGGGGCACGTCGTTGACATGGGCCGTATACATGGGCACGTTCGCGGCCTCGTAGTCGACCACGGCCGACGAGGCGAGCAGCTCCAGGTAGGCCGGCGCCACCGTCGCGCCCCCGGCGCCCAGCTGTTCCAGGTTCACGAAGATGCAGGTGTAGCGGGCGCGCAGCGAAGGCTCGAAGCCGAGGTGCGCGCCGAATATGAAGTTGACCGCGCCATGGCGCAAGCGGTTCTTGCCGATGCTGACCTCGGCGCCGAGGCGACGGAACTGGTGTCGGAAGAACCGCGCCTGATCGAGGAATCCCAGCGACGGCAGATACCCGGCAGGTTGAACGATGCACAGATGGACGACCGGCAGGCGCATGGCGGCTCCCTCGATGAAAGCGGCGACCAGTCTATGGACAGAGTTTCGGCCTTATCGGTCGGAAAGGTGCGGCGCCGCTCGGGAATCCGAGGGTTTCATGACGTCGCGGGGCCGGGCAGACCTTGTGAAAGGAAACCCTCCTTCCAGCGCTCGAGTCGTCGGAAGCAGGCGATACAAGTGTGAAATATGCTCGTTTTCGAAGCGCCAGCATCGCAGGAAATGGGCAGCATTGAGCGCCTTGAAACCGTCCTTGCGTGCGGCCTCAGGGTGTGGGCCGCCATCACGGCAGCCTTTCCATGGGGACAACGCCCGCCCGGTTCGTATCGGCAGGGGAAATGATGGACGGGCCGACAGCAACTTCGGACCTGGGTCTTCAGATCAACCTGCTTACTGAACGTGAGACGACCAAGATCATCGGAATGTTGTTGGAAATCGGCAAGCGGTTCGACATCCACCACAAGGTGCTCGACGAAGAGAGCAGTCAGCTCAGTCGGCTGTTGACGGTCGAAAGCCTGATCGAAGCACTGCACATCAAGTTCCCGGACCGCTAGCCGGGTTACCAATGTCCTTCCGATGGTTATTCATCGGTGCCGGCAAAACGCCGGTCAGGAACCGGTGTCGCCCTTGCCGCGGACAGCGATCCGCTTTACGCGCAGGCAAGGAGCGTCATTTCGCTTATGTGCGACAACGAACCGACGCTCGCCTCCCATTGGGGCACATTCACCGATTCTCGGTGATCGTGCCCGGGTGGCCCCACTGAACCGTGGGGTGAGCCACCTGTACGCTTCGCCGCTTTTCAAGGCACGCCCGGGCAGTCTGCACGGCTACGACATTGTCGATCACTCGCAGCTCAATCCCGAACTCGGCGATGACGCTTCGTTCCGACGCATGAGCACTGCGCTGAAGCTCCAGCGGCTCGGCCTGATTCTCGATGTGGTCCCGAATCACATGGGCGTTGGCGGGGCCGACAATCCTCTGTGGCTGGACGTCCTGGAATGGGGTCAGGAGTCGGCATATGCCGGTTGGTTCGACATCGAATGGGACCCCGATCGCCGTTACTTGCACGAGAAAGTGCTGGTACCTTTGCTTGGCGATCAATACGGCGTGGAACTTGAGCGGGGCAAGCTGCGGCTCAGGTTTGACGACGCCACCGGGACACTGGCGGTATGGGCCTATGACACGCACAAGCTGCCGATCTGGCCGTTGCATTACAAGCGCGTACTCGGCAATGGCCACGCAGACCTCGAAAGGCTCGGCGATCCGTTTTCCTGGCTGACCGCGCAACGCCCGCAGATCGTACGACGCGCCTGCGACTTGAAGATTGAGCTGGCGCGACGCGTGCAAACCTGCGCCGACGTGCGCGAGGCGCTGCACGTTGCGCTGGACCGCTTCGAAGGCAAGGAGGGCGACGCCGCCAGCTGGCGGGCACTGCACGATCTGATTCAGGAGCGGCACTGGCGCGTCGCGCATTTCCGGGTCGCCGCCGACGATATCAATTACCGTCGGTTCTTCGACATCAACGAACTGGCCGGGCTGCGCATTGAACTGCCGGAGGTTTTCGATCACGTGCATCGAAAGGTCCTAGAGTGGCTCGCCGACGGCACCGTCGACGGACTGCGCATCGACCACATCGACGGACTGCAGAATCCGCAGGAGTATCTGCGGCGCCTGCGCACACACATTTCCGTCGGAGCACCCGGGCGTCCCATTTATGTCGTCGTCGAGAAGATACTGGCGCCGCACGAGCACCTTCGCGAAGAGTGGCCGGTGGAAGGTACGACCGGCTATGACTTTGCGAACCTGGTGCTTGGCGTTCTGATCGATTCGAATTCGGAACAGAAATTCACCGGGATCTATGCCGAGCTTGTGGGCGAACAACGGACCTTCGTTTCACTGGTGCGGGAATGCAAATTGCGCGTCATGGATGGTGAATTGGCTGGAGAACTCAACGTGCTCGCGCGCGACCTGGCGCGCCTGGCCCGGCAGAATCCCCGCACCGCCGATTTCACCGAAAGTCTGCTGCGCCGCGCGCTCAAGGAACTGATCGCCTGCTTTCCCACTTACCGCACTTACGTCGATGCCGAAGGCGTCATAACCGACAGCGATCGGCGTGACGTTGAATGGGCGTTGGCACGTGCACGCGGCAGTGACCTGGAACGCGATCCGAGCGTCTTCGATTTTCTCGAACAGCTGCTCGGCGGCGCAATGTGGCAGCCGCAAAGCGGCTTCAGCCGCCAATCCGCGCTGGGTTGCGTGATGCGGCTGCAGCAATACAGCGGGCCCGTCATGGCAAAGGGCCTCGAGGACACCGCCTTTTATCGTTACCAGCGCTTCGTGGCGCTCAATGAAGTGGGCGGTGCGCCCGAGCGCTTCGGCACTTCCCTGGCGGCCTTTCACAAGGCAAACGCGCAGCGTGCGCATAGCCTGCCGCATGCGATGCTGGCAACGTCCACGCACGACACCAAGCGTGGGGAAGACGCGCGCGCGCCTTGCGGCATTGTCCGAGCTACCGGACGAATGGCACCGGGTTACCCTCAGTTGCAGCCGGATTCTGCGTGGCCCTCCGGGCGCGACGGACTCGGAACCGGCGCCGGATTGCAATGACGAATACCTGTTCTAGCAATTACTTCTTGGCAGTTGGCCGGCGGACCTGTTGCGGCCCGAGCAGCTGGATGCCGACACCTTAGGGCCGTACGCGGAACGATTGCGGCAAGCGATGCGTAAATCGCTGCGGGAGGCTCGCGTGCACTCGACCTGGGCGATTCCGAACGTTGCTTACGAAGAAGCCACCTTGGCCTTTGTCGATGCAGCCTTGCTGTCGAGCCGATCGACGGTGTTTTTGGGTGCGTTTTTGCCGTTTGCCAACCGTATCGCCGCGCTCGGCGCGCACAACAGTTTGATACAAACGGTGATCAAGCTTACTGCGCCAGGATTGCCCGACATCTACCAGGGAGCAGAAATGTGGGACTTGAGCCTGGTCGATCCGGACAATCGCCGTCCCGTGGATTACGCCCAAAGGCGGCGGCTGCTGGATGAGGTGGAAATTGCGCTCGAGCGTGACCGGTGTGGCGCGATGCGCACCTTTTTTTCGAGCTGGCAGGATGCGCGGATCAAGCTTGCCACCTTGACGACGCTGCTCAAATACAGGCAGCAATCAGCGCAGTTGTTCGCGGCTGGCGACTATCAGGGTCTGGAGGCGCGCGGTACCCAGGCCGAGTCTGTCTGCGCTTTCGCGCGCCAATACGAAGGACAGGCATTACTGAGCCTGACGGCGCGCTTCCCGTACCGACTGGAGAAAGGCAGCTTCGACGCCGACATCACGATCGCGCTGCCCGAGAATCTGCAGGGCCGGGCCTGGCGGGATCTTTTGAGCGGACGCGAGCTCACTGCCCACGGAGATTGCCTGTCGACGCAGAGAGTATTCAGCGATTTGCCGGCCGCCGTGCTTATTTCTGATTGATGATGTAAGTGCATTTGGACCGAGCTCGACCAATCGGGCTGGAGTCTGAAGCTCTGAGGCCTCTGCCGATCGCTGCGGGCGGGACCCGCGGCAGGTGCCCCGGCGTATCCTCCGGAGTCACCTGCTTGCTTTTTCGCCGTTTTCGGGCCGCGCTGGAAGCCCACGGCCCGTTCTGGTGCCATCCTTATTGTGGCTTTGCATTTTTTACGCACGTAGGGGTAGCGCCTTTGTTTGCGCCATGGCGGTTTCGGTGCGCCAGCGCCGGCGCGTGTCAATGGGAATGAGACACCGGTTACAAGTTAATTAAAGTGTGGCCGAGTTCGGTGTCGTGGATTGGGTCTCCTTTTTTGGCGGGTTGATCCAGGCAGCGATGGGTAGCGCCGGCGGTTGAGGGGCGACACCTTTGAAGCGCTCGGGGTGAAGGTCGAAGGCGGCGTCCAGGGCGGCCGCGCGCTGACGCTGAACGTCAGCGGTTCGACCGTAGTGCACGATCTCGGGCGTCATGAAACCGATACCGCTGTGACGATGCTCGGTGTTGTACCAGTGGAAGAAACGCTGGCAATGGGCGCGTGCGTCCTCGATGCTGCCGAAGCGATCGGGAAAGTCGGGCCGGTACTTCAGGGTTCGAAACTGCGCCTCGGAATACGGGTTGTCGTCGGACACATGCGGCCGGCTGTGGGTCTTGGTGACTTGCAGATCGACCAGCAGCTGCGCCACCGCCTTGGAGCGCATGCTGGTGCCGCGATCAGCATGCAGCGTGAGCGTGCCAGGCTCGATGTTCTGCTTGGCCACGGAATCGGCGATCAGCTGCTCGGCCAACTCGGCGTGCTCCTGCGCGGCGATCATCCAGCCGACCACGTAGCGGCTGAAGATGTCCAGGATCACGTACAAGTGAAAGCAAGTCCACTTGGCCGGTCCCTTGAGCTTGGTGATGTCCCAGCTCCAGACCTCGCACGCGCCGGTGGCCAGCAGTTCGGGCTTGGCATAGACCGGATGGGTGAGCTGGTTGCGCCGTTCGCGAACCGCATCGTTCAAGGCCAGCAGCCGGTACATGGTGCGCACCGAGCCCAGGTACCGACCCTCGTCGAGCAACGTGGCGTGGATGCTGGCGGGCGCCATGTCGGCGAAACGCTCGCTGTTCAATACCTGCAGCAGCGCGTCTTGCTCGGCGCCAGTGAACGCCAGCGGCGGCCGTGGACGCGGCCCGCGTCGTGCATTGGCTCCAGCCAGGTGGCAGCGCCGGGCGCGCACCCGATAGACGCGGGCGCGGTTCACGCCGAGGGTTGCGCACGCGCGCACCACACCGACCGAGGGCTCGAGGCAATCGACCCCGTCCATCAGTCGGTCTCCTGCGGCGCCTCGGCCGTTGGCAATCCAAGCAGGGTGCAGAGTTTTTTTTGGACCTCGATGATCTCCTGCGCCTGCGCCAGGCGCCGGCGCAGTCGGTCGATCTCGCGCTGCAGCTGCTGGTTCTTGTGCACGCCGGCCGAAGCCGGATCCGGTTTGCGACCACGCTTGGGCGCCGCCACCGCAGGACCGAACTCGCCGCGCGAGCGCTGCTTACGCCAATTCGCCAGCATCGACGAATAGATGCCTTCCTTGCGCAGCAACGCGCCCAGCTCGCCCGGTTTCTTGCAATGGTCGGCTGCGCCAAGAATCCGGCGTTTCTCGGCACTGGAAAACTGCCGCCGCTTGGCGGTTGCTGCAACTTCCGGGTTCGGCGCCGTCGAGGCGGCGGATGCCGCGTCTGCAGTCGCCCTACGGGCTCCTTGCGCCGCGGCATCCGCCGGAACACCGGCCACGCCTTGCGGCAACGATCCGTTCGATAAACTGCTCATGAGCTACCTGCCTTTGCTCTCTAAATTCGCGAAGGGCGGTGTCTCACATCATATTGGCACGGGGGGCGCGCGCAGAGTTATGAGCTCCAACCGTGTCGCGCGCCGCTGCGATGGTCAGGTTGCCGCGACGAGGTGCTGCAGTTTCTGGGCGAGATCGACAGACGCGGGTTCGCGATGAGCACCCACCCGTGGCTTGTGTGCAGGGCTCCGCCGGAGACGCTGCAGCGTCTGTGCGACGCGCTGAGGCGTACCACGATCGGCCCAACCGCAGGCCGGTGCCGTACTGACCCGGAATGCCGATTCGGCACCCTGAACGATCGCGCGCGAAAAATCCATCACCGGGAGGCGTTCGTACAGCGCATCGAGCGCGCGCGCGCGCGCGTCAAACCCGCGGTGCCCGACCAGAGCGGTCGTCATGTCTGCAACGATCCCCGGCATGCCGCCGCGTGTCAGCGCGAGCAGAGTTTGCGCGTATGCCATGAATATGAAACTGTTCCAGACGGCGCCCACGGCGATGAGGTCGCGCGCCGTGGCGACTGGTGGTTTTTCCACGAACCGCGTGACGCGGCTGGTATGGGCATCGATCGACTCTCCGGGGACGATGTAACCGACTTCGGGATCGGCGGCGTCGGGCTTGATACCGACAAGAATGACACTGTCGCGATCGCGAGTTAGGAGCATCGAAGCCGTACGCACGGTGTCAGCAAGCACGGGCTCGTTGCGCACGTAGTGATCGGCGGGCAGGAACAGGATGCGTGCAAGCGAGTCGCGCTCGAGGATGCGCAGCAGGCAAAGCAGCACGCCATTGGCAGTCCCGCAATTGCTCGGCTGGACGATGACATTCGTCGTCGGAAGCGACCAGAGCAGCTGCCGCCAATGAGACTCGTGCTTGCGCGCGACGATTGCGCAAACCTGCTCGCGCGGAACGATGCGCCGGGCTCGCTGCACTGCTTCCTGCAGGAGCGGGGGGCCCCGTTCAGGGAGCAGAACTGTTTAGGCACGACCTCGCCGCGCTCGTCGGTCGTCAGGGTGGAAAGCCGCGTGCCATCGCCCGCCGCAAGTACTATCGCCCAGGTCCCGGCTCGTGCGCTCATCGATTCACTCCATGCCGGTTAAGGTTTGGCGGATTCTGGTATCGCCGGCAGAGCGGTTCCGTTCGGTGGCGTACGCAGCCGGAACTGCAATTGCGGTAGGTCTTACGCATGGGGAAGAGAAACTAACTTCCAGTTGCTTGGTGTCGGTGTCTTGTGCGATTCGGCGTAACGAGCATTGGATCCTCGACCGGGCGATTCGGCGATTAACCTCGGCCGGATCGGAGGCTTGATCGAGCATCATGTTCCCGGTGTGGACCAGCCGCTTGTGCCTGGCGTCACTGAGCGCTGGAACGCCAAGCCCGATTTCAATCTGTGACACGGAACTTGTCGGTGGACGATCGAACGAAGCAAGACCCTTCGCGCGTCGCGCTTACGCACGATCCTCTGGACATCGTCATGCGCTGCCGCTCACCCGTGCTCTGCTTCAAGGGTTACATGCGCAAAGAGCGGTGGCGCACCGACGTCTTGGGTCGACCGGTATTTAATGCATGTGGCAGGTAAGCCAAAGTGGAGATGAACATGTATATCGGCGGCGGGCTTATCGGAACGATCCTGTTGATTCTTCTGATCGTCTATCTCGTGGGCTGAGCGCGGAATTACCGAAATCGCAACCAGTCTTCGATCAAAGCATTGGTATTTTCGACCAGCACACCGTGCGCCTTGGCGGTTTCGACAGAGTTGCCATGCATCATCAACATCTGCGGGCCCGCCTTTCTTGCGAACAACTCGCCTCGACGCCTTTTAGCGGCGAGCCACAAATCCGCTCCATCGAAGCCGCTCTGCATCAGCAGACGCACCCCTTCCATCCCCTCGGCGTAGGTGCTGAAGTCATAGATCGACGAATCCTTCTCATCCGCCCCCGATGTGGCGGCATTGCCGGTCACCTGGCCGTCGACTCTCATGATCAACCTCTGATTCATCCAAGCTGCTGCAGTCTGGGCGCAATGTAAAAGGCAGTCGGTGCGCCAGCGCACGACAACGTGTGCGCTGCGCAGTGCTCGATCGACAGGCACAGTCCGAGGCAGGTCGGTCAGGGTCCGGTGTCGCCCTTGCGCAGGGTCTCCCCGTCCTCGGTGTGGACCACGGCTCCCAGCGTCAGCAGCCAGTCCAGCTCATCCGCGCCGTCGATTCGCAGCGCAATGACGTTGCGCTTGTCGTCGGTGACCAGTTTTCCCGTCTTGAACCCGTAATAGTCGGCCAGGCCGTGCGTCGTGTCGGCATGCTGCTGGCTGCTGACTGCCGTGATGTAGCGCGATTGGCCATCCCTGGAAACCTCGTTGAACGCGAAGCGCCTCAGGTCGGCACCGGCGAACTGCGCCTTGTACTGGGCGATGCTCTGGTACACGCGCAGGGTCTGCGCCACCTTCTGAAAACCCAGTTCGTAGAAGAGTTCCGGCTTGGAGTCGACTGCGTGGGGGGAACCATCTTCATCGTTGACGAGGCTCCCGACCGTGTAGTAGGCGGTCGCAATCGCGCATTGCACGGCGTCGGAATCGTCGCGGTTGTGCTGGCACAGAGCCAGCGCGTCGGACAGGTAATGGCCGGTTGCGTGATTCGGGTCGTGATACATGGCCGAGCTCAGCATGCGCGACAGGATCACCGCCTGGCGCACCGGAACGTTTTCTCCGAGCCGGCGCTCGACCGAAAGGATTCCGTAGGCGTCGGCCGCAGCTTCCTGGGCGAGCCAGGGGAAAACGCTGGCATCGGCCGCGCGACCGTCGGGTCGGTTCAGGAATGCGTCACGCAGCTTGCAGTGTCCGACCTCGTGGGCCAGGGCGAACATGGCCTGCGCCTTCGGCTCGATGCGCCCGTTGAGAAAACGCCCCAGCGGCTTCAAGGCCTCTTCGACGCCGGGCGATGTACGCAGGATGCACCTGACGCGGTCGCCTTCGATGCGCGACACGGAAAGTGACCCGATTTGCGAATCCCAGTAGGAGATCTCGACCTTCGGATGCAGTTCGCGTGCGAACGCGGCGCCCGCTTGCATGTATTCGTCGGGCGATCCGGCGGGCACGGAAAACTCGGTCGCCTCGTGGGTCTCCGCCCTCGCAACGGGCGCAACCAGTCCGAACCCGACGAGTGCAGCGCCCAGTATCAGCCGTGCCGCGCCCCGCCCGGGGGGCGGGTTGGAACGGAACGCTGGGCGTTTGCACATGGCTTCACGGCTCCTTCAGAGCGTGAAGTCACGATATCGATCAATCGAAGCGTTGACAGGTATCGAAAGTCACATGGATCGGGGCCGATGTGTTTCAGCGGTAATGCCCGTGCCGCTCCAGCACCTCGATCTTGTAGCCGTCGGGGTCCTGGATGAAGAAGAAGCGCGCCAGCAACTCGCCGTCGCGCTTGAATTCCTTCACCTCGGCCGGCTGGTAGCCGAGCTTGACGACGCGTTCGCGCTCGGCGGACGCATCGGGTACGACCACCGCGATGTGCCCGTAGCCCGTGCCGTGTGTGTACGCCTCTTGCCGGCCCTTGTTGAGGGTCAGCTCGATCTCGAAGTCGTTCTCGCCGTTGCGCAGGTACGAAAGGGCGAAGTCCGGGAAATCGAGCCGGTACGACTCCTCCATGCCCAGGACGTCGCGATAAAAGCGCAGCGACCGATCGAGGTCGAGGACGCGGATCATCGTATGAATCGCTTTGGACATGTCGCGCTCGCTTGATCGGGAAACTACGGGGGTCCGGCGGGCGCCAGCCGACCGGACCCGCGCAGCGGGCCGCTTAACGGCGGAAGCCGCCCTGCGCCAGGGTGAAGTATTGCGGGCTCAAGCCTTTCAACGGCTCGCGCAACTTGTCGAGTTCGGCGGCAGGGCCGTGAACCTCCAGACGCGTGATCTTGGAGATCGCCAGCGCCTGCTTCAGCACTGCGTCCACGTTCTTCAGATGCGCCAGCAGGGCGGCCGCGTCCTTGTAGCCCTCGCGACAATGCGCGGCCTTGCCGTCGAACGAAAACGCGTAGTAAAGGACACCCTTCTCGTGGCTCGTGAGCTCGACGAACTTCGGCCCAAGGGCCTTGAACTCCTCGAGCTTGCCTTCGTTGACCTCGAAGTAGGGCGCCAGGCTGCAGCAGGTATCCGGTTTGCCGGCAGCCGCGAAGACCTCGGTCGAGGCGCCCGCCAGGGCGAGACAACCGCCAATGCCGGCCGCCTTGGCGAAACTGCGGCGTCCGACGACGGAACGTTCGGCGACATCCTGTTTTTTGGCCATCCTTTTTCCTCCTCCAGTTAGACGTTTGAATGAAGTAAAGAATACCCCACTTGCGTGCTCGCAGCATTGCAGAGCGACCCACCGCTGCACACCGCCAAGCCCCGGATCGCCGCTTGCGTTGCCGTCCCCCGGCAGACGGGAAACGGAAGAAGGGTCCGTGTCAGGAACCCGCTTTTACGCTCAGGGCGGCGGCAATCGCGTTGCCCTTCGGCGAGCCCAGACCCGTGCATGCGTCCCACCCGGGGGCGGCGGCGAAGTCGCCGTTGTTGCCCTGCGTGATGTCGTTGAATGCGCCCGGCGACGGGTAGAGCAGCGGTTGCACCAGGCCCACCGGCGCGCCCCGCGAGGCGTTGATGCAGGCGATCAGCCCCGCCCACAGCGGAGCCACGGCGCTCGTGCCGCCGATGACCGCGTCGGAGCCGTCCACGCGGACGTTGTATCCGGTGACCGGATCGGCGTCGCCGCTGACGTCGGGCACGCCGCGATTGGACAGCGACGCGGTGTTGCCGCTCGCACTCGTGACGTGCAGTCCCTTCTGATACGGCGGTAGCGCAAAGACGGTGCTGACCCCTCCGCCGGTAGCGCCTCCCGACCCGCCGTCGTTCCACACCGTTTCGCCGGTGATCTTTCCGCCGCTGGCCTGCAGCGAGGTGCCGCCGCAGGCGAGCGCGAAGCCGCTGGAGGCCGGGAAATCGACGTGATCGGCGCCGTCGTTGACGCCGTCGCTGGAGCCGTTGTCGCCGGAGGCGACGCAGATCGTCACGCCCAGCGCGGCGGCGGCCTGAAATGCCTGGTCCATCGCCGTCATCGCCTGCTGCGTCCACTGCGATTCCGGCCCGCCCCAGCTGATGGAGACGACCGACGGCTTGTTGGCCGTGTCGTGCACCGCGCTGGTCACGGCGTCCAGGAACCCGGCGTCGGTATTCGGCGCGAAGTAGACGGCGATCGTCGCGGAAGGCGCGATCGCGCCGGCCACTTCGATGTCGAGTTCGACCTCGCCGTCGGGTCCGTTCGGATCGCCGGTTGGCTGGTTGGTGGCACCATCCACCCCGACGGTCAGCACGTTGGGCGCCTGGATGCTCAGTTCGGCGAAGTACGCGGCGACGTCGGCGGCGTTGTAGCCGCCTCCGAGCTCGATGATCGCGATCGTCTGGCCCTGGCCGCCGGCCGGCGGGAAGCTGTAAAGCGCCGCGAGTTGCGGTGGGGTGAACGTGGTCGCGCTGGCGCGCGGCGCAATCGCCGCCGTGGCCTGCGGGCGGCGCCGGAAGTGAGGCTTGGCCTGCGGGCGATTGTCCAGGCCGAGCACGCCGTCGACGATGTCCTGCAGTTCCTCGGGCAGCTTGACCGCGCCGACCCGGCCGCGGTACGAGCCTGCGGGCCCCTCGAAGCGCTGCAGGTCGACGCCGAAGGCCTTGTTGAACTGCTCGACGGTTCCCGACAGCATCACGGTACGACGGGCGGCGTGCTCGCGTTCGACCGTCAGGCCGAAGGTGGCTGCGAACTTGCGGATCGCGGCGAGGTGCTCCGGGTGCGCGCCGAACTGGCGCGCGAAATCCTCCCGCGTCATCGGCTGGTCCGACCGCTCTCCTCGTGCCAGGCGCGCGACGCGATCGCCGAGCACGTCGCTCGACTGCCGCTTAAGAAGGATCGTGACCTCGAGCCGCTCCTTCGGGTCCGCCTTTCCCGTCGAGCTGCATCCCGGCATGGGCCCGCGTTCGCTGCCGCGCAGAGGTCGTTGCGCCATCTGACACCTCCGTCGCTACCTGGATCGGAGGGCCACTATAGTCCCCCCTTTTCAGGGGGCAGCTTTCGGTGTTCTCGGTTTGCGCGGATCCTGCGCGTTCTTGTTTGGCGACCGGCACCCCTGCGTAACCGTATGATTGTTGGAGGCTTTTGGGTTGAGGCTTGGCGTCGGTTTGGCGCGGGGACGCCAGAAAGATCAACGGGTTGGGACGCGACGAGACCTGGCGATCGCCACGTTGTCAAGCCGACGTTGCGTCGGCAATCCTTTCTCGCGCTGTTCTGGCGATAGCCCGAACGGTTATGGCTGGCTTCCAGTTTTCAGATCGGACGACACCTTTTCCAGCGCCTTTTGCATCGTCGCCCAGGCTCCTTCCATTCCGGCCTGCATCTGCACGCTCGCCGATTCACTGGCAGCACTGAGTTGCTGAAAAGGTCTTCTGCGCTGCAGCGCGGCTCTCGCGCAATTGCAAGAGATTCGTTTCATACGCCGTGCGCGCCTGGTCGCTTGCAGTCCTGCTTTCGGCGGCGAGTGCGTCGACGTTCGCATCCGCAGTTCTTCAGCTGCGTCTGCATCGTGGCAACGTAATCCGCATACATGCTCATGATCTGCATCCTCAATCTTGGTGCAGCGGGAAGCTCCCGCATGCTGCATCAACCATAGTCCTGGCTTGGGAGAAGTTCTGTACGCCAGGCCACGCTGCTCGATACCTGCGCCGGATCAAGATCGCTCGGTGCGATAGCGCTCCAAATCCCG
>CAVTZO010000023.1:0-11739 GCA_963739145.1 uncultured beta proteobacterium
TCTGAAGTACCGCTGACGCATCTGCGGTCGTCAGGCCGGCGATCCGATGTCTGGCGCCGCAAAAAAAAGCGCGCGAGCAAGCTCGCGCGCTCAGTCTTGGAAAAGACGGGTCTGCCGTTACTGCGGCAGCGCGAACACCGTCAGCTGACCGCCCAGCTCCGTGTACTTGGCCAGCTCTCGATAACCGCCCACCGCGCCCAGACCGTCGGTGTCCTTTTCCAGGCCCGCGGCCATGCCGATGCCGGCCCAGCCGCCGACTCCGGACAGCACGCCGATGTACTGGCGGCCCTTGTAGCTCCACGTGTTGACGTTGCCGATGATGCCCGACGGCGTCTTGAACTTGTACAGCTCCTTGTTGACGTCGCTCGCATCGACACACTTCAGGTAGCCCTCGAGCGTGCCGTAGCAGGCGATGCCTCCGGCGGTCGTCAGTCCGCCGCTCCACACCGAGAACTTCTCTGCGTGCGACTTGACGATCTTGCCCGTGCCGGCGTCCCACTCGATGAAGGCGCCCATGCTGCCCTGCATGCCGTTGGTCGCGGTGGTCGGGCCCGGGAACATCGTCAGGGTCGCGCCGACGTAGGGCTGGCCGGCCGTGTACTCGACCTTGAACGGTTCGTAGGTCATGCACACATGGTTGGTCGAGACGTAGAAGTGGCCGGTCTGCGGATCGAACGACGCAGGCTCCATGTTCTTGCTGCCCAGGGCAGCCGGGCAGATGTCCTTGCTGGTCACATCGACGCCGTTGTGCTCGGTCGAGTACTTCGGAACTCCGACCGGACGGCCGGTCTTCATGTCGACGCCCGTGGCCCAGTTCACAGCCGGGTCGAACTTCTCGGCAACCAGCAACTGTCCGGTCACGCGATCCATCGTGTAGCCGAAGCCGTTGCGGTCGAAATGCACCAGCGCCTTGGTCGGCTTGCCGTGCACCGGGATGTCCGCCAGGATCATCTCGTTGATGCCGTCGTAGTCCCACTCGTCGTGCGGCGTCATCTGGAAGACCCACCTGACCGCGCCGGTGTCGACATCGCGGGCCCACACCGACATGGACCACTTGTTGTCGCCGGGACGCTGCACCGGGTTCCAGGTCGACGGGTTGCCCGAGCCGTAGTACATCAGGTTCAGCTGCGGGTCATAGGCATACCAGCCCCACGTCGTGCCGCCGCCGATCTTCCACTGGTCGCCCTGCCAGGTCTTCAGCGACGAATCCGCGCCGACCGGCACCATTTTGCCGTCGACGTAGGTCATCGTCTTGCTCGGGTCGATCAGCATGTCCGAATCCGGACCCATGCTGTAGCCCTTCCACACCTGCTTGCCGGTGTTGATGTCGTAGGCGGCGATGTAGCCGCGCACGCCGAACTCGCCGCCGGAGATGCCGGCCATCACCTTGTCCTTCATGATGAAGGGGGCGCTGGTGTTGGTGGCTCCGACCTTCGGATCGCCGTTCTTCACCGACCAGACCACCTTGCCGGTCTTGGCGTCGAGCGCGACCAGCGTGGTGTCGGCCTGCAGCAGGAAGATCTTGCCTTCCGCATAGGCCAGGCCGCGGTTGACCGTGTCGCAGCACATCACCGGAATGACCGACGGATCCTGCTTGGGTTCGTACTTCCATTTGATCGTCTGGTCTTCCAGGCTGATCGCGAACACCTTGTTCGGAAATGGCGAGTGCACGTACAGCGTGTCGCCGATCACCAGCGGTCCGCCTTCATGACCGCGCAGAACGCCGGTCGAGAAGGTCCACGCAACCTGCATCTTGTGCACGTTGCTCTTGTTGATCTGATCCAGCTTGCTGTAGCGCGTCTCGGCGAAGTCCCCGTTTTGCGCCGCCCAGTTGTCCGGATTGGCTTCGAGCTTCGCCAGCTCCGAATTCGCCATCGCGGTTGCCGCCAGTCCTGCCGCGGCCGCTGCGACTAACAGAAAGCGCAGGCCTCCATGCATGTGTGTCTCCTTGCCAGTTATCGTCCAATCGACCGCGGGGCTCCTCCTTGCGAACCCTTGCGGCCGCGCCGGACGCCGATTGCAGTCTCCACCTAACGCTGCTTGGACCGCCGACGATGAGACCGCATCGAGTGCGCGGCCTTACCGGGACGACCGTCCGTGCGTGTCGGTTTGTGTTGTTGGACAATCCGCGTTGCATCGAGCAAATTACGGCGCCTTAGCGCGCCGAGATTGATGCAGATCATGCTGCGGCGTGCTTTCTTGTGCTGTGCCGCACCATTGCTCAACCGATCCTGGCGACGCTGAACCGCCGATCAGATTCGCCGATCACATACGGCATCGCCCGCACGGGCAGCACGCAGACGGCAGCGATTAGCATTCACGCAAATATCAGCGCCCACGAAGGAGCATCGCAATGACCACACCGGCAAAGGAATCGGTCTACTCGGAGGAACAAGTGGCGCAGCGGCTCGCGGCGGAGAACCCGCACTGGACCTACGAGAGCGGCTGGATCCGACGCAAGTACCGAACCGAAGGCTGGAAGGGCACGCTGATGGTTATCAATGCGATCGGCCATCTGGCCGAAGCGGCCTGGCACCATCCGGACCTGGCGGTGTCGTATGCGTTCGTGATCGTGAAGCTGTGCACGCACACGGCCAAGGGAATCACCGACAAGGACTTCGCACTCGCGAAGAAGATCGAAGAGGTGATCCAGTGGCAGCCGGGCTTGGAAGGCGGGCCGCTGGAAGGCACACCGCGCGACGATCAGCGCTTCCGCTACATCAAGTACGACTGAGACGGCCGGGGCGCGCGCCGGCGGCGCAGGATCGCCGTCGGCAGGCGCCGCGCCGGCCCGATCGCGAACACGAGCAGCGCCAGTGCGAGGGCGATCAGCGGTGCGCGCAGGTCCGCCGGCGCCGGCAGGCTGCGCGTGGCTCGGTCGTCCTGCAGGATCGCGGCCACGTCGGTGGTCGGCTGCAGCCGCGCGTAGCCGAGTCCGGTCAGTGCGGCCAGTTCCTGCAGGTGCGTTTGCTTCAATGAGCTGAGGTGCTCGGTGCCGGCCACCGCGCCGGGATCGACCGGCCGCTGCGGCTCGCCCGCTGCGAGCTGCGGCGGCGCCTGCAACACCTCCTCCGGACCCCAGACGCCGAGCGGCTGCCCGGTGGGGTCGTACTTGGGAATCGGGCGCAGCGTGTCGCCGCCGACGCCCACGATCATTCCGTGCGGATCGGTGGCGTCGTCCGGAAGCACCGGAACGTAGTCGGCACGCAGCGGCGGGGCCTCGTGGCCGTCGGTGAAGAACACGACCGCCGGATGCCCGGGGATGCGCGCGCTGATCCTGAGCGCCGACATCAGGCCCTTGCTGATCTCGCTGCCGCCGGCCCAAGCCATCGTGCCGTCGATCCGGTCCAGCGTCGCCGAGAGCTCCGCGTAATTGGCGCACACCTCCACCGGCAGCAGCAGCACGGCGCTTCGGTACTCGGTGAAGGCACCCCATCCGAGTCGCGCGCCGCACGGCAAACGGGCCAGCGCGCGATGCAGGCGCGACTTGGCGGCCGCGAGGCGGCTGGCCGGCCGGCCGTCGATCAGCGCGTCCAGCGTGTTCATGCTCTGCGTGATATCGAGCACCACGATGCCGTCGAACACGCGGCGCGGCAGCACGGGGCGTGGCGCCGCGAGCGCCAGCGCCGTCAGCGCAGCCGCTGCCAGCAGTGCGGTGCGCACCTTCCAGGGCGAAGCGGCCGCGCGATCCGGTCGCGAGCGCAAAGCCGACATCACGGCAGGCCGAGTGTGAAGGCTCGCATCGTGGTAACCGAGCGCTCGCCCGTCAGGATCGGCGGAGCGCCCGCGTCGTCGGGATCGGCATCCGGCGCCGCGCGCAGCGCCAGCTCCAGATTGAACTTGGCGTCCCACAGCGCGGGACGCTCCAGCAGCACGGCCCGATAGCTTTCCTTGGCCAGCTCGAAAAGCGGCAGGGCCGAAGCGTCGGCGCCGCTCGCCTGCACTCTGAGCGCTTCGCGCAGGTACAGGTTGCCCAGGTCGTACAGCGCGACCTGGCGCACGCCGTCGCGCGACACATCGGCCGCCCGCCGCAGCAAGGCGGCGGCTTGCGCGATGTCCCCCGCGGCGGCCGGCTGTCGCGCAGCCGCGATCCACAGGCGCGGATCGTCCACCGCCGGCGCACCCGGCAGCGCGGGGTTGGCGATGCGCGCCGCCAGTTCGCGATTCACGTGCAGCGCGCGGTCCAGCCGCCACGATTCGAGCGCCAGCGCCGCGGCCAGCGCGACGCCCAGCGCCAGCAGCGCGAATCGCAGCGCGCTGCTCACGACAGGCGCTGCCATGGCGCGATGGTCCACAGGTTGGCGCACACCAGCACGCCGGCCGCGGCCAGCGCGAGCGCGAGAGGCCAGCGGCGCAGGTCGTCGCCAGGCTGCAGCAGGCGCAGCTGCAAGGGTGCGCGTTCCAGACGCCCGAGGTCCGCGATGGCCTTCTGCAGCGCGTCGGCGTCTTCGGCCTGGTAGACGCGATACGGCGTTTTCAGGCTGCGGAAGAACCGATGCAGCGCGCGTTCCGGAATCGCGTCGTCGGCAGACGAGTCGGTCGGACCGGTGGTGGACAGGCCCGGGCCGAAGCGGGAGCGTATGTACAGCCAGTAAAGCGCGATCCGATTGCGCGCATAGGCATCCGAGATCCGCTCGCGCGCCACTGGGTCGAGCTGCGCTCCGCCGTCGGATACCAGCACGACCACGCGCGAGCCCGAGTACGCGCGGCCGTCGAAGTAGGACGCCGCGGCCAGCAGCCCGAGTCCGACGTCGGTGTCTCCCAGCGCGCGGCCGAACCCGGTCGCGGCGATCGCGCTCTGGATCACATCCTGGCGCTGCGTGAACGGCAGCACCGGCAACGGCAGGGTGCTGAACAGCACCAGGCCGAACAGGTCGTCGGCGCGCTGCCGCGCGAAATCGCCGATCAGCCGCTGGGCGACCTGCGCTTTGGTGACGCCGCCCAGGTCGAGAACGGCGTTGGACGGCCTGCCGAACGGCTGGTCCATGCTCAGACTGCGATCGAGCAACACGACGATCTCCGCGCCTTGCCCGACCGTCTCGACGGCCGTTTCGGGTGAGCGCGGCGCCGCCAGCGCCACCACGAGCGATGCGATCGCGAGGCTCGCGCAGGCGCGCAACAGCCATCCGGCCCAGCGCGAAAGCCGGTCCGGCGCGATCCATTGCAGCGCCGGGTACCACGCCTGGGCACTGCGCGCGCTCGGCAGCCAAGGCAGCAGCGCCAGCGGCAGCAGCCACAACCAGACGCGGTGCTCGAACGCGATGCTCATCGCCGCCGCTCCAGCTCGGCCCACTGCGAGGCCGCCCCGACCAGCCGCGCCAGGGGCGGAGGCGGTGAGTGGCCGAAGAACGTGGCGCGCGAATCGGCGAACAGTGCCTCGACCTGCGCACGCGCCGGCGCGAGCCACGGTTGCGCCTGGAACAGCAGTTCCACGTTGTCCAGCGCCAGCGTGAGTCCCGCCGTTTCGTCGAGCGCCTGGTGCAGGCGGCGCAGCGCCTGGCGACGCGCTTCGATGTCGTCGCCGCGCGCGGGCAGGCGGCGCAAGGCGCGCCGGGCGCGCGCGAAGGGCCCGACCTTCCTCCACGCCAGGCGCCGAAGCAGCCTGGGCGCCCACAGCAGCGCGCTCAAGGCCAGCAGCGCCGCCGCGCAGGCGAGCACGCGGCTGCGGCTCGCCGAGGTGTCGATCGCCGGCGCCTCGAGGTCCGGCCGCACATCGGCAGACTGGATCACATCGTAGGGACCGAAATGCGCGACCGGCGCCATGGTCACGGTGAACGGGGCGATCTCGGCATCGTGTGGCTGCCCGTCGGGGCCGATCACCCGCAGGCCAAGCGCCGGCAGGTTCTCCTGGTCGGGCTGCGGCGGCGCGTTGACGATCTGGTAGGCCAAGCGTAGTCCGTCCGGCAGGGCCGTCACCTCGCGCAGCTGGAACCAGCGGCCGGTGCGGCCAGGCTTGGGCAGGCTGGCCGGATCAACGACTCCGTCACGCGCCCGATCGACCAGCACGCGGCGCTCGAGCGCGTCGCCGACCGTGTAACCGAACGCGCGCGGCTCGACCGTCTGCAGCACCAGGGCGTGCGCGAGCGTGGGCAGAAAAACGAGCACGGCGCACAGCGAGGCCCTCACCCCGACCCTCTCCCACTGCGTGGGAGAGGGGTCGGGGGTGAGGGTCGTCGCTGGGCGCCCCTTGCGCTCAAACCGCGCGGTCTTCGCCATGGAAGTACTCATTGAGCGCGGTCGCATCGAAGGGGCCGTCGCAGAAGAAGGGGCGCCAGCCTTGCAGCGCAAAGCGCCGCCGCAGGTCACGCCGCCGCAGCGCCCCGGCCCGCGCCATCGCGCCGGCCAGCGTCGGCCGGAACCACACCGTGCGACGCTCGCCGCTTTCCAGGTCCTGCAGCTCGGCCAGCCCGCGACGCGGCCAGCGGTCGAATTCGTGAGCTGCCCACAACACGACCGGCACCACGTCGCTCGCAGCCAGCACCGAGCATACGGCGTCGAGCTGTCGCGCAGGCCAGTGAAAATCCGACACCAGGAAAACGAGCGCGTCGCGCCGGCCGCCGAATCGATGGGCGGCCAGATCCATCGCGCCGGCGCTGCGTCCCTGCAGCCGCGCCTCGCGCAGGCGGCGCGCCAGCTCGGCGGTCGCGCCGCGGCTGCGAGTGGGCGCGAGCGTCCATTGCTCCCGAACGGTCTCGTCGGCTCCAACGAAGCCGACCGCATCGCCGACGCGCCAGGCCGAATGGCCCAGCGCGTCGATCAGGTCGGCCAGCGCATCCTGCTTGCGGGGGGCGTCGCCGAAGCTCATCGAGGCGGACAGGTCGGCCAGCACGAGCAGCGCGGCGCTGGAACGCTGGCGCGGCAGCCGCACGATCCACCGCCCGAACGGGTCGCGCGCTGAAACGTGCAGATCGAGCCGGCGCGCGTCCGGGTAGCTCGCCAGCGCGGTGAATCCGTGCACGTCCAGGCCTGAGCCTGGCGCGCGCGAGCGATGCAGCCCGGGCCGGCCGCTCAGCGGGCGGCGCGCCAGCCGGTACAGGATTTCCTGGTTCGACGATCCTGTCACGGCGTGGCGACGCGGTCCAGGACCCTGGCCAGCAGACGCGGCACCAGTTCGGCGCGGCGCAGTTCGAACACGGGATCCAGCACCAGTCGGTGCGTCATCACCTCGTGCCACGGCTCGCGCAGGTCCTCCGGAATCAGGTAGTCGCGGCCGTCGAGCCAGGCGCGCACGCGCGCCATCCGGATCAGCATGGCGAGGCCGCGCGGGCTCGGCCCCGCCAGCAACAGCCGCCCGACGTCCGCCTCTTCCAAACCGATGCCGCACGCGGCGGGCCGGTTCAGCGTATCCCACAGCGCCAGCGCATAGCGGCGCAGCGCGTCGCTGGCACGCACCGAGCGCTGGATCGGCGCGGCGCACTCGCGCAGCAGGCGGAAATCGAGCACGGCCGGCGCAACCCGCTCGAGCAACTGATCCGGGTCGTAGAACTCGGGCTCGCTGATCAGCCGCCAACGCAGGTCGTCGTCGACCGGCGCGTCGATCGACGCCTCGATCATGAAGCGGTCGCGCGCGGCCACCGCCAGCTCGAAAGTCTCCTCCCGCTCGACCCGGTTGCGATCGGCGAACACGGTGACGTATGGCAGCGCGCTGTCGCGGTTGAAAGCGCGCACGTTGCGCTCGGCCATCACGCGCAGCAGCAGCGATTGCACCTGGGGCCGCGCGCGGTTGATCTCATTGAAAAAGAAAACCGCCAGATCCGGCCCATGGCCAAGCAGCGGTCCAGCCTCCACCCGGGGCCGGCCTTCGGCATCGATGTAGGCGTGGTAGATCAGATCGTTGGGCATCAGGTCGACCGTGCCCTCGATGCGCTCGAAGCCGCCTCCGATGGCGCGCGCGAAGGCGCGCAGCAGCGTCGTCTTGCCGACACCGACGTTGCCTTCCAGCAGCACGTGACCGCCGGCCAGCAAGGCCATCGTCGTCAGGCGGATGGCACGCGCCTGGCCGACCACGGCCTGCCCGACGCCGGCCTCCAGGGCCAGCGCGCGTTCGCGCAAACCGTCCAAATCAGCCAGCTCGGTCATGCGGCGCCCCCCAGACGCGGGTGAGATGGGGCGGTCGCCGTTCGGGCCCGCTCCCGGTTGCTAGGATATCAACCGCTTCCGAACCCCCGAAGGACGATTCCTCGATGCCACCGCCGCACCTCGTTCGGCTTGCGCGACTCACCGCGCTGGCGCTGCTTTGCCGGTGCGCGATGGCCGATACGGTCACGCCGTTGCCGGTCGTGCCCGTCGGCGACGGCGCCTACGTTTTCTACGGAGCACAGGAAGAGGCTTCGGCCGCCAACGGCGGCGCCATTGCGAACGTCGGATTCGTGGTCGGCAGCCGCTGCGTCGCCGTGATCGACACGGGCGGCTCGCGCATCGAGGGCGCCCGGCTGCATGCGGCGGTGCGCGCGGTGACCGACCGGCCGGTGTGTGCCGTGATCAATACGCACATGCACCCCGATCACGTCTACGGCGACGGCGCCTTCCTGGCAGACGACCCCCAGTTCATCGGTCACGTGCACCTGGCCGCGGCGCTGGCCGCGCGCAGCGTCGGCTACGCGCGGGCGCTGGAACGCGAACTGGGCGAGCAGGCGCGCGATTCGCAGCTCGTGATGCCGACCCGCAACGTGACGCCAGGCCAGCCGCTGCCGCTCGATCTGGGCGGCCGCACGCTGATCCTGCGCGCGTGGCGCACCGCCCACACCGACAACGACCTGACCGTATTCGACGAACGCACCGGCACCCTGTGGGCCGGGGACCTGCTGTTCGCCGGGCGCATCCCGGCGCTGGACGGCAGCCTGACCGGGTGGCTGGCCACGATGGACGAAATCGAGAAAACGAACCCGCAGCGCATCATTCCCGGGCACGGTCCGTCCGACGACTGGCGCGGCGCGATGGCCGCGCAGCGGCGCTACCTGCGCGCGCTGGCGGACGGAACGCGCGCGGCCATCCGCGCGCACCATCCGATCGGCCAGGCGGTGCAGGAGGTCGCGGGCTCCGAACACGATCGTTGGCTGTTGTTTGACGAGTATCATCGTCGCAACGTCACGGCGGCCTACGCTGAGCTCGAATGGGAAGATTGAACCGCCGCGTTGGTGCGTACCCTGATCCGTGCCCGCGGCCGGGTGCGGCGGCGGGCCGCGCGGAGGTGATTATGATTCAGAACAGGAGCATCGCGCTGGCGGCGGCCTGCGTGCTGGCCGTGCTGGCCTTCGCGCCGGCGCGTGCGCAGGAAACCGAGACCGAGAACTGGCGCAAGGTGCGCGAATCGCAGTTCGCCGGGCGAACGTTCGAGCCGGCGCCGGAGCAGGTCGTGTCGCTGGAGGCCCCGAACCGCGCGGAAGACGCCGCCGTGGTGCCCATCCTGATCCACGCGACGCAGCCGCAGGAACGCGAGCGCTGGATCCGGAAGATCTATCTGGTCGTCGACAAGAATCCTTCGCCGCTGGGCGCGGTCTTCACGCTGACGCCCGACAGCGGAAGGGCAGACATCGAGACGCGCATCCGCATCGAGGATTACACCTGGGTGCGCGCGATCGCCGAGACGCAGGACGGAAAGCTGTACATGGCGATGAAATACGTCAAGGCCGCCGGCGGCTGCTCGGCCCCGGCCGGCAAGGATCTGGAAGCGGCCATGGCGCGCCTGGGCAAGATGAAATTCCGCACCGACGGGGGGGTTCAGCTGAACCAGCCCAACCTGGCCGAATTGATGATCAGTCACCCGCAGGTATCGGGGATGTCCATGGACCAGCTCACGCGCCTTTACCCGTCGCCGCGCTTCGTCCGGACGATCCAGGTCAGCTACGCCGGCCGGCCGGTGATGAGCGCCGACGTCGACTTCACCATCAGCGAAAACCCGAACTTCCGCTTCTACTTCGTGCCACGCGGCGAGGGCGAATTGAAGGCCGAGGTGGTCGACTCGAGCGACGCCACATTCGAAACCTCGTTCGCCATTCGCGGCGCTGGGGCCACCGGGTCCTGAACGTCACGCATCAGGACGCCCGCCTGTCGGGAAGGCTACTTGGGCACGGTGCACAGCTTCTTCGCGTCGGCTTCGACCTCGCGATAGCGCTTTGCGACCGTGCGGTTTTCCTCCGTGTCGCGGAAGATGCCGCCGCCCTCGCCCGGCAGGTTCTGATAGCGGGCGATGGTCGAAACGTCGATCCACTCGTCATAGTTGTACTTCTGCGCAATCGAGTCGATGACGCAGGAGCACTTGTAGACGTAGACGCTCGATCCGCCGTTGCGATACATGCACTCGAGCACGTACTGGACGCGGTCGGCGGTCGGATAGTCGTAGGCCGATGCCGTGGGGGCGGCCAGTGCGGCCGAGGCGGCCAGGACAGCGGCGATCGAAACGCGCAAAGACATGAATGAGTTCTCCCAGAATCGCCGGGCATCGGCGCGGGTGCGCGGCACGCGGCGTTTTCGTATTTTGAACGCGATTATTGCGCACTTGCTGGCGGCTTTTTGCGCGCTCTCGTGCCCCACCCTGTGCGACCCGGCGGCGGCGTCCCCGGCGCCGGACGACCAGCAAGACTTCGGGCCGCTGCAGATGGTCGCTCCCGGCGTGTACGTGCAGCGGGGAGCCGACGCCCTGCCGTCGACCGCCAACCGCGGCGCGGTGGCCAACCTGGGCGTTCTGGTCGGACCCGTCGGCGTGGTCGTCGTGAACACCGGCAGCAGCGATGCGCACGGCGCGGCGCTGCTGGCCGCGGTGGCGCGGCTGACGCAGCAGCCCGTGGTGCTGGCCATCGATACGCAGGCGAGCCCGGACCAGGTGCTGGGCAATTCCGAATTCACCCGGCGCGGGATCCCGGTGCTCGCGCATCGGGACACGGACACGTTCATGCGCGAGCGCTGCGATGCCTGCACGGCGGCGATCAAGGCCACGGCCGACAGCGACGCGCTGGCCTCGACGCAGGTGGCGTGGCCGACGCAGCTGATCGAGGGCAGCCAGACCATCCGCGCCGGCGGCCGCACGCTGCAGATCCTGTACTTCGGCTGGACCAAGCAGCCGGGCTGCGTGGCGGTGCTGGACGTTGCATCGCGCGTGCTGTTTGCGGGGGACATGGCCAGCTTCGGCGTCGTGCCGCAGGCGCAGCTCGCCCGGCTGCCGGCCTGGATCGATGCGCTCGGCCAGTTGCAGGCCCTGGCGCCTGCGCTCGTGGTGCCGGCGCACGGCGCGCCGGGCGGCGCGGCGCAGCTGGCGCAGGTGCGTGAATACCTGCAGGCGCTGCAGCTGGCCGCGCGGTCGGCGTACGAACGGGGTGATGGCCTGATGGAGACGATCGAGACCGTGAATTTTCCGAAATTCCGCGGCTGGGCGCTGTACGACGCGTACCACCGCCGCAACGTGCACTTCACCTACCTGCAGATCGAAGGGGAGGATCTCAAAAAGGATCCGGGAAAATGAGCCGCGCGCAGGCGCCGTCAGGGCGCGGCGTCGATTTCCAGCGGGCCCGTGCGGCACTGCGTGTGCACGTCGGCGCCACAAGTCGACGATTCGAGCTCGCGCGACAGGCAGATACGGAGCTCTTCCAGGCGCGGGCCATGGCAGCGCACCGCCAACGATCGCGGGGACAGCGAAGGGTTGGCCTTCACGAACGCCGACACGATCTGCCCCGCCGTCAGACTGCGCGGGGCCTGGCCGTCGAATTCCTCGGGGATCGAGAGCCGGCCGACCGCCTGCAGCAT
>CAVTZO010000024.1:0-46616 GCA_963739145.1 uncultured beta proteobacterium
GGAACCATCCGGCACTAGAGAGAGGCGCAACGCGGTCGGTCGGCCGGTCGGATGACGCGGCTGAACCCCCTCGCACGTTGTGCCAAATCAAAGGAATGGGGCACCGGAATCGGGCAGAATTCCCGTTTCGCGCGGGTGCGCCGGTTGCATCGAGTTGAGAAAAAGGGACGGACGGAACCATGATTCCCGAACTCGGCCACTTTTCGTTGATGGTTGCGCTGGCGGTCGCGCTGGTGCACGGGATGCTGCCGATCGTGGGCGCCGCGCGCGCGGACGCCCGGCTGATGGCGCTGGCGCGGCCGGCCGCGCGGGTGCTCTTCGTGCTGGTCGTGCTGGCGTCGGCCTGCCTGGTCATCTCGTTCCTGAGCAACGACTTTTCGGTCGCCTACGTCGCAACCACGTCCTCGCGCGCGCTGCCGCTGCGCTACAAGATCGCCGCGTTCTGGGGCGGCCACGAGGGTTCGATGCTGCTGTGGCTGCTGATCCTGAGCTTCTGGATGTGCGCCGTGAGCCTGTTCAGCCGCCATTTGCCGCAGGCGATGGTGGCGCGCATCCTGGGCGTGATGGGCCTGGTCGCCGTGGGCTTCCTGCTGTTCATCCTGCTGACGTCGAGCCCCTTCGAGCGCCTGATACCGGCCCCGGAGCGAGGGGCAACGATCTGAATCCGCTGCTGCAGGACCCGGGCATGGTGGCCCATCCGCCGATGCTGTACATGGGGTACGTCGGATTTTCGGTGGCTTTTGCGTTCGCGATTGCGGCGCTGCTGGGCGGCAATCTGGATGCGACCTGGGCGCGCTGGTCGCGCCCCTGGACCACGGTGGCCTGGATCGTTCCTGACGCTCGGCATCTGCCTGGGCAGCGCCTGGGCCTACTACACGCTCGGCTGGGGCGGCTGGTGGTTCTGGGACCCGGTGGAAAACGCCTCGTTCATGCCGTGGCTGGCCGGCACCGCGCTGATGCATTCGCTGGCGGTCACCGAGAAGCGCGGCGGATTCAAGGTGTGGACCGTGCTGCTGGCCATCTTCGCGTTCTCGCTGTCGCTGCTGGGCACCTTCCTGGTCCGCTCGGGCGTGCTGACCTCGGTGCATGCGTTCGCCACCGATCCGCGCCGCGGCGTGTTCATCCTGCTGTTCCTGGCGGTCGTGATCGGCGGCTCGCTCGCGCTTGTTCGCTTGGCGCGCGCCCAAGGTCGGTCTGGGCGAGCGCTTCGGGTTGATGTCGCGCGAAACGATGCTGCTGACCAACAACGTGCTGTTCCTGTCGGCGGCCGGTTCGGTCCTGCTCGGAACGCTCTACCCGCTGTTCCTGGATGCACTGGGCCTGGACAAGATTTCGGTCGGGCCGCCGTACTTCGACGTGGTGTTCGTGCCCCTGATGACGCCGGCTCTGTTCCTGATGGGGATCGGCCCGCTCGCCCGCTGGAAGCAGGCCAATTTGCCCGAGATCGGTATCCGGCTCAAATGGGCATTCGGCGTCAGCCTGATCACGGCCCTGGTCCTGCCGCTCGCGCTGGGACACTGGTCGGCCCTGGCGGCCTTCGGGCTGTGGCTGGCGCTGTGGATCTTCGCGGCCACCACGGTCAATCTGTGGTCGCGCTTGCGTCCGCTGTCCGATGGGGGCGCTGGTGGCGCGGCTGGGCTCGTTGCCGCGCGGCTACCTGGGCATGCTGACCGCGCACGTCGGCGTGGCGGTGTTCATCACCGGGGTCACGCTGGTGAAGACCTACGAATCGGAAAAGGACGTGCAGATGGACGTCGGCGACACGGTCGCCATCGGCCCGTACACGTTCCAGTTCGATGGCGTCACGAGCGGCACGCGGGAGAACTACATCTACGGGCGGGGCGCGTTCGAGGTCAGCCGCAACGGCCATGTCGTGCGAACCATGTTGCCTGAAAAGCGCCAGTTCATTTCGCAATCCGAGCCCTCGACGGTTGCTGCGATCGACACCGGCGTCACGCGCGATCTGTACGTTTCGCTGGGAGAACCGGCCGGGAAAAATACGACGGCCTGGATCGTGCGCGTGTACTACAAGCCGTTCGTCGACTGGATCTGGGGCGGCTGCGTCGTGATGGCGCTGGGCGGCGCGCTGGCGCTGAGCGATCGGCGCTATCGGCTGGCCCGCACCGCCGATCGGGACGCCACTGACACCACGCTGTCGGCTGTGGCGCCGGCATAAGGAGCTTTGATCGTGCGTTACCTTCGCTTCCTGATTCCGCTGGCGGCTTTCGCGGTCCTGACCGGGTTCCTGATGAAGGGCCTGTGGATGGATCCGCACACGGTGCCTTCGCCGCTGATCGGCAAGCCCGCGCCCGCGTTCCGCCTGACCCAGGTCGCGGATCCGGCCAGGATCGTCAGTCGCGACGAGATGCTCGGCAAGGTCTGGCTGCTGAACGTGTGGGCCTCGTGGTGCGTGTCCTGCCGCGACGAGCACCCGGTGCTGGTCGACTTCTCCAAGACCGGCATCGTGCCGATCTACGGGCTGGACTACAAGGACACCCGCGTCGAAGCCTTGAAGTGGCTGGATCAGTTCGGCAATCCATACGACGTCTCGCTGTTCGATCCGGACGGTCGGGTCGGCATCGATTACGGCGTGTACGGAGTTCCCGAAACCTACGTGATCGACAAGACCGGAACCATTCGCTACAAGCAGATCGGTCCGATCACGCCCGAAATCCTGCACGAAAAGATCGTGCCGCTGGTCAGGAAGCTGAATGCGTAATCGATTGCTGGCAGGCCTGCTTGCCCTGTTTGCGGCCGCTTTCACGGCCGACGCGCGCGAGGCCATTCCGGTCGGTCAGGATCCGGCGATCGAGCAGCGCATGATGAAGCTCTCGGAGGAGCTGCGCTGCCTGGTGTGCCAGAACCAGACGCTGGCCGATTCGCAGGCTGACCTGGCCGCCGACCTGCGCCAGGAAATCCGGGAGTTGATGCAAAAGGGGCAGACGGACGAGCAGGTCAAGCGTTACCTGGTGGCGCGCTACGGTGACTTCGTGCTTTACCGCCCGCCGCTGAAGTGGGTCACCTGGCTGCTGTGGTTCGGCCCGGCGTTGCTGATGGTCGCGGGGCTGGCTGCGCTGTACGGGGTGTTGTTGCGGCGCCGCCGGCTGGCGGCGGACGAGCCGCTGACGGCGGATCAGGAAAAGCGCGCGCTTGCCTTGCTGGCCGAAGACGAGAGTCAGCCGTCATGACGCTGTTTATTCTGGGCGCCGTGCTGCTGCTGGCGCTGGGGCTGGCGTTCGTGCTGTGGCCGTTGCTGCACGGCGGGGGCCTGGGCCGCCGCGCAAGTGCACGAGACCGTGCGGTTGCCTCGCTGTACCGCGACCAGCTGCGCGAGCTCAACGCCGACCACGCGAACGGGTCGATCAGCGACGAGCAGTTCGAAAACGGCCGCCGCGAGCTCGAGCGGCGCCTGCTGGAGGAAATCGCGCAGCCGACGCCCGGTGCTTCGGTATCGCGCAAGGTCGGCTGGACCGCGGCAGCGATCGGCGCCTTCGTGCTGGTGGTGCCGATCGGGCTGTACCTGGCACTGGGAACGCCCGAGGCGATCAGCCCGGGCTCCTTCGCGTCGCGCGCCGAGAGCGGCGCAAAGGAGGCGGGCGGCGAGAAGGCGGGCGGCGAGAAGGGCGCTCCCCATCCGATCACGCCGGAGCAGGTCAAGGCGATGGTCGACAAGCTGGCCAAGCACCTGGAGCAGAACCCGCGCGATGGCGACGGCTGGGTGATGCTGGCGCGCTCCTACGGCTACATGCGCGAGTTTCCGGAGGCGGTCAAGGCTTTCCAGAAGGCCAGCGAATTGCGGCCGAAGGATGCGCGCCTGCTGGCCGACTACGCCGACGCGCTGGCAATGACCCAGGACCAGCACCTGGCAGGCGAGCCGATGAAGCTGGTCCAGCGGGCGCTGGCCATCGATCCGAAGGACGTCAAGGCGCTGGCGCTGGCCGGCACCGACGCCTTCGACCGAAAGGACTACCCGGCCGCGGTCGGATTCTGGGAGCGGGCCGTCAAGGCGGGACCGCCGGATCCGCAGTTCACGCAGCAGCTGCAGACGGGGCTTGACGAAGCGCGCAAGCTGGCGGGCATCGAAGCGCCGCCCCCGCTCGAGGGTTCGACCCCTCCCCAGGCCATGCCTGCACGCGAGGCGCAGACCGAGCCGGCAGCCGGTGCGCCGGCTTCATCCGGAGCGATCGTCAAGGGGCGGGTGCAGCTTGCCGCCACGCTTGCGGCAAAGGCCGCCCCGAACGACACGGTGTTCGTGTTTGCGCGCGCCACCCAGGGACCGCGCATGCCGCTGGCGCTGATAAAGCGCCAGGTCAAGGACCTGCCGCTGGAGTTCGCGCTGGACGACTCGATGGCGATGATGCCGAACATGAAGCTGTCGAACTATTCGACGGTGGTGATCGGCGCCCGCGTCTCGAAGGGGGGTGATGCAATGCCGTCCAGCGGCGATCTGCAGGGCTTCAGCGACCCGGTGAAGGTCGGAAGCTCAGGCGTCAGCGTAAAGATTGACCAGGTCGTCCCTTAGGACGGGCTTGGTCAGCCCACCGGCAGCGCCGCAGCCGGCAGGCCGGCGCTCAGCGGCGCGGCCCGCTGCTCGATCAGCGCGTGGCGCATGCATCGATAGATGGCCAGCGGCTCGAACCGGAGCCCGCCGCGACCCTTCAGGCGGATCTTGATTTCGTCGGCGCCGGCCCGTACCGACACGTCCTGCGGGTGCAAGGAGGTCTCGCCGTTCACGCCGCACAGCCCTCGGCTGCACTCGGTCAGCGCCTGCAGCACTCGCTGATGGCGGCCTGCCACGCCGCTCACCTCGATGTGAACCTCGTCGCCTTGTTCCCTGACCTGCAACCGCATCGTCGTCTCCGGGCCTACGTCTGTTGAACCCTTCAAGGCATTTCAACGCATCTGGATGATTATCGGATGACGTCGATCACGAGTTGAGCGAAAACAATGGCCTTTAAGAGATTATTCGGAAAAACGCGACATTTCCCGATATCGATCCGATCGGCGGATTGCGCGTCGAGCCGGGCGGTGGGTGCGGTCGTTGCTTGCATGTTGAACGCGGCGGCGGGTGCGCAGACGCTCGAAGCGCTGGCGATCGATCCGGCCAGCATCACGATCTCCGGCGTGTCCTCCGGGGGCTTCATGGCCCTGCAGTTCGCGGTGGCGCATTCCTCGACCGTGCGCGGTGTCGGGGTGATTGCGGGAGGACCCTACTTTTGTGCGCGGCTCGATCCCACCCGGGTGGTGCGCGATTGCCTGTCGGGTCGCCCGGACTGGCGCGAGTCGGTCAGCGCGGTCGAGCAGGCGGCCGCCCTGGGCGCGATCGATGCGCCGTCCAATCTTGAGCGTATCCGGGGTTGGGTCCTGGCCGAGGGGGTCGATCCGGTCGTCGCTTTGCCGGTGGTAGAAGCGGTGCGGGATTTCCTTCGGCGGTATGCCGGCGACAGGGTCCGGTTCCAGGTTTTGAGTGGCGCCGGCCACTCAATGCCGACGCTCGACCATGGTGGCCCTTGCGCCCAGACCGGGAGCCCATTCCTGAATGCCTGCGGCTTCGATGCGGCAGGGCAGATGCTCGATTACCTGGTTCCCCAGGCAGCGGCCGAATCGGCGGCCGCAGGCGAACTGATCCGGTTCGACCAGTCCCCATTCGTGTCCGGCGGGCGCGGGCTGCTGCGCAACGCGTCGCTCGGCGAGGTCGGCTATCTGTTCGTTCCGGAAAAGTGTCGCCGCGGCGGTTGCCGCCTGCATGTTGCACTGCACGGATGCAGGCAGGGCGCGACCGAGTCGAGCCAGGAATTCGTCCGCTTCGCCGGATACAACGCCTGGGCGCGGACCCACTCGACCGTGATCCTGTACCCGCAGGTCGTGCCCACCGGCGTCGCCTGGTACGCGCCGTGGCTGCCGCCGCTGAATCCGGAAGGATGCTGGGACTGGTGGGGCTATTCCGGCGCCGACTATGCGGTGCGAAGCGGCGTGCAGATCCAGGCCATTGAGGCGATGATCGAGCGTCTCGAACAACCCCTCGAGTCGACTCCACGATGAAATACGTTCTGGCACTGGATCAGGGCACGACCAGCTCGCGCGCCATCCTGTTCGACCGCACCGGCCGCCCCGTGTCCGTGGCCCAGCGCGAGCTTGGCCAGCATTACCCGCAGCCCGGCTGGGTCGAGCACGATCCCGTCGAGATCTGGTCCAGCCAGCTGCAGTGCGCGCGCCAGGCGCTCTCGACCGCGGGAGCCGGTCCGGACGAGGTGGCCGCGATCGGCATCGCGAACCAGCGCGAGACCACCGTGATCTGGGAGCGCGCCAGTGGCCGGCCGATCGCGCCGGCAATCGTCTGGCAGGATCGGCGCACTTCCGAGGCGTGCGCGCGGCTGCGCGAACAGGGCCACGAGCTGGACGTGAGCGCGAGCACGGGCTTGATGCTCGATCCGTACTTCTCCGCGACCAAGATCGGCTGGCTGCTGGACCACGTGGCGGGGGCGCGGGCGCGTGCCGAGCGCGGCGAGCTGGCGTTCGGCACCATCGACAGCTGGCTGATCTGGAATCTGACCGGCCAGCATGCGACCGACCCCAGCAATGCTTCGCGAACCTCGCTGTTCAACCTGACGCGGCTGGACTGGGACGAGCAGATGCTCTCGGTGTTCCGGATCCCGCGCTCGATTCTTCCCCACGTCAGGCCGTCCAGTTGCGTTCTGGGCCGCGCGCTGGCCGAGCATCTGGGTGCGCCGATTGCGGTGGCCGGCGTTGCCGGCGACCAGCAGGCCGCCACCTTCGGCCAGGCCTGCTTCGCGCCCGGGATGGCCAAGAACACGTATGGCACCGGCTGCTTTCTGCTGGTCAACACCGGCTCGCAGCCGCAGGTTTCGCTCAACCGTCTGCTGGCGACCGTCGGCTGGCAGCTCGAGTCGGGGCCGCCGACCTACCTGCTCGAAGGCAGCGTGTTCGTCGCGGGCGCGGTCGTGCAGTGGCTGCGCGACGGGCTGGGGCTGATCCGGGAGGCAAGCGAGGTCGAGTCTCTCGCCCTGCAGGTAGGCGATACGGGCGGAGTGTTCCTGGTCCCGGCTTTTGCGGGCCTGGGGGCCCCCTACTGGGATTCGGAGGCGCGCGGCACGATCGTCGGCCTGACCCGCGGCAGCACGCGGGCGCATCTGGCGCGGGCCGCGCTCGAGTCGATCGCGCTGCAATCGGCGGAGCTGCTGGCGGCCATCCAGGACGACTGCGGCGGCGGCGTGACCGAGCTCAGGGTCGATGGAGGCGCCGCCCGCAACGACCTGCTGATGCAGATGCAGGCCGATATGCTGGGCATTGCGGTGGTGCGACCCGCGGTCACCGAAACCACCGCCCTGGGCGCCGCTTACCTGGCGGGTCTGGCGGTCGGATTCTGGAGCGGGCCGGACCAGATCGCGTCGATGTGGGCGGTCGACCGTGTCTTCGAGCCGTCCTGGTCGCAGGACCGGCGCCAGGCACGCCTGGCACAGTGGAAGCGCGCGGTCGAGCGATCACGCCACTGGGCCGGTTAAACTGAATCCCTCCTATGCAGAATCTTTCCACCCTGGACCGACTTCTGGCCGCCGCCCAGCGCGCGTTGCAGACCGTCAGCGGCCAATCGATCGCCAGCCGTCCGTATCCGCCCCTGGCTTGCGCCGAGGCGCCGCCGGCCGCGCTGTCCGAATCGGAGCGCCGCCACGCGGCGGCGCTGATACGGGTCGATCACGTCGGCGAAGTGTGCGCCCAGGCCCTGTACGAGGCGCAGGCGCTCGGCGCGCGCGAGCCTCAGGTGCGCGCGGCGCTCGAGCGCGCTTCGCGCGAGGAAGTCGATCACCTGGCCTGGACCCGCAAGCGCCTGGAGGATCTGGGATCCCGCACGAGCCTGCTCAATCCACTCTGGTACGCGGGCGCGTTTTCGATCGGCCTGCTGGCCGGGCGCCTGGGCGACCGGGTCAGCCTCGGTTTCGTGGCCGAAACCGAACGGCAGGTCGAGCAACACCTGCTCGGTCACCTGGAGCGGCTGCCGCCGCAAGACCATGCCTCGCGCGCGATCGTCGCCCAGATGAAGGAGGACGAGCGCCGTCACGGGCTGGCCGCCACCGATCTGGGCGGCATTCGGCTGCCGGCGCCGGCGCGACTGGCGATGCGCCTGGCCGCGCGGGTGATGACGGCCACCGCCTACTACGTCTGACCCCGCAGTCGGGAGCGCCGCGGCGAGGCTCGAATTGCGCACTCGCCGGTCCCAGGCCGCTCCGGACGTTGCACATCCTCATTCCGGGATCACGAATTGCGGATCGCCGTGGTCGCCGCGACCGAGACCTGCGAGGTCGATGCAGCCGGCTGATCGGCAACCACCGATACCGCGGTCCATCCGATGACCGCCGCCAGCAACGCGGCAAACAGCACGTTTTCGGAGATCCGGTTGTAGGGCTTGTTCATCTTGTTCTCCTGGCTCGAACGGCGGGTCCGTTCTCGATGTCGCCAATGTAGGCAGGCGCCGGCTGCCTCGCCAGCCGATTGCGACGAAGCGCTGATTGGGGCGTGCAGACCGCAATGGACGCGGACAGACGAAAAGAGCGAAACTTTTCGCGCTTGCAGTGGACATAGGATTAGCAGCCTGCGCCAGGGGCGCGAGGTTCCAGAAATGGACAAGCAACCAATACGATGCCGGCTGGTGCCCCGGCGCCTGCGCGTGGCGCTTGCAGTTGCGGTTACTCTCGCCGTGATCGGGTGCGCGACGCCCGATAACCGCACACCGCAAGAACGGGCAGCCGACCAGGCTATTGTTCGGCGGATCGAAGTGGCGCTAAGCGCCGATCCCTACGTCGATGCGGACAATGTTACGGTCGAGGTCGCGCGGGGCGCCGTGCTCTTGTCGGGAAGGGTGGGGGACGACGTGGACTTGAGAAGGGTTATACAGATCTGCTGGGCAGTGCCCGGGGTGCGCAGCGTGGACGACCAGCTCGAAATGCTCGATTTCGGCGAACCGGGCGGGGCTGAAGGCCCTGCGCAGTGAACCGGGGAAACGCTGCTGAGCGGTATCGGTGTTTCGCGTAGAACCGACCGACGCTTGAACGTTGGCGGTCGCCGTGCAAGTGATCTAAGGTCTGGTGTCGCAGGGACCTCGCGCGTAAACCTTCCAGTGGAAGTCCACCCTGGAATACTTGTCGTAGTACCAATGGACGGTGGTCGTGGTCTCTTCCGCATTCGGGTGCGGACGTTGCGCCACCCGCGCCGAGGCACCGCCCGGGCCGGTGACGTGCGAGGTGAATTCCACGTGATCGAAGCGATAGCCGCCGCCCAGGGGGCGCCCGACTACCAGATCCCCCTCGCCCCAGGCGGGCGCTTCACCTTGCGGTTCCGTTTCGCCACCGGTGTCGGTCAGCACCGTATGCACGTATTGCGCCCGGACGACCCAGTCGCCTGGCCGAAAGATGCTCAGGATCGCCTTTCCGCCACGCACCTCGTCCGGAGCGCGGACATCTCGCAGTACCGAGGCCTGCGCCTCGACCCCGCGCCCTTCGGCTTGACGCCGCCCGATCAGGAACTGCTGCAGCTGGCAATCCGTCGCGAATTCGGCCACCTGGATTCGTACAGCTTCTCCCGCCGGCGAGATCTGCACTGTGGAGGCGCCACCCACGTTGTCTTCGACCTGCACACGGACCTCGTCGCGCCGGTTCGCAATACCGGCGCACGCCGCCAGCGTAAGGCACGACGCGCCCACGCCGAAAAGCGCGTCACGCTTCATTTCATTGCGTGCTCTCGTACGACTTGTCCCCGGCCTTGCTGGTCAGGTTGCCCGGCATCGGCGAGGATGCCTGCGAGGGCGCCTGATCGCCCGCTGCCGTCGAACTTCCGGCGTTCAGGATCACCGGCAAGCCGTTCTTCCCGGAGCCGATGATGATGACCTTGGTGTTCGGGGAAGTGGCCAGCCGTTCGGTCGCGTCGATCCCCTTCCATTCGATGATCTTGTCGTTCAGACCCTTGCTGACGATCGCCTGGAAGTCGGCGATGCCGGCTGCCTCGATGCGCTTGCGCTCGGCCTCCTGGCGCGTCCGCTCCAGGACGTACTTCATCTGCAAGGCCTTCTGCTCCTCCTCCAGCTTGGTCTGGATCGCCGCCTGCACCGACGCGGGAAGATGCACTTCGCGAATCAGGACCGCATCGACCCGGATGTGTTTGCCACTCATCTTCTCGATCACTTCCTGCCGGATCTCGCGCTCGATCTGCTCGCGCTTGGTCGAGTAGATCTCCTCGGGCGAGTAACGGCCCACCACCTTGCGGGCACTCGAGCGAACATAGGGGCCGACCAGCGTCTTGTAGTAGTCGAGGCCGGTCTCGGTGACCAGCTGATTGACCTCGTCCGGGATCGGCTGGTACAGGATCGAGCTGGTCAGGCGGATGTCCAGGCCGTTGTTGGCGAGCACGTCCAGCTGCTCCTCCTGCTCCTGTTCACGCAGGTCCACCTTGTAAAACTCCGCGAACGGCGACACGAAATGAAAGCCCTCCGACAGCTGACCCTTCACGGTCCCCTCGGTCGGGGTCCACTCGATGGCGGTTCGTCCGGTCGGAACGGTCGTACAGCCGGCGACAAGTCCAAGTCCGACCAGGCTGCAGGCAAGCGGGAAACGCGTGCGTCTTGGCATGCTCACCCCCATAAGCGGTGCCGCCGCGGCGCCCAGCGCCCCGGCAGTCGCCGAGGCGCGGCGAGCGATCAGCACCAGCGGCTGTTGCTGATCAATCGCGCTTGGACTGACTTTGCCGCAAATCGTTCCGGCTTCGCGAGATTGATCGCACTGGCCTCGATCTACAGCCGTTCAACTTTCTTCAATTCGGTCCGGGCGCGAACGCGTGGAAAAAGGTGTGCGGGATGCCCGGACCTAACGGGTGAGGTCTTGGGGGTATTTGTGCAGCGCAATCGGTTCGACGAATTTGTGGGCGGCGCCCATCACGGATGGATTTCCAGTTCGACTCCGAATACGAGGCGCAAGGTCGTCCCCTCATTTGGAATGCTTCGGAAGCTGATCTCCGCACCGATCAATTGCGCCTGCTCGCGCATGCCGACGAGGCCGAAGTGTCCAGCGTGAGCGGCGTGCGTGTCAAAGCCCACCCCATCGTCCCTGATGGTCAGTTCCAGACTGCCGCCCCCCACATCGCGCAGGGCCACTTCGATACGGGTCGCCCTTGCATGTCTTTCAACGTTGCGCAGCGCTTCCTCGGCGATTCGAAAAACCGCCTCGGCGCGCTCCTCCGCAAAGCCCGTGGCACTGGGGTCGAAATCGGATTCGACTTGAACGCCGGTTCGGTCCGCAAACTGCTTCAGCGTCTCGCTCAGTGCCGCGCCCAGCCCGACATCGCGCACGGCGTTAAATCGCATCCGCGTGATCGAGGCGCGTGCCTCGTTCAGGCCCTCGTGCGCGACCTGCTCCGCGCGGGCCAGTTCATCGGGCACTGCCGCAGGATTCAGTACGAGCAGCTTTCTGAGCAGGCGAATCTCCGCCAGCATGGCCATCATCGAATGTGCCAGCGTATCGTGCAGGTCGCGTGCGATCTTGAGCCGCTCGCGCACCACCGCGGCGTAGCGCGCTTCCTTGGCGAGTCTTTCCACTTCGCGGGTCCGGGCGACGACGCGCCGTTCGAGGTCGGCGCTGAGCGCGCTCAGCTCGCCGCGTTCATTCTGCAAGGCATCGAGCAGATTCGCGAAGGCTCTTCCCAGATGCGTGACCTCGTCCAGACCGGGCGGCACTTCGATGTGCTGCGCTCGCCCCGCTCCGACCGAGTCGATGGAGTGCGACAGTCTGATCAGGCGCCGCGTCAGGCGGAACGTGATGAGGATTCCGAACAGCGCCGCCGTGCCACCCAGTGCCAACGAAACCAGCACGATGTGCATCCACAGCCGGTCGGCGCGTTGCTGCGCACTATCTTGCGGCTCTATAAGCAGGACGAACCAGCCGAGCGCGCGCAGTGCGCTGCCCGATGGTGGATCGACCCGGCTTACGAGAAATACTCGCCCGCCATCGATTCGCTCCTCGCTGACCGTCGGGACATAGGTTCCAGCGCTGCTGCTCGACCCGGTGCTCCTTTCAAGCTGCGCAGGTTCGAAAAGGGCAACGTCCTCGATGCGGGAGCTCTTCCAGTGCTTGCCGCGAAATGCTCCGGGTCCGATCAGGACCCTGCCTTCGCGATCCAGCACCAGGGCTTCCGGGACGCTTTGGTGGCGCAGCGATTCGCGTAGTTCGTGCGCGTGTTGCTCGATCCACGTCCAACGCAGCCGGGCGCCCACCACGCCGACGACGCTGCCGTGCGAATTTCGTGCGGGCGTCGCGATATCCAGGATCGGCAATTCAGGGTCGTGCGCGGGCGGTCGCTTCTCGTCCTGCAGCGATTGGCGACTCTCGTCGCCAATCCACGGTCCTTGCAACCCCTGCGCCAGCCAGGGTCGCTGAGCGACGCCGAGGCTGTCGCCCGAGCCGCCGATGGCTGCGATGACGGAGCCGGACGGGGTCGCGAATTCGACCCATTCCAGCTCCGGGTAGGTCGACTGCAGCTCGCTCAGTGCTACATGAAGCGTATGTGTCGTATCGGATTCGAAATTTGGCCCAAGAACGGCTGCGACCGCCTGCAGCGACTGCATTCGGGACGCAAAGGTCTGATCGAGGGCCGTGGCGAGTTCCTCGGTATCCAAGGCGAGCTGGCGGCAATGTTGCGTCAACAGGCCGGCCTGCGTCATCTGGCCAAGCCACAGCGCCGCGGTCACGGCGAAAATCAAGGACAGCAAGGAAACCAGCCAGCCGACCTTGGTTCCGAGACTGCGCCGCGGATCCAGGGCGCGCAGGAAGCCTCTGGGCCAGTCGAGCGCGGTCCTCATGAGTCTGCCGCAGGTGACCAACGTCACTTTCATTCTATGACCTGTGGCGCTGGAAGTCGGGTGCGGAATCTTGTAATTTCTGCTGATCGGCAAAATGCCAAAGCCCGCCAAATCGATATCCCGATGACGAGTAGCCTCGGCGCGGGCGCATCGGTCGAGCGGGTGCCCCGACGGGATGAAAGCTCTTGTATGCTGACCGCACTTCAGGCGCCCGCACGGGCAGCTCTCCATGAATTCGACTAGCTCTCAGGTAGGGGCAAATGGCTCGACGCCCATTCGCGTGCTGATCGCCGACGATCAAGAGTTGATTCGACGAGGCATGGCGTTGATGCTTTCGGTCGAGTCCGACATGGAGGTCGTAGGCCAGGCACGCGATGGCGTCGAGGCCGTTGAGATCGCCCAGCAACTGCGACCCGACGTGGTCATGATGGACCTGCACATGCCGCGCAAGGGGGGCGTTGCGGCAACGCGTGAAATCGCGGCCTCGCTGCCGCAGACGCACGTGCTGGTGCTGACCACGCTGGACGCCGAAGAGGCCGTTTTTGACGCGATCCGGGCTGGCGCGCGGGCATACCTTTTGAAGGACGCGACCGAGCAGGAACTGCTCGAGACGGTGCGCCTGGTTCATCGCGGCGAGTCGGTGCTGACCCCGCAGATCGCGCGCAAGGTCATGGATCAATTTCGCCGGATTTCACCGACATCGGAGGCCGAGCCCGTGGACCATGGGCCAGGGCCGGCGCGGGAGCCCAGGGCGGCCGCCTTCACAGGCAAGGTGCCCGACGAGACGGCGCAGCCGCTCAACGAGAAGGAAGAAAAAATACTGGAGCTCATCGTCGAGGGCAGAAGCAACCGGCAGATCGCCAAGGCGGTCTTCCTTGCCGAAGGCACCGTGAAGAACTACGTCAGCCGCATCATGGAAAAGTTCCACGCCAACACGCGCACCGAGCTCGCCGTACTGTCGGTGCGCCAGCAACGGGTCGACTGAGCCTGCCTCGTCCCCTGCGGTGAGGCGCGACGCGCCGGGCCCACCGGCGCGTCGCCGGCAAGGCTTTCCCCCCCCCCCGAGCGTACAGATCGTGAAGTGACTTTCGTCACTTGCAGATTGTGACGCGCTGCACGTTCAAATCGTGACGTTCAGGAGCATACAGGCTGGACGGCGACGCCTAGAGTGCTGGTGTCTGGGGCGCGGCATTGTGCGTCGCGGTGGCAGAGCGAATGAATCTTGAAAGGAATCGCATGAAATCCTGGGCTGAAGCCAGCAGTGAGTCGCCCGTGAGCCCGGCCGTGTCCCCGAGGATCGTCGGATATGGGCGGTCCTCGAGCGCTACGCCGGCGCGTAACGCGGTCCTGAGCGCCGTTCCCGAAGTTGCGGTCGACGTGGCCCGAACGCCGGCCGACTGGATTTGCTTCGATCATTTCAACCTCACCCCGGTGCTCGATGATCTGAGCCGTCATCTTCACCTGGCGTGCAATGCACTTGACGACAGGGACGAAAAATCGGCGGCCTGCGAGCTGCGTGCGGTCGCCGCCGAACTAAGGAGAGGGTCCATCAAAGCGGGAAGACGCGCCGGCGGCGCTGCGTGCGTCGACGTCAGGCTTGCGCAGGTCGCGTCATGGCGCCTGGCGTCGGGAGCTGCGAAGGTGAACGTCGCGGCTCAGGCCATCGGAAACGGCGCGATCAGCAGAAAGATAGAGCTGACCGCGCTGATCGACGCGTCGACGTGTACCGATATCGAACGCCGCTGGCTGGTAACGGACGAGGATATCTGGTATCCCGTTTGCGGGGAGCCACAGCGGCATTTGGGCGACGCCATCCAGGCCTACGAACGGCAGGATCACAAGGCGACCGTTACCGAGATCCAGAAGGCGAGCGCCTACCTGCGCCTTGAAGCCGGTCGTGCTACCGATTACGCGAAGCGGGGCCTCGATGGTGCGGCGGCCGGACTGGGTAAAGTTGCCGTGTCTATTGCGCTGGCGACGATCAACGGGCGCAAATCGATCGAGGATCGGTTCGCCGTCGCCGGGCTGGCCCTCGCGCTGGCCCATCGAGCGAAATCGACGGAATGGTGGGCGCGGGGCGATCGCAGGATATCCGGTTACGAGCTCAAGGCGGCGGCCGGATGTCTGCAGGGCGCCGCGACCTGGGTCGGAAACGGAATCGGATCCGGCGCGTCCAAGGCGGCCCGTGACGCCAAGGCGCTCGGGGATCGACTCGTCTGCGGCGATGGCCCGGAAAGGGACGAAGTGCTTGAAGGTTTCGTGTCTTTCGGGCACGCCTTGGAAGCGCTGGGGCGGAGGATCAACGCGCACTAGGCGACGCCGCAAGGTCAAAGGAGGACGACCCATGGGTCCCCGTTGCGTACCTCGAAAAGCGCTGGTCGGCGCCGCGCTGGCTGCCTGCGCGCCCATGGCGGCCCACGCTCAGTTGGCAGCGGGTCGGCAGGTGACCATGATCCAGACGGTCACGACAAGCACCTACCTCAACGGCGGCATCGGACTGGACGAGCAGGTCGCAATGCACCGAGCATTGAAGGATTTTCCGCTTCGGATGTCGTTTTCCGAAAGCCAGGACGGCGAGTTTCTAGCCGACATTCCGATGGTGATTTCGGACTCCCGTGGCAACTCGGTATTCGAGCTTCGGAATGCAGGGCCGATGCTGTACGTGATGCTGCCACCGGGGCGATACGAGGTCAGCGCCAGATTCAAAGGCGTGACCCAAACGCAGGGGGTGACCCTGCTGGGCAAGGACGGCAAAGATCTGCAGTTTCGTTGGGACGAGGCGCCAAGGAGCCAGGTTGGGACGACAACGAGCCAGTGATGCGGGTGCCGAACGATAGATGCCCAAAGCGATGAGCCGACCGCACGCACGGTTGAAAGGGGGCGTTGACGATGGGCACCAGGGACGGCCAGGAATCGAAGGACCGGCAGAGCGCATCCTCGTACTGCAGGGCGGTGGCGCCCTGGGAGCCTACCAGGCCGGTGCCTACGAAGCGCTTGATGCGCAAGGCGCCACGCCGCACTGGATCGCCGGGATCTCGATTGGCGCTATCAACGCCGCGTTGATCGCCGGCAACCGCCCCCATCGGCGCGTTCCAGCCATGCGCGAGTTCTGGGAGGCCGCGACGTCGATTTCGTCTTTGATCGCGCCTCCGGCATTGCCGAGTGTCGCGTTGCGGCGCGCCTTCAACCAGGTGAACGCGTCGATGGTCGCCCTGTGCGGGCTGCCGGGGTTTTTTGCGCCGCGCATTCCTGCCGCCCCCTTTCACCTGCCCGGTACCCCGGGCGCGCTCAGTTATTACGACACCGCACCGCTGCGAGCGACACTCGACCGCGTGATCGACTTCGATTTGCTCAACAATGGGCCCGTGCGCCTGTCGGTCGGCGCGGTCAACGTTCGCACGGGCAATTTCGCCTACTTCGATACGGCCGAGCGGCGCCTCGATGCGCGTCACATCATGGCGAGCGGTGCGCTCCCTCCGGGGTTTCCTCCCGTCGAAATTGATGGGGAGTGGTTTTGGGACGGCGGCATCGTATCGAACACGCCACTGCAATATGTGCTGGACCAGCCCGGGTCCAGGCCCCGGGTGGCATTCCAGGTCGATCTGTTTGCATGCGAAGGTCCGATGCCAACCAACCTGTCCCAGGTTGCGGAGCGTGAGAAGGACATTCGCTACTCCAGTCGCACACGACTCAATACCAATAACGCGATCGCCCGCCACGCATTGGCACAAGCCGCTCGCCGGTTGACCGCAAAGCTGCCTGCCTCCTACGCGCAGGATCCGGACGTGCGGACGTTGCGCGCCTTTTCCGCCGAGCACGCCATCACAGTGGTGCACTTGATTTACCGGCGCCAGCCCTATGAAACGCATTCGGAAGACTATGAGTTCTCGCGCGTCTCGATGCAGGAACACTGGAATGCAGGGTACGCCGACGTCGTCTACACGTTCAATCATCCGGGCTGGCGCAGCCGCACGACGCCTCGAGACGGGGTCCATGTCTTTGACCTGACCCGCGATCGGGTACAGGTCCGCAGGGCCGTTGCATAAGAATCGGCGTCGGCCCCGCCCTCGGCGGACCGTGCGGTGCAGCAGAAGCGCAGCAGCTGGGAGGGCACCGAGGAGTCGATTTTTCTTCGATCAACGGAGCAAATCCGTGACAAGCCCTGTCTAACGAGCATGGTCAAAGTTAAAACCGATAAGAGCGCGGAAGGCCGGTTTGCCGGCCGTGCGGGTGTCGGGGGGTTCAAAGTCCCGGCAGGATCGGGCATTGAATTGGCTCGGCAACGGGCGAGCGCTCGCGACACTGGAGGTGTCGAAATGAAGAGCGTATCGGGATATCGGGTCGGAATCGGCGTCGTGGTAGGGCTGATGCTGGCGATGACATGCGCAGCGGCCTCGGCACATGGAGGCGGTGGCGGTGGACATGGCGGCGGTGGCGGCGGACATGGCGGCGGTGGCCATGCGAGCGGCGGGCACGGTGGATTTGGGCACGGAGGAGGTTGGGGCGGACACGCGGGAGGCTGGAGTGGGCACGCAGGAGGTTGGGGCGGGCACGCGGAGGTTGGGGTTGGCGCGGAGGGGGCTGGGGCGGATATGGCCATTACCGCCACGGGTACGGATATGGGTGCTGCGGGTGGGGTGTCGTGGTTGATCCGTGGGTGTATTCGTCTCCATGGGTAGACGACAGTGCCTATTCGGACGGATATGTCGACCCGCCGGCGGATCCGGGCGTCGCTCCACCTGCGCCTCAGGTGCCTTCGTACTGGTTCTACTGCCCGGACTCGAATGCGTATTACCCCTACGTTCAGCAGTGCCCGTCGGGCTGGCAGATGGTCACACCGACGCGCTGATACTGCGATTGCGCGCGTCACCCATGTTGACAAACCGCTTGAGCGGGACATGGCGCACAGTCCGGGAGCTTACCGAGATGGATCCGAGCCGCAGATCGTTTGTGAATACCCTGACCGCCGCGATGATCGGCTTTGCGGCGTACGCCCATGCGCAACCGGCCAGAACCGAAGTTGTGCCGGCGGTTGCTATTAACCTGGACACCGCAGCGGGCGAACGCTCCGCGCGCCACGTGGTTGCGCAGGCGCAAATCGATGACGCGGTGGGCGCTCTGGAGCAGGCGACCCTGCAACGGGATTTCACCAGCAACGCAGGCGAGCTGGCGCTGCTGCAGCGCGCGCACGATCGGCTGAGCGCCGCGGCGAAACACCTGGATGGGGCGCGGCGCGAGCAGACCATGGAGCTTCTGGCCGATCTGGATCATTCCGTCCAACGAGCCTCGTCGCGCCTTGGACCGCTGGCCTCGCCGGACAGAGAATCTTTCGACCCGCGAGCCCCAAGTCGCAACCAGCTGGCGCAACTTGCCACGCAAGGCCAGGACCTGCAGCGCAGCACGCCGGCGGCGCACCGCCTCCTCGATGGCAGCGGCCTCGGTTCGACGAGTCGGCCCCCCGCCGTGGGCGATCGGCGATCGGCGGCACAGATCTGGGCCGCCCCTGCGAACGCGGACCTGCTGTCATGGCCGGCCGAAATGCGGGCAACGTGGCCGCAGATCGATTGGCCATTCTGATGCACATGGTTGCTTGAACTTCGCTTCCTGCACCAGGGAAGCGCCATGTCCGTGGTTGTCGTGCCCACCGATCCGATCTAATCCTCGACCACCTCCACCGAATACGTCAGCTCCGCCGTCTTCCCCATCATCACCGACGCCGAGCAGTACTTCTCGTGAGAAAGCTTCACCGCGCGCTCGACCACGTCCTGCTTCAAGCCTCGTCCGCGCACCGTGAAATGAAGTTCGATCCGGGTGAACACCTTCGGGTCCTGGGCCGCCCGCTCTGCCTTAAGGCTCACCTCGCAGCCGCGCACGTCGTGGCGGCCACGCTGCAGGATCAGGACCACGTCGAAGGCGGTGCACCCTCCGGTGCCCGCCAGCACCAGCTCCATCGGGCGCGGCGCCAGATTGCGGCCGCCGGCGTCGGGCGCCCCGTCCATGCAGACCAGGTGGCCGCTGCCGGTTTCGGCGGCAAACGTCATGCCGGGCGTGCCGGCCCAGCGCACTGTGCATTGCATCGGGAGCTTCTCCAGCGGCCTTGCCGCCTGTTTCCGGAACAGGGTACAATTTAAGGCTTTTCGAGACCGCAATGATGGGCACCAAGACATTTTCGGCCAAGCCGCACGAAGTGCAGCGCGACTGGTTCCTGGTCGACGCCAACGAGAAAATCCTGGGTCGGCTGGCGGCCGGGATTGCGCTGCGCCTGCGCGGCAAGCACAAGCCCGAGTACACGCCGCACGTGGACACCGGTGATTTCATCGTGGTGGTCAACGCCGCCAAGCTGCGCGTGACCGGCTCCAAGGGTACCGGCAAGATCTATTACCGCCACTCGAGCTACCCGGGCGGCGTCTACCAGACCACGTTCGACAAGATGCAGGCGCGCTTTCCGGGACGGGCGCTGCAACTGGCGGTCAAGGGCATGCTGCCCAAGGGGCCGCTGGGCTACGCGATGATCAAGAAGCTGAAGATTTACCCGGGCGGCGAACATCCTCACTCGGCGCAGCAGCCGAAGGATCTGGCCGTTTGAACCGAGCAGTGAGCCGACCACTGAGCCGGCCCGCAGGCTTGTGGGGCGCTGGGACTGAACCGAGGACGCGAGACAGCGATGATCGGCAACCATAACTACGGCACGGGCCGTCGCAAGAGCTCGGTGGCGCGCGTGTTCCTGAAGCGCGGCACGGGGCAAGATCAAGGTCAACGGTCGCGCGCTCGACGAGTTCTTCCATCGCGAAACCGGCCGCATGATCGTGCGCCAGCCTCTGGTCCTGACCAACAATCTGACCAGCGTTCGACATCCAGGTCAACGTCGACGGTGGCGGCGAGTCCGGTCAGGCCGGCGCGGTTCGTCACGGCATCACGCGCGCTCTGATCGACTACGACGCGACCCTCAAGCCGGTGCTGTCCAAGGCGGGCCTGGTCACGCGCGATGCGCGCGAGGTCGAGCGCAAGAAGGTCGGTCTGCGCAAGGCTCGCCGCCGCAAGCAGTTCTCCAAGCGCTAACCGGGCGAGCGTCAGAAGCGCACGGTAGCCGCGGCCTGGTCCGCGGATGGGCCGTCAAGGCCTCATCGGTCGCGCCTGTTGATTAGTTCGGTCGGACGAACGCATTTCCGCGTAGCGAAGCGCCGGGGCGGCCGACGCGCGCCGCATATACTCGCAGGCATTGAGCTTTTTCCACGTCGGACCGCAGTCAAGTGCGCGCCGGTGCCCGGTGAAAAAGACCGGATAAAACTCCGGACTGAAGCCGTTCAGGTGGCCGCCGGGCGCGGTCTAATTACCGGCGCAGCGGCAGCGAGAGGCTAGACGCGGTGGGCGCATCCAGGACGGACGGAAAAATTCGGGTCGGCATTGTCGGCGGCACCGGTTACGCGGGCGTCGAGCTGCTGCGTCTGCTCGCGCAGCATCCGGCGGTCGAGCTGGTCGCGATCACCTCGCGCGGCGATGCCGGCACCCCGGTCGACCGGCTGTTCCCATCCCTTCGCGGGCGCGTCGCGCTCACCTTCGTCGAGCCGGCTGCGGCGCGCCTGGAACGGTGCGACGCCGTGTTCTTCGCCACGCCGCACGGCGTGGCGATGTCTCAAGCCCGCGAACTGCTGGCGGCCGGCGTGCGGATCATCGACCTGGCAGCCGATTTTCGATTGCGTGACGCCGCCGAATTCGAGCGCTGGTACCGGATGCCCCATGCCTGCCCGGATCTGCTCGGCGAGGCCGTCTATGGCCTTCCCGAGGCCGCGCGCGAGGCGATCCGAGAGGCGAGGATCGTCGCCATGCCCGGCTGCTATCCGACCAGCGTGCTGCTGGGACTGCTGCCGCTGGCCAGGCTCGAGCGGGAGCGTCCTGGCGCGATCGACTGGCAGGGTTTGATCGCCGATTGCAAGTCGGGCGTCAGCGGGGCAGGCCGCAAGGCCGAGCTCGACCTGCTGGCGGCCGAGGTCTCGGATAACTTCCGCGCCTACGGCTTGGCCGGGCATCGCCACCATCCCGAGATCGAGCAGCAGCTCCGGCTGGCCGCCGGCCGCCCGGTGCGACTGACCTTCGTACCGCATCTGGTTCCGATGATCCGCGGGATACACGCGACGCTGTACGTGCGGCTCGAGGCGGCCGCGGAGCGGGATCTGCAGGCGCTGTACGAGGAGCTTTTATCGCGACGAGCCGTTCGTCGACGTGCTGCCCGCCGGCAGCTGCGCCCGATACGCGCTCGGTGCGCGGATCCAATGTGGCGCGCGTCGCCGTGCATCGGCCCTCCCGGGAACGGGCGATCGTGCTGGTGGTCGAGGACAACCTGGTCAAGGGTGCCGCGGGGCAGGCGGTACAGGCGATGAACATCGCGTTCGGGCGGCCCGAGAACGAGGGCTTGACCCAGATCGCGCTGTTGCCGTAGGCAAGAGACACCAATGCGCCGGAAGCTGTGGATGCGAAACATGTCGGTCAGCGCGCCGCGCGTGAAGGTGCGCTCGACCATGCCGTGGCCGCAGCGCGCGCTGCTCGGATTCCTGGCGGCGGCGCTGGCCGCGGCGGCCGGCATCGGCATTTACGAGTATGGCCGTGATATCGCCGGCCCCGACCGCCGGCAGGTGTCCGCCCAGCTCGAGCAGTTGGGCGCGCAGCTGCGCGAGACCGTCGAGGAGCGCGATCGCGTCACCGCGCTGGCCAACGCCTACGAAGGCGAGTTGAAGGTCGTGCGCGCCGCGCAGGATCAGTTGATGCAGCAGGTGCGGTCGCTGGAAGACGAGACCACGCACCTGAAGGAGGACCTGGCCTTCTACGACAGCCTGCTGCCGGTGCCCCGGGCCGAAAAGGGGGTCGTGATCCGCAGCTTCCGGATGCAGCCGGAAGACGAATCGCAGCGCATGCGCTTTCGCCTGCTGATCCAGCAAAGCGGCAAGGCCGAGCGCGATTTCGTGGGCACCGTGAAATTGGAAATCAAATTCACGCAGAGGGGCGGCAGTTACGTCTACGAAATACCGGAGGCGGATGCCGCGCCCGATCGCGCCAGAGCGTTCGAGCTGTCGTTCCGCCACTATCAGCGGCTCGAAGGCGAGTTCACGTTGCCGACCGGGGCAGTTGCGCATTCCGTCCTGGTGCGCGTGCTGGCCGCCGGTGAAACCCAGACCCAGCAGAGCTTTACGCTCTGATTTTCTGATCTTTTCTGTTGCAAGCGACGGAGGCGAACATGTTCGGCAAGAAGGCGATCCCGCAGGAAATCGGCAGCCTGATCGGCACCGGCACGACCGTGACGGGCGATTTGAATTTTTCGGGCGGCCTGCGCATCGACGGCGTCGTGCGTGGATCGGTGCGCTGCACGGAAGGGGAAAAGTCCGGCATGCTCGTCATCAGCGAGCACGGCGTCATCGAAGGGGAAGTGCGCGCCGGCCACATCGTGGTCGCCGGCCGCATCCAGGGCCCCGTCCATGCGGCCGAGCTGATCGAGCTGCAGCCGAAGGCGCGCGTGCAGGGCGACGTGCACTATCGCGCGCTCGAGATGCACCACGGCGCAATCGTCGAAGGGATGATGGTCTACGCGCAGTCCGAAACGCGCGCCGCGCTGAAGCTGGCCGCCGGTGCGCCCCGCGCCGAGCAGGCCCGGGTCGAACCCGCGCTGGTCAAGTAACCCCTCGACCTTCTTCCCCGGCCCTCACCCCCCTCGCCCCTCTCCCGCTGCGCGGGCGAGGGGCGATACGGTGTGCCTTTGCGGTGATGGACGAACTTGCGGCGTCGGATCGCCCCTCGCCCGCGCAGCGGGAGAGATGGGCGGGGGTGAGGGCCGGGGAACCGAGGGCTACTGCTTGTAGCCAGACGTGATCAGGTGCTGGAACATCGCCATCACCGCCGGCAGCGGCCTCGGTGCCGGCGGCGCCTGAAACTGCTCCCAGCCGCCGCCGAGGCCGCGGTACAGCGCGACGAATTGCTCCGCCACTGACGTCTGCGCCACCGCGAACTGGTCCTCCAGGTCGTATTCCTGTCGCTGCGCGTCGATCACGTTCAGGAAGTCGGTCAGGCCCCGGTCGTACCGCTGCGTGGCCAGCTCGGTTGCGCGCTGGCTCGCCACCACGGCCTCGCCCAGATTGCGAAGCCGATCCTGCTGCGCGGCGTACGACGCGAGCGCGGTGTCGACGTCCTGCACGGCGCTCTGGATCGTCTGCTTGTAGCGCACCAGCAGCAGCTGGGTCTGAAGGTCGGCCACCTTGATCTGCGCGTCGATCACCCCGAAGTCCAGCAGCGGCACGTACACGCTGTAACCGGCCGACCAGATGTGCTCGGTGTGGTCGGGCGAGAACCCCGACCCGATGCCCTGAGCGCCCACGCCGCCGGTCAGGACGACCTGGGGGAACAGCAACCCGGTGGCAACGCCGATGCGGGCCGTGGCACCCGCCAGATCCCATTCGGACGCCCGGATGTCCGGCCGTCGGCGGATCAGGTCGATCGGAATTCCGGCATCGATCCGGTCCGGCATGGCGGGTATCAAGGCCGGCGCCGCCAGCTCGGCACCGAGGTCTTCCGGAAACTGCCCCAGCAGGACGGCGATCACCTGCTGGGTCGCCGAGATCTGCGCCTGCAGCGGCGCGATCTGCGCCTGGATCGTCGCGAACTGGCGGCGCGCCAGGGTCAGGTCGAGCTCGTTGATGATGCCGCGGTCGAAGCGCGCCTGCACCACGTTCAGAAGGTCCTGCGTGGCGTGCAGGCTCTGCAATTGCACCGCCAGTTGCGTTTGCAGGCCGCGCAGGTCCACGTAGGCGCGCGCGACATCGGATATGACCGTCACCTGCACCGCGTCCCGCGCGGCCGCCGCCGATTGCGCGTCGTAGTGGGCCGCTTCGATCTGGCGTCGCAACCGGCCGAACAGGTCGAGCTCCCACGTCGCTTCGAACCCGGCGACCATGTCGATCTGCTCGCCATTGGGCCGGTAATCGGCCGACGCCAGCCCTGTGGGCGCGCGCCCGGAGCGCGCCAGGTCGGTTCCCGTTCCGCGTCCACCGCCGGCACCCGCGTCGATTCGCGGCAACGCCAGCCCGGTGACCAGCACCTCGTAGGTTCGCGCCTGCTGCATCCGCGCCAGCGCGATCTCAAGGCTGGGGTTGTTCTGCAGCGCGCGCTCGACCAGCGAATCGAGCTCCGGGTCGCGCAGGGCGTGCCACCAGGCGGAGATCTCGACGGCCGCCGGCTTCGCGGCAGCGCCCGCTTCGGCAGGCGGCTGCCCCGCCGGCGAGTTCGCACCGCCGGCTCCGGGCGCAGGCCGTGTCTGCGTGTAGGCCTGCGGCAGCGTGAACTGCGGCCCATGGTAGTCGGGCCCGACGGCGCAGCCGCCGAGCAGGCAGGCCAGCGCGAGCGGTTGCGCCCGGCGGATCGCGCGCCTCACCGATCGCTCCTCAGTGGGATGAGGCACCTTCGCCCCTGGCCGAGGCCAGGGGCGCGCCCGGGGCGGCGCTGGCGGTTTCACTGACGGAAACCTGTTCGCCCTCGGCGATCAGGCTGCTGATGTTCAGCGCGACCCGGTCCCCGGGCTGCACGCCCGATCCGAGCTCCACCATGTTGCCTTCGTCGCGCGCGATCGTGACGCTGCGGAACTTCACCCGGCCGTCCGAACCGACCAGCGCCACCTGCGGCCCGCTCGTACGGAACACGAGCGCCGCCGCCGGTACCTGTGGCAGATCCGTCTGGTCCACCGTGAATGCGACGTCGACGTACATTCCCGGAATCAGCTGCCGCTCGCGATTGGGAAGATCGACCTCGACCTTGAGCGTGCGCGCCGCCGGATCGATCGCCTCGGAGGTGCGCGTCACGCTGCCCTGGAAGGTCTTGCCCGGCAGCGCGCTGGTGCGAACCTGGACCGGCACGCCGGCCCGCAACAGGTCGCCCGACACGGCCTGCGGCACGTCGACGAAAACGCGCATCGGGCGGTCCTGGCTGACCCGGTAAAGAGGCGTGGTGGTCGCGGTGCTGCCGGCCGTCACGAGGTTGCCGATGTCGATGCGCCGTTCGACCACGATGCCGTCGAAGGGGGCTGTGACGTGCTTGAATTCGGTCATCGCGGTGATGTTGTCGACTTGCGCCTGGTCCAGCGCGACCTGGGCGCGCGCGGCGTTCAGGCGCGCCGTCGCACTGTCGAAGTCGGCTTTCTTCGCCTCGCGTTCCTGTTCCGAAACCACCCCCTTGGGTGAATCGCGCCAGCGTTCGTAGCTCGTGGTGGCGAACTCCCGCTCCGCCTCGCGCACCTTCACCTGGGCCTGCGACGCGTTCAGCTGGGCCCGTGCGGCGGCGAGCTGCGCATCCAGCTCCGGCGTATCGATCAGCGCCATCACCTGTCCCTTGCGCACGTGGTCGCCGATGTCGACGTTCCACGCGGCGACATAGCCGTTGACGCGCGCGTAGATCGTGCTTTCCAGCCAGGCCGCCGTCTGGCCGGGCAGGCTCAGCGGCCGGCCCCGTTCGCCGAAGCGCACCGTGGTCACGACCACCCCCGGAGGCCGGCTCGCATCGCTTTTCGACTGGGCCTCAAGCTCGCTGCGCGCGCGTGCCTTCAGCAAGGTGACCGCTGTGAATCCGAGCACCAGGGCCACCGCCACGACCAGCGCGGAGCGCTTGATTTTCTTGCCGCTGTCCGGAGAAAAATCGACCGGTACGCGATCCGCTCGATCCGAATGTCCTTCGCCATCCTGTTCCACGTTGTGACCTTTATCGAGCGGGAATCGGAGCGGTCTGCAAATCGGCCGCGTGCGGGCGCCGCCGGAACAGCCGGTACATGGTCGGTACGAACACCAGCGTGGCGAACGTGGCGAACAGCAGACCGCCGATCACAGCCCGCGCCAGCGGTGCGTTCTGCTCGCCGCCTTCGCCTACGCCAAAGGCCATCGGTACCATCCCCAGGATCATCGCGCCGGCCGTCATCAGCACGGGGCGCAGCCGCGTATAGCCGGCGGTGATTGCGGCCACCCTGGAATCATCCCCCAGTTCCATCCGCTGGTTGGCGAAGGTGACCACCAGGATGCTGTTGGCGGTGGTCAGGCCGATGCACATCAACGTCCCCATCAGCGCCGGAACGCTCAGATGCGTCTGCGTCAGGAACAGCATCCACATCACGCCACCGAGCGCGAACGGGACCGCCATCAGCACGATCAGCGGGTCAACCCAGCTCTGGAAGTTCATCACCAGGAACAGATACACGAGGAAGACCGCCAGCGCGATCCCGGTGAACAGCCCCGCATAGCTCTCGCGCATCGTTTCGACCTGGCCGCTCAGCACGACCGAAATCGCCTTCTCGGGCGGCGGCCGGTCGGCGGCCAGCACCCTCAGGATATCGTCCGCCGCCCCCTGCAGGTCGCGCCCCTGCACGTCCGCGTGCACGTCGAACACCGGTCGGATGTTGTACTGGGAGGCGATCATCGGCAGGCGGGAGCGGCCGAAATCCGCGACGTTCATCAGCAGCTGGCGCTCCTTGCCTCCCGTTTCCGCGGTCACCGGAATGGTCCAGATGTCCTGCGTCGAGTCGATCCGGTAGGTGGGCACCTGCACCGCCAGCGGATAGCTCACGCCGGTGCGCTGATCGACCCAGAAGTTCGGATAGAGCTGAGCGCTCGAGTTGGTGGCGACCAGCACGCTGTTGGCGGTGCCCGCCTGGCTGGCGCCGACCTCGCTGGCCAGGGCGCGATCCACGTCGATCGTCAACGCCGGGGCGTCGGGAACTTGAAAAACGTGCGAATCGACGATTCCCGGAATCGACTTCAGATGCTGCGCGATCTTGCTGGCGAGCGCGTACGTCGCGTTGCTGTCGAGCCCGGAGACGCGCACGTCGATCGGCGCCGGCTGCCCGAAATTGAGCACTTGGTCCACGATGTCGGCCGGCTGGAAGAAAAAGCTCAGGTCCGGAAAGCGCCGCGGCAGCTCATGGCGCAGCTGCGCGACGAACCCGGCCGTCGGCCGGTGTTTTTCCCGCAGCGAGACCAGGATCTCGCCGTCCATCGGACCGACCGTGGCGGTGTCGCTCAGTGCCAGGTTGATGCCGCTGTAGGGCATCCCGATGTTGTCCAGCACGACCGCGATCTGGTCGGCGCCGACAATCGAGCGGATCGCGCCCTCGACGTCGGAGAAGTACTGCTGCGTTGTCTCCAGCCGCGTGCCGGGCGGCGCCCGCACGTGCAGTCGCATCTGGCCCGCATCGACCTGCGGGAAGAAGTCGCGCCCCAGGGCCGGGAACAGCAGCAGGGACACCAGCATCAGCCCGGCGAAGAACCCGACGGTCGACTTCGGCTGCATCACCACCCAGGACAGCGCGTTGCGGTAGGCCTCGCGAAAGGCGCGGAAGCCCGATTCGAAGCGGACGTGAATCGCGATCAAGGGCTCGAGCAGGCGGCGCGCGCGCGGCGGCGGAATGGCTCTGGCCTGCTTTGACGCGCCGCCGTGCTCGGCGGGCTGACCGCGCATCAGGTGCTCGAACAGCAGCGGCACCAGGGTGAAGGACAGCGCCAGGCTGGCGATCAGCGACACGCAGACCGACACCGACAGCGGTGAAAACAGGTACTTGGCGGTGCCCTGCAGCAGGAACACCGGCACGAATACGATGCAGATGCAGAAGGTCGACAGCACCGTGGGCAACCCGACCTCGGAGGTGCCCCGCAGGATGGCGGTGCGCAACGGCTCGCCCAGGCCGACATGGCGCTCGATGTTCTCGATCACCACCGTGCCGTTGTCGACCAGGATGCCGACCGCCAGCGCGAAGCCCCCGAGCGTCAGCGTGTTCAGCGTGAAGCCGCCCGCGTACATCACCAGCACGGCGGTGATGATCGACAGCGGGATCGCCGCCAGGATGATCAGCGTCAGGCGGGCGTTGCCCATGAAGAGCAGGATCATCAGCGCGGTCAGGCCGGCGGCCATCAGGCCGCCCATCATCACGCTGTCCAGGGCCGCCTTGACGAAGATCGACTGGTCGAACACCGGCTTGATGCTGACGTTGCCCGGCACAACGCGCCGCAGATCGGGCAGCTCGGCGCGCACGCCGTCGATCACGGCCAGCGTCGATACCCCGCCGGTCTTGCGGATCGTCATCAATGCCCCGGGCACGCCGTCCACGGAGACCGAATTGGTCTGCACCTGGAAGCCGTCGTGCACGCGCGCCACATCGCGCATGAAGACGGTCCTGCCCGCGACCTCGCGCACCGGCAGCGAGTTGATCGCGCTGACCAGGTCCGGGCTGTTGTTCATCGCCAGCAGGTAGTCCTTGTTGCCGATTTTTACGTCGCCCGAGGGCAGGATCACGTTCTGCCGCTGCAGCGCCTGGCTGACGTCCGACGGTGACAGCCCGCGCGCCTGCATGGCGCGCGAATCCAGGTCAGCCATGATCACGCGCGGCTTGCCGCCGTACGGATAAGGGACCTCGGCGCCGTGCACCACCGCCAGGGCCGGGCGGATGATGTTCTGCCCCAGGTCGTTGAGCTTGGTATCGGGCAGCGAATCGCTCGACAGGCTGAGCTGGATGATCGGCACGTCGGTCGCGCCGTAACGCAGCACCAGCGGCGGCGTGATGTTCGGCGGCATGTACTTGAGCACGACCAGCGCGCTGCTGGCGAGCTGCGAGACCGCGCGCGTCACGTCCGCGCCTTCGTGCAGGTAGATCTTCTCGACGCCGACCCCGGTGTAGCTGTTGGCCTCGATGCGGGAGATGTCGTCCACCAGCGAGGCGAGTTGCCGCTCGTGCAGCGTCAGGATCCGGTTCTGCATGTCGGTCGCGCTCATCCCGTTGTACGTCCACACGACGCTCACCACCGGGATGTCGATCTCGGGAAATATGTCCACCGGCATGCGCAGCGCCGCGCCGATGCCGAGCAGGCAGATCAGGATCAGGACCGCAGGGACCGTGTAGGGACGCTTAAGAACGGATTCGACGAGATTCACGCGGTTCCCTGGCAGGGGGTGTGTCCGAACGGGCGGCCGGTTGCGCTGCACAAAACCACCCGCAGCAGCTCCCTTCGACGTGGCACAGGAGGAACAGTTCCGTCGCAATCCCCGCTTCGGTCGGCTTCGGCCACAGTCTACGACAGCCCCGAACCGCCTTGTCGCCGGCGGCGGGTTGCCCGATGGTCGCTGCCTGTGAAAAGACGAAGGCCCCTGGTACAGGGGCCTTGCCTTTGTCCCTCGCCCGCTTTTCGCGGGAGAGGGGCAGGGAAAAGGTGAGGTTCAGAAGTTGAAGCGGCCGCCGATCGTCGGATCGATCGACATGGTGTTGGAGTTGTAGGCCGGATAGCCGGAAGAGGCGGCCGTGCCGGCGGCGAGGCCGTCGGCCAGGTGGGAGTACATCGCACCGGCGTAGACGTCGAAATGGCGGTTGAACTTGTAGTCCCCCACAAGCGAATAGCCGGCCTGCCGGCCGCTGCACGCGCCATTTTCATGGAATGTTGCTGCCAGGTTTCCACCGGGACAGTTGATGCCCGCGCCGTGCCTGTACTGATTCTGGTCGATGTAATACCAGGCGGCGTACAGATCGAGCTTCGACAAAGGCGAATACTTCACGCCCGCGAACATGTACTGCAGGATCTTGTTTTTCTGCGGGTACGCATCGTTGTTAACCCAGCCGAGCGTGTAACCGCCGATGTCGGGTGCGCCTGGGTTCAGGTGCACCTGCGGATTGCGGTAGTGGATGTCCTCGTAGCCCGCCGAGAACTTGAACTGCTGCCATATGTAGGAAGACAGCACTCCCCATGTCCAGTTGTCCGACACGGTGGCGTTGACCGCGGTGTCGAACGAGATCGTGGTGGGCAGGCAGCTCGTCGTGATGGTCGCCGAGCAGGGCCTGAACTGCGCAGGGCTCGCCGGCGTCGCCAGGATCGCGTCCTTCTGGTTGGCGTAGGCCGCATCGATCGACCAGCCCGGCAGCGGATCGGCCCCGATGTCGCCCTCGATCGCGTTGCCGCCGCCGCTCGTTTGGCCGTTCGCGAACATGCCCGCGATCCGGAACTTCTGGATCTGGTTGAAGTACTTGACCGAGTTGTCCAGCCGCAGGTCCTGCGTGTCGCCGTTGCCGCCGAAAGTCCCCGAATAGCCGAGGAACGAAAACGCGTATGCGCCGGCGAGCGGATCGTACTTGGCCACGTTGTCCACCAGCAGCGAACTTTGCCGCCCGACCGTCAGCGTGCCATAGGTTGGCGACTGCACGCCTGCGTAAGCGGCACCTCCGAACGGCTGGCCGGCCCGGTTGGAGTCGCCGTTGGAATTCTGGTGGGGCGCATAGACGCCGTTGTTCTGCACCACCGACTTCACGCCGTCGGCCAGATTGCCCGACAGCGGGTTGAAGTGGGTTTCCAGTTTGAAGATGCCGGAGAAGCCGGGATAGAACTCCTGGATTCCGCGCAGTCCGATCTTCGACTGGCTCATCCCGTTTTCGCTTAGGGACGAGATGTTCTTGTTGGCGTTCTTCTGCACCATGGTTTCCAAGCCGACCGGAAAGTAGTCGCTTATCGGCTGTCCGCGGTTCTGGTACATGTAGCCGACGTCCACCGTTCCGTACAGCGTGACGCCGAACCACGTCAGACTGTCATCCGGCGCGGCGTCCGCAGCGTATGCAAGGTTTCCGATACCGGCCAGCGCGGTGAGCACGCCTGCGGCTGCGAGATATTTCTTCACGTAAGTTCTCCCCCACAAGGAACCAAAGGAATGTGGCCATCGCTCGCCGATGCAGGGCGGCACCTGATCGCGCATCGTCCTTTTCTTGTACATCGGGCTGAGCAAGGCCTTGTTTTTCCCGGTACCGGCTCGACTTGCCTGGCGGGGACGAGGGCCCCGGGGTCTGACTTAATTAACCGACATCGGCGATCCTACTATGGGAAATTGTCCAGAATTACTACTGACCCCGGCTTGTGTCTGCTGCGCGCAACGCGCGAATGGGCGATGAGCCCCGGCTCGAACCGGACCACGAACCGGACCACGAACCGGACCATGGCGACCGGCGAAATCCGGCGCCAAGGGCCGCCCTCCAAAATGCGCGATAATGAGAACCAGGCACCTTTTTCCAGGAGCAAAGCGATGAACGCCGCCGTCGAAATGCCCAGTCCGCTGAAGTTTTCCGAAGCCGCGGCCGCCAAGGTCAAGCAGCTGATCGACGAGGAAGGCAATGCCGCGCTGAAGCTGCGCGTATTCGTGCAGGGCGGCGGCTGCTCCGGTTTCCAGTACGGCTTCACCTTCGACGAGGTCGTGAACGAGGACGACACGACCATGGAGCGCAACGGTGTCACCCTGCTGATCGATTCGATGAGCTACCAGTACCTGGTGGGCGCCGAGATCGACTACAAGGACGACATCGAGGGGGCCCAGTTCGTGATCAAGAACCCGAACGCCACCACCACCTGCGGCTGCGGCTCGTCGTTCTCGGCCTGATCGGCGCAAGCGACCGAAACCCCGGTAACCAGAAAAGAAAACGGGCGCCTTAGGCGCCCGTTTTCTTGGGTAAAGCCGGCGATCAGAAGCGGTGCACGATGCCCGCGTCGACCCCGCGCGTGCCGATGCCACCGGTGTTGTTGCCGGTGCCGTCGTCGACCGACGACTGGTAGCCGTTGTAGAAGATCGTGCAGGCGCCCTTGTCGCGCTGCGAGATCGACGCGATGTCCACGAACAGGTTGGTGCGCTTGCTCAGGAAGTGCTGGCCGCCGATGCCCCACTTGCGGCAGCTGTTCTGAGCGGGGCTTCGGTCGTCATAATCGACGAAGGAGGCGCGCACGTTGTCATTCGCGGTGACGGGCACCACGCCGCCGACCATCCAGCTGTTCTGGTCGCACAGCGCGCCGCCGACCGTGTCGCAGGCGCTGCTGCCGCCGGTCTTCACGTGCTCGTAGTAGCCCATCAGCTTGGCCACGCCGAAGTCGTACGAGGCGCCGGCCACGTAGATGTTGATCGAGACCGCGGGTTCGCTGTTGTGGGAGTTCAGGTGCTCGTAGTTCAGCGTGACCGAGATCGGCCCCTTGACGTAGTTGGGCTGGATCACCCACAGGCGCCCATCGCCGTTGTTGTAATTGTTGATCGGTCCGACCAGGTTGGCGGTGTAAGCGACCACCGCGTACAGGCCTTCGAGGTTCGGCGTCACATATGCGACCGCGTTGTCGGCGCGCGACGCGTGCACCTGCAGCGAGGCCATGTTGGCCACGCCGCCACCCTGGAACGGATCGTAGCGGACCGCCACCCCGTAGCGCGCGCCGTCGACGCGGCCGCCCAGGAAGGTGCCCCAGTCCCCGGTCAGGCCGACCCACGAGTGCCGCCGGAAGATCGCGCCGTTTCCGCCGTTGTCGGGCAGGCTGTTGTTGCCGGTGCTGGCCAGGAATCCGGCCTCCAGCTCGAAGATCACCTTGGTGCCATTGCCCAGGTCCTCCGCGCCCTTGAAGCCCAGCGCATTGGTGCCGGTGATGTCGCTGAAGAATCCCTGTTGCGGGTTGCCGGGACCGTTGTTGGCCTTGCTCAGGCCGCTGTCGCCGGTGCGGGCGCCATAGCCGTAATCGACCGATCCGTACAGGGTCACATTGGAATCGGCAAAGGCCGGCGCGGCAGCCATTCCGGCGATTGCCAAGGCAATCACTGATTTGTGCATTTAGTTTTTTCCTCCGGGTTAAATACGAATGGAGCTGCGCCCGACGAGGACGGCCCCCGAGTTGCCTTCTCCCAAGCCGTTCTTTTGTAATTTCTGAAACTGCAAAAATTCTGTCAGAGGACTGCGCGGGAATGAAGAAGATCCGCTGACTTGTTCGCGTCCGACAGGTATTTTGTTGCTTTTTTTCAACAGGAAGCCGGTACCCGGGCGAATGATTCGTAACGCGGTCTGCCGGGCGTGCTCCCCGTATACCAGGTGCGCGTGCGCCGGAACTACCCGGCCGGGTACAGGGCGCCCAGGATGCGCGCGCCGCGCGCGCCGGTCACCGCAGGCAGTGAGGCACTGCGGCGCAGTACGTGCTCGCGCGCCAGCCAGGCAAACGCGAACGCTTCGACATGATCCGGCGCGACCCCGAGCGTCGCGGTCGAAGCGACCGGACGGGGCGCGCACTCCTCGGCCAGCATCCGCATCAAGGTCGGGTTGAACGCACCGCCTCCGCACACCAGCACGTCGCCCGCGTGCGCAAAATGCCGCGAGATCGCCTGTGCGATCGCCGTGGCGCTCAGCCGGGTCAGGGTGGCCTGGACGTCGCGTGCCTGCAGCTCGCGCCCTGCCAGCTTGTGCGCCAGCCACTGTCGATTGAAAAGCTCCCGCCCGGTGCTCTTGGGAGGCTCCAGCGAAAAATACGGCTCGTCTAGCAGCGCCTCGAGCAGCGTCGGGTTCGAATGGCCGCCGGCTGCCCAGTGGCCGTCGCGATCGAACGGTTCGCCCAGGTTTTCCGCGGCCCATGCGTCGAGCAACAGGTTGCCCGGTCCGCAGTCGAAGCCGATCACCAGGTCCGGGCTGTCGGCGGCGGGCAGCCCCGTCAGGTTCGCGATGCCGCCGATGTTGACGACCGCGCGCGGCGCGTGGCTCGTGAACAGTCCCGCGTGGAACACCGGAAGCAGCGGCGCGCCCTGGCCGCCGGCGGCGAGGTCCCGGCTTCGGAAATCGGCCACCACATCGATGCCGGTGAGCTCGGCCAGCGTGGCCGGAGCGTTCAGCTGGATCGTGTAACCGGCATCCGGGCGATGCCGCACCGTCTGGCCGTGCACGCCGATCGCGCACACCTGCTCCGGCTCGACCTGGGCATCGAGCAGCAGTTGCAGCACGGCGCTCGCATAGCCGCGCGCCAGGTGCTGCGAGGCGATCGCGCTGCGGTGCAGCTCATCCCAGCCCGACGAGGCCAGATGCAGCAGCTCCGCGCGCAGGTCATCGGCGAGCGACAGGTGTGCGTGCGAGAGCATGCGCGGCTGAGCGCCGGCCAGGTCCGCCAGCACCGCATCGACGCCGTCCAGGCTGGTGCCGGTCATCAGGCCAACATACAGGCCGGCCTTCTGCCCCGATTCGGCCATCCCGACTCCTCCGAGCAAATGCGCGCTGCGGCTGCGCAGCGCGCGCGAGGGCTTCGATTAGACTCCATTCGGCGCGCGTTCGCATTCGGGCAAGGCGCGTCCATCCCGAACCCCCGGTCTTCGATTGATGTCCGATTCGACCTCCTCCGCCGAGATCGAGCACGCCTTGGCGGTGGCCAGGCGGGGCTGCGACGAGTTGCTGGTCGAATCGGACTTCGTCGCCAAGCTGCAGCGCTCGCAGGCGAGCGGCACGCCGTTGCGATGCAAGCTGGGCCTGGATCCGACCGCTCCTGACATCCACCTGGGACACACGGTCGTCCTGAACAAGCTGCGCCAGTTGCAGGACCTGGGGCACACGGTGATCTTCCTGATCGGCGACTTCACGTCGATGATCGGCGACCCGTCGGGACGCAACACGACGCGCCCGCCGTTGAGCCGCGAGCAGATCGAGGCCAATGCGCGGACCTACTTCGAGCAGGCCGCGCTGGTGCTCGACCGCGCGCGCACCGAGATCCGCTACAACTCCGAGTGGTCCACGCCGCTGGGCGCCGACGGCATGATCCGGCTGGCTTCGCAGCTACACGCTGGCGCGGCTGCTGGAGCGCGACGATTTCAGCCAGCGCTATCGCGAGCGGGCATCCGATCGCGATGCACGAGCTGCTGTATCCGCTGATGCAGGGCTACGACTCGGTCGCGCTGCGCTCCGACCTGGAGCTGGGCGGCACCGACCAGAAGTTCAACCTGCTGGTCGGGCGCGAGCTGCAGCGGCATTACGGACAGGAGCCGCAGTGCATCCTGACGATGCCGCTGCTGGAGGGGCTGGACGGCGTCGAGAAGATGTCCAAGTCCAAGAACAACTACATCGGCATCACCGAGCCGCCGTCCGAGATGTTCGGCAAGGTGATGAGCATCTCGGACGATCTGATGTGGCGCTACTACGAGCTGCTGTCGTCGCGCACGCTGGGCGAGATCGAGGCGTTCAAGCGCGAAGTGGAAAACGGCCGCAATCCGCGCGACATCAAGGTGCTTCTGGGCCAGGAGATCGTCGCGCGCTTTCATTCGGCGCGCGCGGCCGAGGAGGCCTTGCGCGAATTCGAAGCGCGCTTCCGCCAGGGCGAGGCGCCGGCCGACATGCCGCATTTGACGTTCGCGCTGCAAGGCAAGGCGGGGCTCGCGCTTCCGGCGCTGCTCAAGCAGGCCGGGCTCGCCCCGTCCAGCAGCGAGGCGATCCGCGCGATCGAACAGGGCGGCGTGCGCATCGATGGCCAGAAGGTGGAAGACCGCTCGCTGCTGCTGGGGCCCGGGACCTACGTGCTGCAGGTCGGCAAGCGCCGCTGGGCGCGGGTGACGCTGGGGTGAGGGCCGTCAGTCCGCGTGAGACAGCGCAGGCGCCGAAGACAGCTCGCCGCTCGGCCGCTTGTGGTGCTCCGCGGCCAGAAACGCGTACATCGCCGGCACCACGAACAGCGTGAACAGCGTGCCGATCGACAGCCCGGTGAAGATCACGATCCCCATCGCGCGCCGCCCGGCCGCGCCGGCGCCCGAGGCGATCACCAGCGGCAGCACGCCCAGCACCATCGCCGCGGTGGTCATCAGGATCGGGCGCAGCCGCACGCCGGCGGCCTCGATCACCGCATCCAGGCGGCTGTGGCCGGCCTGCTGCAGATTGTTGGCGAACTGGACGATCAGGATCCCGTGCTTGCTGATCAGGCCGATCAGCGTCACCAGCCCGACCTGCGTGTAGATGTTCAGCGTCGAGGACTTGCCGAACTCGGCCAGGGCCGAGATGTGGAATACATTCACCAGGATCCCGTTCACCTGCGTGAGCGTCCACATCGAGAACAGCGCCCCGAACAGCGCCATCGGGACCGAGATCAGGATCACGATCGGGTCGCGGAAGCTCTCGAACAGGGCCGCCAGCGCCAGGTAGATGATGATCACGGCGAACAGCAGCGTGGTCGCGAAACCGCCGGATTCCTGCACGTACTGGCGCATCGGCCCCGAGTAGTCGATCCGGTAGGCGTTGGAGGCCGCCTCGTGCGTGATCCGGGTCAGGTAATCGAGCACTTCGCTCTGCGAAACAAAGGGCGTCGGAACGCCGATGATCGTCACCGCGTTGAGCTGCTGGAAGTGGGCGATCGTCTCCGGCACCACGTGGGTCTCGAGACGGCCCACCGTGCGCACCGGCACCACCGCCTCGTTCGGAGTCCGGATGTAGTAGTCGAGCACCTGCGACGGGTTGAGCCGGTCGATCTGCTGCACCTGGGGAATCACCTTGTAGGAGCGGCCCGAGATCGAGAAGTAGTTGACATAGCCGCCGCCCAGCGCGCTCGTCAGCGAGCTGGCCACGTCCTGTTGATTCAATCCCAGCAGCGCGATCAGGTCGCGGTCCACCGCCAGCGTCGTCTGCGGCTTGTCGATCTTCAGGTCGCTGTCGACGAACCAGAACATGTGGCTGTCGTTCGCCTTGTTCAGCACCGTCTTGGCGACCTCGTTGAGCCGGTCGAACGGCTCGGTGGTGGCGATGACGAACTGCACCGGAAGCCCGAACGCGCCCGGCAGCGACGGGAACTGGAACGCGCCGATCTTCGCGCCGGCGATCGAGTTCCATTTGTTCTGCAGCTCCTCCTGGATCGCGTCCGCGCCGCGCGCGCGCTGGTTCCAGGGTTTGAACATCACGCCGCCGAGCCCCTGGTTGACGCTCGGATCGCCGGTGATCTGGAACATCTGCGAATACTCGGGCAGCTGGCGCGCGATGTCGAACATCTGGCGCGAGTAGCCGAGCATCTGGTCGGCGGTCGCATCCGGCGCGCCGGTCACCTGGCCGGCAACGATGCCCAGGTCCTCCTGGGGGGCCAGCTCGGAGGTCGCGGTCGAGAACAGGTACACCACCGCACCCAGCAGCAGCACGCCCATCACGACCAGCACCGGCCAGGTCGCCAGCAGGCTGCCGAGCACGCGCACGTAGCCGCTGTGCACCCGGTCGAACTGGCGGTCGATGATACGTCGCGAACCGGCTGTCGCTGCATGCGCGCTCCGAACAGGCGCGAGCACATCATCGGCGAGAGCGTCAGCGCGATGATGCCGGACATGGTGACGGCGCCGGCCAGCGAGAAGGCGAATTCGGTGAACAGGGCGCCGGTCAGCCCGCGCTGGAACCCGATCGGAACGTACACCGCCACCAGCACCACCGTCATCGCGATGATCGGCCCGCCCAGCTCGCGCGCCGCGATCAGCGCCGCCTCGAGCGGCGCCGTGGTCCTCGGCCTTCATGTGGCGGTCGACGTTCTCCACCACGATGATGGCGTCGTCGACCACCAGGCCGATCGCAAGCACCAGCGCCAGCAGCGTGAGCAGGTTGATCGAATAACCCAGCGCCAGCATCACGAAGAAGGTGCCGATCAGCGACAGCGGCATCGCGATCACCGGGATCGATGACCGCGCGCAGCCGGCCCAGGAACAGGAAGATCACCGCGCTCACGATCAGCAGCGATTCGATCAGCGTCTTGACCACCTCGTCGATCGATGCGCTGGACGAACTCGGTGGCGTCGTAGACGATCTTGCCGGTCAGCCCGGTCGGCAGCTGCTGCTGGATCGCCGGGCAACGCCGCGCGCACGCGGCTGCGCCACGTCGAGCAGGTTGGCTTCGGGCGCCACCTTGATGCCGATGAACAGCGAATTGCTGGCCGCTGAAGGCCACGTTGAAGTCGTAGTTCTCGGCGCCCAGCGTCGACGTTGGCGACGTCCTCCAGCCGCACGATCGCGCCGTTGTGCTGCTTGACACCACGAGGTTGCGGAACTCGTCGACCGTGTGCAGGTCGGTGCCGGCGCGCAGGTCGACGCTGACCATCTGCCCCTTGCTGCTGCCGAGCGCGGCCAGGTAGTTGTTGGTCGCCAGCGCGGTGGACACGTCGGTCGCCGTGACCCCGTGCGCCGCCATCCGGTCCGAATCGAGCCAGGCGCGCAGCGCGAACAGGCGCGCCGCCCAGGATTTCCGCGTTCTGCACGCCCTCGACCGCGTCGAACTGCGGCTTGACCACCCGGAACAGGTAGTCGGTGATGTCGTTGGTCGGCATGGTCTGGCTGTAGAAGCCCAGGTACATCGAATCGATCGACTCCCCGATCTGCACCGACAGCACCGGCACCTGCGACTGCGGCGGCAGCTGGTTCCTCACCGAGTTGACCTGGGTCGTGATGTCGGTCAGCGCGCGGTTCGCGTCGTAGTTCAGCCGCAGCGTGGCGCTGATCACCGACTGCCCGGTGAAGCTGTTGGACGACATGTAGTCGATGCCCTGCGCCTGGGCGATCGCCGCCTCCAGCGGCTGGGTGATGAAGCCCGCCACCGTATCGGCGTCGGCGCCGTAATAGGTGGTGGCGATGGTGACGACCGCGTTCTGCGTGCGGGGGTATTCGTTGACCGGCAGGCTCGCCAGCGAACGCAACCCCAGCACCAGGATCAGCAGGCTGATCACGGCCGCCAGCACCGGGCGGCGAATGAAAATGTCGGTCAGGTGAGGATTCATCTTCGACTGTAGCTGCGGCGACGCGGGTTCAGTGCTCTTCACGGCCACCATATGTTCCTGCGGTGCGGGTTCGGGTCGTTGCGCGGCACGACCGTGTTGTTCACGATCAGTGGCGTGCCGGGGCGCAGTTTCATCTGTCCGCTGGTGACCACCGTATCGCCTTCCTTGATCCCCTTGACGATCGCGACCTGGTCGCCGCGCGTGGCGCCCAGCGTCACGAAGGTCTGGGCAGCGACCAGGGACGGTTCCGCGCCGGCCTTGGCCGGCTCGCCCGGCTTGGGGACTCGCCCGGCTGGGCGGGCTGGGGCTGCGCCAGGAATACCGAGGCGCCGTACGGGTTGTAGGTCACCGCCGCCTGCGGCAGCGTGATGAAGCGCTGGACGCTGCCGATCTGCACGCTGACCTTGGCGTACATGCCGGGCAGCAGCGCCCGATCCGGGTTGGCGATGGTCGCTTCGATCTGGATGTTGCGGGTGGTCGAATCGATGGTGGAGTTGACCGCGGAGATCCTCCCCTTGAATTCCCGCCCGGGCCAGGCGTCGGTCGTGACGAGCACCGTTTCCTTGCGCGAGATGCGCGAGATCTGCTGCTGCGGCAGGAAAAAATCGAAGTAGATCGGGTCGATCGCCTGCAGCGACACGATCTTGTCGCCCGCATTCAGGTACTGGCCCGGCGCGATGGTGCTGATTCCGAGCCGGCCGGCGAAAGGCGCCAGGATCGTCTTCTTCTCCAGCGTGGCCTGCACCTGGGCGAGTTGCGCCTTTTTCGAGCGCAGATCGGCCTCGTCGTTGTCGATCGTGGCCTGGCTGACCGCCTGCACGGTCAGCTGTTCGCGGTCGCGGTTCAGCGTGATGACGGCCAGGTCGACCGCCACTTTCAACGTCTCGACCTGCGCACGCTCGGCGTCCGAGTTCAGTTCGACCAGCAGGGCTCCGGGCTCGACGTCGGCGCCCGAGACGATGTTCACGCGACGCACCAGCCCCGCGATCTCCGTGCTCAGGTCGACGCCGCGCACCGCGCGCAGCGATCCGACCGCGCTCACCGTGTCCTGCCAGTCCTGCGCCTGGGCCTTCATCGTCGAGACGGTCGCCGGCGGAATTCCGCCGCCGCCGCCCGACAGCATCTTCTTCAGCATCGCGGCCTGCAGCATGTTGTAGCCGACGATTCCGCCGATCAGCAGGAACACCACGATCAGCATGATCGTCATGCGCTTGGTCAGGGAGGGTTTCCGGACGCCGGTTTGTTCGGCCATGGTCATTGCATCCGCTCGGGTGGGTTTCGGTCGGTCGGCGAGGTTGCGGCAACGGCTGGCCCATCGTTCGTCGATCCGCTCGGGGCTTGCGGCACGGTGTTCCACCAGCCGCCGCCGAGCGCCTGGAACAGCGCGACGGTGTCCGCGAAGCGATCGGCCTGCGCCTGCACCACCGCGATGCGCGTCTGCTGCAGCTGCTGCTGCGAATTGAGCAGCGTCAGGTAGCTCACCGCTCCGACGTTGAACTGTCGCGACGCCAGCTCGAAGGCGGCCTGCGCCTGATGCTGCGCCTCGACCTGGGCCTGCAGGGCCAGCGCGTCGGTTTGCAGGGCGCGCAGCGCGTCGGCCACGTTGGCGAACGCCGTCAGCACCGTCTGGCGATAATTGGCCGCGGCCGCGTCGAAGGCGGCGATCGCCGCGCGCCGGCTGGATCGCAACTGTCCGCCGTTGAAGATCGGCGCGACCAGTCCGCCCCCCAGGCTCCATACCGAAGAGTTGGTCTTGAACAACTGGCTCAGTCCGACCGACTCCGAACCCGTGTTGCCCGTGAGCGTGATTTGCGGATACAGGTTGGCGGTGGCCACGCCGACCTGGGCGCTCGCCGCATGCAGCAGCGCTTCGGAGGACAGGATGTCCGGGCGCTGACGCACCAGGTCCGACGGCAGGCTGACCGGCAACTGCAGCGGCAGCTCAAGCCCGTCAAGCTCGAATGAGGGCAATCCGGCCGATTCCGGGGTTTTGCCCGCGTACAGCGCAAGCTGGTGGCGCAGCTGGGACAGCTGCCGCTGCAGCGGAGGCAGGTTGGCGCGCGTCTGTGCCAGCGCCGTGCGCTGGGACAGACGCGCGCCAACCTGCCTCCGCTGCAGCGGCAGCTGTCCAGCTGGCCGCCAGCTTGCGCTGTACGCGGGCAAAACCCCGGAATCGGCCGGATTGCGTCCATTCAAGCTAGACGGGCTTGAGCTGCCGCTGCAGTTGCCGGTCAGCCTGCCGTCGGACCTGGTGCGTCAGCGCCCGGACGGTGTCCTCCTCCGAAGCGCTGCTGCAGTGCGGCGAGCGCCGGGTCGGCCACCGCGACCTGTATCCGCAAATCACGCTCACGGCAAATTCGGGGTTCGGAGTCGGTCAGACTGGCCCATCTCAAGACCAACTCTTGGGTATCGGGGGGCGCGTCGCGCCGATCTTCGACCGTGCGATCCAGCCGCGCGCGGCGATCAGCCGCCTTCCGACGCGGCCGCGGCCAATTATCGCCAGACGGTGCTGACGGCGTTCGCCAACGTGGCCGACGCGCTGCGCGCCCTGCAAACCGACGCGCTGGCCCTGCAGCCAGGTCGAGCGCGGCGTCAGCATCGAGCTGGCGTCGCGACAGCGTCAACGTCGAGCGGTGAGCTACCTGACGCTGCTCAATTCGCAGCAGCGGTACAGCGACGCGCATCGCGGTGGTGCAGGCGCAGGCCGATTCGCGGACACCGTCGCGCTGTTCCAGGCGCTCGGCGGCGGCTGGTGGAACACCGTGCCGCGAAATCGATGGGCCAGCCGTTGCCGCAACCTCGCCGACCGACCGAAACCCACCCGAGCGATACAATGACCATGGCCGAACAAACCAGCATCCGGAAACCCTCCCTGACCAAGCGCATGACGATACCATGCTGATCGTGGTGTTCCTGCTGATCGGCGGAACAGCCGCGATGCTGAAGAAGATGCTGTCGGCGGCGGCGGCGATTCCGCCGGCGACCGTCTCGACGATGAAGGCCCAGGCGCAGGACTGGCAGGCAGTAGTCGCTGCGCGCGGTGCGCGCCTGAGCACGGAGATCGCGGGGCTGGTGCGTCGCGTGAACACGTCTCGGCCCGACGTGGACCCTGCTCGGCACTCGGACGCCGAGCGTGCGCAGGTCGAGACGTTGAAAGTGGCAATTTACCGCGACCGCGAACAGCTGACCGTGCAGGCGGCATCGACGAGGCCGATCTGCGCTCGAAAAAGGCGCAACTCGCCCAGGTGCAGGCCACGCTGGAGAAGAAGACGATCCTGGCGCCTCGCCGGCCGCTCGGAATCAGCGCATCGCGCCGGGCAGTTGCCTGAATGCGGGCGACAAGATCGTGTCGCTGCAGGCGATCAACCGATGTTCTTCGATTTTCCATCCGCAGCAGATCTCGCGCATCTCGCGCAAGGAAACGGTGCTCGTCACGACCGACGCGGGCGGATCTCCGCGGTCGACTCCACCATCGATTCGACCGCCCGCAACGTGCAGATCAAAGCAACCGCCCTCGCCAACCCCGATCGGCGCTGCTGCCCGGCATGTACGCCAAGGTGAGCGTGCAGATCGGCAGCGTCCGGGTCACGCTGCCGCAGGCGGCGGTGACCTACAACCCGTACGGCGCCTCGCCTGGCGCAGCCCCCGCCCGCCAGCCGGGCGAGTCCCAAGCCGGGCGAGCCGGCCAAGGCCGGCACGGGACCCGTCCCTGGTCGCTGCCCAGACCTTCGTGACGCTGGGCGCCACGCGCGGCGACCAGGTCGCGATCGTCAAGGGGATCAAGGAAGGCGATACGGTGGTCACCACGGAGCAGATGAAACTGCGCCCCGGCGGAAGAGCCACTGATCGTGAACAACACGGTGGTGCCGCAACGATCCGAACCCGAAGCCGCAGGGATAGTGAGCGTGGTCGCAGTTTTAAAATCCTCCCGCCCCCTCCCTCTCTCCCGCTTCGCGGCGAGGGGCGATACGGTGTGCCGCTCTGAATTCCTCAGCACTTGAGACGCCCGGTGCCCCCTCGCGAAGCGGGAGAGGGGAGGGGGTGAGGGCAGTCGAAGCAAGAGAATGCAAGCATCCCCCCGTGCAGAACCTGACCGCATCCCCATTCGCCGCCCGGTGCTGGCGGCCGTGATCAGCCTGCTGATCCTGGTGCTGGGGTTGCGTTCGCTGGCGAGCCTGCCGGTCAACGAATACCCCGCACGCAGAACGCGGTCGTCACCATCGCCACCACGTATTACGGCGCCGACGCCGATACTGGTGGCGGGCTTCATCACCCAGCCGCTGGAAGCGGCGATCGCCCAGGCGCAGGGCATCGACTACGATGTTCGTCCAACAGCTTCACCGGGCAGTCGGTGATCAGCGCCACGCTGCGGCGATCTACGACGCCGAACCGCGCGCTGACCGACATCACGACCCAGGTCAACTCGGGTGAGGAACCAGCTGCCGCCGCTGTCGGCAGGTGCCGGTGCTGTCGGTGCAGATGGGGAGTCGATCGATTCGATGTATCTGGGGCTTCTACAGCCAGTCCATGCCGACCAACGACATCACCGATACCGTTCCGGTGGTCAAGCCGCGTTGAACGCGGTCGAGGGCATGAAACGCGGGAGGTAGCGGCTCACACCTGTTGCTGCGCGCCTCGCTCGATTCGGACCGGATGGCGGCGCACGGGGTCACGGCGGGCGACGTGCTAGCCGCGCTGGCGACCAACAACTACCTGGCCGCGCTCGGCAGCAGCAAGGGGCAGGTGGTCAGCGTCGACCTGCGCGCCGGCACCGACCTGCACGCGTCGAGGAGTTCCGCAACCTCGTGGTGTCCCAGCACAACAGCGATGCGTGCGGCTGCAGGACGTGGCCAACGTGAGTGGGGGCCGAATTACGACTTCAACGTGGTCTTCGGCGGCCAGAATTCGCTGTTCATCGGCATCAAGGTGGCGCCTGAAGCCAACCTGCTGGACGTGGCGCGCCGGGTGCGCAGCGCGCGGCGGCTACTACCAGACCGGGCTGACAGCAAGATCGCCATTACGACGCCACCGAGTTCGTCCAGGCATCGAGACCGACGAGGTGGTCAAGACGCTGATCGAATCGCTGCTGATCGTGAGCGCGGTCGCTGTTCCTGGGCCGGCTGCGCGCGGTCGCGTACCCCGGTGATCGCGATGCCGCGCTGATCGCTCGCGGTGATGCTGGCGCTGGGTTATTCGGTCAACTTGCTCACGCTGCTGGCGCTGATCTCGATCGGCCTGGTGGTCGACGACGCCATCCGTGTGGAGAACGTCGACCGCCACATGAAGCCAACCAGGCGCGCTCGAAGCAGCACTGATCGGCGGCCCGCCGACTGGGCGGGCCCATCATCGCGATGACGGTGGTGCTGGTGGCGGTGTACGTTCCGATCGGGTTCCAGACTTCGGCGGGCTGACCGGCGCCCTGTTCACCGAATTCGCCCTTTCTGGCCGTGCCATGACCATGTCCGGCATCATCGCGCTGACGCTTTCGCCGTCGTGTGCTCGGCTGCGCGCATGCGCGACAGCAGCCGGTCGCCAACAGTATATCGACCGCCAGTTCGACCGGGTGCACAGCGGCTACGTGCGCGTGCTCGGCAGCCTGCTGGCGACCTGGCCGGTGCTGGTCGTGATGGGCGTGCTGCTGTTGTTTCTCGACCGCTCCGAACTGGCCCCCAGGCGACCTGGGCATCGTTGCCGGCCAGGTGACCGGCGCGCCGGATGCGACCGCCGACCAGATGCTCGGCTACTCGCGCCAGATGTTCGACATCGCGCGCCAGCTGCCCGAGTATTCGCAGATGTTCCAGATCACCGGCGATCCGAGCGTCAACCAGGGGCTCGGCAGCGTGATGTTCAAACCCTGGAACCAGCGCGCGCGCGGCGCGGATCCCAGGAGGAGCTGCAGAACAAATGGAACTCGATGCACCGCCAGCGCGAAGATGGGCGCGTTCCAGTTCCACTCCGGGCGCGTTCGGGCTTCCGGTGCAGTTCGTCATCGCCACCACCGACGTTGCCGACCGGCTCAACGAGCGCGGAACAAGGCGGACAACAGCCACATGTTCTGGTTCGTCGACAGCGACCTGAAGATCGACAAGCCGCAGACGACGCTGAGCGACCGCGACCTGATCGCGCTGCTGGTATTGAATCAACAGGACGTGGCCAGCTCGCTGAGCGACAGCGGCTATGCAACTACTTCTCGATCTCGGGCCGCTCCTACAAGGTGATTCCCCAGGTGCAGCAGATCGACCGGCTGGACTACTACATCCGGACTCCGAACGAGGCGGTGGTGCCGGTGCGCACGGTGGGCCGTCTCGAGACCACGTCCGATATCGGAGACGATCGCCCACTTCCAGCAGCTCGAACGCAGTGACGATCATCGGCGTTCCGACACCCTTTGTTTCGCAGAGCGAAGTGCTCGATTACCTGACCCGGATCAGCAGGTCCAACGCCTACCGGATCGACTACTCAGCGGCATGCGCCAGTAGTTGGCACTGTTCCTTCGCCATGAAATTTCATCCATCGTGTAATCCACGCTCAGGATATCATCATCATCGTTGTCAAATTCATCATTATTCATTCCGCATCAATCTGAAAATATATACAATTCATGCAAATGAACATAATTTAAAGCAAGATCGTAACTAACCTTATTTCATAATGCATTGCTGTCACATCCGCACAAAACATTTCGTTCAATGCCGTTATCGCATTGATCTGACACGGAAAACTACAACCTGCACTGAAAAAGCAAAATTATTTCAACAATACAGTAAACACAACCTGAATCGATAACTACTCCATGTCGATAATAATTGATTGCAGACACGGGAATGAAAATCAACCTCCCTTCTTCCTCGAATGCAAAATGACTATCGACTTCGTCGATTTATGTAAATGAAAAAAGTGTAAATTATTACGGAAGGGAAATCATTTCCACAACAATCGTTTGATGATTGTTTCGAGACTCGAAAAATGTTTAAATTTTCTCCATGAAGTAAAATCGAAAACGAAACAATTAAAAATCGCGAAATTTGCATAAAATTAAGAATTTTAAGTATTTAAATCATTCAAATTTGTTCAACTCATTAATATCTACAAAATGAAATTTGAATATTATACCCCGAATATCATGATGAAATGTAAATGTTATGCCACTGATATATGTCGAAATTTGAATATTTGTTAATGTTGATCAAAATTTGCATTAAATTAAGAATTTAAATATGCAAATTTATTCTCCTCATTAAGATCGTCCCAAAATGACATATCAACCATCCATTTAGGTAAATTTTATCAAAAGATATGAAACAAAGAGACGAAATTTGCATATTTCCAAAATTTAAAATTTTTTCCAACGTCTCCAAAGTGGGGAAATCATCTCCTAACTAAGGCCTAAAAAATGACATATCGACCACCCCCACAGGTGTTGTCCAGTTGGTCAGGGCAGAGCGTGACGGACATACAAACAAACAAACAAACAAACTCGTACTGGATTAGTTATAGTAATTTAGAAAAAGAGAATCGTCACAACGATCGATGCATGGGTTTTCCATACTTTTTAATGTCAATTATATATCGAGAGAAATGTCATTTCAGAAATATTTTCTCGACTAACAGAATCAATTTCGAATATCATTGCATTGAGACTATATGACTAATTCGTTCCATATCACCAGCATGTTTATCACGTACATGTTCGATTGCATTTCTCATAAGCATTATAGTGATCAGACTAAATCCTATAATACATTGTGGTTTCGGGTGATGTTTCGTGTACCTATTCCCGTGAGAGAAGTCGGCAACCCAAATCCACAAGTATCACCTTCGATCACCGCTCGACAGTGTCTTCCATGTGACGAGTAGAATGACGTAAAGTGGAATCATATTTCACCCATGTGAATGATAATAAGACTCGACAACATATATTTGACGCATTGTGGTTTTCAGTGAGGAAAGCAGCAGCAGCGGACACACCAGATGATCAGTCCGGGTCCAACCACCACCGCCGTCTCCTCTCACCACGTTCTTACCTGTGCATCGTCACTCTCACATCGTAGCGGTATCGGTATTGACGGGTTCGTAGCCGATGTGTGCAGACGATTATTCTTCGAGTACAGTTCCATATTACATCCGATTGAGATTAGCAGAGTCGGAAAGCTCACCAAACATGATGCGAAGTTTAGACGATGGGGCGCACAAACCCAACCGTGAGACCTCTGGCCGTACC
>CAVTZO010000025.1:0-10275 GCA_963739145.1 uncultured beta proteobacterium
CGACATCTTCGCAATCTGCGCGTGACGGTGAAAGTGCAGGCGATGCCGATCGCTGAACTTACGGCGTGTCTGCCTCAACCCAGCCCACGTTTTCGAGCACAGCATCGTCCCAAAGCAGACTCAGGTAACGTCGCAGCGGCCTTTGCAAGCGCACAAGTTAGGCCCACGGGTCGGCAAGATCCTTGATTCGCGTCAATTGGTCGGCCTGGTGACCGCGGGTTTGTTTAAGCGCAAGGTCGTACTGAATGGCGGCCCTGGATTTGTATGGCATCGTCTAATCGGCAGCGAGCCGGGCGCAACCCGATCGCATCCGATCTTTGAACATCGTGAGAACGGGTTTGACTAATGAGGGCAGTCCGACATGAGTGAATCTGGCGTTCCGCGGCCCGACCCACCCGATATTCCTGCGCTTCTGTCGCGGTTGCCACTTTTCCAGGAGCTCGTTGCCACGCAGATCCAGTCGATCGCGTCCGACACACGCATGCGTCATCTGACCAAGGGGCAGATCCTGTTTCAGCGGGGCGACGAGTCCCACGGTTTCTTCGTGATGATCGAAGGACAAGTGAAGCTGGCATTCGCCTCGAGTCAAGGCAATGAAAAGGTCGTCGAGATCATCGGGCCGCGCCAGAGCTTTGGCGAAGCCGTCATGTTCATGGGTCGCCCCTATCCCGTATTCGCACAAGCTCTGACCGACGCACTCCTGCTGCAAATTGCCCGGCAAACCGTGTTCGATCTGCTTGCAACCGACTCGACCTTCGCGCGCGCGATGCTGGCCGGTCTGTCGCGCCGGCTGCATTCACTGATCGTGGACGTCGAGGCCTATTCGCTGCGGTCCGGCACGCAGCGAGTCATCGGATACCTGTTGCAACAATGTGCCGAGCAGGAACAGGCGGACGAGCAGCCCAGCGTGAACTTGCCGGTTTCCAAGCAGGTGCTGGCCTCGCGCCTCAACCTGACGCCCGAGACGCTTTCGCGGGTGCTGCACGATCTGGCGTCGTCGAACCTGATCACCGTCCAGGGCAAGCAGATTACGATCCTTGGGCTGCAGCGGCTGCGCGATTTTGACCTCTGAGGCTCAGATAGACGCGAAGCCCGCCCAGCGAGTTCGTTCCGAGCCAGGCGCATGAGACTGCAAAGGTAAGATCCGCGCAAGGGTGTGAGCTCTAATCTGAGCCCGCAGGAATACCGTCGGGCGATTGGACGGTGAGCAGCCAGGTGATCAGTTCGCGCACCGGGCGGATTTCCGCGCCAAACGGCAGGCGGCCTGTGCCGCGGAAGAACAATCCTCGTTGAACATTTCCCTTGAGCGCTTCCCCCAGGACCTTGTCGATGCAGAACTGACCATAGTTCGCCAGGCCGTCGCGAAGTCCACACTGCTGCAGGCAATCGAACATCATCGTGCAGCGCGATTTGACGCGTGCGACCGCCTTCAGGCGTGGCTCCGCGCTCAGGTACTTGTCAAACCAGGGCGTGCGAACCGCGCGCGCAGGCAAACCGGCGACACTGACAAATTCGACCATGTCCTCGGGTTTCGCTCCCGCCAGGACGTCCTTGAAGGCGATATCGGCATCGCACTCCGTGGTCACCGCGAACGCGGTTCCCAGCTGCACGGCGGCCGCGCCCATGGCTTGAAGGTGACGAATATCCGCCCCAGACGAAATTCCACCTGCGGGGATCAGCGGGATCTGCTTCTCGATGCCGGCGCTTTTGAAAAACGCCCGCGCCTGTGGGATCACGTTCTCGAAGTCGAAACGCGCATCACCGAGGTCCTCGATTTTCGACGCACCCAGTCTGCCCGCCTGCGAGCCGTGGGTGTTCGACGACGATGGCATCCGGGAGGCGGCCGCGCTTTTCCCAGCGCCGCACGACCAGCTGGATCGCACGGACTTCGGAAAGTATCGGAATCAACAGCGCCTGCGGAAAGTCGCGGGTCAGGTCCGGAAGATCGAGCGGCAGGCCGGCGCCGACCACCAGAGCATCGATTCCGGATTCCAGTGAGCGCAACACGTAATCCTGGTACTGCGATACAGCGCGCATGACGTTCACGGCAAGCAGGCCATTGCCGTTTGCAAGCTCGCGCGCGGCCCGGATTTCCCGATCGAGCGCAATCAAATTGGCCTGCTCGATCGTCGTCCGGGCTTGCGGGCCCGGTGTCAGTCCGCTTGTCTGCGCCATCAGGTCGGGATGCAGGCGACGCAGGTCGATCGACGAGATGGTGCCGACCCCTCCCGAGTGAGGCGGATGTCCCGGCCAGGCGATGCGCCGAAACGCCGATGCCCATGCCGCCCTGAACGATCGGCAACAGGGTGCGGCCGCCAAGCAGCAGGGGCGTCAGGCCACTCGACTGGAGCAGCGGCCAAAACTGCGAATCGATCGCGCAAGCTGCACCGGTACCCTTCAATCCGGGCGCGGCGCAGTCGACTTGCCCCGGATCCTGTCTGCCAGTCAGGCGCATCCTCGTTGCTCCTCCTTCATCATGCTCCGTGGTCTCCGAGATTGCGCACCTCGTGATGAGTTATCAGTGCGACAGTGAACAGCAGTAGTGCGCCCGCTTGATGGGCTGCGGCCAGAACGACGGGCACCCCGACCAGCAGCGTACTGATACCCAGGCTGATCTGCACGATCACCATGACCAGAAGCAAATTGCAGAAAAGGCGAGACATATCACCCGACAGTTTAATTCCTCGGCTGCGCAGCCAGAACAGCGGGATCAGCAGCGAAAGCAGCCAGGCGATCAATCGATGATCGAACTGGACCGTGGTGATGTTTTCGAAGAAATTCACGGTACCCACGGCTTGAGCACGAAAAGCTCCGCGGGGACCCAGTGGCCGGCCATCAACGGAAAGGTGTTGTATGCGAAGCCGGCCCGGTTCCTGGCCACCAGTCCGCCCGACAGCACCATGACGAAAATGAGGACGACCGGCGCGGCGGACGGCAATCCCGTTCGTCGGGTCGGGCAGCCTGCTGGACCCGTGTAACCGCGGGGAAGAAGGTCCAGCGCGGTCCAGAGGATCGCGCCGTAAATCAGGAAAGCCAATCCGAGGTGCGCAGTCAGCCGATACTGACTGACGTGGTCGCGGATCAGACCGCTCTTCACCATGTACCAGCCCAGCCCCCCCTGCAGCGCTCCCAGCGCGAAGATTCCTGCGAACCTGCCGGCCAACGCCCGCCCAATCTTCCCGCCAAACAGGAAGTACATGAAGGGAGCAGGAAGACCGCACCGATGCTGCGGCCGAGCAGGCGATGAAAATACTCCCACGAGAAAATGCCCTTGAACTCGTCCAAGGTCATGCCGCGATTGATCTTCAGGTACTCAGGCGTCAGCTGGTACTTGCGAAAGACCTCGTCCCACTGCTCCGGGTTCAAGGGCGGAATCGCGCCGATCAGCGGTTGCCACTCGGTCATCGAGAGTCCCGAATGTGTAAGTCGGGTCACCCCACCCACGACGACCATCAGAAGGATCAGTGCGCAACAGGCAATGAGCCAGACCGCGATCGGCCGGTCCGAGGAATGGCCCACGGTCGACATCGCGGCCCGGAAATCGGTCGGCCCCCGAACTAGTTCTTCAGACATGCCTGCTCCAGTTGCGGAAGGTACTCGGACAGGCCTTGCAATCTGCTTATCGAGGGCGGTGACCTCGAGCGGAAGTTCGGTGCCGACAAGACGGCGGCCTTTGCCTGGCCGCTTTCAAGGGTCAGAACTGGAACCGCAGTCCTCTGCCAGCCTTTCACCTCGCTTTGAGCGTTCAGGGAGCGCGATGTCGGCGTACCGGACGCGATGAGGTGCCATCCGCTCGGTTGCGGTGTTGCAGCATCCGCCGCACAACAGGCCGAGCAGCCACAGCGGCCAAAGCGCGCGGGGCAAACATCTGGAACGCGACATCGAGGTCTCTACTTCATCTCCAGGAAGCAGAGGTTATCGCGTCGTGGCGTAGGCGCCCAGCAGCGTCGCCGCCATGCTAGGGTCGATAAAGGAAATTTGGAACGCGAGGTGCTTTCGCTGCTACAGCGCGAAAACCTCTGGAGCGGCGCTGGCCCGTCGCGCCGCAGCGCGAGCGACCAGACGCTGGTATCGACAAACAGACTCACCGGCGAGAGCGCTCGGCCTTGTAATCGTGCGAGTCATCCCACTAAAGCTTGCCCATCAGTTCGATCAGCCGCTTCTGGCTGCGGCGGGCGATAAATTCTTGAAGCGCGCGCGTCACCGCAGCCTTCTTGGTCTTTTCGCCGCTCACTTTCAGCGCGCGATCGATCAGTTTCGGATCCAGGGCAAGGTTGGTCGCCATCAGGGCCTGATGTGTGAACAGTCACACAACAGGCTACACAGTTGGATACTGTCTGGCGAGGGAATACTCACCGGCCCCGGCAAGATGCATGGAGGTACACATGGCAGCCTCCGCGTGATGACCCTCGCGCCGGGGGACAAAGCCCGCGGAAGCCGACAGCAGATCCGAGGCCACTGGCGCCGTCAACCAGCCGACGAGCGCGGTCAGCAGCAAGGTGAACAGCACGTTCTCGGAGATCCGGTTGTAGGGCTGATCCATCTTCCTTCTCCTGTTTCGAAGTGGCGGGGACTACGGGCGCAGAGTAATCTCGATATAGGACAGTTTCTGTCCTATAAGAAGAGGAAACTTCAAGAATGTCCCGGCCTACAGTCCGCGTTCTCGCACTGCTCGAGCTGCTGCAGGCGCGCGGCTCTGCCAGCGGGGCGGAACTCGCACAGGCGCTGGAGGTCGACCGGCGGACACTGCGCCGCTACATCGCCACGCTCGAGGAGCTCGGAATTCCCATCATGGCGTCGCAGGGGCGGTTCGGCGGCTACCAGGTGATTGCAGGCTTCAAGCTTCCGCCACTGATGTTCACGGACGACGAAGCGGTGGCATTGGCGATGGGCCTGCTCGCCGCGCGCAGCCTCGGACTCGGCCGGGCGATGCCCGCGGTCGCCAGCACCAAGGCCAAGCTGGGGCGGGTCATGCCCGAGCGGCTCAGGGCAAGGCTGAACGCCGTCGACCAGTCCGTCGCCCTGGAACTCACCCGGCCCATCGCATCCATCGACGAGAATGTGCTAGGGCTTCTGACGACCGCGGCCCAGGAGCGCAGGCGAATCCATCTGCAGTATCGGACGCCGCAGGGCGGCGATACGCGGCGCGATTTCGACCCGTATGGCCTCGTCTGCCGCTCGGGCCGGTGGTACGCGGTCGGGATGTGCCATCTTCGAAAGGGATTGCGTTCGTTCCGCCTCGATCGGGTCAGCGCCGCGGCCGCGCTGGAAGCGCGCTTCGATCGACCGGCGAGCTTCGACGCGCTCGCTTACCTGAAAGAGTCGATCGCCACGTTGCCCCGCGCCCACAGGATCGAGGTCGTGCTGGCGACGGATCTGGCCGCCGCGCAGCGGGAAATGGTTTCCGGATTCGGCGTTCTCGAATGGACTGGCGACGGCGTGCTGTTGCGCAGCCAAGCCGACGACCTGGACTGGTTCGCACTGCAACTGGCCCGACTGCCCTTCGATTTCCGGGTCCGCTCGCCGGCTGCGCTCAGGGTCGCGGTCGCCTCGTTGGGCCGTCGCCTGGTGCGCCTCGCAGCGCCTCGAGGCCGCGCATGACGGTCACGATCAAGCCTATTGGACCCCGTTGCTTCGCCAGGTAGTCGACGATCGGGGCGACGTCGGGTTCCGGGATCTGAGCGCCCATGACCTTCATCATCTTTCGAACCTCGGCCTCCCAGCCTGCGTGGTTCAGAAAGGGCGAATTCATCTGGACGTAGTCCAGGCTGTGGCAGAAAGCGCAATGGGTGCGCACGAGTTCGACGCCCTCGGCTTCCTTGAGCTTGACAGGGGCTTCCTCGCCGCCAGCCATCAAGGCCACCGAGCACGCGAGCGACGCGACGCCGATTCGCGCGATCAGGTTCAAGGCGTGCTCCTCAGCCGATTTCCAGCGCTATCTTCTGCACCACGTTGTTGTAATAGCCCGGCGCGTTGAAGATCAGCTCGAAAGTCTGCGTCGTACCCTGGGTATTGCTGGCCCGCGCCATCACCGAGATGCGTTCCTTGGCGCGGGGTGTGAATGCGAACTGCCATGGGCGGAACGAATATCGACCCAGATCGGTCCCCAGGTCCGCGGTTCCCCAGGTTCGACCCTCATCGACCGAGACATCGACGCGCCGGATTCCGTAGCCCCCGTCCCACGCGATGCCCGACACGGGAATCGGCTTGTCGACCGGGAAGCTTTGACCGTCCGTGACGTTGGTGATCAGCGAGTTCACGACCATCTCGGTGATGGGCGTCGTCGTCTCGGACTCCTGGGATACGAACCGGTCAACCACCGGAAACTTGCCCTTCGGAATCCGGTAGGCCGTATTGACCCAGAAGCTCACGAGCGGCTGGGGCAACGCGCGGATGCTGACGACCTGCTTCATCCAGTAGGTGGCCGTCCACCCTGGCACGACGATGCGGGCCGGGAAGCCGTTCCAGTGCGGCAGCGGCGCACCGTTCATTTCGTACGCGACCAGCGTGTTCTCGTCCATCGCTTTCCAGACCGGGATGCTCTTGACGAAGCGAGGGGTCGCCTCGATCTGCCCGCCGTCTTCCCCGTTGAAGGCGATCTCGATCGCTTCCTTCCTGAGTCCGGCGCGTTTCAGGATGTCTCTGAGGCGGGCGCCCTTCCAGCGCGCATTTCCCATCGCGCCGTAACCCCATTCGACCCCCGCGACGTGCGGATCGGACAGCCCGCGCCGGTTGCCCGAGCACTGGCAAACGGCAACGAGTTCGACCGGTTCGAAATCGCGCCGCAGCTGCTCCAGCGACAGGTCGAAGGGCTGCGCGACCGCTTCGCCGCCGATGGCGACACGCCAGCTCGACGTTTCGATTCGAGGTATGTTTGCCAAGTGCCAGCGCACGAAGAAGCGGTCATTGGGGGTAATGACATCGTTGAAAAACGCAACCGGTGTTTCGTAGTTGGGCGGCCGAAAGGAGCGCTTCAACAGCGGCTGTTTGCCCGCAAGCGCATCCAGTACTGCGGACTCGATGGTCCCGGGCGGCAAGTCAGCCCATGCCAGGCGCCCGAACAGTGCTCGCCAGCGCGATCCCGCTGTCCGTTGCGTGCAGGACTGAACGTCGCGTTCGCATCGGAAATCGTCCCCACACGTTGCATAAGGGACACCGGCGACACGATATACGGCCGGATGAGTCAGCACCAGTCCCCCGCCGGCAGACATGCGCAGCGCCGGCCAGCGGCGACCGTGGCTACCGGCGCTGCCAGCAGCGCCTTCGACTCATGTCTTCCTGCGGGCGGCGCTATGTATGGCTTCGCGGATCCGCGGATAGGTACCACAGCGGCACAGGTTGCCGGCCATTGCCGCGTCGATCTCGGCATCGGTCGGGTGGGGCGACTTTTTCAGCAACGCGCAAGCACTCATCAGCTGGCCGCTCTGGCAGTAGCCGCACTGCACGACATCGACATCCGTCCAGGCGGCGCGCAGCGCTTGCGCCTCGCGCCCCGTCAGACCTTCGATGGTGGTAATGGATTTGCCGATGGCGGCCGAGACGGGGGTGACACAGCTGCGTACCGCAGCACCGTCGAGCTGTATGGTGCAGGCACCGCATTGGGCGATGCCGCAGCCGAACTTGGTACCGGTGAGCTTCAGTTCGCCGCGCAGCACCCACAGCAGTGGCATCTCAGCTTCGGACTTGATGTCGAGGCTCTTGCCGTTGATGTTCAGTGAGGTCATGGCGACTCCGATCAGGCAAGTCTGAGCGGCAGCGATCGAAGTCGCTGTCCGGTCAGCGCAAACAGGGCGTTGGCCAGTGCCGGCGCGACGGGGGGCGTGCCTGGCTCGCCGACGCCTTCAGGCGGTTCGCTGCTGGCAATGACGTCGGTTTCGATCTGCGGGCATTCATCGATGCGCAGGATCTGCTGGTCGTGAAAGTTGCTCTGCTGTGCGCGCCCCTTTACGATCACGATTTCTCCGTGAAGCGCGGCACTCAGACCAAAGACGATTCCGCTCTCCATCTGCTGCCGGATCAGGTTGGGATTCACAGCGAAGCCGCAGTCGATGACACAGACCACCCGGTGCGTCCGGATCTGCTTGCCAGCAGTCACCGAAGCTTCGACCACCTGTGCGACGATGCTGCCGAAGCTCTGATGCAGGGCGATGCCTCGGGCCTTTTTTGCGCCATCGGGCGCCGCAGCCAGCGGTGTTCCCCAGCCCGCAAGGGCGGCAGCCCGCTCCAGCACCGCTCGTTGCCGGGGGTGGTTCTTCAGCAGCGAGCGGCGAAAGGCAACCGGATCCTGGCCAACCGCGGCCGCTGCCTCGTCGAGAAACGATTCCTTGAAGAAGGCCTGGTGCGAATGCCCGACGGAGCGCCAGAAACCGACCGGTACCGGCAGGTCGACGATTTCGTGACCGATGCGCGCATTCGGCCATTTGTAGGGTTGATCGAAGGCGCCTTCCGACGTGGTCTTGTCGGGGCCGAAGCCGGGCAGGCCGAAAGCGCGCTTCAGTATGTTGGGAAGGATCGCCTGTCCGGCCGAGGCGTTCCACCATGCCACCAGTCTGCCTTCGGCGTCGAAGCCGGCTTTGAAGCGCGACACACAGGCCGGGCGATAGAAGTCGTGCGTCGTATCCTGCTCGCGCGACCAGATCGTCTGAACCGGAATGCCCGGCGCCTCGCGGGCAATTGCGGCCGATTGGGCAATGAAATCCACATCGAGACGGCGCCCGAACCCTCCGCCGAGCAGCATGACCTTGACCTCGACCTTCTCCGGGGCGATCCCCAGTACCTTGGCTACTGCGCCGCGCGCGACACCCGGCACCTGGGTCGACACCCACACGGTGGCTGCGCCGTCTTTGAACTGAACCGTGCAGTTCATCGGCTCCATGGTCATGTGGGCCAGGTAGGGCGCTCGATACTCGGCCTCGATGCGCTTCGCGGCGCCAGCCAGCGCGGCATCGACGTCGCCGGTCTTGTAGTAGGCAAAGCCGTCCTTGCTGTCCAGCGTCTTGGACAGCTGTTGCAGCAGGTTGGCGCTGTTCACATTGGCCATCGCGCCTTCGTTCCAGTTGATCGAGACGGCGGCCAGCGCCTTGGCGGCATGCCAGGGGCTGTCGGCAATCGCCGCGACGCCGGCCGTGCCGCCGTTGTGGCCATCGACGGCGAACACCTTGCGCACGCCCGGGAGCTGGGACGCGCTCGCCGCATCGAAGCTCGCGACCGTGCCGCCCAGTACCGGACACATGCTGACGCTCGCATACAGCAGGCCCTGCGGCAATGCATCGATGCCGAACCGGGCGCTCCCATCGAGCTTGGCTGCAGCGTCGATGCGCGGCAGCGGTTTGCCGATCAGGGTGAACTCCCTGAAGTCCTTCAGCGGCGGATTCTTCGGGAGCGGTTGCTGTGCCGCCAGCACCGCCAGATGCCCGAAACCGGCAGACCGCCCCGAGGAATGGGTGACGCGACCGGCAGCGGCGCGACAGTCGGCGGCCGCCACCTGCCACTGCTGCGCGGCCGAGGCAATCAGCATGCCGCGCGCAGCCGCGCCTGCTTCACGCATGGGCAGCCACAGATCCCTGATGCTCGAGGAGCCGCCTGTCATCATGACGCCGATCTCGCGCATGGCCTTGGCCGTCATCCAGCCGCCAAGCCGTTTGAGTGCGCTCCGATCGTCGGGGTGAAAAGGCAACCCATCGACCACCTGCGGGGATGGCGTTGTAGATCGCGTCGATCGGAGCCATTTCGGTGCGCACCATCGACCAATCGGCGTCCATCTCGTCGGCCAGGAGCATTGCCAGCGAAGTCATCACCCCCTGGCCCATCTCGCTTTTCGCCAGCATGACGGTCACCGTTCCGTCTTCGGCGACTTTGACCCAGCCGTTCATCGCGGACTCACCCGGAGCGGTCGTCAGTGGGCGGCGGCCTGTCATCCGCTGCCGCGGCGGCAATACGGACCAGCCGACGACCCGCGCGCCCCTCCCCACCCCGGCTGTAGCGAGAACGAACCGGCGCCTGGTTACCATATGAGCTCCTCGGCCCTCATTGCAGGACGCTACGAAAAACTGGGCTGAATTTGGGCCCATGGTGCATTGAGATGTAACTGCTCGCCACCACGTGATGAGGGAGTCTATCTAATGACCGCCGATGCTACGGTTCAAGCAGCGAGGAATGTAATGTCAAAACTCCGCGTCCACAGCTTTGCGATTTCCATCGACGGCTACGGTGCCGGGCCGAACCAGGATCTGCAAAATCCGCTCGGCGTCAGGGGCCCCGAACTGATGGAGTGGT
>CAVTZO010000026.1:0-50453 GCA_963739145.1 uncultured beta proteobacterium
ATTTGTAGGGTTGATCGAAGGCGCCTTCCGACGTGGTCTTGTCGGGGCCGAAGCCGGGCAGGCCGAAAGCGCGCTTCAGTATGTTGGGAAGGATCGCCTGTCCGGCCGAGGCGTTCCACCATGCCACCAGTCTGCCCTTCGGCGTCGAAGCCGGCTTTGAAGCGCGACACACAGGCCGGGCGATAGAAGTCGTGCGTCGTATCCTGCTCGCGCGACCAGATCGTCTGAACCGGAATGCCCGGCGCCTCGCGGGCAATTGCGGCCGATTGGGCAATGAAATCCACATCGAGACGGCGCCCGAACCCTCCGCCGAGCAGCATGACCTTAACCTCGACCTTCTCCGGGGCGATCCCCAGTACCTTGGCTACTGCGCCGCGCGCGACACCCGGCACCTGGGTCGACACCCACACGGTGGCTGCGCCGTCTTTGAACTGAACCGTGCAGTTCATCGGCTCCATGGTCATGTGGGCCAGGTAGGGCGCTCGATACTCGGCCTCGATGCGCTTCGCGGCGCCAGCCAGCGCGGCATCGACGTCGCCGGTCTTGTAGTAGGCAAAGGCGTCCTTGCTGTCCAGCGTCTTGGACAGCTGTTGCAGCAGGTTGGCGCTGTTCACATTGGCCATCGCGCCTTCGTTCCAGTTGATCGAGACGGCGGCCAGCGCCTTGGCGGCATGCCAGGGGCTGTCGGCAATCGCCGCGACGCCGGCCGTGCCGCCGTTGTGGCCATCGACGGCGAACACCTTGCGCACGCCCTGGGGAGCTGGGACGCGCTCGCCGCATCGAAGCTCGCGACCGTGCCGCCCAGTACCGGACACATGCTGACGCTCGCATACAGCAGGCCCTGCGGCAATGCATCGATGCCGAACCGGGCGCTCCCATCGAGCTTGGCTGCAGCGTCGATGCGCGGCAGCGGTTTGCCGATCAGGGTGAACTCCCTGAAGTCCTTCAGCGGCGGATTCTTCGGGAGCGGTTGCTGTGCCGCCAGCACCGCCAGATGCCCGAAACCGGCAGACCGCCCCGAGGAATGGGTGACGCGACCGGCAGCGGCGCGACAGTCGGCGGCCGCCACCTGCCACTGCTGCGCGGCCGAGGCAATCAGCGTGCCGCGCGCAGCCGCGCCTGCTTCACGCATGGGCAGCCACAGATCCCTGATGCTCGAGGAGCCGCCTGTCATCATGACGCCGATCTCGCGCATGGCCTTGGCCGTCATCCAGCCGCCAAGCCGTTTGAGTGCGCTCCGATCGTCGGGGTGAAAAGGCAACCCATCGACCACTGCGGGGATGGCGTTGTAGATCGCGTCGATCGGAGCCATTTCGGTGCGCACCATCGACCAATCGGCGTCCATCTCGTCGGCCAGGAGCATTGCCAGCGAAGTCATCACCCCCTGGCCCATCTCGCTTTTCGCCAGCATGACGGTCACCGTTCCGTCTTCGGCGACTTTGACCCAGCCGTTCATCGCGGACTCACCCGGAGCGGTCGTCAGTGGGCGGCGGCCTGTCATCCGCTGCCGCGGCGGCAATACGGACCAGCCGACGACCAGCACACCTGCCACCCCGGCTGTAGCGAGAACGAACCGGCGCCTGGTTACCATATGAGCTCCTCGGCCCTCATTGCAGGACGCTACGAAAAACTGGGCTGAATTTGGGCCCATGGTGCATTGAGATGTAACTGCTCGCCACCACGTGATGAGGGAGTCTCTATCTAATGACCGCCGATGCTACGGTTCAAGCAGCGAGGAATGTAATGTCAAAACTCCGCGTCCACAGCTTTGCGATTTCCATCGACGGCTACGGTGCCGGGCCGAACCAGGATCTGCAGAATCCGCTCGGCGTCAGGGGCCCCGAACTGATGGAGTGGTTCTTCCACACACGCGCTACTGGCGGAAAATGCACGGCCATGACGATGGAGAGACCGGGTGTCGATAACGGAATTGCCGAGCAAGGCTTTGCCGGAATCGGCGCCTGGATTCTCGGGCGCAACATGTTCGGTCCTGTCCGAGGTCCGTGGCCGGACGACAGCTGGAAGGGCTGGTGGGGCGACGAGCCGCCGTATCACACGCCCGTCTTCGTGCTGACGCATCACCCGCGGGCACCGCTCAGGATGGCGGGGGGCACGGAGTTCCGCTTTGTGACCGAAGGCATTCACGCTGCCTTGGAGCAGGCGAGCGCCGCAGCAGGCGGCCGGGACGTCCGCCTCGGTGGCGGCGTATCCACGGTTCGGCAGTATTTGCGCGCGGCCTGATTGACGAGCTGCATCTGGCAATCCGGCCGGTCTTGCTCGGTTCCGGGGAGCAGCTCTTCTCGGACGTCGATATGCATGCCTTGGGCTATGAATGCTCGAAGTACGTGGCGGGCGAACGTGCCACCCATGTCTTTCTGCGCAGGCGGGCTTGACCGCCGGATCGTAGGGGTCGGGCCGCCTGCAAGTCCTTAGGGTTTCTCGGCCTGCGCCCCAGTTGGCCGTTCCGGCGCGAGGCAGTAGCCATTGTGTTGAAGCCTCGCCGCCGTCCCTCCCGATTGGGCCGCCATCCAGCGCCTCCACGTTGACGGTTTCTCCGGGATTTCGGACCCTATCCAGAGCCGAGCCAGGCGGCTTTCCCGCTCGTGCTGTGATGGTGCGAATTTGCGATCTTGATTAGGAGCAATTCGCAACTTTTCTGACGCGGCGCGGTCAATTCGTGCTGTGTCGGCCTTCGAACTCGTCGGTTGATCGCTTTCGGCAGGGACACTGCCAGTGATCCGCGTGGCGGGAATGCCGCACGTTTTTCTGTCGCGTTGCTCACGCTTTTTTCGTCTTCTAGAGGAGCGACGGGAATCCGGGCAGTTGGATACACAAGCGCGACGCGCTTCGAGATAAAAACCGTATGTCGAGTGTGAGCATTGGGTGTTCCGACCTGCCGCGAAAAGCAAAGATCGGGAGCGCGGGAACCTGGATCCTGCTGCTGAGCGGTGGGTTGCTCGTGCTGCTGGCGAACCGGCCGTTTCTGGAATCGGTGTTCGTCTGGCGCGCTGTCGCCGACTTGACGTTCAAGGTCGAGCCGGGGCCAAGCCCGGCCATGCGGTTTCCGCAGTCCGGCCCGTACGATCAGCGCCTCGGCTACGTCGATGCTGCCGTCCCTGGTTCAGCGGCTGGCGGCGCGCGACTTCGAGGTCGCGCAGGCAGGCGCGCCAGTCGCCCGCGTTGGTGAGCTTCATCGAGGCCGGCGGCTACGCCGTCTATCACGAAAAATTCCAGGCGGGGCTGATGCTGGAAGATCGCTCGGGCCAGCCGCTCAAAGCCTGCACCCTATCCGTCCGCGGCTTATCAGCGTTTCGACGAGATCCCCGCGCTGCTTGTCGACACGCTGCGTTTCATCGAGGACCGCGATCTTCTCGATCCGAAGCATCCCTATCGCAACCCGGCCATCGAGTGGCGTCGCTTCGCATGGGTGGCAGCCGGACGACTCGGCGGCGTGCTCGACCCGGACCTCAGGCGCGGCGGAGCCAGCACCCTGGCGACGCAGATCGAGAAATACCGACATTCGCCGGCAGGGCGCACCGAAAGCGTTTCCGAGAAGATGCGTCAGATGGCCAGCGCGACTGCGCGGGCGTATCTGGACGGACCCGAGACGATTCCCGCCCAGCAGGAGATCGTCACGGCCTATCTCGACTCGACGCCGCTGGGTTCCAGGCCAGGGTACGGAGAAGTCATAGGGTTCGGCGACGGGATGCACGCATGGTTCGGCGTGGATTTCGCCGAGATCAACCGGCTGCTTTCGCTTCATTCTGCTTCGGGCGCCGAGGCCGCTCGCCGCGCGCAGGCCTACAAGGAAGCACTCAGCCTGCTGGTGGCCCAGCGCCGGCCGTCGTATTACCTGAACGGCGGGCGACAGGATCTGGAGCGTCTCGCCGACAAGTACCTGCGCGCACTGGCCGCCGCGGGCGTCATCGATCCGGCTTTGCGCGACACGGCGCTGAACGCCCACCTAGCCTTCGCATCCGGGGCGCCGGCGCCGACCGCGGCTTCGTTCGTCGAGCGCAAAGCCGTGGATGCCGTGCGCACCGAACTGATGACCGCGCTCGGCCTGCCGGAGGTCTATCGCCTCGACCGGATGGATCTGTCGGCCGATGTCAGCTTCGATGCGGCGGCTCAGAGACGGGTGGCGGCGATCCTCGAGGGCTTGAAGGATCCTCGGGAGGTCAAGGCGCACGGCCTGGTCGGGGACCAGTTGCTCGGCGACGCGGACCCGGGCAAGGTCGCCTGGAGTGTCGTCGTCTATGAGCGCGGCAAGGACCGCAATCTGGTCCGTATCCGCGCCGACAGCCTGGACCAGCCGTTCGACATCAACTCGGGCTCGAAGCTGATCCTCGGCTCCACCGCGAAGCTCAGAACGCTCGCGACCTATCTGGGCATCGTCGACAGCCTGTACCGCGGCCTGTCGGCTTCCCCTGGCGCCGACCTGCGGCGGATGGCGGCGACGAGCGACGATCCGCTCCGGCGCTGGGCAGCCGGCTACCTGGCCGGTATCGCGCCCGAGCGGCGCGCGCTGCAGCCAATGCTGGACGCCGCGATGCAGCGCCGCTATTCGGCCAGCCCTTACGAAGAGTTCTTCACCGGCGGCGGCATCCACGTTTTTCACAACTTCGAGCGCTCGGAGGACAGCCAGACGCCGACGGTCGAACAGGCTTTCGAGCATTCGATCAACCTGTCCTTCGTGCGCCTGCTGCGCGACGTGATCCGGCATTACGAGGCCGAGTTCGGAGCGCACGACGAGGTGCTGACTTCTGCCGATAGCCCGGTGCGCAAGGATCTGTTGCGGCGCTTCGCCGATCAGGAGGGCAGCGGTCTACCTGGATCACTTCTATCCGGATTACGCGGGCCTGTCGCCGGCCGCGGCCCTTGATCACCTGTCCGGCCGCGTGCGACCGTCAGCGCGCCGGCTGGTCGTGATGTTCCGCTCCGTGCGGCCCGACGATTCGGTGACGCAGATGCGCGGCTTCCTCACACGCCACATGCACGACGTTCCGCCGGAACCGGCTGCCGCGCAGATGCACGCCCGATACGGTACCGACAGGTTTTCGCTGAGCGACCGCGGCTATCTTGCGGGCGTTCACCCGCTGGAGCTGTGGTTGGTCGCCTACCTGCAGGACCATCCGTTCGCGTCGAAGGCGCAGGTCATCGCGGCGAGCATGGATGAGCGCCAGCAGGCCTATGACTGGCTTTTCAAGACCGCGAATGCCCGTAGCCAGGACGTGCGCCTGCGGGGGCTGATCGAGGAGGATGCATTCGATCGGCTCCTGCAGGACTGGAAACGGCAAGGCTATCCATTCGGCCACCTGGTTCCATCGCTGGCCACCGCGATCGGCAGCTCCGGCGATCGGCCCGACGCGCTCGGCACGTTGATGGGGATCATCCTGAATGACGGCGTCAAGCAGTCGACGACGGACCTCGAGCGCGTGCGCTTCGCTGCCGGCACGCCGTACGACACGGAAATGACCTACCGCCCCGAGGCGCCGCAGCGGGTCATCTCGGCACAGGTCGCGGCGACCCTGCGACGCGCCCTGGCCGGCGTCGTCGACACAGGGACCGCAGCCCGCGTGCGCGGCGTCTACGTCCGATCGGACGGGACGCCGCTTCCGATCGGCGGCAAGACCGGAACCGGCGACAACCGTTTCGAGTCGTTCGGGCCCGGTCATCAGCTGATCGACGCGCGCCCGGTCGACCGGACCGCGACGTTCGTGTTCTACCTGGGGGACCGCCTGTACGGTACGGTGACCGCCTTCGTGTCGGGGCCGCAGGCCGACCGCTACCACTTCACCAGCGCGCTCGCCGTCTCGCTGCTCAAGGCGCTGGCGCCGGAGCTGCAGCCGCTGCTCGACGCCTCCACGGATCGGTCCGCACCAAGGCCCGGCCTCGTCGCGCTCAATCGCAATTGATCCGGGCGGCGGCCCCGTCGATGGCGGCCCGCAGATCGGCATAGTTCGAGGCCACGGGAAACTGCGGGAACTGCTCGACGACGTTGGCAGGAGGGCGGAAGAAAATGCCCGCGTGGGCCTCCTTCAACATCGACGTGTCGTTGTATGAGTCGCCGACGGCAATCGTGCCGAAATTCAAGCCGCGCAACGCAGCGACCGCGGCGCGCTTCTGATCCTGCATTCGCAGCCGATAATCGACGATCCGGCCGGCCGCGTCGGTCTCGAGCCGATGACAGAAAAGCGTCGGCCAATCCAGCTGGCGCATGATCGGCTGCGCGAATTCGTAGTAGGTGTCCGACAGGATCACGACCTGATAGCGCACCCGCAAGTCGCCGAGGAATTCGTGAGCGCCCGGCAACGGGCCGAGCCCCTCGATGACGCGCTGGATATCGGGCAGGTGCAAACCGTTGCGCTCGAGCAGGTGCAGCCGCCGCCGCATCAGCTTGTCGTAGTCGGGCTCATCGCGCGTCGTGAGCTTCAACTCGTCGATGCCGACATGCGAAGCGAACTCGATCCACATCTCCGGTGCAAGCACACCCTCCAGGTCGAGACACACGACGATCAAGGCGGCTCTCCGGAACGATTCGATGATTGCGCGCTACGCCGACCGCTCCACGCAGGGTGCGCCGCGCCGATCTGCGCCTCGCAGGATACTGGATGGCGTCACGCGGGGCCCTTCGGTCTTCGCACACTCTGGTTGACACTACAGAGCAGTCTGGACCTCCGGGCCCCTGAAGCACCTGCGGCCTGTATGGGCCAAGGTCATTGCAACCCGGCCTGCTGGGCCTGGCTAACCGCGGACGCGACCGCCGCTGCCTCGTCGGCCGGCAGCAGATAGCCTTGCCTGACCAGGCTCGCCGCCGCGGACTGCGCGGCGCTGGTGTAGCCGGCCAGATTTACATATCGCTCCTGCAATGAGAGCCGCGCATCTGCGTCCGCGGTGCGCTGCGCCTCGGTAAGGGCGAACGGAATGTAGCTGCCGGTCAGATCGCAGGCATCTCCCTGGCTGAAGCCGGCCCGGCGCACGTTCCATCCCGTGTACGTCCCGAGCGGGGCCAATAGCGTGACCGAACGCAACCCGTCCAGGTCGTTTCCGTCGGCATTGACCTGCGGCAGCAGCGTCGGGTACTGGGCGCCGGCGACCGGCGGCTCGGTCGAAATCACGCCCGAGACGTCCTTCGCGTCGTATCCCCGGCCACGCTGATAGACCCCCCGGGTGTTCCAGATGTTCTGCGGACCGGTCACGTTCGGTATGGACGGGAAGGCCACCTGCTGCGGCGGCACTAGGGTTCCTTTCGCAAGACTCGAGTAGGCGCTGGGAGGCGGGCTGGTGCCCTTCGCCACCCAGTTGAAGAGAGCAACCAGCAGCGCGCGGATGTTGTAGGTATACGAGTTTGCGTTCGGAAACTGCTCGCAAATTCCGGTCGACGTGGGCAGCGGCGCCACCGGCGAAAACCCGCCGTGCTGCGTGCTGGAGAACTGGTAGATGCGAACATTGTCGGGAATTTCGGCGTCCCGCGTCCCGTTGGGATCGACCGTATCGAAGGCACCGGCGGCTTCCCAGTACTCGATGTCGCTCATCGTGTGGACGATCTTGGGGCACGTGCTGTTGCGCTCGCATCGATCCAGCAGTCCGCTGTCCAAGCCGTCATCATCTCCTGCTTCACCGACCAGCGAATCGTAGGATTTGCCGTAGGTGAGCGGACCTTCGGGGCCTGGATACTGCTTCTCGGTGTGCTGCGTGCCCGCCAAGCGGCCCGGCTGCGAGAACCGGACGTTGATGTAGTTGCGCACGGAGCCAATGTGCGGCTGCATGCCGTCAAAAACCATGCGCGACTCTTCGTCCTGATTGAAGCCCAGCTGCAGGTAGGTCCTGAGAAGGCGTCCACTCTGCGATATGCCGTTCAGCAGCGACCACTGGATCTGGCCGGCCAGTGGATTCGGATTGCCCGAAGCGTCGAGCGACTCATGGCGCAGAAAAGTGCCCACGTCGCGCAACGCCGCCAGGCCCAGTCCCATCACCAGGGGATCTTTGGCCGTGTACAGCAGCTCGTAGATGTGGTCCGTGTCGAATCCGGCGGCCAGGCAGACCTTCTGCGGATTCGGTACGCCGGGAAATGGCGTGCCGGTGCAGTCGGCGTAGGCCCACTGGTTGTTCGGGATCACGACGCGCGCGTCATTCTGATGCTGTCGCATCGTCAGCGTGTCGTGCGAGTTGTTCAGATTCGCCGTCGCGTACCCGGGCGTATTGGAGCTGGAGTCGGCAAGAATCGACTGCGTCGTGGCCGGTGCCGACAGGATGAACTCGGACCGCACCGGGCCGGTGATGCTGCTTCCGTTGCTCTGGTGCGCGACGGGAGCCGACATCGTGATCAGCGATGCCAGCGGGGCGAGATCAGCCTGCCAGCCCACCCACACGAGCGTGAATCCCTGGGTTTCCAGGAATCCGTCGCCTTGCGGATTGGCACTGCTGGCGCCGACGTTGTAGAAGCCCGGGTCGAGTTTGTTTCCGCGATTGGCGATCTCGAGCAGCATCGCCCGGTTCGCGCCAGCCATGTTGACCGGCTTGAGTATCGAGACCTTGGTCGAGTACTCGACCATTCCATTCGCATCGCGCGGCGCCAGGGCGATGTCCTGGATCAGCGAGTTGTGCGGATCGTTCGGATCGATCGTCCCGGTGGCGATGCCATCGAGCTGCTCGTACTGTCCTACGGTTCCGAACGTTGCGCCTGCGTACGGAAACGTGGGCGCAGCGAATACGATTTGCGTGACCTTCGCGTAACTGTCGGGCAGGAGGCCGACCATCAGGCCCGCCGTGCATGCAGCCAGGGCGGCCCTCCGGACGCCCATACGAGGAAGTCGACCGTGAGCCATGGCTCTAACTCCTATAGGCTATTGAGACGAAGAAGCGGGATCCGTGAACTACCGAACGGATGGTCGGGCGCGGCGCGTTGTTGCTTATTTTGTGCTCAGACCGGCCCTAGTGTAGGGGACACCTGTCTCTTGCGCAGGGATTTTCATGTAAGTTAACCCATAATTTCGCTATGGGAATAGAGCGAGAGAACCGAGCGCCGGTCCTGGCCCCGCCCAACAGCGCCGGCGTGGGGATTTCGAGTCAAGGCGAATCTTCGCGGTCTGCGTAGACGAGAATGTCGCCATCCCAGACGGGAGGAGCGCTATGAAAACCGGGGCTTTGTTCGCATCGGTCATCGCCTTGTGCGGCGCGTCATCCGCGGCAAGCGCGCAGATATGTTCGGGTATCACCAATGAGGTCGTCTCGGTCGATGTGCGCAACGATGAATGGACCGCCGCCGCGATAAAAGCAAAGCCGGGCGACATGGTCATTGTCCGGGCGGGCGGCACGGTGAAGATCGCGCACACGCTGCTTGGCGAGGTTGGTGCCAGGGGGACTTCGAACGGCTCTGGCCGGCTGGATATGAAAGTCGGGTCGGGTAAAGTCATCCCGATCGGGGATCGATGGGTTGGTGCGTTCAGCGATCCCGGCGTAATAAAGTTCCGCGTCAACGCCGAGCGATACCAGGACAACTCCGGCGCCTATCGGGTGAACGTGATCGTGATCCCTGCGGGGGCACTTCCGCCGGCGGCGAAAGTCGAGGCGGAATAGGGCGGGCGCGGCGTGCTATGCGGGCTTGCGCTGGGTCTGATGAAAGTTCTCAACTGCACCTGCTCAGGATCTTGAGCAGGTTTTGGCTCAATCGCCTGAGAAGGCGTCGATAGCGGCGCGCCGCTTCGCCGCTCGTCGGTCGCTGATTGAAACGCAGGTCTAGCCGCCCGGGGCCCCAAGCAGGTCAGGCCGCTTCGCACCGGGTCCGCCCGGTCGCTCGGAGGTCGCCGCCTCGAAGGCCCAGGATGAAGGCGCGGCGACGGGCTCCAATATGGGTGCGCTGAAAGAGACGTTCGATTCGCCTACCGCAGACTCCGGCGAGTAGCGGGTTGCGACAGGGGCGTAATCCGCGTCGCCAGTACTCGACACGGGTTCGCGCGAAAACGCCACCACGACCAGCAATGCGCCGGCTGCGAATCCAGCCAAGCTCGCCAGGCTGATCAAGGTCTTGGTGCTCGGTCGACTGATCGGGTTCATGGGCGTCTCCAAAGTAAGATGCATGAAGGCTACGCGGCGAGTGCTCGGCAACGACAGTGCCGAAAGTCACGCGGACGGCTTCGATTCACCTTCCTGCTTAAGGTGGTCCTATAGCGTATTAACGGCATTAACTTCTGAAACTTGAGCACAATAAAAAACGGGCGGCCCTCGCGAGCCGCCCGACGTGAAGTTCGTTCCGGTTAGTTGCTGGGGCCCTTGGACGCCGCCTCCGCCTCGGCCATCCGTTTAGCCATCTCCGCTTTCACAGCGTCCAGGTTGAAGCTCGCGCCGCGCTGCATCGGCGGGTACTCGAGGAAGGTCTGGATTTCCTTGGCGACCACCTGCTGCACGAACACGAACCGCCAGAATTCGTACTTGAACCAATCGAAGTACTGTTGCGCCCCGTCTTTCGTCCCGTTGCTGGGCCAGCCCGTGCGCTCGAACGGATCAAGGCGCAGGTTGGTGATGTAAGGCACGTCAGGGTGGGTCTTTTCACCCAGCCAGCCTGCAGGCTGGTCGATGAAGCGGAACTTGTAATCATCGATGCGTATTGCGCCCACCGTGCTCTCGCCAAGATAGAAGATTTCGTGCCGCGTGGACGGACCCTTACCGGTGATGGCGGCCATCTGGTCGTAGCCGTCCAGATGGTTCTTGTAGGTCCGGTCGCCGAGTTTTACCCCTTTGAGCAGCTGCTCGGTGATGTTCGGGTTGCCTGCGGCATCCAGGAAGGTGGGGTACCAGTCCATGCCGGAGAAGATGCCGTTCTGCACCGAGTCCGCCGGCACATGGCCGGGCCAGCGCAGGATGCAGGGAACGCGGAAGCCGCCCTCCAGGACGGTTCCCTTGGACTGTGCGAACGGCGTCTGACCACCATCGGGCCAGGTGAAGACCTCGGTGCCGTTGTCTGTGGTGAACACGACGATGGTGTTGTCGTCCTCGCCCATGTCCTTGAGCTTCTTCATCACCAGGCCGACGTCATCATCGATCTGAGCCATTCCGGCTTCTTGCAACGACCAGCCATTCTGAGAGTTGCGCATCGCTTCATACTTCGGCGACAGGTGCGTGACGATGTGCATGCGGGTCGGATTGAGCCACACGAAGAATGGCTTGCCGTCTTTCTTGGCCTTGTCCATGAAATTGATGGCGAGGTCGCGGATCTCGTCATCCACGGTCTCCATGCGCTTCGGGTACAGCGGGCCGGCGTCCTCGATCTTCTGTTTGCCGATCTTGCCCCAGCGTGGCATCTCGGTCGGATCATCTTTGTCGGTGGCCCAGCTATGCACCATGTTGCGCGGGCCGACGACGTTCAACAGCTCCTGCGGGTAGTTCGGATGCGCCGGGTCTTCCATCGCGTCCAGGTGATATAGGTAGCCGAAAAACTCGTCGAACCCATGGACGGTCGGCAGGTACTCGTTTAGATCGCCCAGATGGTTCTTGCCGAACTGGCCGGTGGCGTAGCCCTGTACCTTGAGCGCGGTGGCGATGGTGCTGGCTTCCGCCGGAATGCCGATCTTGGCACCCGCCTGGCCGACCGTGGTCATGCCGGTGCGGATGGGCAGCTCGCCGGTGATGAAGTTCGCGCGACCCGCCGTGCAACTTGCCTCGGCGTAGTAGTCGGTGAACAGCATTCCCTCTTTGGCCAGCTTGTCGAGGTTCGGCGTCCTGCCCGCCATCATGCCGCGGTGGTAGGCGCCGATGTTCCACATGCCGATGTCGTCGCCCATGATGACGACGATATTGGGTTTCTTCTGTTCTGCCGCGGCCGGGCCGGCGACCAGCGCAAGCAAAGCGGTCGCTGCGAAAAGTAAACTTGAGACGCGCCTCACATTGTCCCCCGATTCAAGTAAGCATGGATGCCCCGCTCATGTCATAGGAGCAAAGGCGCAAGGACGGTAGGCGCATCGGAACGCCTGCGCTATCCGGAAACCGCCATCGACCGCCCGTCTTGTCGGAGTGCCACGCAGACTCATGGCTCGATTGCCGGATCGACGTAGATCGGTGTTCACCAGACGGTGACAAAGCGTGGCGTCATTTCTTGATCGCGCAAGGGAATGCTTTTGTAAGTGCAACAAAGGCAATTCCAATCCCGGACCCATTCCAATCTTCAGGGTGTTCGTCGACGTAGTTGGATACGACGGCAGCGACCTGTTCCTTTGAAACATTGGCATACGTGCAAACGAATCCACCGAGCTTGGTCACGTTCAGCGTGTTTTCAACGCCCAGGACGTAGCCCACGAACATCGCGCTGGATGAGATATCGTCCGGTTGCAGCGCCCGGCCGTCTTTCGAAATGGATTTCTTGTAAGCATCGGACATCCTCTTGAGCTCTGCGCCGCTGACCTGCTGAGCGTGCACCACCGAGCTGAGAAAAAGCGAGAAGAGGGCGCTCGCCGCAAGTTTCATCGCAAGTGTCATTTCAGATCTCTCCTCTTATAAAGCGCTCATTTCGGGGCCGGACAGCTCGTCCACTTTCGGTGTGCGCGCCGATCCGCGCGCCTTCGCCAGAACGGTGCGGCGGACAAGGGCGATATGCTCGCGCAGCGTGTACGCCTCGCTGGCGAAGCTCGGCGGCGTGCGAATGCGCTCGACCGCCCGCTCTATGCTGTCGAGCTCCTGCAGCCATTTCTCGACCGGCAATGCCTCCTGCCGCGTCGCCACGTCGCGCTCCAGCAAGGCGAGCTTGCGATACCAGCGATAGATGCGCGAGCGCACGCGCCAGCGCAGGAATTGCGGCAGGAAATTCAGCAGCGGGATCAGGATCACGACGAGCGGCACGATGAGGATGATCGCCTGCTCGACAAAGGTCGCGAGCCAAAATGGCAGGGAGCGGAGCAGAAAGTTCGGTCCGAAGCGCTTGTGCTGGTCAGCATAGGGCGAGACTGGAATGTCGACCTGAGCGGTGCCCGGAAACTCGCCGGCGGCCTCGAAGTATCCCTGGCGCCCGTGAATCTCGCGCGCGGCGTCGACGAGCAGACCGACCAGCGCGGGATGCAGGCCGGCGCGCGCGACGAGCATCGCCTTGGTGCCGATCATCGCGACATCGTGTTCCGGGATGGTGACCGCCAGATCGATGGTCCCGGAAGGCAACGTCAGCTTCGTCAGGAAGCCGAAGCGCCGCGGATAGGCGTCGGCACTCGCCAGACTCATCAGCTTGACCGCGGGATCGCGCAGCGCCTGCTGTACGGTGGGTGTGTCCGCACCGCCCACGAGCAGAGCGGCATCGATCTCGCCCGCCTTCAACGCGCGGAGCGCGTCGTTGCCTTTGAGGGCGACAAGATCGGTATTGTCACGCGCCACGCCACCGGCGCCGGTCAGGCCGCTGGCTGCCAGCAACTGCACGACAAGCGCTTGCGTGCCGCTGCCCGCGATGCCGATGGAAATGCGCTTGCCGTGCAATTCATTGAGGCGCGTCAGGGTTGCCGCATCGCGATAGAAGATCCACAACGGCTCGTAGTACAGGCTTGCCAGCATCACCAGCCCGTCGGCCTCCGGAAACGTGGCGATGCCTCCCTGCATGAAGGCGACGTCGACACCGGAATTCGTGTCCAGCAACAGATGGAGGTTGTCGACCGCGCCGCCGGTCATGCGCTCTTCGATCGCGACTCCCCGGCGCCCGAGGGTCTCCTTGTAGCGCAATGCGTACTGGTGGTAGATACCGCTTTCGTCACCTGAAGCCATCACGATATGACGCGGGGGCCCGGGCTGCAGGAACTGCGCAGACGCCCAGAGCACCGCTGCAATCACGACGGCGACCACCACCGCCACGCGGATGCGATCGCGGCGGGAAAGCGCGGCGAGATCTTCGAATGCCATGCCGGGGATCCCCTTGCAGAGCTACAGTTTCATGCGCGCTTTTCTGCTGGCGACCTCCGCAGGCCAGCGGGCGCGATTGATGCTCCCGAGGGGCGTGCTGTCAGGCGTCGAGTTTCCTGTGACATCGAAATAAATCGCTTCGGCCGCGCCGGACCGTAACTGCGATTTTGGCAGGAAGGTAAGTCGGGCGACCGTGTGAAACGGTGCCTCCGTTTCGTTCCACTCGACACTCGCGTTCTCGATCCAGAAGCTGGCGTCCTGCCGCTTGCCCCAATAGGTCATCCTGTCCGCATCGAGGAACTGAAGACCAAAGTCGAAGGCGCTCATCTTGCCGTCTTCCCCGAGGTGCCGGATCAGTTCGTCCTGCAGGGCGTTCGGGCTATTCCTTTGCAAAGGATGCGCCGGATTGTCCGGGAGCGGTGTCGCCGAATGCTTCACGACATCGACCGGCCCGTGGCGAAACGGCACGTTGCTCCAGTAGCGCAGCTGCTGGTACGGTTTGACGGCCTGGTGTATCTGTCCTTGCAGCAACGCGAGGGTTCTCAGAACTCGCAGCTTGTCCCTGAACGCCAGGGACCACAGCCCGGCGGCCGGGTTCGACGCCGTAAGCAGCTTCATGATTGCAAGAAATGCACAGGCGTCGTTGATGGGCAGAGTCGTCGTGTTTTGCAGGGAGAAATCCTGTCGTCCACCGCCTGGGCTGGCAGGAGCCGTGCCATCCCGAGTCAGGTCGACCGAGAAAGACAGCGATCGCACGTCGGCCTTGAAATCGGAGTTCACCTTCGGATCCGCATTCCCGAAGCGCACGATGGCGGGATAGATGCCGGGCTTCGCGAACATCCCCTTCGCGAGACGCGCCGCGAGCTCTGGCGCGCGGCCGGCGGCAACGTCAAGTACTTCGAACTGGCCTTGCGCGCTGACGCCCTTTACATGGGTTCCACGGCCGAGCGGCCGTTTTTGCTGGGCGGCAGCATTGGCCTGCAGCAAGAGCACTTTTTCGACAATCTGCTCGACGAGAGCATGTTCCCCGGCTCGGCTGCGCTCCGCGTCGCTGCCGGTGACTCCGAACCATCGGGTGAGGAACAGCATGAGCTACTGTCTCCAGTCAGCGGCCAAGGTGAGACGGTGCGCCTCACCCCAGCTCGGAGATGAATTTGATCGCGGTAATGCTCGGCAGGAAGCAGTACGCGGCGGCTTTCGTTGTGACGAAGCTTGAAAGCCCGGTGAGCTTGATCGCTGGGGCACCTTCGGCCTGCGGAATCACGAAAATGCTTTGCGCGGGGTCCTGCGTGCCGATCATGGGATCCTTCGATTTGGGGTTCAGACGAACCGCCCCGGCGAATTCGCTGTCGTTGACCCAATGCGCCAGCACGAACTCATACTGGTTCTCGATGTTCGAGTTGATGAAATAGCCCAGAAGCCCGCGCTCGACTCCGTCATAGGGTTGCGTCGGATCATAGGCGGGCCCATAGGGCATGCCGCGGCGGATCAGCCGATGAGTGTTGTTGCTGCCGCCGGGTTGGCCCTGGCCCGTGACGGGCTGGCCTCGTGGATTGATGCGGCGCATGTGTGCGCCAACGGGACAGCGCAGCCCTTTGGGGTCGCCTGACCCATCGGCGTTGACGTACTCGAAGTTGTTCAACTGGTCGGGCGCGATCCCGCCGAGGGGGCTGTCCGTTTCCGGCGACAACGCGAGGGGAACACCGTTGCGCCACCGCCCGCAGATCTTGGCGGCGAGCAGTTCCGGATCCATTTTTTCCTTGTTCGACTGCAGGAAGTTCTCGAATCCGACCACGTCCGTCTCGGCCATCTTGAAGACTGCAAAGCTGCCGTTCAGCCCGAGCTCTCGAGGCTCCGGAACGTAGTAATTCTCGGCGTTGTCCAGCAACACGAACAGCCAGGGCTCGCACGGCTGCTGGTGATCCGGCGGATAGCGTTCCGGACCGCCGCGCACGGTGGTCATGCTGATCCCATCGGTATAGCCGAAGTGAACCTTGGACGTGGGAACGAGCTTGCCATCCTGCATCTGCATCAACGCCATGCCATCGGCACGCCACGTCTCGCGAAAGGCATCGTCCTCGGCCAGCAGAGCGCAGAGCCGATCGCTGTAGGACTTCATCGCATCCGGGCTGAGCGCGTGCAGTGTGACCAGCAGGTGATCACTTCCCTTGCCGAAGGTACCGACCCAGTTTTGCGGAGCACTGGCCCCGGTGTCACCCACCAACGCCGCTCGATCGGCGGCGCCGGCGGTAAAGGCGCCGAACGACTTGAACGAGAGGCCAGGGACGCGATCCCTGACCTGGAGCGCGACCAGGCCGGGCCACGTGATGCCCAGGTTCAGGCAGTAGTCGGGTTTGCGGCGCGGAAGATCGGCCGGATTGTCCCCGGGGCCGGGCTCGAACCCCACGTGCCAGTCTTCGGCCGTGGTGATCTGCGGCGCTTCGGACTCGTTGCCACTGACGAGCCGACCGAGCAGCTTGCGTGCCGCCGCCGGCTTGCCCACCGTCAGCAGGAAATGCCGCACCATCGGCATCCTGTAACCGCGCAGGATGAACCCCTGGATATCGCCGAGATCCAGTGTGCTCTTCATCCTCAATGGGCCGACGCGGCTTGTGATTTGCTGTCGGCGATCAGGGCATGGATGTCCTGAACCGACAGGCCCGGATATGCTCGGTAGAACCCGATCGGAGCGCGGTTCGCTCCTGCCGCGAAGTCGATGAACTCCTGCAGGTGCTTCCTGCACGGCGAGGGCGGCGGGTTCTTCGTGAATTTGAATATCAGGTCGAACACTTCCCCGATGTTCTTGGTGAAGTCGGCAATGTACGTGTCGAACGTGCCGTCATACACGGTAAAGAAACCGATCTGGTTGTCCTCGAGCGGCACGAACTGCGCGAAGTGGGGCGTGCCGACCTTGTCCAGATCCTTGGTTGTCCCGCGACCTCTCGCGCGCAGCAGCAGTTTGATCTCGAAAAAGGCAAGACGTGACTTGACGGGCAGGATCACCAGGAATGGGCGTTGTTCGCTGGCACCCGAGACGTCCGCGGCAGTTGCCAGTGCCTTGATCTCCTTGGCGGTCACGCCGGGGTAGGCGGTGTACAGATTCACCGCATCGAGGAGATGCTCCGATGTCCATTCGACGAAAGCCTCCAGATGCTGGGCGACCGGCTTGGGCGGCGGGCTGTCCACATGCTGAAAGATGAAGTCGAACACCTCTCCGGCACGCTTGCCGAGTTCGGCCATCAACGTGCCAAACTCGCCGTCGAAGTCGCCAAGAAACAGCAGGGTCTTCTCGCTCAGTACGGTGAAGCGAGAGTAGTGGACGGTGCCGATCGCATCTTGTGCCTGGAACAGCGCCGGCATCATGGGTGGAAGCTGCTCGGCCAGCGCCTTTGAGGCGGCGGGCGACTTCAGCGCAAAGCCGAGCGTAAAGTGGTTCTGACTCACAGCTTGTCCTTTCTCAGTCCGATGCTTTGGTGATCGCCTCGGCCGCGGTCTGTTTCTCCGCCTCCGACAGCTGCGATGGGCCGACTTTGATGGTCAGCTTGTCGATCTTCCCGGTGAAGCGGAACGGCACTTCGTAGCTTTCATCCACCGGGGTGCGGGTATCGACGCCGACGTCGAAGGTCTCGAAGAAGGTCACAACCAGAGGAATCGTATGCGGGATCGTCTTGCGAGCCAGTTCTTTGCCATCGACCGACAACACACCGGTGCCTCCCTTGGCGGGGCCGGGGCCGTCGTATTTGAAGTCGAATACGAGCGTGTGCTTGCCCGCGCCGATTGCGCTGCCTTGCCAGTGGAAACGCTTCAGGTCGAGCAGGTTGTAAACGAACACGGGCCGACCCTTGCCGATTCCAAGCAGGTCGGTCGAATATACGGCGAGCAACAAGAGCAAACCGACGACCAACACGCCATGGCCGATCCGCCCTTTCAGGCCTGACCACTTTCTGCTTCTACCGAGCCAGGCAAGGAGCAGTCCCACCGCGAGCAGCACGACACCCACCGCTTTAAACAACCCCGCCTTGAACCACCAGTTGAAGCTCTTGCTCAGGTACAGGCCGTAGCCGCCGAAGCGGCCGCCCATCGTCACGATCATTCCCTCCGCACCGCCTTCGGGAATGGTCAGATCCGCGATCATGGTGTAGTCCCGGTCCAGGATGCTGGGCGCATTTCCGGGGGGAATGCCCGAAGTCTCACCGGTGTAGGTGAACACGGTTTTCCCGGCGACCGTGCTCGGCCGCGGCGTGACCAGGCGGGCGAAGGCCGAGTTATCCAGGGGGAAGACGTTGTATTTCGCCGCTTCCGACAGGAACAAGGCCTGCAGCTCCTTTAACTTGTCGGGATTCTTGTCAGCGAGGTTGTCGTTTTGCGAGTAGTCCTCGGCGATGTTGTATAGCTCCCAGTGATAGCCGTTGGCGACATCGGGCATTTTGGCCGTTCCCATGACCCAGGGCGGAGCCGGCGGCGTCGTGCTGGCGATCCAGCCTTCGTGGTAGAGCGCACGGTTGCCAGCCAACTCAAAATACTGCGTATCGCGCTTCGACTGTGCCTTGGCATTGGCCTGGTCGAACGTGTAGACCATGCTGACGCCCTCGATCGGTTTCTGCTTGATCCCCTCGACTTCTTCAGGCGCCTTGATGCCGGCTGCTTCGAGGATCGTCGGCACGATATCGATGACATGATGGAACTGCGAGCGCAGGGCGCCCACGTCCTTGATGTGGCCGGGCCAGGAAATGGCCAGCCCCTGCCGGGTGCCACCGAAGTGCGATGCGATCTGCTTGGTCCACTTGAAGGGGGTATCAAACGCCCACGCCCATGGCGCCGCCATGTGTGCATAGGTCTTATCCGAGCCCCAATCTCGATAACTCAGTACCTGTATGACCTCCGGCAGGCTCAAAATGCCGTTGTAGGCGGTCATGACATTGGGCGTGCCCTGGAGGGAACCCTCGGCGCTGGTGCCGTTGTCGCCGCAAATGTAGATGACGAGCGTGTTGTCGAGTTTGCCAAGATCGTCGACGGCTTGAATGACACGGCCGATCTCATAGTCCGTATAGGCCGCGTAAGCGGCAAATACTTCCGCTTGCCGCGCATAGAGCTTCTTCTGCACGAAGGTAAGCGACTCCCATCTCGGCAAATCATCCGGCCAGGCGGTCAGCTGCGTATTGGGCGGAATCACGCCGAGCCGCTTCTGGTTGGCGAAGATCTGCTCGCGCAACTTTTCGTAGCCCATGTCGAACTTGCCTTCGAACTTCTCGATCCATTCTCTGGTCGGCTGGTGCGGCGAGTGGGTGCCGCCGGGCACGTAATAGAGAAAGAACGGCTTGTCCGGCGCGGCCGCGTTCAGATCGCGCAGGTGCTTGATGGCTTCGTCCGCCAGATCGGTCGTGAGGTTATAGCCGGGCTTGTCGACCCAGGGGAAGATCTGGGTATGGTCGCGGTACAGAAAGGGAGTCCACTGGTCGGTCTCGCCGCCCATGAATCCGTAGAAATACTGGAAGCCCAGCCCCGACGGCCATTGGTCGAAGGGACCGGCGACGCTTTCCTGAAAGACGGGCGTGTTGTGGTTCTTGCCGAACCACGACGTGGAATAGCCGTTTTCCCGCAGAACCGTGCCGATGGTCGCGGCGTCCTTCTGGATCAGGGTGTTATAGCCCGGGAATCCCGTCGACAGTTCGCCGATGATGCCGGTGCCCACCGAATGGTGGTTCCGACCGGTGATCAGTGCCGCCCGGGTCGGTGAGCAAAGAGCGGTGGAGTGGAACTGCGTGTAGCGCAATCCTGCTTTGGCAATCCGGTCCAATGCGGGCGTCGGGATGACGCCGCCGAAGGTGCCCGACACGCCGTAGCCCTGGTCGTCGGTCATGATGAGCAGCACGTTGGGCGCGCCCTTGGGCGGCACCACGGTCGGCGGCCAGTAGGGGGTTGAATCCTTGGAGTCTTCCTTGATCACGCCACCAAACTTCGGCGGCGGGGGCGGAAGAGCCTTACCGTCAATGGTCGTGGTCGCACTTGGCGAGCCCAAGGTACCCGTGACCTGCTGCGCGACTGCGGGTGCGACCGCCAGCGCGGCAGCGATCAGGAATACCGCGGCGTGCCCGACGGATCCCAGCTTTTCCCGTGTCGACCTCATGTTGCGGCTCCTCTGAGCGTCGGCGCCGGGTGCCCGTTTCGTCGACCAGGAGATCGGGCCGCGGACAGACGTTGCCACAAACGAAACGAGAGTGATATCCGCTAACCGCAATGTCTGCTCGGGCGCAGAACACAGGGCAGTGCCCGAGCTGGTCAGCGGGTATCGGGCTTCCTCGCCGGTCGCTGCATGCCCGCGATCATTTGAGCGAGTTGCTGGTCGCCGGGCTCGATTCGCGCCAGTTGCTCGGCATATTTGAGCGCGTTCGCGTCATCGCCCGCTTCGCGACTGAAGCTGAAGAGCGCGGATAAAATGTCCCGATCGTACGGATGCTTGGCCAGGGATCCTTTGAGTACGGTCATTGCTTCGGCGCCGCGTCCGACCGAATGCAGTGCGACGCCATACACATACGCGTAACGCGCGCCGCTGGGTTCAAGCTCCATGGCACGGTGCAACTCGATAAGCGCTTCGCTGTAGCGCTTGAGCCGAACCAGCGTCAGACCAAGCGCGTGATGCAGTCCTGCTTCGCGGGGTGAGGTTTCCAGTGCTGCGCGCAATACCGTCTCGCCCTCGCTTTCGCGCCCGGTTTGCCGATACAGGTCCGCGAGATTGATTGAGGCGCCGGCAAACTGCGGGCTCAGCCGAAGCGCTGCCTTGTACTCGGCCTCCGCTTCGGCAATCCGTCCGCGACGTGCGTAAAAATTGCCGAGCGTCGATCGCGCTTCCGGCCGGTCCGCATTGAACTTCTGCGCGGCGACGAACTCGGCCGCGGCGCGGTCGAAACGTGCCTGGTCGTCGGCCGACAGGCGCGCGGCCGGCACATCGGCCAGTTCGGCCGCGGTCTGGATGCGCACGCCGCGGATGGGATCGGACAGCAGCGGCGAAGCGAGCGACCACCGTTGCTCCGGCGGCAGGTTCTCGATCAGGTCGAGCGCGCCCAGGCGCACCATGGGATCGGGATCCGCAAGCCCCGCGCGCGCCAGCTCGACATCCGGTGGGGCGCGCTGCGCACCGAGCTCGCCCAGGGCGCTGGCGCGCGCAATCGCCGGGGTGCTGCGGTCTGAAGCGACCGCGGCGAGCAGCTTGGGCGCATCGAGCCGCTCGTTCCACGCCGCGTCGAAAGCCGCCGCATAAGTTTGAAACCCCTTGCGGTTCGGCCCGTGCCAGGTTTCGATCGCGGAGGCTGCCCACTGTGACGATTTGTCGGCATGGCAGTCGTTGCAAGCGTTGGGCGTTTTCAACTGGACCGACAGGTCGGGCCGGGGAATCCGAAAGCTGTGGTCGTGGCGCGGATCGACCACCATGTAGGTGCGCACCGGCATGTGACACGAAGCGCAGGTCAGCGCGGGCGACACCTTCTCATGATGGCGATGGGTCGCGGCAGCGTACTTGCCGGGCGCGTGGCACCGCAGGCAGACGCCGTCGTAGGTGGACCGCAACTTGGCGCCATGCGGCTCATGGCAATCGCTGCAGGTCACGCCCGCCGCGAACATCCTGCTCTGCTTGAACGAGCCGTAGCTGTAGACCTCGTCCTGCATCTGGCCGTCGGCGTAGTACAGGCCGCGGCGCAGCGGCAGGACCATGGTCGTATCGGACAGCGATTGGCCCGGAGCCCAGTCCTCGGAAAACTCGCTGCGGCGCGCGTGACACAGGCCGCAGGTCTCGACCTCGGCGCGCAAGGTGCGCGGTGCGCTGCTGCGAACCGCGTTGCCTGTTGCGGCGTCGAGCAACCAGGTCGTATCGCGCCGCTCGGTGAAGCGCTCGATCAGGCCCATGTCCGGGTCGTCGCTTCTTCTGAATGGCCACCAGCCTTGCCGGTCGCGCGCCCATCGCACGTGTCGGGAACCCTTCCCGTGGCAACCCTCGCAGCCCACGCTGATCTCGGCAAAGGTTGTCGCGAAACGGTCGGCCGCCGCGTCGTAGTTCTTCTGCAAGCCGGTGGAGTGACACTGCGCGCACATGAAGTTCCAGTTCTGGTTCAGCCTGGTCCAGTGCAGCACGTCGTCGTGCTTGATCTGCTCGTTCGGATACAGATGGAACCAGCGCTGACCGCCTTTGTCCTTGGGCCGGCTGTCCCAGGCAAGCGAGAGCGCCTGCACGCGGCCGTCCGGAAACTCGACCAGGTATTGCTGCAGCGGATCGATGCCGAAGGTGTACTTGACCTCGAAGGTCGCCAGCTTGCCGTCGGGCCCGTCGGTCTCGACCAGGAACTTTCCGTCTTTGCGGAAAAAACGCGAATGCACGCCGAAATAGTCCAACGCCGCGTCGTTGAAATCGCCGAGCACGGCCTTGTCAGTCGCGTGCTGCATCGCCAGGTTATGTTGCGAGGTGCGCCAAAGATCCGCTTCGGCCCGGTGGCAGCCGGCGCAGGTTTCGCTGCCGACAAAAGCAGCGCCGGCAGAGTCAGGCGTCTTTCCCGTCGACCCATCGCCCTCGAACAGTCGATATCCGAGGCCGGCGGCGACGACGATCGCGGCCGCGACCGATGCCGTGATCCAGATTCTGCGGGTCGCGCGGGGAACGCCGGCAGCGCTGCCGGTCAAGACCTCCGGCCGCGGGGGCGTTGGGGGTGCGCCGGCAGATTTCTTGCGCGCCCCGCCCTGGGCAGCAGACTTGCGTCGGTTGCGCGTCAACAACGCCTCGGCGATTGCCGTTCAAAAAAGCCGGACCGCACCCGACGCTCACACGGGCACGGCCCGGTGACTGCAAGGCCTTCTCATCCGCACGTGTCGGTGGCCTAGAACTTCCAGCTCAGGTAGCTGGCAACGTAAACGATATACTCGTTGGAGTAGGTCCCCGAGAAGCTGCCGTGCCCACCGAGGACCACCGGCACGGTTTTCTGCACGCTTAAATCGTTCGAACCGCCGTACACGCAATCTGCGGCAAGACCCCAGCGCAGGCCCTTGCGCAGCTCGGTTTCGGCGCCCACGCCCAGACGCCATCCATCGTTCAGAGGCAATATGGGAGAACGTACGTGGGGCTGGAACTTGGAGTCGTAGGCGAGGCCGGTGTTGAGCGTCCAGCCGCGATCCAGTGTGACCTGCGCGCCCAGCGCTCCGTGCCAGGTGTTCTCGAAGGCAATGTTGGTCTCGACAGTCCGCGGATTGGCGGAGTCCACGCTGAGTCCGATCAGGCCGAGCTTCGACCATTCCTGCCACCCGGCACTCGCCAGCAAGGCCACCTTGTCGTTGAGTTGAGTAAAACCGCTCAGCATGAACTGCTGCGGGATGTTCAGGTCGATGCCGAGATTCTGGGACGCCAGGCCCCGGTTCGCGACCACCGTGCTGATCAGGGGTCCGAGGCCAGTGAAGGTCGGCTTTTCGTTGAACCCCAGCTTGACCTGGGAGTTCCAGGTGAAGCCCACCCGCGTGGTGGAGGACAGTTCGTAGAGCAAACCTAGGTCGACTCCCCAGCCCGTCTGGGTGTCCTTGTACTCGAGCTGGCCGTCCGGTCCGATCAGATTGTTGATTGCGGTCTGCATTTTCAATTTCGTCGGCATTGCGTTCACGCTCATTCCGAGCGACCACTTGTCATTCACACGATAAGCGACCGAGGGCAGGATGTTCAGGGCGATCAGCTCTATGTTGCGATTGTAGTAGCGGCCTATCCAGTTCTGGTCGTAGGACAGCTTGGCCCCTAGATTTCCGCCGATGCCGATCCCGAATTTCAGGTCGTGCGAGTAGCTGTGTGTATAGAAGCCGCCGGCCCCGCCGAACCAGCCGACTCCGTTGCCTCCGTTGTCCGTGCCCAGGCCCGGCGATACGGTGCCCTGGGTGGGGGAATACGTGACGTCGCCGTAAAGGACTTCGAGTCCGCCCAGCGCCTGGTCGCCATCCAGCAGGGTCATGCCGGCCACATTGGTGAATATCGTCGAGGCGTCCTGTGCGCGTGCGCCCCAGCCCGCCGAGGCCAGGCCGACATCGGCGGTGCCGATTTCGTATCCCATCGCCCCTCCGGCCAGGGCCGCCTTGCTCATCAGGACACCTGCCACGATCAGAAGCGTGACGGATAGACGATGACGCCGGATGTGCTTGCCAAGCGGCGATGCGTTCGTGCTCATTTGTGTCGCTCCAGGAGCTGCGTGCAATGCGTGATTCACCCACGGACAGGCTATGGCTCACGCCCCCACCATCCGTCGATAGAGTGCCTCGGAACGAAGCCCTTGAATATCCGGAAACCGCCAACACCACACGGCAGGACGGTTTCGTCAAAAGATGCGCCGGCGTCGGCTGCGCTCGATCCAAGGCGCTGCCAAGGTCGCTTCCGCGGGGCGTAGAATGACTCCATGGCTTTCTGGCCAAAAGAAGGTGTGTCGTGAGGCCAATCAGGATCGTGTTCGTTGCAATCGTGGCAGCGCTTCTTGCGGGTGAAGCGGCCTTGGCGGCGAGTCCCGGATACCAGAGCGGTTCTGGATATCACGGTGGTTCAGGCTACTCCGGATACCACGGGGGTTACGGCTACGGATATCGTGGCGGTTACGGCTACGGATACCGCGGCGGTTATGGCTACTACGGCGGATACCGTGGCGGCCTCTACTTCGGTTTGGGCTGGCCTTGGTGGGGATGGCCGAGCTACGCCCCGTATGCCTATGGCTATGGCTACCCATATGCCTACGCTCCTTACTACGGGTCGTACGCAGAACCCTACGCGGACCCGCCGTATGCGGCAGACGGACCCGGGCCACAGGACTACGGCCAAAATCAGGCGCCCGCGGCAAGCGCTCCGCCGCCCCAGGCGTACTGGTATTACTGCAGGGATTCGCAGACCTACTATCCCTACGTCAGGTCCTGCAAGGGCCCTTGGGAGCCCGTGTCGCCACAACCTCCGGGCCAGCGCTAGGGCACTGGCTCAGGCTCCGACGCAGGCGGTCCCTGGACCGGATCGGTCTTCGGGGCGAAGCGCAACAGCGCGAATCCGCCGAGCGCAGACAGGGTCGAGGCCAGCACGACTCCCAGGCGAACCGAGGTGAGGTACTCGGGCGTCTCGAAAGCGAGCGAGCCGATGAAAAGGCTCATCGTGAATCCTATCCCGCACAGGACAGCGATTCCGACCAGGTGCTTCGGTCCGGCGCCTGCGGGAAACTTCGCGGCGCCGCTTTTTATCAAGAGCCAGCTGACACCGAACACGCCCAAGAATTTACCAACGACCAGCCCCGCCAGGATTCCGGACGGCAGGGGCTGCAGCAGCGTCGCCACATTGACGCCCGCGAACGAAACGCCGGCGTTGGCAAAGGCGAATATCGGCAGGATCGCGAACGCCACCCAGTGATGCAGGTGATGCTCGAGACTTCGCAGCAGCGACTGCCCGTTGGCGTCCTTCACTTTCAACGGGATCGTGAATGCGAGTATCACGCCCGCCAGCGTCGCGTGCACGCCGGACTTCAGCATGAAGAACCATAGCAGCAGCCCCACGACCATGTAGACCGAGATGATCCTGACGCGGAAGCAGTTGAGCAACACCAGAACCAACACGCTCGCCGCCGCCAGCACCAGCATCGGCACGGTCAGATTGGATGTGTAGAACAAGGCGATCACGACGATCGCACCCAGGTCGTCCGCGATCGCCACGGTTGTGAGAAAGAGCCTCAGGGAGCCGGGGACCCGGCTGCCCAGCAAGGAAAGGACGCCGAGCGCAAAGGCGATGTCGGTGGCGGTGGGGATCGCCCAGCCTCGCAACGCGTCGGCATCCGCCCGGTTCAGAAAATAGAAGATGGCGGCCGGAAACACCATGCCGCCGACCGCCGCCGCGGCGGGCAGGACGACCTGGGAAGGCGTTGAAAGCTCGCCCTCCAGGATTTCCCGCTTGACCTCCAGGCCCACCAGCAGGAAGAAAATCGACATCAATCCGTCATTGATCCAGAGCAGCAGGGGTTTCCCGAGCGCCACCGGACCGGCGCGAACTTCCACGGGCATGTACACGATCGATTCGTACAGCTCCTGAAAGCCGGCGTTGCTCAGGATCAAAGCCAACGCGGCCGAGGCGATCAGAAGCAGCCCGCCGGCCGATTCGAGCTTCAGGAAGCTCGTCAGCGCGTCTGAGAGGTGGCGAAAAGGCGTGGTGACCATGGGTTTTCGTGCGAGTCTAGCAAGGGAAAATTCAAACTGTTGATTCCCATTGAAGCCGCCGTCGTTGGAACCAAACGGCAGCCCCAATCAAGGTCGCCCGTGCAATCCGCGTGAATCGCCTGATGCCGTGTCATTACAATGCGCCGTTCCGACGACGGTACTGGTCCCAGCATGACGATATGGTGACACTTCCAGCACGTATCCGCGCCATTGCTTTGCGCGCGATGCAATTGGCGCTGCCGTTGCCCGCCGCCCTGTCGCTTGTCGTCGCATGCGGACCCGCGCGAGCCGCCGCGGGCGAGACGCTCGCGCAGGTCAAGATGCGCGGCACCTTGCGCTGCGGTGTGGGCGAGGACGCTGTCGGATTCGCCAGCAAGGACGCCGCCGGCCGCTGGTCGGGGATCGACGTGGATTTCTGCCGGGCGGTGGCCGCCGCCGTGCTGGGCGATGCCGGCAAGGTGACATTCGTCCCGTTGCGAGCCTCGGAGAGATTCCCCGCGCTGCAGGCGCGCACCATAGACCTGCTGGTGCGGCAGACCACCTGGACGCTGCTGCGCGAGGGTAACCTGAAGGTGCTGTTCGCGGGCGTCCTGCTTTATGACAGCCAGGGATTTTTGGTGCCGGCCGACAGCGGCATCAAGGCGCCCGCGCAACTGAAGGGCGCCACGGTATGCGTGATCAAGGGCACCACGAGCGGCCAGAATCTCGCGGACTATTCGGCGGCAAACAGCCTGGACATCAAGGCACTCGCGAGCGAGTCCATGAGCGAATCGGTCGAGGCCCTGTTCGGCGGCCGCTGCCGCGCCCTTACCTCGGACGCTTCGCAGCTGGCCGCCGCGCGCCTGCGGGCGCCGGGCGGGTCGGGCGCTTACGTCATCTTGCCCGACCGCATCTCGAAGGAGCCGCTCGGGCCGGTGGTGCGCTCCGGCGACGACGATTGGTTCACGCTGGTGCGCTGGGTACTATTCACGCTCGTTGCGGCCGAGGAAGCCGGCGTGACGCGCAATACCGTGAGCGCGCGTACGAGCGAGCCCCGGGGGCAGCAGATCCTTGGCAGGGGCGAGCAATTCAGCCAGGCGCTCGGTGTGGAAGGCGACTGGGCGTTGCGGGTCCTGCAGAGCGTCGGCAATTACGGCGAAATCTACGAGCGCAATCTCGGCCGCGACAGCCCGCTGAAGATCGAGCGCGGACCGAACAAGCCGTGGACCCAGGGCGGGCTGATGTACGCGCCGCCATTTCGCTGACCGACCGCAAGCGATGACCGCCCTGCAGAACTACATCGTATTCGCCGTGTTTGCCGGAGTGATCCTGGCGATCGCGCTCAACCTGATCGACATGACGCTCGCTGCCCTGCTCGGAGCGAGCATCCTGCTAGCCCTGGGGATACTGACGCAGCAGGACATTTCGAACTCGCTCAAGTTCTCTGAAGGGATGCTCTCGCTGCTGTTCGGCGGCATGGTGGTTGCGCGCACGCTGGTGCCGACCGGCATCTTCGAGCACATCGGCACGCGCTTTCTGCTGGCAACGGGTGGCAGCGGCAAGCGTTTCCTGTTGATGCTGGTTGCCATGGTCGCCCCGATCTGCGCGTTCCTGCCCAATGCGACGACGGTCATCCTGCTGGCGCCGATCATCATCCGCGTTTCGGTGGCGCTCGAGGTGGACTTCGTCGGGCCCATGATATTGACCGCGATCGTCAGCAATTCGGCCGGGCTGCTCACGCTGGTAGGGGACCCGGCCACCTTCATCGTCGGAAGTTCGATCGGCATGACGTTCGGGCAGTACCTGCGCCACGTGAGCTTGGGGGGGCTGCTGGCCGTGCTGATCGTGATTCCTCTGCTGCCCAGAGTGATGCCCGAGATCTGGAACACGCGGCGAGAACTGCCTGCCGATCTGCACCCGGAGCCGCTCACGCGGCCCATTTTTTGCTTCGCGGCTATCGCGGTGCTCGTCCTGATGATCGCGCTGTTCGTGTACGGCGAGGATCTGCCGTCGCGCGTGGTGCCGCCGTCGGTTGCCCTGATCGCGGCGTCGGTGGCGCTGCTGGTGGTCGTTGCGGCGAAGGTCGAGTCCGTCGAGAATGTACTGAGAGACGTCGACTGGAAGACGCTGCTTTTCCTGTGCTGCATGTTCTGGCTGGTGGAAGCCTTTACCAAGACCGGTATCGTGCAGAACCTGTCGCACCTGCTGTATGCGGGCTTCGGCGCCAGGTTGTGGCTGGTCGCCCTGGTGATGCTGGCCGGGATCGCAATTGCCTCCAGCGCGCTCGCCAATACGCCGGTGGTCGCCACCTCGATCCTGCTGATCAAGGGTTACCTGGTGGTGGCCGAGCTGGTACCCGAGCACGCGCTCGGACCCACCTTCACCGCATGGCCGGACGCGACCTTGCCGGTCTTCATCGCCATGATGTTCGGCGCAACGCTGGGCGGCAACTCGACGCTGATCGGGGCGGCGGCCAACGTCGTGAGCGCCGGAATCTGCGCGGCCAATGGCAAGCGCGTCACCTTCGCGACGTTCCTGCGCTACGGGCTGCCGATCACGCTGGCCCAGCTCGCGTTGTCGGCGATCTATGTCCTGGTGCTGTTCTACCGGGTATGACGGCCTGCTCGCTTGGAGCGAGCCTTGCGCGAAAACCGGGCGTCCGGGCGGTCAGCTCAGACAGGCGTGCAGGAGCCGAACAGCACGAACGCGCCCTCGTGATCGGTGAGCGTGGCGGACATGTGGCCGCCCTGCTGATCGACGGCGATCGACCAGCCGTAGCCGAGCTCGGAGCCCTGCAGCAGAACCTGGACGTCGTTTTTCTCGATCGACGCGATAGGGGTGCTGCGCTTTGGCCCGACCACGACTTTCTTGCCGAAGTCGATCCGGATGAAGGCCGGGGCGCCGATGTCGTCGGGTGTGCCCCGCTCGCACACCGCGCCAGGCGTGCAATCCATCGCCTCGACCGGCGCGCAGATGATCGTCTTGGAGCCGTCGAAATCCGCGGCGGCCGAAGCCCACGACGCGGCCACGGCGAGCGCCGCAAGTCCGATGCGAACAGAAAGCGTCATGCATGCCTCGCCATGGTCAATTGACCGTGTATCCGCGGCCCTGCAGGCATGCGGCCTGCGCCCGGTAGTACGTGTTGAGCTGCTGCTGCCGGGCAGATTGCGCCTGCTGGTCGGCGGCGGCCTGATTCTGGTGGGCCCGACCCGCGCCACCCATGGTGCCGGCCACCGCGCCGATGGCGGCGCCTTTGCCCGCATTGCCGGCGATCGCGCCGATGGCCGCGCCGCCGGCAGCGCCGACGGCGGCGCCCTTGACCACCGTGCCAGCGCCCGATTGCTTCTGCGCCTGCACCGGCGTTGCCGCCAGCGCGACCGGGTCGATGCCGGTCGTCTGCTTGGCCCACACATAGCATTCGCCTTCGTCCTGGCTCTGCTGCTGCGGGCTCTGGCCCTTGGCCGGATAGATGATCGGCTGCTGTGCAATCGCCACTGCTGCCAGTGACAGCGCCGTACCGCCAATCACCTTCCGGATGAAGCTGCGCATCGACCCTCTCTGCTATTGCAACGACAATGGCCGGATCAGAACTGGTATCCGATGCCGAACGTTCCCATACTCATCGTGGGCTTGACCTCGATGGAGGCGCCTGCGACGTTGTAGTCCTTGCTGCTGTACCAGATCTGCTGAGCTTCGACGAAGATGACCCAGTTGCCCGCAAACTGCGTCTTCAGTCCGAGTCCGGCGCCCGGGCCACTGAAGGATTGACTGTTGCTTATCTGCCCGTTTGCATTGGCGCCGTTCAATTCGATCGACACATGGCTGTATCCGACCTTCGCGTACACCACCGTGTCTTTGCCGAGGTAGTACCCTGGCTGGAAGCCGATCTGAAACTGATTCTTCCATTTCACGTTTGCGCTGAACGCGCCAGCGTTGGTGGCTGGGTCCCCGACAACGTGTGTGTTCGACGTGACGGTCCCGATGAAGTACTGCGCGTAGGGGCCGACATTGAAGTCGCCCACGTCCGAATTGAGCTTCCACCCCCATCCGCCCTGCACGACACCGTAAATGCTGGTTTTTCCGACCCCATTAATATCGACGCCATTGGTGTTGTTGGTGAGCTCGGTATTCGTACCCCGGAATCCCATCCCCGCTCCGACCCACGGACCTTCGAAGGCGCCGTCGGCAAGGACTGACGTCGACGCTGCCATCGCGCAAACTGCAAGTAGTAATCGTTTCATCTTCATTCTCCACTGCAAAAGGTTTTTTCCAACCCGAAGTTACCAATTTCAGCGTTGGATAGTATGGGACATCGGTGCAACTTTCAATACGCCGTGTGCGGTTTGCGGTTTGCGGATAGTCAAGGTTCGCGCATTCGGATACCGTCTTTGAACGTTCTGCGCAACGGCGTGCACCGTTGAAGCGCGGTCGATCCGGTTTCGTAAACTCACAGGAAAAATCTCCATGCGTAAACTTTTGCTCGCTCCCCTTCTTGCCGTCGGAGTTCTGGTGCTGCCGGCGGGCGCTCAAACCCCGGGAACCACGACAACGACCATGTCGAGTGAGCTCGGCAAGGCTCACATGAAGCAGACCACGGAGATGACTGCACGTGTCGTTGGAATAGACAGGGCGGAGCGGGTCGTCACGCTCAAGGGCCCCAAGGGCAATGAGGTCGACGTCGTTTGCGGCGACGAGGTCAAGAATTTCGACCAGATCAAGCTGGGCGATCAGGTCACTGCCAAGTATGTGGAATCGTTGTACTTCGAGTTGAAGACGACTAAGGCCGGCGTTCGCGAGAGCGTCGAGATCGAAGGTGCCGCACGGGCGAAAGCGGGTGAGCGTCCGGCCGGCGTGGCGATGCGGGAGCTGGTCGTCCTCGCCGATGTCACAGCGGTGGATCCTGTGAAAATGACCGTGACACTCAAGGGACCGAAGAACAATATCGTCACGCTTCCGGTCAAGAACCCCGATCAGTTCAAGGTGGTGAAGAAGGGCGACCAGGTCGAGGTGACCTACACACAGGCAATGGCCATTTCGGTGGACCCGACGCCGGTCATGAAGAAGTAAAGTAAGCTTAAGTACTGCGCACCCGGCGCGCGTCAGGGCGACTCCCGCCGCTTGCTGCTTTCCCGGTTCATTCGATGTAAGCGGAACTTGAACTCCCCCGGCCGTCGGTGGCCGCTGCGCGTCGGCATCGTCACCCTGGCCGCGATCGTTTTTGCAGTCGGGGCCGTGCTGGTTGGCGGCTCCATGCTGCTGAACGTGCCAGCGATCAAGTCCGAGGCGGCGCGCCAGCTCTCGCAGGCCGCCAACGGGCATATCGCGTGGGATGCGTTGCGTATCCGGCTGCTGCCGGCGCCGCACGTCGAAATGCGCGGCGTGACGATCGACATCCCGGGGCAGGTTCACGCACAAATCGGGCAGGCGCAGGTGCGGCTGCGGCTGCGCCCGCTCTTTCGGGGACAGGTCGAGTTCGCGTCGATTGCGGTGGCGCGACCGGTCATCCGGGTCGACCTTTCGCCGTCCGCCCCGGAACAAGGCCAGAGTTCGAGCGATCCGGTGGCCGCCTACCGCGCGCTGGTGGGGCCGCTCTTGCAGGCCGCTCGCCACGCCGCGCCGCGCTCGATGCTTCAGGTCGCCGAGGCGGACGTGGAGGTGCGTGCGCCCGACACGCCCCTGTTCCAGCTGCGCGGCCTGTCGTTGGTCGCCCGTACCGATGCAACCGGCCTGGAGCTGGAAGCGAGCGCGGCAAGCAACTTCTGGGACCATTTGAAGCTTTCGGGTCGGATCGAATTTGGCGATCTTTCCGCGAATTTGAGCCTCGAGGCGGCCGGTGTGAAGGCGCAAGCGTGGCTGGATGACGTGCTTGCGGGAGGGGCACTGGGTATCCAGATTCCTCGCGCAAACCTGCGAGCGCAGTTTGCCACCGATGCCAGCAGCGACCTGCACTGCGACTTTGGGATCGACACTGCGTGGATGCAATTCACGCGTGCTGCGCAAAAACTGCCCGTTTCCGACGATGACGTGAAGGGCAGGGCGGTTCTGCGCGCGCAGGGGATCGAGATCGCTTTGAGCGAACTGCGTCTCGGTTCCGTGGTCCGGGGCGCCCAGGCCACCTTGGACATGACCGCTGAGGCTGAAAAACCGAGAATCGCACTGAACATCGGCCGCCTCGACGTCGGCGATTTGCGCGACTCAGTGCTGGCACTGCTTGGTGACAAGAGTGGAGTGCGTCGCTACGCGCCGCGCGTGGGCGGCGGTGAAATCACGGATCTGCGACTGCGCACCGGGGCCGACACCTGGCACGGGGTGCTTGATCTGGGCCGTCTGGATGGGAGTGCGGAGCTTGCGCACGCGTCCTTCCTGCTGCCCGCGCTCGAGCAGGAGACCACCGACCTACGCGGACGGATCGGGCTTTCGAATGCGAAACTCGAGCTGTCGGGCGCAAGCGCGCGGCTTGGCCCGAGCGAGGCGACCGATGCGAGGCTGCGCTATTCGATCCGCGATGATGCAACCTCCGCGAGCACGGGCTTCGACGTCGATGTCCGCCAGGCAATTGCGATCGCTCGTCATGCCCAGTCGGACGGGAAGGCAGGCGCCTTGGACGATATCGAATCCACTGCGGGACGGTTGCGAGGGCGCGCGAACTTCGCATCCGCGACCTCGGATTGGAACGCGAGCCTCGAAATCACGCGATCGGATGCGTCGATCCGGCTGCGGTCAGTGCCCTGGCCCGTGTTGCTGCATGCGGTGCGAGCCTCGATTTCTCCAAGTCAAGTCAGCGTGAGCGGCTTGCAGGGGACGTTGGGACGGTCGACCTTTTCCGATCTGGGTGCCACGCTGGCGCTTGACCCGCAGTTGCGGGTCACAAGCGCTTCCGGCCACACGGAACTTGTGCTCGAGGAGATCTATCCGTGGCTGCGTTCGCAGCTCGAATCCTCCGAATTCCTGAGCGATATCGACTCGATCGCCGGCAGCGTGCAAATCGCGCTGAACAGCCTGTCCGGGGCGCTGGGTGACCCCTCCGCGCTGCTCTACGACGTCACGGTGCGTCCCGAGCAGCTCAGCGTCCAGATGAAACAATTGCCTGGTCCGCTCACGCTCACGGGCGGCACCTTGCACGTCGATCCGGGCGCGGTGAAGCTCGAGCGGGTTGGGGCCGCACTCCTCGACGCGCGAGCGCTCTTCACTGGCGAGATCACGGACTATCGAGGAGAGCACGTCCAGGTGCGGGCGAGTATCGCTGACGCTGTGGCGGGCGCGGCGTCGGCGCACTGGCTCTGGCAACGACTGGACGCACCGGCTCAGTTCGAACCCAGGACGCCGTTGCGCTTTGCGATCGAGCGGGCGACGTGGAGTCCCGACCAGGCCGTGGATGCGCAGGGCAGCGTCTCGTTCGAGTCGGGCCCCGACGCTGCCGTGGACCTGCGCTGGGAACCGGATGCGCTCGATGTCCGCCGCCTGGTCATCCGGGACCGCGTCAGCCAGGCCACGTTCGGCCTGCGCCTGAAGGATCGCCTGCTGGAGGCGAAATTCTCCGGATCGATCTTCGCCCAGAGCATTGCCGCCATGTTCAAGCGTGCCGGCGCGTATCAAGGCCAGGCGACCGGTGATTTTGCCCTGACGCTCGATCTCGATGTTCGCGGACGCACGTCGGCGCAGGGCTACGTCACTGCCGAAGACCTGGACATCGATGAGCTGCTGCCCATGCAGGCGGCAGGGCAGGCAAGAGTCAATCGACTCGATCTGTCGGCAAGCGGTTCCAGTCTTCAGATACGCAAGGCCGAGGTGAGCTGGGCGCAGCAGATCGCAACGATCCGCGGCGAGATCGTGCGCAAGGACAGGGGCGTCATCGGCGATGTTCAGATCGATTCGCCCGGCATTCGGATCGATGCACTGCTGCCTCGGGGCGCGACCGCCGCTGAGGTGCCGGCCGCTGCGGGGGCGAAATCGCTTGACTCGCAGGTCGCACGCATACTTTCCCGTCTCCGGCAGCTGGACGTCACCGGGCAGGTCAGGCTGCACTCGGATTTCGTTCAATTCCAGCGTCACCGCCTTGCGCCGGTGACGGCTACCCTGACGCTCGGGGAAGAACAGGCGCAGCTGCGCCTTCAGGACACGCAGCTGTGCGGCGTTTCGATTCCGATGACCGTGGGGATCGCGCCGGGAGGTTTCACTGTGTCGGCGCAGATTCAAGCTCAGAAGCAGCAGGTGGAAGAGGTCGTTCGGTGCCTGACCGACGAGCGCCTGTGGCTGACCGGACAGTTCGACGCGAGCGCGAACCTGACGACGAGCGGCGCTTCAGGCCAGCTTCTGACCAACCTGGAGGGATCCGTTCACCTCGAATCCCACGACGGCCAGGTGAAGAAATTCGCATTGATCGGCAACATCCTCGCCATGACGAACATCTCCGGCTCGCTCGACCGGAGCCTGACGGACCTGGGCGCTGAGGGATTTCCGTACCGCACGCAGGTTCTCGAGGGGCATTTCAGCCGCGGTCGGTTCGTCGTCGACGATTTCGTCTTCGACAGCAGCGCCTTCGGACTGGCCGCAGTAGGCTCGATCGGGCTGGTTGACCGCAGCACGCAACTCACCGTGCTGGTGGCTCCCTTCAGCCGCCTGACCAACGTGGTGCGCGAGGCGCCGTTTATCGGTTTCCTCCTGGGTCGGACGCTGACGAGCATACCGGTCAACGTGCAAGGCGACATACGCGATCCGACCGTGGTGCCGCTCGACCCGCGTGCGATCGCCTCCGGGCTGAAGGCGCTCTTCGCCCGGGCGCTCCAGATTCCCGAGCGGATGCTGGCGCCCTTCCGATCCAACCCGGAGCCGGTCGCCCCATCGACCGCGAACTAGCGTCAATTGACGGTGTATCCGCGGCCCTCGAGGCATGCGGCCTGCGCCCGGTAGTACGTGTTGAGCTGCTGCTGACGGGCAGCCTGCGCCTGCTGGTTGGCCTCGGCCTGGTTCTCCTTGGCCCGGTGCATCCCGCCCATCAGCCCGACGACGGCGCCGATCCCGGCACCTTTGCCCGCATTGCCGGCGATCGCGCCGATCGCCGCCCCGCCGGCCGCGCCGACGGCGGCGCCACCCACCGCCGTGCCTGCGCTCGATTGCTTCTGCGCCTGCACCGGCGTGGCCGCCAGAGCGACCGGGTCGATTCCGGTCGCCTGCTTGGCCCACACATAGCATTCGCCTTCGTCCAGGCTCTGCTGCTGCGGCGTCTGGCCCTTGGCCGGATAGATGATCGGCTGCTGCGCAAGCGCAGCAGCCGTCATAAACAGTGACATGGCGCCAATCACGAGCCGGGTGAATTTCGGCATCTTCGACTCCGCTGCTGGAATCGCAAGCTTACCCGCCGGGACGCCTTTTCACTGCGCGAAATGTCGCAGCGTGGCAGATGGCCGCTCGCCGAAAAAGCGACCGTAGTCCGTCGCAAAACGGCCAAGATGCAAAAACCCGGCGCGCATCGCCACGTCGGTCACCGAAATTCCGGGTGCTGCATCGCGCAGCTGGCGGCGAACGCGGTTCAAGCGGAGCACCTTCAGATACGCCATCGGTGATATACCGAATTCCTCGAGGAAGCCCAGATGCAGGGATCTTTCGCTCGCGCCGACCCAGTCGCAGATATCGGAAAGCGTCATGGCCGCATCGATTCGACCGCGTATGTACTCCTCCGCACGCCGCGCCAGGACCCGGCCTCGAGCCGGCGAGGACCGGCCAAGCGGCGGGCCCGCGACCCCCATCAGCGCGTTGATCAGGCTCTGCTCGACCAGGTGGGCCACGTGCGGATTGGACAGCGTGGCCGGATCGCGCTGCACTTTCGCGAAAACCGAACACCAGGAGTGTGCGAGCTTGGCGCGTGCCGTGACGCTGCCGAGATTTATCCTGCCGTCGACAACGCGCGACTCGAACGGTTCGCCCCAGAGCGCGGCAGCGTGCCATTGCAGCAGGTTGATGCCGATCGACATCACCAGGAATTCGCAGGTATTCGCGCCGCGGAAATCGACTTCGGTGCCCTCTTGCCCCGTCACGATCTCCCTGGGGCCGACTTCGGCACCGCAAAAACTGGGCGCCGGGTTCGGTCCGATCGGGATGGCGATCGCGCGGGTGCCGCGTGGCGCTTGTCCACGTGCCTGGACAGGTGTGTTCCACGACACCCGGCCCATTTGCAGCTGGGCGGTGTGCGCGACCGCGACCTTCCCGAAAAACCGCCCGGGGCGAAGCTGCGTGCAGTCCTTGTTCCAACCCACCGACGCCGCCGTGGACAGATCATCGATGTCCCGGGACTGAACGGTCGTTACGAGCCCGGCTGGAAACAGCGCAGCCCGAGCCTTCTCGGTCTTTGCAACTTTCTTCGGTCCGGAGGCCTTGAGTTTGGGCGTGAAGGCAGGCCCCACCGACAGGACGGGCCAGCGTACTTCAGGTTCAGATCGCACTACCCCTCCCACCTCGGGCGAATCGGGCACCGGGCTGATCGGGTTGTCGACCTCGGAACCAATACAGGAAAGAAAACATCTTCAGTGTACACATCATGCTGCGTCGATGGCGCGTGCGTGGCTCGATGACGCGTTGGTGACACCCGTGTGATTGCGCTCGACTCCGCCGATCGCGCAGCGCCGAGCTGGCAGTTTTCGGATAGTCAACATCACTGTGTTCGGATAGCGTGCGGGCGGATTCTATGGCCGCGAATGCGTCGCGGCCTTCTGATCCGCCCGAAACTTGACCGCCATCAAATCCAGGCGCTGCGGCCACATGCGTACATCAGGGCGAAACATACCGTGCCCGAGGGATCACGGGCGCGCGAGTGACGGCGTGGCGGTATGAGCGCTAGCGAACTCATCGGCTGTCATGAATGCGATCTGCTGCAGCGGGCCCCTGAAGGCCCGGGTGTAGCGCACTGCGCGCGCTGCAATGCCGAGCTGTTCAGAGGCTCGCCTGACAGCGTCGGGCGCACGCTCGCCTACGCTCTGACGGGGGTCAGCCTGTTCGCCGTCGCCAATGCCTTTGCCATCGTTCGGCTGGAAGTCAACGGCAACCGCGTTACGACCACGCTGCTCGGAGCCGTACGAACGCTTTCCGATCAGGGCATGCCCGAGATTGGTGCGCTCGTGCTGCTGACGACGTTCCTGATTCCCGCGGCTCAGCTGGCCTGCATGCTGTACCTGTTGCTGCCGTTGCAGTTGGGAGTGATGTTGCCCGGGGTACGCCAGGTTCTGGGCTTCATGGGACGTATCAAGCCCTGGAGCATGATCGAGGTGTTCATGCTGGGCGTGCTGGTCTCTCTGGTGAAGCTTCACGGCCTGGCCCATGTCGTGCCGGGTGTCGCGCTCTGGGCTTTTTGCGGGCTGGTTCTCGCATTTCCCGCGATGGCGGCCGCTTTCGATCCGCACGAGCTGTGGCGCCGGATCATGCCGCCCACCTTCGCCTCGGCGGTGGGCACCGTCCCGCCCACTGCGGTCGAGGCGGGATGGCTCGTGTGTCATACGTGTGGCCTGGTCAGCCGCCCCGGCCGCGCCGATGCGCAAGCCCGCTGCCCACGCTGCGGCAGTGCGTTGCACGTGCGCAAGAGCAACAGCATCGCGCGCACCTGGGCCCTGCTGATCGCCGCGGCCATCCTGTACATCCCCGCGAACGTGTTGCCGGTCATGAACACCAGTTCGCTGTTCGGGTCCGAGAAAGACACGATCATGAGCGGAGTCGTTTATCTTTGGACCAGCGGGGATTGGCCGCTTGCGCTGCTGGTGTTCTTCGCCAGCATCACGGTGCCCTGTCTGAAGCTGATCGCGCTGTCGTTGCTGCTGGTGACGGCCCAGCGGCGCTCGACCTGGCAGCCTCAGCAGCGTGCCAGGCTGTACCGGCTGGTCGAATTCGTAGGACGCTGGTCCATGCTGGACATCTACGTCGTGACCCTCATGGCCGCGCTGGTGCAGCTGCAGTCGTTGGCGACGATCACGGCGGGTCCCGGTGCAGTGGCCTTCGGCGGGGTGGTGGTGCTCACGATGTTCGCCGCAATGTCGTTCGACCCGCGTCTGATCTGGGATCCCATGCGAGCGAAAAATGCCTGAACCTTCGAACCCCCGCCGGGCCGGCGAGCTGCCCGAGGCTGTCATGGAAACCCCCCACCGGGGCTTCAGACCGCAGCTGGTCTGGGTCATCCCTATCGTGGCCGCGCTGATCGGCGGATGGCTGGCGGTCAAGGCGATCCTCGAGCGCGGCCCCACCGTGACCATTTCCTTCGTCACCGCCCAAGGCATCGAGGCAGGCAAGACCAAGATCAAATACAAGAACGTCGATATCGGCGAGATCAGGGCCGTCGCGGTCTCCGATGATGACAAGCGGATCATCGCCACGGCCGAATTCACCAAGCCGGCGGCCAAGTATCTGTTGAAGGACACCAAGTTCTGGGTCGTTCGTCCGCGTGTGGGCGCGGGCGGCATATCCGGATTGGGCACGCTGTTCTCGGGCGCGTATCTCGGATTGGACGTGGGCAAATCCACCGAGCACGCGAGCGCGTTTACCGGGCTGGAGGTGCCCCCGATCATCACGTCCGAGGTGCCGGGGCGCCAGTTCATCCTGCGCAGCGAGAACCTCGGTTCGCTCGATGTCGGTGCGCCCGTCTATTTTCGGCACATCCAGGTCGGACAGGTCATCGCATTCGATCTGGACCCCGACGGCCATGGCGTGACGTTCCAGATCTTCATCAATTCGCCCTACGAAAAGTATGTCACGCGCGACACGCGTTTCTGGCACGCGAGCGGGGTGGATATGACTCTGGATGCCAACGGAGTCCGTGTGCAGACCGAATCGGTCGCCGCCATCCTGGCCGGCGGCATCGCGTTTCAGGCCGGCCCGGATGTGACCGAGGACGCGCCTGCCGAGGCCAATACCAAGTTCACCCTGGCGGCGGACCAGGTGCAGGCGATGAAGCGTCCGGACCTCAACCGAAAGAGTTTTCTGCTTTACTTCGGAGACGCCCTTCGTGGGCTCTCGCCCGGGGCGCCGGTCGACTTTGGCGGGATCATCGTCGGTGAGGTGACGGCGATCAACCTCGAGTACGATCCGGCGGCGAAACGACTGCTCTTCCCCGTCACGATCGACGTGTTCCCGGACCGCCTGACGGCACGCTATCGCAAAGGGGCGGTCCAGGCCAACAAGGGGGAACAGACGCAGCTGCTCGACAATCTCGTGCTGCAGGGATATCGCGCGCAGTTGCGCACCGGAAACCTGGTCACCGGCCAGCTTTACGTGGCCTTCGATCGCTTTCCCAACGCGCCGAAGGCCAAGGTCGATCGCAGCACGAACCCGCCTGTGCTGCCCACCACGCCGGGTAGCCTGCAGCAGCTGCAGCTGACGCTTGCGAAGATCGCGAGCAAGATCGAGCAGATCCCTGTCGACGAACTGGTCGGAGACGCCCGCAAGGCGCTTCAAACTCTGAACGGCACGTTGGAGAGCGCAGACCTTTTGGTCAAGAAGCTCGACGCCGAGACCGTACCCGGCGTTAATGGTGTGCTCACGGATGCACGCAGGACGATGGAGGCCGCAAACCTCACGCTCGCGTCCGATTCGCCACAGCTGGTGCAGATTCGCGAAACGCTGAGCGAGCTGGCGCGCGCGGCCGAGGCGGTGCGCCTGCTTGCCGAGACCCTGGAGAAAAATCCGGAATCGCTCATCCGCGGCAAGAAGAAGGATGAACCATGAAGTTCGTACCCGTACTGAACCGAATGATCGCCGCCGCGCTGCTGCTGCTGGCAGCGGGCTGCGGCTCTTCGCCGACGGTGCACTACTACACCCTTGCAACTCCTCAGGGGGCGGGAAAGGCCGAAGGATCGGCCAGCTCCGCCACGCCGTACGCTGTCGCCGTCGGGCCGGTGACCGTGCCAAGCACCGTCGACCGGCCGCAGATCGTGATCCAGGTTGATCCCAACCGCGTGGTCCTGCTCGACGACCAGCGCTGGGCCGAACCGCTTAACAGCGCAATTCCGCGCGCGGTCGCATCCGACCTCGGCCAGCTGCTCGGCATGCCCACGGTCATGTTCCCGCGGGATTCGCTGGCCGATGTCAAGTATCGCGTGGCCATCGAGATCCGCCACTTCATCTCGGTTCCCGGCGAGGCCGCGACGGTGGATGCAACGTGGACCGTGTTCGGGCCCCACGACGCCGTCAAGCGTGGCCAGCTGCTCGCGCGCGAGCCGGTCAAGGAGGCCGGCTACGAAGCACTGGCGCAGGCGCACGCCCGCGCCCTGATGCAGGTGAGCCGGGCGGTGGCGGCAACGATCCTGAGCGAGGAGGCGGCCCGCTGACGGGCGCGTCCAGGCCGACCTGGCGGCTCACGGGGAAGATCCAATGACGTGGTTGCGCGAGCACAAGTACCTGGTCCTGGTCGCCACATTGAGCTGCCTCATTGTCGCGCAATCGACCGTTCACGGCTTGATCGGCGGTCAGGTTTATTCCGAAGTCTTCGGAGCGGTGATCATGCTCTCGGTGCTGCTCGTGGTGTTCGAGCATCGGCGCGATAAGATCGTCGCGCTCGCAGCGGCGATCGTGGGCATCGCGAGCGGCTCAGCCCGGCACTTTCCGTTTGCGCAGACATACCAGCTGCCGCTTACCGTGATCCATTATCTTCTGGTGACCGGGTTCCTGGGCTACGCCGTCGTGGTGATCCTGGGAAACATTTTCAAGAAGAGCGCGGTGGGCGCCGACGACGTCCTGGGCGCGGTCAGCGGCTACCTGATCGCCGGCGCCGCATGGGCGGGCCTGTACGCGCTCACGGACAGCCTGGCACCCGACTCCTTCACGCTGCCACCCGTCTTTTCCGCGATGCTCTCGGACTGGCACGGGCGCACCGCGGTTTTCAACTACTTCAGCATCGTGACGCTGACGACCATGGGGTACGGGGATATCACGCCCGCGCGTGCCCCGGCCACCGCGTTCGCGATGCTGGAGGCGGTATTCGGCCAGTTCTACATCGCCATCGTCGTGGCGCAACTGGTCGGCGCAAGAATGAGCAGCCCGGCACGGCCGGAATCCGGGGGTTCGTAAATTCAACCCCGTTTGTCAACCGAGAGATGGGAGGACAAGGCGATGTGCAGAACCGTTCTCGTAGGTTTCGCGCTGCTGAGCCTGGCCGCGTGTCAGTCGGACCAGCAGGTGCTGGACAAGATGCAGCCGGGGGCCGTGGACACCGCCGTCAGCCGGGGTCGCTTCGAAATGGGCTGCCCGGAGGCGACCGGCCAGGTGCTGTCCCGCGTGATGGTCCAGCCTGCGATCAACGCGCCGCGCTACGGCGGTGTTGAGCGGGCTGAGTACACCGTCGGTGTCGAGGGCTGCGGCAAGCGCATGACGGAGGTCGTCGTCTGTGCAGTCGACGGCAATGGCTGCTTTGCGGCAGAAGGACGGCATTGAGTCCGGCGCGCGAAAGTGTGAGTGAGCTACGACGACCATGTCCGGCGCGGTGCTGCGCGGATCAAGCTGCCGCCTCGACGCTTCAACGCATTCTTCAAATCGCCGTTTTCGGATATCGAAACAGATTGATTGCAGGCAAGCTCCGTCAGTGGTCCCACGAAAATCCCAACGGAAGTCGCGTGCTCTGACCGGCGCCGATCGCCTCCGGATCGTCCTTGAGTCGTTCGAGGAGAAGGCGATCGTGTCAAAAGTCGCTCGCCGCAACGGTGTCGATCCGCATGCGCTGTCCCGCTGGCGCCGCAGCTATCGGGATGGGGCGCTTGGCGGAACCACCGTCGACTTGAATGCCGTTCCCGTTTCGGAATTGGCGAGTGCGGCCCAGCGCATTCGCGATCTGGAGCGGGAACTGGGTCGCATGGCGCTCGAAAACGCGATGCTTCAGGAAGCGATCCAGTTCGCAACCCTGCCGGTGCCGCGCAGGAGGCGGGCGGTCGCCGAAAAAAAGCGCGGCAAGTAGGGGGACAGAAAGTTGGCTCCAATCGGCACATTCGAATAGGCGCGCGAATCCAGCGATTGCGCGGCGGCAGGCTGAAACAAGGCGCACACGAGCGCGCACGCGGCAGCGCGCCATCGCACCACGAGCCGGGTCACTGCCCTGGCGTGCTAACGCCGGTCGTCGTCATCCCGTCCGCGGTATCGACCCACCCGCCTCCCATCGCCATGTAGATATTGGCGATCGAGCCGAACAGCTGTGCGCGCGTGGCCGCCAGGTTAAGCTCCTCCGGAAACAGCTGCTGCTCCGCCTGCAGAACGGTCGTATACGACTCGTAGCCGCCGTCGAAAAGTATCCGCGCAAGGTCCGAGTACTCCTGCAGCGCCTTGACCAGACGCTCCTGCGCCGCAAGCTGCTCGCCCAGCTGTTCGCGCGCCGACAGTGCGTCTTCCACGTCGGCGAATGCGTTCTGAATCGCGAGCTGGTAGTTGATCAGCGCCGCCTGGTTGGCCGCCTTGGCCTGCGCGACCTGGCCGGAGATCGCCCCTGCGGTGAAGATCGGACCGACCGCCGAGCCGGCGAAGGACCACGCCTTGGCTGGGCCCTTGAAGAGCTCATTGAGCTGCTCGCTCGCCGCGCCGAAAGCGCCGGTCAGCGAGATGCTGGGAAAGTAAAGCGCCTTGGCGGCGCCGATCTGAGCGTTGGCCGCCACCAGCTGCTGCTCGGCCTGCAGCAGATCCGGGCGGCGCTCGAGCAGCTGCGAGGGCACGCCCTGCGGAACCGGGGGCAGCGCGACCTCCAGAATCGACTTACCGCGGGCGATATGGCCCGGATTGCGTCCCAGCAGGATCGACAGCGCATTTTCGGTCGCCTCGATCTGGGCCCGGATCTGTGGAATCTTCGCCGCGGCCGATTCGTACTGCGACTGCGACTGCGCGACGACCAGCTGCGAGGCCTGGCCGTACTGGAACCTCAGCTTGAAAAGGTCCAGCGACTCCCCATAGGTCTTCAGGGTCCGCTGGCTGATCGCGAGCTGCTCGTCCAGGCCGCGCAGCTGGATGTAGGTCACGGCGACCTGCGACACGAGCGACAGGATCACCCCGCGCCGCGCCTCGTCGGTGGCAAGCAGGTTCGCCTGCGCCGCCTCGCTCTGCCGGCGCACGCGGCCCCACAGATCGATTTCCCAGCTCACCCCGCCGCCCAGCTGGTAGGTGTTCGCAGGATTGGTCACACCGATCGGCGAAACGGCGAGGTTCTGCGACAGCCGGCTGCGGCCGGCAGCGGCCTGGTAATTGACCTGAGGAAACAGCGCCGAGCGCGTCTGCACCAGGATCGCCGCGGCCTGCTCGACGTTGGCCGCAGCGATCTTCACGCTCTTGTTGTTGGCAAGCGCCTCGCTGATCAGCTGGTCCAGCACCGGGTCGCCAAACTGCTTCCACCACTGCGCGTTGACCGCTTCGACCGCGGCCGGCTCGTACAGATAGGTGGCGGGCGTGTCGACCTGCGGCCGCCGGTAGTCGGGGCCGAACGTGCATCCGGCAAGCAGCGCGGCGGCGAGCGGGAGGGCGCTCGACTTACGCATCTGAGTGACCCTCCGCGCCGGTCTTCTTACCGGATAGCTTCGAGCTTGCGGTCTCCAGCATCCAGTAGAACATCGGGATGAAAAAGATCGCGATCACGGTGGCCGCCAGCGTACCGCCGATCACCCCGGTGCCGATCGAGTGCCGGCTGTTGGCGGAAGCGCCGGTCGCGATCGCCAGCGGCAGCACGCCCAGGACAAACGCAAAGGAGGTCATGATGATGGGCCGCAGCCTCAGGTGCGCAGCCTCCGCCGCTGCATCAAAGAAGGACATCTTTTCCTTGCGGTTCTTTTCCACCGCGAATTCGACGATCAGGATCGCGTTCTTGGCGGCCAGTGCGATCAGCGTGAGCAGTCCGATCTGGAAGTACAGGTCGTTGGGGATGCCCCGCAGCGCGATGGCCACCAGCGCGCCCAGCAACGCGAACGGCACCGCCATCATCACACCGACGGGCAGCGACCAGCTTTCATACTGGGCCGCAAGAATCAGGAACACGAAGATCAGGCCGAACACGAAGGCGAACGACGAAGTCGATCCCGAAGCCTGCTCTTCGCGCGCCTCTCCCGCCCACTCGAAGCCGTAGTTGGGCGGCATGACCTCGTGCGCCAGCTCGGTCAGCGCCGCGATCGCCTGACCCGAGCTCACGCCCGGAGCCGGCGCGCCGGTTATCTTTATAGCCGGGTAGTTGTTGAACCGGGTGACCAGATCCGGGCCCGTCACGTAGCGGGTCGTGACCAGCCCGGAAAGCGGAATCATCTTCTGGTCGCGGTTGCGGACGTAGAAGCGACCGAGATCCTCGGGCGTCATCCGGTACTTCGGCTCCGCCTGCAGGATGACCTGCCACAGGCGCGAATCCTTGGGGAACTGGCTCACATACAGCGACCCGAACATCGTCTGCAGGGTGTTGAAGACGTCCTGGACCGGAACGCCCAGAACTTCCGACTTTTCGCGGTCCACGTCCGCCAGCAGCTGCTGATTGGTGGCGCTGATGGTGACGATCAGGCCGCCCAGCTCGGGACGCCCTCGGCCCTTGACCACCATCTGCCTGGCAACGTCGGAGAGCTGCGCGTAATTGCCGCCGCCCTTTTGCTGGATCCACATCTCGAAGCCGGCGGTGGTGCCCAGACCCGGGATCGCGGGCGGGTTGATCGGAACCACCCGACCCTCTTTGATTCCCGCATAGGCCTTGAACGCGCTTGCGATGAGCGCCGGCGCCTGCAGCGTCGCATCCTTGCGCTGCTCGTAGTCCTTCAGCGAAACGAACAGCAGCCCGGTATTGGTCTTGTTCTGGGAGTCGAGCAGGCTATACCCGTTGACCGTGGTCACATTGTCGACTGCCGGGTTGTCGCGCATGAAATGCGCTGCCTCGACCCCCACTGCCGCGGTGCGGTCCAGGCTCGCGGCATCCGGCAGGAAATAGGGCACGAAGAGGTAGCCCTGATCTTCCTGCGGCACGAACGCCCCTGGCACGGACTTGAACAGCCAGATGGTGCCGGCGAGCACCAGGGCGAACGCAATGAGCCCCTGGATCCAGTGCCGGGTGATCCATTTCACCCCGCCCACGTATCCGTGCGCGATGCGGTCGAACGTCTCGTCGAACCATTTGAAGAAGCCCTTCTTCTGGCCGTGCTTCGCGCTTATCAGGATGGCGGCCAGGGCGGGCGACAGCGTGAGCGCCACCAGGCCCGAGAACACGACCGAGATCGCGATCGTGACGGCGAACTGCTTGTACAGCTGGCCCGTGATGCCGCCCAGAAACGCGACCGGAATGAACACCGCGTTGAGCACCAGCACGATGGCGATGACCGGTCCGGTCACCTCGTCCATGGCCCGCTTGGCGGCATCCTTCGGGGACAGGTGGTGCTCGACCATGTTGCGTTCGGTGTTTTCGACCACGACGATTGCATCGTCCACCACGATGCCGATGGCCAGGATCATTCCGAACAGGGTCAGCATGTTGATCGGAGAAACCGAACATCAGCATGCCGATCATCGCGCCCAGGATCGAAACCGGCACCGCAAGCGTCGGAATGATGGTGAGCTTCACGCTGTGCAGGAAGATGAACACCACCAGCACGACCAGCACGACTGCTTCGAAGAAGGTGTGGATCACTCTTTGATCGAGGCCTTGACGAACCGCGTGGTGTCGAGCGCAATGTCGTACTTCAAGCCCTGGCGGGAAGACTCTTCGACAGCTCGGCCAGCGTGGCCTGGACCTGCTCTGCGACACCGCGAGTGGCGTTGGCGCCGGGCTGCTGGTAGACGGCGATCAGCGTCGCCGGCTTGCCTTGGTAATCGGTCGCGCAGTCGAGTAGTCCTTGCGGCCCAGATCGGCATGCCCGACGTCCTTCAGGCGCACGATTGCCGCGCTTCTGGTTCTCGGTCTTGCAGGATGATGTTCTCGAACTGGGACGTTTCGGTGAAAGCGCCGGTCGTCGTGACCGGGAAGGTCTGCTCGACCGGGTAGGCCGTCGGGGACTGCCCGATACGGCCGACCGCGAACTGCTGGTTCTGCTTGCTGACCGCGTTCGCAATGTCGCCGGCCGTGATGCCGAGGTTGGCCATGCGGTCGGGCTTGAGCCAGATGCGCATCGCGTAGTCGGGAATGCCGAAGATCGAGGCCTGGTTCGCTCCGTCGATGCGCTTGATTGCGTCCAGGACGATAGATATTCGCGTAGTTGGCGATGTAAGTCGGAGCTGAACCGTCCGTCCGGCGAGATAGTGCCAGGACCATCAGGAACGTCGACGTCTTCTTCTGCACGTTGATGCCCTGCTGCGTGCACCGACCTGCGGCAGCTGCGGCAGCGCCATGTTCACCCGGTTCTGCACGTCCACCTGCGCCAGCGAAGGATCGGTGTCGATCGTGAAATAGACGGTCAGCGTGTAGTTGCCGGTCGATGAACTCGTGGACGACATGTAGATCATGTTGTTCGCGCCGTTGACCTGCTGCTCGATCGGCGCGCCCACGTTCTGGGCGACCAGCGTCCCCGTTGGCACCCGGGATAATTGGCGGTCACCTGGATCTGGATCGGGGTGATCTGCGGGTACTGCGCGATCGGCAGCGAGACCATCGCGACAAGACCCGCGATCGTGATGATGATCGAGATGACCGCCGAGAAGATCGGGCGGTCGATGAAGAAGTGGGAGATCATCCGGGAACTCGGCTCTTATTTCTTTTCTGTCTCGGGCTTGGCGCTCGCGCCCCCGGGTTTTCCTTCCGCCGCGGATTCCGCGGACCGCTCGACGGCCTTGACGGTTGCTCCGGGCGCCAGGCCCATGACTCCGTCCACAACCACGGTATCTCCCGGCGTGAGTCCGCTGGTGATGAACCAGTCGTTCTTGTGCCAGGGCCCCACTTCGACAGGGCGCGCCTCGACCTTGCCTTCCTTGTCGACGAGCCACACGAAATGGCCTTGTGCGCCCTGCAGCACGGACCGCTGCGGCACGAGCAGGGCGCCCGGCCGGACTGCGCCCTCGACAAGGACGCGCACGAACTGGCCAGGCCGCAGGGCGGCATCGGGATTCTTCAGCGTGGCGCGAACGAAGTAAGTGCCGGTCTGCTGGTTGAATTCCGCATCCTTGAACGTGATCAGCCCGCGCTGTGGGTATATCGAGCCATCGGCGAGCTCGAGCTGAACTTCCCAGGCATCCTTCTTGGGAAGGCGAAGCACTCCCTTGTTCGCCTCGTCGCGCATCTTTAGAAGGTCGTTCTCCGACACGCTGAAGTTGACGTAGATCGGATCCACCTGCTGCACGTACGTGAGCAGGCTGTTGGTCGGCTGGATGTACGCGCCCTCGTTGACCTGTGTAAAGCTGGACAGGCCGGTGACCGGCGTCGTGATCGTCGTGTAGCCCAGGTTCAGTTCCGCCTGCTCCAGATTGGCCTTGGCGCTTTCCACCGCCGCGGCAGCGGCCTGCTCCTGGCCGATCGCGTTGTCCAGGTCCTTCTGGCTCAGCGCGTTCTTGGCGGCAAGAGGCTTGACGCGCTCGAGGTCGGCGCGTGCGACCTGGAGCCGGGCCTGCTGCTGTCCAAGCGCACCCTTGGCAGCGTCGACCGTGGCCTGAAACGGCTTCGGATCCTGCCGGTACATCACCTGGCCGGCCTTGACCAGGCTTCCCTCGACGTATACCTGCCGGTCGAGAAACCCGTTGACGCGCGCCACGATCTGCACCTGGCGCGAGCTCTCGGTCTGGCCGACGAACTCGTAGCCGACCGGCGTATCGCGTGGCGCGACCTGGACTACCGTCACCTCGGCGGGCGGACGCCCCTGTGCCTTGCCGGCCTCTTCCTTCTTACCGCAGGCCGCCAGCAGACCCAACGCAACAACGCCAACAATTAGCGAGCGCATGACCATCTGTCTCCCTGACCCGGCCGTGACCATAGCCGCGCCTCAGATACCCAAGGTTGACCGAAAACAAGCGACCTGGATATCCGAAAACCGCGAGGCCGGCGGCGCCGCGCGCCCGCACGAAGCCCCGAACTACAAATGAATCCGGTGCTTCAGGTCCGCGATTGCTGATTCCAGGAAAGCCGGGACGCCGCAGATGCCGGTCGCTTTGCATTCGGCCATCGACGGCGCCGCCATGAATCCATGACGTGGCGGTGACATGATACACAGCGTCCCGTTATCCCGGCCTTCTTGACATTGAACAAGTCCCGGTAATCAGCGGCCGGTACCCTTGCCTGTTGTCGTCAGTTTCGATGGAAGTCTGGAAGTCTGGAAGTCTGCGACCGACAGCGCGTACGAACCAGTCTTCCCTGGCGGCCGGCACAGCCAAGGGAGCACCCATGCAAGACCAAAGCCAGCAACTCGTCCGAGCCCAGGAACTGGGTCAGAAGGTCGTCCGACTGTACGAAAAGCGTGCCGGCATCGCGCGCGAGCAATTCCTGGAGCGGATCGGCGAGGCCGGCGTGCAGGGCCGCAGCGCGCTGCAAGCCAGCGCGGCGAATCCCCTGGCATGGTGGCAGGCATGGGCCGGCTACGGGGTGGACTTCGTTCAGCGCTCGATCCTTTTTTGGGACACGCTGCGCCAGCGCGGCAACAATTACCTGGACCACGAGCAGGCGGGCAAGCCGCCGCTGCTGCACTTCGACTACGAAATCGTGTTCGACGGCCGTACCCTCGATCGGCGCGTGAACTACCTGCTGCTGCGCATCGTGCCGCCGCAGGGCGTGACGGTGGACCCGAAGCGCCGCCCCTACATCGTCATCGATCCGCGTGCCGGTCATGGACCGGGTATCGGCGGCTTCAAGGATGATTCCCAGATCGGTGTGGCCTTGCGCGCCGGGCACCCGGTGTATTTCGTGAGCTTCCTGCCCGAGCCTGAGCCCGGGCAGACCCTGCTCGACGTGTGCGAAGCGGAAGCCCGCTTCGTGCGCCGTGTGCGTGAGCTTCACCCCGACAGCCCGAAACCGGTCATCGTGGGCAACTGCCAGGGTGGCTGGGCCGCGATGATGGTTGCGGCCGCGCACCCGGACGATGCGGGTCCGATCGTGATCAACGGCGCCCCGATGTCCTACTGGGGCGGCGCCTTTCAGGAGGCCGAGGGCGACAATCCGATGCGCTACGCGGGCGGCCTGATGGGCGGCACCTGGCTCGCGTCCATGACCGCGGACCTGGGCAACGGCACTTTTGACGGCGCCTGGCTGGTGCAGAACTTCGAGAACCTGAATCCGGCGAACACCTTCGTGGACAAGTATTACCGCCTGTTTTCCAACGTGGACACGGAACCGCCGCGGTTCCTGGAGTTCGAGCGCTGGTGGGGCGGCTTCTACCTGCTGAACAAGGAGGAGATCGAGTGGATCGTCCAGAACCTGTTCGTGGGCAACAAGCTGTGGAGCGGCACCGAGTCGGCCGGCAACGGGAAGATGTTCGATTTGCGGGAAATCAAGTCGCCGATCGTGCTGTTCGCCTCGATGGGGGACAACATCACCCCGCCGCAGCAGGCCTTCAACTGGGTGGCCGACGTCTATGGCTCGACCGACGAGGTCAAGGCGCGGGGCCAGGTGATCGTCGGCCTGCTGCACGAGGACATCGGCCACCTGGGCATCTTCGTCTCTGGCAAAGTGGCGAAGAAGGAGCACACCCAGATCGTATCGGTGATGAAAAGCATCGAGGCGCTTGCTCCGGGGCTGTACGGCATGCGCATCAAGGAGATCAAGGGCAAAGACGGCGCCGTCGAATATGAAGTGGACTTCACCGAGCAACGCCTCGAGGACATCACCAGGCGCCTGAACCGCGTCGAGCGCAAGGACGAAAAGCCGTTCGAGGCGGTCAAGGAACTGGCCGACTTCACCCAGCACGCGTACGAGCTCTTTGTGCAGCCGATCGCCAAGGCGACGTCGAATGAGTACAGCGCCCAGATGCAGCGCAAATTCCACCCATTGCGCTTTCAGCGCTGGGCCTTTTCGGACCAGAACCCATGGCTGCAATGGCTCGGGCCCGTGGCCGAGACGGTCAAGGCGAACCGGCGCGCCCAGGATGCGGAGCAGGCCCCGCGCGTGCTGGAGCGCGTCGGGACGGACATGCTGAGCGCGTGCATGGACTACTACCGCGCGATGCGGGACGCGGCGAGCGAGGCCGCGTTCTTTCAGATCTACGGCAACCTGTTCTCGCTGACCCTGGCGGACAAGCACGAGGCGCAGCAGCAGACCGCGGTCGAACCGCGCGAACTGCCCGTGGTGAAGGAGGCCCTGGCCGCCATCGAACACGGCGGCTACCCCGAGGCCCTGGCTCGCATCGGCGCGCTGCTGGCGAAGGATGGCCCGCCGCTGCCCCTGGAGACGCTGCACGCGAAGCGCGAGATGATGGAGGATTATCGCGATCTTCTGCCGCAGCTCACCGATGATCAGCGCCGGCGCGTCCGGGGCGAGCAGGACATCATCGTGCGCTATGAACCGGATCGGGCGCTGGCCACGCTGCCGCGACTGCTTGCCA
>CAVTZO010000027.1:0-14663 GCA_963739145.1 uncultured beta proteobacterium
CCAAGCGGCCGCGCGCGCATCCTCGAACCACCGCGAGAACTGCTCGATCGCATCGGGCGCGGCCGCGTCTTCGCTCAATTCTCCGCGCTGGTATTCGCTCCGCAGGTTCGAAAGGGACATTCCTGATGGGTCGCTTCGCGTCGATACCGCTCCGGGCGGTCGGCCATCGCGGCCGCCGATCGGCCTCAAGCGTACCTCGATTCGTCACGGGGGTGTCCGGGCCGCGCCACTAGAATCCCGTCGTGGAGCAATGCGCGACCGGCGAGGCAGCCGACGTCGAGCGTCGGTTTGGCGGCGTCACCCGACTGCTGGGTGCGGCGGCACACGCGCGGCTGCGGGCTGCGCGCATTGCCGTGGTCGGGGTCGGGGGGGTCGGCTCGTGGGCTGCCGAAGCGCTGGCGCGCAGCGGCGTCGAGCGCATCACGCTGATCGACCTGGATCACGTGGCCGAGAGCAATGCGAACCGACAGATACAGGCCCTGGGCGACGAGTTCGGCAAGGCCAAGGTCGTCGCGATGGCGCAGCGCATCGAAGCGATCAATCCGCGCGCGCGGCCCGTATGCATCGAGGAATTCGTCACCGCGGACAACGTGTCGGAGTTGATCCGCGAGTTCGACCTGGTACTGGATTGCATCGACCAGGTCTCGGCCAAGGCCGCAATGATCGCCCACGCGCGGTCGGTCGGGCTGCCCGTGATCACCTGTGGCGCGGCCGGCGGCAGGACCGATCCGACGCGGATCCGGTGCGCCGACCTGGCGCGCGTGCTGGGCGATCCGCTGCTCGCGAAGGTGCGGTATCGCCTGCGCCGGCGCCACGGATTTGCCCGCGAATCATCGAACCGCAAGCCGTCCTTCGGGGTCGACGCCATCTACTCGGACGAGCCGGTCCGACTTCCGTACCCGTCAGACAGCGCTTCAGGTGGTCCTTTACATTGGCTGGGGGAGCACGAGGGGGCCAGCCCAGCCCCCTCGTTCTCTTCCTCAAAGCCTGTCGGCCAAAGGCCGACAGGCCTGGCTTGCGTCGGATACGGTTCCTCGGTGGTCGTCACCGCTCCGTTCGGTTTTGCCGCCGCGGCGCGCGCCGTGCAAAGAATCATTCAGGCTTGACTGCCGTCAACGCCTCTCGGCCGCGGGCGCTTAGCATCGATTCATGTTAAGCCCAGCAGGGGAAATTGCGATGTTCACCAAGATTCTTGTGCCGACCGACGGCTCGGACCTGTCGATCAAGGCGATGCGGGGCGCGGTCCAGATGGCACAGCGCTTGAATGCCCGCATCGTGGGAATGACCGTGGTGGAGCCCTACGCCTACACGACGCTTTCGGAGTACCAGCCGGAACCGGCGGGCGCATACGAGCAACGCGTCGAGGCGATCGCGCGCGAACGGCTGGCCGTGCTGGAAAAGGACGCCAAGGCAGCCAACGTCGCGGTCGAGACCACAGTGGCGCGCTCGTTCTCGCCGTTCGAAGCGATCATCGACACCGCCAAGCGCCGTGATTGCGATGCCATTTTCATGGCCTCGCACGGGCGCCGGGGCCTGAGCGCCATCCTGCTGGGCAGCGAAACACAGAAGGTACTGACCCACAGCAGCATCCCGGTGATGGTCTACCGGTGACGCCCGGGCGGCGACTGGCCGGCCGCTACGGGGTTCGCCGCTGCCCCATCTCGCGCCGGATCCAGTCGTGCAGATGGATCATGCCGTCCTCGTGCGGCGAGTGATACGGCCCGACGTCGTCTTCGCCCGACAGCCATAGCGCCCGGCGCCCCTCGTGCAGGCGCGTGCAGGCCGCAGCGTCCTCGGCGGCCGACTCGGCGTAGCTCGCCTGGTGCGCCTCGACGATCTGCCGCTCGAAGGCTTGAACCTCCTCGGGGTAGTAGAACTCGACGACGTTGGTCGTGTGGTCCGGCCCGCGGGGAATCAGCGTGCTGACGACCAGGGCGAGCGGATACCACTCGATCATCACGTTCGGATACAGGATCGACCACACGGTCGCGTACTTGGGAAGCCGGCCGCCGGTGTAACGCAGGATCTCGTCCCGGTACCGCTCGTAGTTGGCCGAGGTCTGCTCCCGCAACTGATCGTTGACGCCGAGGGTCTGGTAGCTCCAGCGGTCGCCGAAGCCCCATTCGTAGTTGCCGGAGTCGACCCACTTCTGCAACCCGGGGTGGGTCGCTTCCACGTGATACAGCTCCAGGAAGATTTCCAGGAATTCCTTCCAGTTGAACGGGCATTCGTCGACGATGGAGCGGTCGAACACGTAGCCGCTCCAGTCGTAGTCGGCCGTCAGCGGGAAATCGGCCAGGTCCCGGACCGGATCGCGCGGCCCGGCGAACAGCAATCCGTGCCAGTTGGTGAGCGCAGTGGACGGCAGCGAGCACTGCGGGGTCTCGTCGAAATCCGGGGCGCCGAGCAGCCGCCCGTCCAGGTCGTAGGTCCAGCGGTGCACCGGGCAGACGATGTTTTGAATCCGGCCCCGCTGGTCCAGCAACCGGGCCTGTCGGTGCCGGCACACGTTGGACAGCAGGCTGATGCCCTGCGGGCCTCGCACCAGCACCTTGCGATCGTCCATCCACGGCAGGCTGATGTAATCGCCCAGTTGCGGCACCATCAGCTCGTGTCCGGCGTAATTCGGGCCGCGGTCGAACAGCAGCAGCATCTCGCGTTCGTACCAGTCCCGATCCAGGTACCAGGCCACCGGCAACGGTGCCGTCCTCGACACAAGCGCCGGATCCAGGTTGGAGCGGCGTGAAATTCTCGAATCGGGAGCGTTCATCGCCTCCTCTGTTGCGAAAACGGTTCAGTGCCCGCCGCCAGCCTGCTGGGACGGGTTCAGCGGAATGATCTGCACCGATCCGCTGTCGCAGGCACGGTCCGAGAAGGTGACCCGGCCCTGCTCGATGCAGCGGAACGTCGTGTGCGGATCCATCAGGATCTCGTCGGCAGGCGCCGGCGCGCTCTGCGAGGCCGGTTCGGGGTTGACGACGATGGAATTGCGAGGTTCGACCAGGGCGGCTGGCGCTCTGCGCCAGAGGGGCGCGAGCCACCGATACGACAGGAACCCGACGCAACAGACCAGCGACACCAGCACGAAAATCGTCAGCAGTCGCAGTGACAGGTCGAAATAGCGGTCGCTGGCGGGGCCCGTGTCATCCATGGTGCATCCAATTTATCACGCGTGCGGGCGATAATTGTGCCCATGCCGGCCAAACCGCATTTCCTGCGGGTCCTCTGCTGGACCGCGGCGGCGCTGGGGGTGGCCACCTTCGGCGCGCTGGTGCTCGCGCGCGATGCTTCGCGCGTCGAGCCGCGCGCGATCACGCCGCGCGGCCCGCTGCCGCCGGCCGAGCAGTCGCTGGTCAGCCTGTTCGACGGCGCGGCGCCGTCGGTCGCCTACATCACGACCGAGATCCTGCAGCCGACCGGATTCTTCACGGCGACCGTCGCGCAGGGCGCCGGCAGCGGTTTCGTGTGGGACGATGCCGGCCATGTGGTGACCAACTATCACGTGGTCGAAGGCGCGCGCAGCGTGTACGTGCAGCTGAACGGGGGCGAACCGGTCGAAGCCCGCATCGTCGGCACCGCGCCCGATTACGACCTGGCCGTGGTGCGCCTGGCGCGCTCCCGCGACCTGCGGCCGATTCCACTGGGCACGTCGCGCGATCTTCGGATCGGGCAGTCGGTGTACGCGATCGGCAACCCGTACGGTTTGCAGCGCACGTTGACGCACGGGATCGTCAGCGCACTGGATCGGGAACTTCCGACCACGGAATTCCGCGAGGTCGCCGGCGTGATCCAGACCGATGCGGCGATCAATCCGGGCAACTCGGGGGGCCCGCTGCTCGACAGCGCCGGACGCCTGATCGGCGTGAACACGGCGATCCGCTCCGAATCGGGCGGTTCGGTCGGCATCGGGTTCGCGATTCCGGTCGACCTCGTCAACCGCGTAGTGCCGTCGCTGATCGCGCGCGGCAAGGCACCCCTGCCTGGAATCGGCATCAACCCGGTGCGGGCGGACCTGACGGAGCGTGCCGGCATCGCCGGCGTGGTGATTCGCGAGGTGCGGCGCGGTACGCCGGCCGCGCAGGCCGGATTGAAGCCGATGGACGTCGCCAGCGGCAATCTGGGCGACGTCATCGTTGCGGTCAACGGCAAGCGGGTGCAGACCGTGTCGACCTTCGTGGCGGAACTGGATCGCGCCGGCATCGGCAGCAACGTCGATTTGACGGTGGTGCGCAACGACCGGGAGCGGCACGTCAAGGTGCAGGTGATAGACCTGGAGCGATAAGCCGGCGCAGCCGGCGAAGCAGAGCTCTAAAACGGCCGTGTATTGGCCTCGAGCCAGTCGGCAGCCGCGCCCTTCACATGCGGCGCCAGCCGCGACCGCACGGTCGCGTGATACCCGTTCAGCCAGTCCACTTCGTCCGTCCGCAGCAGCTCCCGCTCGATGCAGCGCCGGTCGATCGGGCACAGCGTCAGCGTTTCGAACTCCAGGAACTCGCCGAATTCCGTGGTCTGTCCAGGCACCGTCAGCAGCAGGTTCTCGATGCGCACGCCCCATTGTCCCGGTCGATAGATGCCGGGCTCGTCGGACGTGATCATGCCCGGCTCGATCGCCGTCTGCGGTTCGGCCATCATGTGCGGGGATGATCGCGTGCGGGCCTTCGTGCACGTTCAGGAAATAACCGACGCCGTGCCCGGTGCCGTGACCGTACTCGGCGCCGGCGGCCCAGATCGGGGCGCGCGCCAGGCTGTCGAGCATCGGCGAGCGCGTGCCGCGCGGAAACTGCGCCCGCGATAGCGCGATCATGCCTTTGAGCACCAGCGTGAAGTCGCGGCGCTGTTCCGCGCTGGTCGTTCCGATCGCGACCACGCGCGTGATGTCGGTCGTGCCGGTCTCGTACTGGCCGCCCGAGTCGATCAGCAGCAGGCCGTTGCCGACCTGCTGGCGTCGCAGATCACCGCGTGCGACTCGGTCGGTGGCGCGGTAGTGCGGCAGCGCGCCGTTGGCGTTGAAGCCCGCGATCGTGCGCGAAACTGGGCTGACGAAGTAGCCCTCGGCGCCTGGCGCGGGCCTCGGTGATCCGCTCGTCGATGGTCAGCTCGGTAAGCCTTTCGCGACGGTCCAGAGCCTGCTCGAGCCACGCGAAGAATTCGCACAGCGCGGCGCCGTCCTGCTCCATCGCCTGCGCGCATCATGCGCGACCTCGGCGTCGGTCTTGCGCGACTTGAGCCAGCGTGGTCGGGTTGATCTGCTCGACGCGTCGCACGCCGGGCGGCACCGACTGCAGCACGCCGGCGGTGACCCGGCGCGGATCGACCAGGATCGAGCCGTCGGCCGGCAACTGCGCCAGGCGCGTGTCGGCGTTCCATAGCCCGCCAGGCGCACGCCGTCGGCGGCCAGGCGCGGCCAGCGCTCGCGGCGGAACCTTGCCTTCCGAGCACGAACAGCGTCGCGTCCTCGGCGCCGATCAGCAGGTGCGCCAGGAAGACCGGGTTGTACGAGACGTCCGATCCGCGCAGATTCAGCACCCAGGCGATGTCGTCCAGCGACGAGATCAGGTGCCAGGCGGCGCCGGCGCGTTTCATCGCATCGCGCAGCGCGCCAGCTTGGCGGCCCGCGCCACCGGGGCGTATTGCGGCCGCTCGCTCGAACACCGCCTCATGCGGCAGCCCCGGGCGCTGCGCCCAGATCTCCTCCAGCAGGTCCAGGTCCATCCGCAGCGTCGCGCCGCGTTGCGGCCAGCGCGTCCCGCAGGCTGCGCGACGTGCCAGAGCGAGCACCCGCCCATCGACCCCCACCTGATCGCCCTTGGCGCAATGCCCGCCAAGCCACTCGATGAACGCCACGCCGGCATTGGCGCTGGTTTTCATCGGCACGATGCCGCTGCCGCGCCAGCTCGCGCCTCCGCCTGCACCCAGTAGCGGCTGTCGACCCACAGGCCGGCGAACTCGGCGTGACGACCAGGGTGCCGGCCGACCCGGTGAACCCGGACAGCCACTGTCGCCCCTGCCATCGCGCCGGCAGGTATTCGGACAGGTGCGGATCGGAAGTCGGCACGATCCAGGCCGCCAGCCCGTGGCGCCGCATCGCCGCCCGCAGCGATTCGACCCGGTCTGCGATGCAATGGGTAGAGGTCATTTGGAACGGGAGTCGCGCAGGGTGGTGATGCGGTTGAACACCGGCCGGCCCGGCGCGTGATCGCTCCGGTCCGCCACGAAGTAGCCCTGCCGCTCGAACTGGAAGCGGTCCTCCGGCTGGGCCGCGGCCAGCAGCGGCTCGATGTGCGCGGTCAGGACGCGACGGCTGGCGGGGTTGATCGAATCGCGGAAATCCCGGCCGCCTGCATCCGGCTGCGGATCGGTGAACAGCTGCTCGTACAGGCGCACCTCGGCCTGCAGCGTGCCGCTCGCCGGCAGCCAGTGGATTGCGCCCTTGACCTTGACCTGGCTGGCGCCTTCGGTCCCGCTGCGTGTGTCGGGCAGGTACTCGGCCAGCACCGCCGTCACGCGCCCGGCGGCGTCCTTTTCGGCGCCGGTGCAGCGGATCACGTACGCGTAGCGCAGCCGCACCAGATTGCCGGGGTAGAGGCGGAAATAATCGGGCGCCGGCCGCTCGCTGAAGTCGTCGTGCTCGATCCACAGGTCGCGCATCAGTACGAGGGTGCGCGTTCCCAGCTCGGGCCGATGCGGATGCACCGGCGCCAGGCAGGATTCGCGCTGATCGGGCTCCAGGTTGGTGATGATCAGCCGCAGCGGCTCGAGCACCGCCACCGCGCGCGGCGCGACCGGGTCCAGGTCGTCGCGCAGCGCCTGCTCGAGCACCGGGTAGTCGGTCCAGGACTGGGCCTTGCTCACGCCGATGCGCTCGGCGAACAGCTGCAGGCTGCGTGGCGTGTAGCCGCGCCGGCGCAGCCCGACCAGGGTCGGCATGCGCGAGTCGTCCCAGCCGTCGACGCGGCGCTCCTCGACCAGCTGGATCAGCTTGCGCTTGCTCATGACCACGTGGGTCATGTTCAAGCGCGAGAATTCGTACTGGTGCGGCAGGTCGAACGGATCGGGGCGCACCTCGTCGAGCGCGCTCGCCAGCAGCGGCGCGAACTGCTCGGATTTGCCCAGCAGCAGCTTGTAGAAGCTGTCCAGGTCGCGCATCACCGCGGCCCGGTCGTGCTCCCAGCGCTCGAACATCGCGCGCAGGCTTGCCTCGGCCTCGCTCGCGAACAGCTTGTGGCGCGAAGTTGTGGCAATGCAGGGCGAACTCCCGCGCCGACCTCCAGGCCCTGCTCGCGCAGCGATTGCACGCAGCTCGAGCGCCGCACGCCACTGCGGCTCGCGCAGCATCGGCACCAGGCGCTCGACGCACCAGTCGTACAGCGGGCGGTGATCCTCGAACTCCAGCGTGCAGATGCTGTGCGTGATGCACTCCAGCGCGTCGGAGATCGCATGGGTGTAGTCGTACATCGGGTAGATGCACCAGCGGTCGCCCGTTCGATGGTGGTGCGCGAAGCGGATCCGGTACAGCGTCGGGTCGCGCAGGTTGATGTTGGGCGAGGCCATGTCGATGCGGGCGCGCAGCACCATCGATGCCCTCGGCGTGCCGGCCCTGCGCGCATCTCGCGAAAGCGCTCCAGGCTCTCGTCGGCCGGCCGGGCGCGGAACGGCGAGTCGCGCCCGGCCTCGGTCAGCGTGCCGCGCGTCTCGCGCACCTGCTCGGCGCTTTGCTCGTCGACGTAGGCGTGTCCCGCGCGGATCAGGTACTCGGCGTACTCGTACAGCTGATCGAAGTAGTCCGACGCGTAATACAGGTTGCTGTGCGCGCCCTCGATCCAGTCGAAGCCCATCCAGCGCACCGCATCCAGGATCGAGTCGACGTACTCCTGCTCCTCCTTCTCCGGATTGGTGTCGTCGAAGCGCATGTGGCAGCGCCCGTGGTAAGTCGCGCGCCAGCCCGAAATTCAGGCAGATCGACTTGGCATGTCCGACGTGCAGGTAGCCGTTCGGCTCGGGCGGAAAGCGCGTGCGGATGCGGGCTGCGTCCGGCGCGCCCTGCTGCTGGAACGTGCCGTCGCCCGGACGACCGTTCCAGCGTCGCCGTGCGAATCGACCCGAGGCCAGATCCGCGTCGACGATGTTACGAATGAAATTGGCCGCCGCAGCGGGCCGCGCTGTGTCGCGTCGATTCATCGCTGTCAGGCTGCGAGCTCCGCTCATGGCCGCGCGGCAGCCATGCGCCGGCAGAGGCATTCTAGCCGGTTTGCTCCGCGGTTTGCTCCGATCTGACCGCGCAACTGATTGATTTCGAAGGTGGATTTGTTCCGGCTCGACCGCTGCCGAAGGCCCGCGCGGCGCCGGCCAGGGTGCCGGCCGCGAAGGGCGGCTCACGTTCCGATACGCCGGACGGCCTCCGAAAGGAAGCGGAACTGGCGCGCGACCCGGGAGCACCAGTCGCAAGCTACCAGGTGCAGGCGCAGGCGCAGTACGTCCAGCGCCCCCAGGCTGCGATCCTGCCGTTGCGAAAGCAGCACCTGCGCCTGCCGGCAGGTGATTTTCAGCCATTGAACGATCATGGGGCCGACTCGTTGGCGAACCAGCGGTGTTCCAGGCACTCCCGCAGGCGGATGCGAGCCCGATGCAGCATCACGAAGCAGTTTGTCGCGGAAATGCCGATCTCCTTACAGATCTGGGCGGTATCCAGCTCGAGCCACTCGCGCATCATGAATATGCGCGCCAGCGCGGCCGGCAGCTCCTCGACGCATGCCTGCAGGACTTCGAAGAACTGGACGCGTGAATAGCAGGCCTCGGGATCGCCCCAGTCCAGCGGCTGGTCCGCGCGGTGCCCGTCCGGCGTGTACAGCTCGTCGAACGTCTCGACCTGGGCCGCCTCGGTCGCCGCTTCGATCGACACCTCGCGGCCGCCGCGCCTGAACTGGTCGATGATCTTGTGTTTGAGGATGCCGACCACCCAGGTCTTCAGCTGCGATTGCCCGCCGAAGCGGCTGGCGCCCTCCAGCGCCGAAATCAGCGTCTCCGAGACCGCATCCTCGGCCCACGCATCGTTGCGCAGTTGCAGGCGCGCGATCCGCAGCAGCGTCGGCCTCAGCTCGGCGATCGCCTGGTTCAGGCTGGCGGCTTCCATCCGCTCCTCGTTCGATCCCCGGCTTGCGGCGACGTTTCTAAACAGGCCGCTAAGGCCTGGGGGCGCGCAGGCGGCGTATCAGCGATGACGTGTCCCATCGCCCGCCACCCATCGCCTGAACCTCCGCGTACAACTGGTCCACCAGCGCCGCCAGCGGCAGCGGGCAGCCGGTGCGGCGCGCCTCGTCCAGACACAGACCCAGGTCCTTGCGCATCCAATCGACCGCGAAGCCGAAATCGAACCGGTCCTGCACCATCGTCAGACCCCGGTTATCCATCTGCCAGCTCTGCGCAGCGCCCTGTCCGATCACCTTGAGCACGAGCTCCATGTCGAGGTGTGCGCGCCGCCCGAACTCGATTCCCTCGGCCAGCCCCTGCAGCAGCCCGGCGATGCACAGCTGGTTGACCATCTTGGCCATCTGGCCCGTTCCGCTCGGCCCGATCCGGGTCACCGCCCGCGCGTACGCCTGGATGATCGGCTGCACCTGCTCGAAGGGCGCGACGTCGCCGCCACACATCACCGTCAGTTGGCCCTTTTCGGCCCCGGCCTGGCCGCCCGACACCGGCGCGTCGACGAAATGCAGTCCAAGGCTTCGCGCCTGCGCGTGCAGCTGGTGCGCGATGTGGGCCGAGGCGGTGGTGTGGTCGACCAGGATCGCTCCGCCCGGCATGCCGGCGAACGCGCCCTCGGCTCCCGTCGCGACCGCGCGCAAATCGTCATCATTGCCCACGCAGCAGAACACGATGCTCGCGCCGTGCGCGGCGGCGGCCGGGGTTGGCGCCCGGCGTCCCGCGTGCTCGGCGCTCCAGCGCTCCGCCTTGGCGGCGCTGCGGTTGTACACCGTGACCCGGTGCCCGGCGCGCGCCAGGTGCCCGGCCATCGGGTAGCCCATCACGCCCAGGCCGATGAAGGCGACGTCGAGCGCTTGTACGGGAGCTGCAGAGGGTGTGCTCATCGACGGTCGGCGGGTGAGGAGCGGTGCACGATTCTAGCCGCGACCCTCACCCCCGGCCCCTACCCCGGAACCATGGTTCCGGGAAAGAACCCGCCAGAGGCGGATGCTGGGGAGGTCTCTCCCCCTTGCGGGAGAGGGGCCGGGGGTGAGGGTTCAGAAGCCGCACGCCTGTCCGTCGCGCCGGCTGTCGCTGGCCGCGACATAGCCGTCGACCGCCGGATCGCCCAGGCGCCAGATCACCTGCGCCGAGCCGAAATCCATGTAGCTGTCGTCGCCGCGCACGATCCGGTGCCCGCGCCGCTGCAGCTCGGCCGCAATGACGGGCGGCACGCCGCTTTCCAGCTCCAGGTTCAGCCCGGAGTCCCATTTCCAGCGTGGTGCGTCGCACGCCGCCTGCGGCTGCTGGCGCGCCAGCAGCATGCGCGTCAGCGTCTGGACGTGGCCCTGTGGCTGCATGTTGCCGCCCATCACGCCGAAACTCATCTGGGGCGCTCCGTCGCGCATCAGGAGGGCCGGGATGATCGTGTGAAACGGGCGCTTGCCGGGTGCCACGCAGTTCGGGTGATCCGGGTCGAAGCTGAATCCATGGCCCCGGTTCTGCAGGGAGACGCCGAAACCGGGCACGACAATGCCCGACCCGAATCCCATGTAATTGGACTGGATCAGGCTGACCATCATGCCGCCCGCGTCGGCCGTGGCCAGGTAGATCGTGCCGCCGCGATCGTGGGCGCCTGGCGCGAAGACCTGGGCGTGCGAACGGTCGATCAGGCGGGCGCGTTGCCGCAGGTAATCCGGCTCCAGCATCCGGGCCGGGCTCAGGCGCATCGTTGCCGGGTCCGCCACGTGAGCATAGACGTCGGCGAATGCGAGCTTCATTGCCTCGATCGTCAAGTGGTGCCAGTCGGCGCTGTCGACGGGGCACTGCGCCAGCTCGGTGTGACCCAGGATGCCCAGGCAGATCAGCGCCGCGATGCCCTGGCCGTTCGGGGGAATCTCGTGCAACTCGTATCCGGCGAACGCCTGGCTGATCGTTTCGACCCAGATCGGCCGATACCGATCCAGGTCCGCCAGGCTCAGCGTGCCGCCGCCGGCCCTGGCAAAGGAGACGATCGCTTCGGCGATCTGCCCGCGATAAAAGTCCTCGCCTGCGGTGTCGGCGATGCGCTGCAGCGCCCGGCCGGCACCGGGGAGCACGAAATGCTCTCCAACGGCGGGCGGGCGGCCGCGTGGCAGGAAGTGCTGGTCGAACCCGGGGATTCCGGCCAGCAGCGGCGCAGCGCGCTGCCATTTGTCCTGCACGATCGGGCTGACTGCGAATCCGCGTTCGGCATACTCGATGGCTGGCGCCAGTACGTCCGCAAACCCGAGGCGGCCGAAGCGTTGATGCAGCGCTGCCCAGCCGGCGACGGCCCCCGGCACCGTCACCGTGTCCCAGCCGCGCGCCGGCCGGGCCGCCGGGTCGGTTCCGTAACGTTGGTGAAAGTAATCGACGGTCCAGGTGGCGGGCGCCGTGCCGCTGGCGTTCAAGCCGTGCAGCCGGCTGCCGTCCCAGACGATCGCAAAATTGTCCGACCCCAGTCCGTTGGAGCAGGGCTCGGTCAGGCAGATCACGGCGGCGCTCGCGATGGCCGCATCCACCGCGTTGCCGCCGCGTCGCATCGTCATCAAGCCGGCACTGGCCGCGAGCGGCTGCGACGTCGCCACGACGTTGCGCGCGAACACGGGGGTCCGGGTGGTCGGGTAGGGGTTCTTCCAGTCGAAGCCGCCCGGGGGCGGTGCCGAGGCGCTCATCGTGTTCACGCTCCTGTCAGGCTGTCGGCAGCCGCCGGAAACCCGGCTCGAGGGCGGCGGCCTCGTCGGGGCTGGCCGGCCGCACGTCGACCCGTTCCACGCGCGCTGCGGGCGGCCCGCGGTGGCTCCAGCGTATCAGTGCCGTGAGCGCGCGCTCGTCGCCGTGCACCAGCGCTTCGACGGTCCCGTCGCGCCGATTGCGCACCCAGCCGTCGATGCCCCGTTCCAGCGCCAGCAGGCTGAAAGCGTCGCGAAACCCGACCCCTTGCACGCGACCGTGGATCGACAGGTGCACCGGCCCGGCCGGCGGCCGGTCCGATTCGTGGGGCGATCGCGTCGTCATCGGGACTGCGCGGGCCGGCACACTAAACTGCCGCCCAACGATTGCCGCGGACCCGTCGATGAGCCTCGTACTGTCGCTGCCACCGCGCCTGCTGCGCTGGGGCATGAACTGCTGGCCCCCGCTGGTCGGAGCGGGCATCCGCGTGCGACGCGTCGCCCCGGATTTTCGCGAGGTGGTGGTCGAGATGCCGCTGCGGCGATACAACCGCAATGCGTTCGGTGTGCATTTCGGCGGCTCGCTGTATTCGATGACGGATCCATTCTTCGTGCTGATGTTGTGCCACAACCTGGGACCGGATTATGTCGTATGGGATCGCTCGGCCTGCATCGATTACATCGCCGCCGGCCGCTCCAGGGTCCGCGCGGTGCTCAGGCTGGCCGAAGAGGATCTGAAATCGATCCGCAAGATGACCGCCAGCGGCAGCAAGCACCTGCACCTGTTTCACGCCGACGTGGTCGACGCCGAGGACCTGCTGGTGGCGCGCGTCGAGAAGCTGGTGTACGTGCGCCGTGTGTCCGCCGTAGCGCGAAGCGCTGCGGCGGACACACGGCGCACGTAGCGCGCAGCGCGAAGCAGGCCTGCCCGCCAAGGTTCTCAGCGCTAAGGACACCCGCCATCCGGAACATGCAGCCCGAAGGAGGAATGATGTCCCCCTGGCCCTACCCGCGCGTGCTCGCCCACCGCGGAGGCGGCGCCTTCGCGCCCGAGAACACGATCGCCGCGATCCGGCTCGGTCGCGATCGCGGGTTCCACGGGGTGGAATTCGACGTCACTTTGTGCGCGGACGACGAGCCGGTGTTGATGCACGACGCGACTCTCGATCGCACCACGGACGGCAACGGGCCCGTGGCAGCGCGCTCGTGCAGCGAGCTGGCGCGCCTCGACGCCGGCGCCTGGTTTTCTGCGGACTTCGCCGGCGAACGGATCCCGCGTCTGATCGAGGTGATCGATTTCTGCCGGGCGCGCCAGGTCTGGATCAACGCCGAGATCAAGCCCGCCGCCGGGGCGGAGCGGCGTACGGGGCAACGCGTAGCCCAGATCCTGGCCGAGCGGTTTGCGGATGTCGCGCCGCCGGCCGGCGCAGCATCCGGCCGCTGCGATCGGCAACTTCCCTTGCTGTCGTCTTTTTCGAGCGAAGCGCTGGCTGCGGCGCGCGACGCCGCGCCCGAATTGCCGCGCGGCCTGCTGTGCCAGCGGGTTCCGCGCGACTGGCTCGACCAGTTGCGCAGGCTGCAGTGCGTGGCGTTGCACTGCGATCACCGCTACCTGGATGCGCCAGCCATCGCGGCCATTCGCGGCGCGGGCTATCGGATTCTGGTCTACACGGTGAACGATCGAAAGCGTGCAATCCGACTTGCGCAGTGGGGTATCGATGCCCTGTGCACCGATCGCCTGGATCGGATCGAACCCTCATTGCTCGATGACACTGCCGGCGCCACGGTCGATTAGCGGCGGTACTTGACACGCATCAACCACCGCATCGCGCGTGCTCTCTACGCTCGGATGCGATGTCAGCCAAACTCTCGGATCAATTTCACGCCGGCCGCGGCAGCGAGGACGAACGCCTTGCAGCCTGTCATTACTGCGGCGAATCGCTGCGTGGGTTGCGCATCGTTCATCGCGACATCGATGGCGAGCGCGACGCCTTCTGTTGCCTGGGGTGCGCATTCATGGCCGAGCAGATCGCGCTTGCGCGCGCGCGCCTCGGTCGGCCGGTCGATCGGAAAGGCAAGGGCGATGACGCGCAGCCCGCGGCTGCACGGCAGCCGGCGCGCGCGCAGATCGAGATTCGCGGCATGGTGTGCGGCGCCTGCGCGCTGCTGATCGAAGCGCAGCTGCGCGCGACACCCGGAGTTGCGGTTGCCAACGTCGAGTTCGTCGCGCGGCGTGCCACGGTCGTGTACGACCGCAACCGCGTTGGCCCGCAGGAACTCGAGCAGGCGGTGCTGCGCGCCGGCTATCGGATTGCAGCCGGCGGGCAGCCGGTCGAGCGGCGCGCGCAGCGCGTCGAGCTGCTGCGCGTGCTGGTTGCCTGGCTGGCGATGATGCAGGTGATGATGCTGGCGGTGCCGGGCTACCTGGCGCGGGCGGGCGAGATAGGACCCGTGCTGGAGCCCCTGCTGCGGCTGTCCCAGCTCGTGTTGACGATCCCGGTGGTGTTGTTTTCGGCCGTTCCGCTGTGGCGCGCGGCCATCAGCCAGTTGCGCGCCGGTCAGATCGGCATGGACGTTCCGGTCGCGCTCGGGTTGCTCGCCGCGCTTGGGGGGAGCCTGTTTTCGCTCGCGGTCGGCGGCGGTGATGTGTATTTCGATTCAATCACGATGTTCGTCGCCCTGCTGCTGTCGGTGCGGTGGTGGCAGCAGCGCGCGCTGGCGCGAGCCGCGGCGCACGTGGACGCGGCGATCGAGCGCACGGTCAGCCAGGCCCAGCGATTGCTCGATCAT
>CAVTZO010000028.1:0-36557 GCA_963739145.1 uncultured beta proteobacterium
CTTGCGCGAATTTTGTGATGGCGGTTACGCAGGGTGGAGGATTACGCGTTTGCGCAGGAGAGGGAAGCCGGCACGGCCGTACATCTGGCGTTTGATCATCTTGATCTTGTTGACGTTGCCTTCCATGGCGGCGGAGCTGTAGGGCAGGGCCAGCCCGGCGGTGACGGCCTGCTGGTCGCGGCGGATGCCGTTGGCGAAGGAATGCAGCTGGGGCTGGTCGTCGGCTTCGACCCGCGTGAGCCAGTCTTCGAGTGCGAGCAGGCCCTGGCGGCGGGTCATCATCTCGGCGAAGCTGCGGATGTGCCCGGCCAGGGCGTCCAGGTGCGGGCAGCTGGCCGTGACGGCGGCGAGCCGGGCCTGGTCACCGGTGCCGAGGCGGCCGGGGCGGGTCAGCAGCCAGCGGGTGATCTGGCGGGTCTTCGGGACGGGCGGGGCTGCCGGGGCCTGCCGGGGATTCCTGCCTGCCCTGGTCCGCCCGTCGGCGGTGCGGAACTGGCGGACGTAGCGTTCGACGGCCTGCACGCTGCCGGCCCAGCCCTGGGTGGCGGTCATCTCGGCGTGCAGGGCGGCGGCGCTGGCGACGCCCTCGTTCCACCGGCGGTTGATGTACGGCTTGAACGGGTCCAGCCTGCTTTCCCGGCCGGTGGCCTTGACCAGCAGCCGGGCGGCGCCGGGCTCGCGGGCGAACCGGTTCACGGTGTTCCTGCTCAGCCCCAGGATCTCGGCGGCTTCCCGCTGGGAGTGCCCGGCCTGCAGCAGCTCGTGCACGGCGGCGTGGCGATCGAGGGTGCGCGATACCAGGGCCCGCTCGCGGCCGTGCACGTCCCGCAGCCCGTCCGGCCCGGCCGCAGGCGCGGCGGCCGGGGCCGCGTCCGGTGGCTGCGGGCCGGGCGGCGCGTCCTCGCCTGCGGCGGCTGGCTCATCAGGGGCGCCCGTGAGGCAGCCGCGGTGCGCGACGACGGCCTTCTCGACGTATTCGCCCAGGTTGTGCCACAGATGCCAGCGATCGGCGACCTGGATCGCGCCCGGCGCGCCGGCGGCAGCCCCCTCAGCGTAGGCTCCGGCCCGGTCCCGGCAGATGACCTCCGCGCCGGGGCGGCCCTTCAGCCATGCCTCCAAGGTGGCGGCCTCCCGGTCGGGCAGCAGGTCCATTACCTGCCCGGATTCCGCGTTGGCCACCACGGTGCCGTATACCCTCCCCTTGCGCAGCGCGAAATCGTCAACCCCGGTGACCTCAGGCGCGGCGGTGACCGGCGGGTCGGGCAGCGCCATGACCAGTCGCAGCACGGTGGAGGAATGGACCGGCACGCCCAGGGCGCCGGCGCAGCCGGGCGCCGGCCCGCCCGGCCAGCTCCAGCCCGAAGCCGGCCAGCATGCCCAGCAGCGGCACGCTGCGCCGCCGGTACCGTGCTGTCAGGCCCTCGGCCTGCTCGGCGAACGTCACCTTCGCGCACGAGGGATCCGGGCAGCGGAACCGGCGGACCGACAGCACCACCAGCACCGGGCGCCCGGCGGCCGCGCCATCGGCCACCACCCGCGCATACCCGCCATGAACCCGCGAGGACAGCGAACCGCATGCCGGGCACCGCGCCTGCGGCGCCCGGCGGGACGCCCGGATCACCACCGCGTCCCCGGTATCTTCCACGCGCCAGGCACGCAGCCCGCGAAGGTGCGGGAACAGCATGAACAGCAGCTCTTCGCCCTGACCCGAGACTTCCAGGATACGACCGGCGGCGGTCGCCGCCCCGGCAGGCGGCATGGCAGACTGAGGCGGCAACGAGGCTCCCGGGCGAAGAGATCTTGGCAGGTCCCCGCGTCCTACCGGAGCCTCGTTGCCGGATCACGCCGGCGCGCCGGACGCATCCCAGATCGTCATATTTCCCGGAACCAGCCACCCGTCCTGACCCGGCCACCTCACCGACCGTGACCCATCACAAAATTCGCGCAAGAGCCAGCTTCTGTGACGGTCCCAGCCCCTTCCGAGGAGGTCAGCTGCGCTTGACGATCGGCCTACGATCGAACCGATGTGGTCGCCTGGCCACTCTCGCGGCGGCGCGGCGTTGACGCTGTCCAGCTTCGCCGCCGGTATCGGGGTGCACGACTGAATCGTGAGGGTGCTTGGTTAGCGCAGGTTGCGCGGCTAGTCTGAGTGATGTTGTCACTCAGATTAGGAGGCGCCTGTGGCTGACTTCTCCGGGCGTGACCTGGCGTGGCTGGAGCGCCGCCGCGCCGAGCTGTTCGGCCTGATCTCCCAGGTCGGGGACTTCCGGCGGGGCGCGCTGAACGCGGTGTGGCGCAAGTGCGGCAAGCCGAACTGCGCGTGCGCGCAGCCGGGGCACCGCGGCCACGGGCCGCAGTGGAACCTGACCCGGCGCATCGGCGGCAAGACCGTGAACGTGCACCTGAAGCCGGGGCCGGAGCTGGAGAAGGCCGAGCGGGAGGTCGCCGAGCACCAGCGGTTCGCCGCCCTGGTGGAGGAGGTGAGCTGCGGTCAGCGAGGCGATCTGCGCGGCCCGGCCGGTCGGCCGGCAGGCGGCGCCCCCTCCGGCGGAGGGGAAAAGGGGGGCTCGCGGCGCAGCTCGCGGAGATCGCCGCCGCCGAGGTAGGCAAGCTGGCTGCGGCTGGCCGCGGGCATGCTGGGCACCGGGAGCGGGCTCGGCGTGCTGGAGCAGGCGATGCGGACCGCGCTGGCCGCGGCCGGCGCCCGGCTGCTGGAGGCCGTGCTGGCCGGCGATGACGGGTACGCCGGCCCGCACGCCAAGTGCGGCGCCGGTCACCAGGCCAGCTACGCGGGCTGCCGGCCCAAGACGGTCAGCACGGTCCTCGGCCCGGTGCAGGCTGCGCCGGGCCTGGTATCACTGCGCGGCATGCGACCACGGGTTCGCGCCGCGCGACCAGCAGCTCGGCGTGGCCGGCGCGTCGCTGTCGCCGGGCCTGGCCGAGATGACCGCCCTGGCCGGCGCCGAGGTCTCCTTCGCCCGGGCCGCCGGCCTGCTGGCCGCCCTCGCCGGGATCACCATCAGCGCACGGACCATCGAGCGGTCCGCCGAGGCCTCCGGCGCCGCCGCCCGGGCCGCCGCCGCCGAGGCCGCCGCGATCCGCGCCCGCGCCATCGTCCCGCAGCCGCCTCCCGAGCCGGTCCCCGACATGCTGTATGCGGAAGTCGACGGCACCGGCGTGCCCGTGCGCGCCAGCGAGACCGAGGGCCGCCAGGGCAAAGCGGAAGACAAGCGGGCCGGGACAAGGGAGGTCAAGCTCGGCCGGTTGTTCACCGTGTCTCGCCTGGATGACGAAGGCAGGCCGGTGATGGACCCCGGCTCCTCCACCTACGTCGCCACCTTTGACGGCAAGGACGCCCTCGCCGAACTGGTCGAGGCCGAGTACCTGCGCCGCGGCGGCGAGCACTTCCGGCAGGTCGTCGCCCTCGGCGACGGCGCCGCGTGGATCTGGACCATGGCCGAGGCCCTCTAGCCCCAATGCCGGGTAGTTAAGGGCCGAGGCCTGTTGTCAAGCGGTTTGCCCTGTACGGCGTGGCGTGACTGACATGGCAACGGAGGTCCGGTAGGACGGGAAATCGACCAAGACCACCCGCTGCCGAGGACCTCCGTTGCCCGTTCAGTCTGCCATCAGTTCTGCTGTCATGACGATTACCCGGACGATTACGGTGGCGGCTGGGGTGTTCGCGCCCGGCCATCTGGGCGAGCTGACCTGGCAGGTGCCGTTCGAGCTGGCTGATTCGGTGCTGGAGGAGACCCGGACGCGGGAGCAGCGGCTGCGGGACCTGCCGTCGCGGGTCGGGGTGTATTTCGTCCTGGCGCTGGGCTTGTTCCCGGGGGGCTACGGCGTGGTGTGGCAGAAGCTGACCGCCGGGCTGCAGGGCCAGGACCTGCCGTGCCCGTCGCTGAAGGCGCTGCGGGACCTGCGCCGGCGGATCGGTACGGCCCCGGTCAAGGCGCTGTTTGAGGTGCTGGCCGGGCCGGTGGCCCAGCCGTCGGCGCCCGGGGTGCGGTTCGGCCGGTTCCGGACGGTGGCCTTCGACGGCTGCGCCTCGGTCAAGGTGCCGGACACCAGGCGGAACCGGGCCTGGCTGGGCAAGCTGAAGGCCGCGCTCGGGGTCACCGGCTACCCGGCGATCGAGCTGATGACCCTGGTGGAGACCGGCACCCGCGCGCTGATCGGCGCGGTGTTCGGCCCGCGGGCGCCCGGCGAGACCGCCTACGCCCGCCAGCTGCTGCACCTGCTGACCGCGACATGCTGGTGCTGACCGACCGCGGCTTTGATGCCGCCGGGTTCCTGGAGGCGGTCGCCGCCACCAAGGCCCAGTTCCTGGCCCGGCTGACCGCCACCCGCCGCCTGCCGGTGATGGCCCGCCTGGATGACGGCACGTTCGTGTCCCGGATCGGCGCCCTGACGGTGCGGATCATCGAGGCCGAGGTCATCGTCACCTGCGCCGACGGCACCCGGTACTGCGGCCGCTACCGGCTGGCCACCACCCTGCTCGATCACCGCCGCTACCCCGCGCCGCGCTGATCCGCCTGTATCACGAGCGCTGGGAACACGAGGTCGCCTACCTGGCGCTGCGGCACACGCTGCTGCAAGGACGGGTACTGCGCTCAAAGGACCCGGCCGGGCTGGAACAGGAAATCTGGGCGCTCCTGGCCCTGTACCAGGCGCTGCGCCGGGAGATGGTCACCGCGGCCGAGACCGTCCCGGGCACCGACCCCGACCGGGCCAGCTTCACCATCGCCCTGCAAACCGCCATCGACACCGTGACCGCAGCCGACGGCGTCATCACCAGCGACGCCCGCGACCCCGGCCGGATCGGCCGCGCCGTCCTGGACGGGCTGCTCCCGCCCCGCCGTCCCCGGGTCAGCGTCCGCAAGGTCAAATCCCCGCTATCCCGCTGGAACAAAGCCGACCCGCACCGCCCCGCGCACAGCACCCCGGTCACCGCGATCGGCATCACGCTCCAGCACGCCCAGGAACAGCAATCCCCGACACGCCGGCAGAAATGCTTGACCGCCACACCCGGCCCTTAACTACCCGGCATTGCCTCTACCCCCACGCCACCCACATCGTGGACATCTACCACGCCCGCGAGCACCTCACCGACCTCGCGAACCACCTCGCCTTCATCACCCCCGACCCGGCCCAGTGGCTCGCCGACCGCAACGCCGAGCTGGACGCCGGGAACATCGACGCGATCATCACCGCGGCGCGGCAGTACCCGCTGGCCGGCGTCAAGGCCGAAGAGCTGGACAAGAAGCTCGGCTACTTCGAGCGCAACGCTCACCGGATGCGCTACGCCCGTTTCCGGAAGCTCGGCATGTTCACCGGCTCAGGTGCCATCGAAGGCGGCATCAAGGCCATACCTGTCGTCGTCGTCCAGCGCGCCAAGCAATCCGGCATGCACTGGACCGTCGAAGGCGCCGCCGACATCCTCGCCCTGCGCTGCCAGCACGCCAGCGGCCGCTGGGACGAACTTCGTCGCACCCCGCCCCGTCCCAGCCACCGGGCTCCGGACAGCCATCTGACAGACACCGCGACTCAGACCCCGAGGTCACCAGCCGAACAAAGATCATCCCCAACAAACCTGTCGTGCACCCCCGGTATCGCCACTCAAGCGGAATTGTCACTATCCTTCGCTAACGTGTGATGCGTGGCAGAGGATCTCCTTCCGGTAGCTCATCGGCGACGGCGCCTCGTCCCGGGTTCAATGACATGGCCACTACCCGGCCCGACCTGGCGGCGGAGCTGGTCGGCACCGACCCCACCACCGTGTTCGCTCAGACGAACAAGGTCCTACTATGGCGATGCCCGAACCACGACGAGCCGTACCCCGCAACCGGCGCGGACAGGGCCAGAGGATATGGGTGCGGCTACTGCCGCGGCCTTCGGGTTCTGCCCGGGTTCAATGACATGGCCACCACCCGGCCCGACCTAGCGGCGGAGCTGGTCGGCACCGACCCCACCACCGTTATCGCAGGCACGACCCGGCCCCTTCTCTGGCGATGCCCAAATCACGACGAGCCGTATCCCGCCAGCGGCACGGACAGGGCCAGAGGATCAGGGTGCGGCTACTGCTCGCGGCCTTCGGGTTCTGCCCGGGTTCAACGACATGGCCACCACCCGGCCCGACCTAGCGGCGGAGCTGGTCGGCACCGACCCCACCTCCGTGTTCGCTCAGACGAACAAGATCCTTCTATGGCGATGCCCGAACCACGACAAGCCGTATCCCGCCAGCGGCGCGAACAGGGCCAGAGGATCAGGGTGCGGCTACTGCCACGGCCTTCGACTTCTGCCCGGGTTCAATGACATGGCCACAACTCACCCGGATCTTGGCACGGGAGGTCGTTGGGACTGATCCGACCACAGTTATAGCAGGTACAGCCAAGGTCATGATGTGGAGGTGCCCGAACCACGACGAGCCGTACCCCGCCAGCGGAAACTCAAGAGTAAGTGGCCATGGGTGCGGCTACTGCCACCGTCTTCGAGTTCTGCCCGGGTTCAACGACATGGCCACAACTCACCCGGTCCTGGCGCGGGAGGTCGTTGGTGTAGACGCGACGACCGTTATCGCCGGTACCGGACAGGAGCTGACGTGGCGGTGCGCTAATCACAAAGAGACGTACCAGGCGACAGGGCGCTCACGCGTCGATGGTTCTGGCTGTCCGTACTGCGCCAACGTACGGGTACTGCCGGGGTTCAACGATATGGCCACGACGCGCCCAGACATGGCGGCCTGCCTGGTTGGCACAGACCCAACAACCGTCATCGCGGGCACGCCCAAAGTCTTGCTGTGGAGGTGCCCCAACCACTCCGAGCCGTACCCTGCAAAGGGGGCGAGCAGAGGCGGGCGGACAAGGTTGCGGCTATTGCCACGGCCTTCGAGTCCTGCCGGGTACAACGACATGGCGACCACTCGGCCCGACCTGGCGGCGGAGCTGGTCGGCACCGACCCCACCACCGTTATCGCGGGCACGAAAAAGATCTTGTTGTGGCGATGTCCAAATCATGATGAGCCATATCCGCTGGCGGGCGTTCTACGAGCAGCAGGCATCGGGTGTGCCTACTGCGCAAATCAAAGAGTGCTGCCCGGCTTCAATGACATGGCCACGACTCATCCTTCGATGGCTGCGGAGCTTGTTGATACCGATCCGACCACTGTCGTTGCCGGGACAGAGAAGATCTTGCTCTGGCGGTGCCCGAATCACTCAGAGCCATACCCGGCCAGGGGCATGAATCGCCTGAAGGACCGAGGCTGTGGCTACTGCTCGAATAGGCGCGTACTTCCGGGATTCAACGACATGGCCACCACGCATCCCGACCTCGCCGCAGAGGTTGCCGATTGCGATCCTTCTACGGTCATTGCGACCTCCCCACGAAAGCATCTGTGGCGCTGCCGGACGTGCGGTCACCAGTGGTCGGCGCCCGCTGTAGCTCAGGGCCGGGGGCACTGGATGCCCTAGGTGCGCTGACTACGGATTCGATCCAGCTAAACCTGCATGGATCTACCTGATGCAGCGACATGGGGAGCAGCAGATCGGCATCACAGGAAACCTCAAGATACGTACCGACCACCACGCTCGTTCGGGATGGGTACTCGTTGAGACGGCGGGCCCGATGCTAGGCAGCCTAGCCTATGAAAAGGAGCTTCTTATCAAGCAGTGGCTGCGCCGGACGGTTGGAACGCACTTGCGCTCCCATGCCGCTGCGGCAGCGCGCCGAGCAGCTCGCTGCCACCGCGCCGCAGGTGCCGGGCCGGGTGCAGCCGCTCGGGCGTTTTGAGGACCCGGCCGCCTGGCAGCTGCTGAGCGCCTGTCTGCCCCTGCAGGTCGGGCAGGGCTTGCGGCCCGCGTTCGAGTGGTACGCCTGCCGCGGCGCCGGGTTTCACACGGACGCGCACTACGACTCGGTACTTTTCGGCGCATGGTGCCTTGCCGGGCCTGCGCGGGAGCTCGTCCTGGCGCAGGGCGGCCTGCGGCTGGCCTGTGGCGTCGACGATCTGGTCGTGTTCGACCCTTTCGAGCCGCACGCGGTGCTCGATTCCGGACAGGTTCTTTACGATCGCGAGCACTTTAGCGGCGCACCTGCCAGCGTGTTCCTCGGCTTCGAAATCGAGCTGATCGACCCGGTGCGTGAACGTTTTCGGATCGGCCCGGCCGAGCCCGGCGCGTTCGTGATCGGCGGCAGCACGGCCGTGAACGCCGAGACCGGCGTCATCGTGCGCTAGGTGCCCGGCCCCGGCGCGCTATCCGGCCAGGCGCCTCAGATCGGGCGCCACCTGCTCGGCCCGGGCCCGGTCCGGCACGTACAGCCTCACGCGCCCCTGCGGATCGAACACGAAACTGCCGGAGGAATGGTCGAGCGTGTAAGAATCGGGCGCCGGGCCGTCGACTTTCTGGAAGAAGACCTTGAATTCGCGTGCAGTGGCCTCGATCTGCTGCTCCGTGCCGGTCAGGGCGACGAAACTCGGATCGAATGCCTGGGTGTAGCGCGCCAGCAGTTGCGGGGTATCGCGCTGCGGATCGAGCGTAACGAACAGCACTTGAACCCGATCGGCATCCGCGCCCAGAATGTGCCGGGCCTGAGCAAGCTGTGCCAGCGTGGTCGGGCACACGTCCGGGCAATGCGTATAGCCGAAGAACAGCACGACGACCTTGCCCCGGTAATCGGCCAGGGTTCGCGCCGAGCCGCTGGCGTCGGTCAGCGTGAAGCCTCGCGCGTAGTCGGCACCTGTGATATCAATATTATTGAATTCAGGTTTCGAGCAACGCGCAAAGAGGCATACTAGTAGGAGCAGAGGAACGAGCGAGCGGGCGCAGCGCCGTTGCCGGTGGTCACGAATCATGGAAGCAACGCCCGTGGCTCGAAAGGATTTTGCAATCGGATGATTGCGATGCATCATGCATGATATTGCGCGCCGTCAGGTCAACCCGACCGAGGTTTGGGCGTTGATTGCGGCGAGGGTGCATGCTGCAATGGATAGGGGCTCTGGGCTGTGATTCGCCTGCTTTTGCCGCGATGGCGCCGATCGCCGCGGCATAAGCTCGGAGCATCCGACTTTGGACGGACTTGCGCAAGACGCATGGTCGCCTCTGGCGGAGGAACGCGAACGGATCCGTTGAACTTTCATCCGGATTTTGGGACGCAGCAGTATGTCAGGCATCGCGAGTTGCGGCCGATGCTGGCCGCTCAGGAGGTTTAGATGAGTGCGCCCTCCACGTTGTTCTCCGACTACCGGGAATCCTTTGTCCGTGCGCAGGACGAGGAAATGGGGTTGGATGACTTCCTCAAGTTCTGCAAGAACGATCGGATGGCGTATGCCTCCGCGCACGAATGCGTGCTCGAGGCGATCGGCAAGCCCAGGCTGGTGAACACGGCCGAGGATCCGCGCCTGTCCCGCATCTTCCAGAACCGCTCGATCCAGCTCTGGGACGCGTTCGTCGAGTTCCATGGCATGGAAGAGACGCTGATGTCGCTGTATGCATATTTTCTGCATGCGGCGCAGGGCCTGGAGGAGCGCAAGCAGGTGCTTTACCTGCTGGGGCCGGTCGGCGGCGGCAAGTCCTCGCTGGCCGAGAAGATCAAGAAGCTGGCCGAGCAGTACGCGATTTACGCCCTGAAGGACCCGGACAGCGGTCGCGTGTCGCCCCTGCTGGAAAACCCGCTGTGCCTGTTCGACCGCGAAAAGTACGGCCAGCTGATGGAGGATCGCTACGGCATTCCTCGCCGTGCCCTGACGGGGATCGCCAGTCCCTGGGCGCTGAAGCGGCTGCGCGAGTACAACGGCGACCTGTCGAAGTTCCGGGTCGTGCGGGTGATGCCGTCGGTGCTGAACCAGGTCGGGATCGTGAAGACCGAGCCGGGCGACGAGAACACGCAGGACGTCTCCAGCCTGGTGGGAAAGATCGACCTGCGGATGCTGGAGCGCTTCGCCCAGGACGACCCGGATGCCTACAGCTATTCGGGCGCGCTGTGCCTGGGCTCGGCGCGCTGCGTCGAGTTCGTCGAGATGTTCAAGGCGCCGCTGAAGGTGCTCAATCCGATCCTGACGGCCACCCAGGAAGGCAACTTCAAGGGGACCGAGGCGCTGCCCGCCATGCCGTTCAACGGCTTCATCATGGCGCACAGCAACGAGGCCGAATGGCTCAAGTTCCGCAACAACAAGGACAACGAAGCTTTCATCGATCGCGTGTACCTGGTCAAGGTGCCCTACTGCCTGCGCACCGACGAGGAAATCCGCATCTACGACAAGATGCTGCAAGCGCTTCCACGCTGGCCGAAGCGCCGTGCGCGCCGCAGACGCTGCGCACGCTGGCCGAGTTCACGGTGCTTTCGCGCCTGACCGTGCCGGAGAATTCGTCGGTCTACTCCAAGCTGCGCGCCTACAACGGCGAGAACCTGAAGGACGTCGACCCGCGCTCCAAGAGCGTGAAGGAATACCGCGACGACGCCGGTGCCGGCGGAGGGTTTTTCCGGCCTTTCGACGCGCTGGGCCTTCAAGACGATCTCGGCGGCGTTCAATCGCGATCCGAGCGAGATCGCGGCCGACCCGGTCAATCTGCTGGTGGTGCTGGAAGAGCGGCTGTCCAAGGACGACCTGCCCGACGAGTACAAGCGCCGGCTGCGCTCGCACATCAAGGAATGGATCATCCCGCGCTTTGCCGAGTTCCTGGAAAAGGAACTGCAGATGAGTTACCTGGATGCCTATTCGGAGTACGGCCAGAACCTGTTCGACCGTTACGTCACCTACGCGGACAAGTGGCTGCTCGATGACGACTGGCGCGACCAGGACACCGGCATGCAGTATTCGCGCGATGCGCTGAACATGGAGCTGGAGAAGATCGAGAAGCCGGCCGGCATCTCCAATCCGAAGGACTTCCGCAACGAGGTCGTCAACTTCGTGCTGCGCGCGCGTGCCCACGGCAAGAACCCGCAGTGGACCAGTTACGAGAAGCTGCGTACCGTGATCGAGAAGCGGATGTTCAGCAAGACCGAGGATATCCTGCCGGTGATCTCGTTCGAGGCCAAGGGCTCGGACGAACTGGACCAGCGCCACCGCTCGTTCGTCGACCGGATGGTGTCGCGCGGATACACGGAGAAGCAGGTGCGGCGCCTGGTCGACTGGTACCTGCACTTCAAGAAGAGCGCGCAGTCCTAGCGCTCGCAACCTCCCGATATGAGCGATCGGGTCGGCAGCCGATTCATGCGCATCGTTGATCGCCGTGTGGATCCCCAGGGGCGCGGCGCCGTCAATCGCGAACGCTTCATCCGGCGCTTCAAGGGCGAAATCAAGCGGGCCGCCGACGAGGAATTCTCCCGGCGCTCGATCACCGATGTCGATCGGGGCGGCCGCATCACGATTCCCGGGCGCGGGCTGGCCGAGCCGCACCTGAACCACGACGATCAGACCGGCAATCGCGATTTCGTGGTGCCGGGCAACCGCGAATTCCTGCCCGGTGACAAGTTGCCGCGTCCCGACGACGGCGGGTCGGGCGAAGGCGACGGCAACGAGGCCGGCGAAGGCGAAAGCCGCGATTCGTTCGCGTTCGTGCTGTCGCGCGAGGAATTCCTGGCGCTGTTCTTCGACGACCTGGAGCTGCCGAACCTGGAGCGCACCCGCTTCGGCGAGGTGACGATGGAACGCGTGCAGCGCGCCGGCTACACCCGTGACGGGCTGCCGCTGAGCCTGCTGCCGGCGATGACGGTGCGCATGTCGATCGCGCGCCGCATCGCGGTGCGCGGCGCGCTCGGCGAGCAGATCGAGGAGCTGGAGCGCGAACGGGAGGACGCCGGGGCCGACCGTCGTGCGCAGATCGACGAGGAGATCGCCCGCCTGAGCCTTCGCCGCGGATCGCTGCCCTTCCTGGAGGACGTCGATCGCCGCTACCGGTCCCTGGTGCCGCGCCCGGCCCCTGCGGCCCGGGCCGTGATGCTGTGCCTGATGGACGTGTCCGGTTCGATGGACGAGCGCAAGAAGGACCTGGCCAAGCGCTTCTTCGTGCTGCTGTACCTGTTCCTGGAGCGCAAGTACGGGGGCGTCGACGTGGTGTTCATCCGGCACACCGAGCACGCCGAAGAGGTCGACGAGCAGCGCTTTTTCAACGACCCGCAGACCGGCGGCACGCTGGTGCGGCCGGCGCTGGAGCTTACCGATAAAGTGATCGATCAGCGCTACGGCGGCCCGGACTGGAACGTGTACGTGGCGCAGGCTTCCGACGGCGACTGCACCTCGGAAGACGGGCGCCTGAGCGCCGCTTTCGTCAGCGACACGATGCTGCCGAAGGTGCGCTATTTCGCGTACGTCGATATCCCGAGTTCCAGCGGATGGTTCAACCGGCCGTCGGATCTGTGGCAAAGCTACGACGCGATCGAGGACCCTGGCTTCGCGCGCCGCAGCGTTCGCGGCCGCAGCGACATCTGGCCCGTTTTTCGCGAGCTGTTCGCGCGCAAGGCGGCGTGAGGTCGGGCAGAACCCTATGAGCGACACACCGGACGGCGCGCCTGAGCCCGTACGCGAGCGGCCGTGGCCCAAGCTGCTGAAGCGGCCCAGCGTGCCAATGCCGCGCCCGGGAGCCCAGCGCAGCGGCGAACCGATCGCGCGCGGCAGCGAGTGGACGCTGAGCACGCTGGAGAAATTCGACGGCGCGCTGGCGAGCCACTCGCAGCAACTCGGGCTGGACACCTTCCCGACCCAGTACGAGCTGATCACCGCCGACCAGATGCTCGACCTGTGTTCGACGGTCGGCATGCCGGTGCACTACGCGCACTGGAGCTTCGGCAAGCAGCTGCTGTCGCAGGAGCGCGGGTACCGCAAGGGCCTGTCGGGGTTGGCGTACGAGATCGTGATCAACACCAATCCATCGCTCGCCTATCTGATGGAGACCAACACGCTGGCCCTGCAGGTGCTGGTGATGGCGCACGCGGGCTACGGGCACAACGCGTTCTTCAAGTCCAATTACCTGTTTCGGCAGTTCACCCAGCCCGATGCGATCCTGGACTACCTGAAATTCGCGCGCGGTTTCGTGCAGGAGTGCGAGGAGCGTTACGGCTGGCCCGAGGTCGAGAAGATCCTGGACAGCTGCCATGCGCTGTCCTCCTACGGCGTGGATCGCTACCGGCGCCCCAGCCGCCTTTCGCCGCGGCGCGAGCTCGAGCGCATGCGCGAGCGGATGCGCTTTGCCGAGCAGCACTACAAGCCGGATTTCGCCCACCTGGACGCGCCTGCGCCGACCCGGGAGGAAGCGGCGGCTAAGGCGGCAGCGGCCTTCGAGCCCCAGGAAAACCTGCTGTACTTCATCGAGAAGAACGCGCCCAAGCTCGCTCCCTGGCAGTGCGAACTGGTCCGGATCGTGCGCAAGGTCGCGCAGTATTTCTATCCCCAGCGCCTGACCAAGGTGACCAACGAGGGGGCGGCGACCTTCTGGCATTACACGCTGCTGCACGAGCTGTACGACGCCGGGGAGGTCGACGACGGATTCATGCTGGAATGGCTGTCCAACCACAGCGACGTGGTCGCGCAACCGTCGTTCGATTCACGCGGCTTTCACGGCATCAATCCGTACGCGCTGGGCTTTTCGATCTATCGCGACATCCGGCGCATCTGCGAGCAGCCCACCGACGAGGACCGCGAGTGGTTCCCGCAGCTGGCCGGGTCGACCTGGAACGAATCGATCTTTTTCGCGATGGCCAACTTCAAGGACGACAGCCTGATCGAGCAGTACCTGTCGCCCAAGGTGATGCGCGAGATGCGCCTGTTCCTGCTGCACGACGGGGAGGACGACCGACGCCACTACGAGGTCGAGGCGATCCACAACCAGGGCGGCTACATGAAGCTGCGCCAGGCGCTGGCGGCCCAGTACCGGCTCGAATACCACACCCCGAGCATCATGGTGGCGCGCGCCGGCGACGACACCGAGCGCGCGCTGCTGCTGCAGCACCGCGTTGAAGGTGGCCGCCTGCTCGAAACCGAAAGTACCGAATCGGTGCTGAAGTACGTCAAGGAACTGTGGAAGTTCGACGTCGTCCTGGAGGAGATCGACGCCGAAGGCAACCGCCTGAAGATCCACCGCACTTAGTTTGACTAAAGGGAGCGTGGGGGACCCTCTCCCCCGGCCCCTCTCCCTAAAGGAAGAGGGGTGGCCACGATCGCTTCGTTCAAGATGACCGACTGAGCTGCGCTCCTTCCAGATGACTGACCTCAACCCCCAGGCCAAGCAGATGGCCGACGAGTCGATGGTGCGCAACCTGGACGCACAGGCGCGCGCCATCTGGCCGCAGGAATCGGCGCTGATCCAGCGCTACGCGCTGCCCGCCCACCCGAGGATTCTGGATGCCGGCTGCGGCACCGGCGAAGCCGCGCTGCGGCTGGCCGAGCTGTTTCCGACCGCCACCGTGCTGGGAGTCGACATCCTCGACGCCAGCCTCGAGCGCGCCCGTTCGCGCAGCGCGCAGCTGGCGCCGCGACTGGCGTTCGAGCACCAGAGCATTTTCGAGTTGAAGGCGCGCGACGGCGAGTTCGATCTGACCGTGTGCCGCCACGTGATCCACTCGATTCCGTATCCGGAACGGGTGCTCGGCGAACTGGCGCGGGTGACGCGGCCCGGCGGCACGCTGCACGTGATCGCCGAAGACTACGGGATGCTTCACTTCCAGCGCGGGGCGCTGGATCCGAGCGACTTCTGGCACCAGGTTCCGGGCCGCTTCGGGGCCGCGACCGGGACCGATCTTTTCATCGGGCGCAACACGCTGGGCCCGATGGCGGATCTGGGCCTGCAGGACATCCGGATCGATTACGTGGTGGTCGATCCGCTGCGCGTTCCGCGCGAGACCTTCGCCGCGATCCTGGAGGCCTGGCGCGACGGCTACGTCGAACCGATCGGCGAATTCACGCCGGTGTCTTCCGACGCAGCGCGCGCCTATTTCGACCAGATGATCGCCAACGTGCGCGATCCGCGCGGATACGCCGTCTGGATGGTGCCGGTGGTCAGCGCCCGGCGGCGTGCAGCATCGAGCTGAGCCGCCAGGGCTTCTCAGGGACTTCGAAATGCGTCAGGGGCGCTTCGAATAGCCGCTGCACCAGCCGCCCTTGGGCACCGTCTTGTTGAACAGGTCGCAGCGCGAGGTCTCGGCGCCTGACCTTCATGAAGTGGACGCAGCTCGCGCAGGACTGCTCCTTCGTGTGCTTCGGAAACTTGACCTGGTCGGCCTTGTTCGTGTCCAGTTTGAATCCAAGTGCGACCGCCATCGGATCGGCTTCGGTCAAAGCCGGCAGGTCCTGGGCGCCAGCCAGCCGCGGCAGCAGGGCAGCGGCACCGGCCAGCGGGGCCAGTTTCAGGACGAATTGTCGACGACTGTTCATCGCGTTTTCTCCATGCATAAAATTCGGTGCGGGGAAGTCGGTGGTTGCCCCGATTTAATAAGAATAGGGGGGCAACAAAGGCTACTCGAAAGGCGACTCGACCCCGTCGACAGGAAGGTAAAAGCAGCGCAGCATTTGATCTGAATCAAATCCGCCGGTCGAGCGCCAGCGAGAGGCTCGCCCGCGGTGATCGCGACCCGCGGGGTCTGCGCGTAGCGTCGGGCCGTCTGGGGGAGGGGTCTGTGCAGATTGCGCCCGCACTGGAGGATGCCGAGCCGGGTCATCCCCTTGGCGCGCAGGCCGGGCGCGTGCCGGCGGTGCTCGATCGATGGGCGATCGCGGCGACCGTGGCCGGCAACGCCCTGGAGTTCTACGACTTCCTTGCCTATACGACGTTCGCGGTCTACATCGGCAGGGCGTTTTTTCCGGCACGCACCGAATTCGCGAGCCTGCTGCTCTCGCTGGCGACTTTTGGCGTCGGGTTTGTCACGCGGCCCGTGGGTGGATTTCTGATCGGCTCGTTTGCCGACCGGGCCGGCCGCAGACCCGCATTGATGCTGACCATAGGCCTGATGGCCTTCGGCACACTTGCCGTGGCGGCGACGCCTTCATATTCCGTGATCGGCATCGGCGCCCCCGTGATCCTGGTCATCGCGCGGCTGATCCAGGGGCTGGCGCTGGGAGGCGAGGTCGGTCCGTCCACTGCGGTGTTGCTCGAATGCGCTCCGCCGGGTTGGCGCGGCGCCTACGTGAGCTGGCAGGCGGCGAGCCAGGGCGTGGCGATCCTTGCCGCGGGCCTGATCGGCGCCGCGCTTGGCGCGATTCTGGACAAGGAGCAGTTGGCCAGCTGGGGATGGCGGGTTCCGTTCGCGCTCGGCCTGGTGATCGTACCGGTCGGGCTGTACATCCGCCGGCGCCTGCCCGAGACGCTGCTGGCAGCGGCTTCGCGCCGTGGAGGCTCCGCGCTGCAGGTGATATTGCGCCGGCACCTGCGTTCGCTGGTGCTCGGCATCCTGATCATCATGTGCCTGACAATCTCGACGTACGTGGGCAACTACATGACGACCTACGCGCTGACCACGCTCGGTCTGCCGGCGTCGCAGGCGATGCTCGCCACGATGGTGCAGGGTGCGATCATCGCCGGCCTGGCGTTCTGGGGTGGCCGCCTGTCCGACCGCTTCGGACGCAAGCCGGTGATGGTGATATCCAGGATCGCGGTGATCCTGGTCATCTATCCGGCCTTCCTGTTTCTTGCCACCGTGAAGACGACCTGGGCGCTGCTGTCGGTGCAGGCACTCTTGACCGTGCTGGGAATGGGCAGCGTCGCCGCGCTGGCCGCGCTGACCGAGATCTTCCCGAACGAGGTGCGCAGTTCGGGCCTGGCGATCTGCTACGCGGTGTCGGTCAGCGTGTTCGGCGGCACCACGCAGTTCGTGATCGCATGGCTGATCGGCACGACCGGCGACCCGCTGTCGCCCGCGTACTACGTGATCGCGACCAGCCTGATCAGCCTGTGGGCGATGTTCCGGCTGCCCGAAACCTTCAAGTCCTGACCGCGGCCTTCGGGTGGCGCCGCGGCCTATTGATCCACCGGCAGCGGCAGCTTGGCGCGATGCAGCGCGAGCCAGCGCTCCAGCTCGGCGACATGCTGCGACTCCTCCTCCGCGAAGGCCCGGGCGAACGCCCGGATCTGCGGATCCTGCGTCGATGCCAGCACGCCGCTGTAGTAGGCCAGGCCAGCGCTTTCGGCCGCCAGAGCGACCCCGAGTGCCTGCTCACGGCCTATGAAGGGGTCGGCCGCCCAGATGGCCGCCGTTTCGGGGCTTTCAACGTCAGGCCACTCGAAATCCTGAGGCTGGAGCTTGGGAATCTCGCGGAAACCCGCGCGCGCGCGCGCTTCGCCCAGGTGCAGCCGGGAATAGTGCGCAAGGCGACGAAACAGTTTCGCGACTTCGTGATTGCCACCGGTGGCCATCGCGTCGGCGAGCTGCCCGAACCGCAGGGCGGCTTCCTCTTCGAGCTTGATCGAGTGGGCCAAGAACGTTTCGACCGATTCCACCATGTCTTCCTCCCGCTCAGACGGCGCCCGGGAGCCGGCGCAGGATCCCTGGCCGTGTCCGAGCGTGCGTCGTATTCGAATCAGTTTGAAGTGTTTGTCGGCTCATTGGCGAGTTTGTCGCTGGTGCGCGAAGCCGCGGCGCCCCGGACGCAATGGCATGCAAATTGCGAGCCCAGTTTGCGAAAAAACCTAACCCGGGAGTCGGCACCATGGCCAATGTCACGTTCTCGTCGCCAAGAATGGCACGCGATATCACTGTTTACGCGGTCGCCGGAGACCGCGGCACGCTGCTTGCGCTGGCAAGAGCCCACAAGATCCCGATCCCGTTCGATTGCCAGGATGGCGAATGCGCCTCGTGCCTGGTCGAAATCAAGCACCTCGAGCCGCAGGTGCGATACGGCATCGCGCTCACCGAAAAGGAAAAGGAACTGCTCAGGCAGCTCGGCAAGATCACGCCGCAGGAAATCGTGGATGCGGAGGTCAACGACATGCCGCCTCGATATCGGCTCGCATGCCAGACCTTCGTCCGCAACGAGGACATCCTCGTGTCGTTCGTGGGCGATGAAACCTTGCCGGTGCAGCGTCCGGCCCTCTCGATCGCCGCGCCCATTTACAAGGGCGGCGTCGAAATCGGCAGCCTCGACGAGTTTCTCAGCTTTGCCGTGAAAGTGGAGGAAGACGCCGCCGTGCACTTCGAGCAACTGGCCGAGGCCATGCACGCGCACGGCAACGAGGACGTGGCATCCCTGTTCCGCCAGCTCGGCGGCTATTCGCGGCTGCACCTTGCCGAAGCCAAGGCGCGCTGTGCCCGTTACGACGTGAACGTGATCCTGCCACCGAGCTCCGCCTGGCCGGACAACGCCACGCCGGAGCGGACCGATCTGTGGGCGGGCGACCCGACGTTGTCGCGGCTGGGTGCGCTCAAGGCGGCGCTCCAGGGCGAGCGCCGCGGCTTCGAGTTCTACCATGCGATCGCCGGCTCCACGAAAGATGCGCAGATCCGGTCCGTCGCCAAGGAATTCGTACGGGAGGAGACCGAGCACGTCGAGAAGCTCAAGCAGTGGATCGAGCAGGAGGAGGCCGACCTTCGCTCGACGACCTCGAGCGCCTCCGCCTGATGGGGCGGGCGCGGCGCGCTGGCGCTGACAGCCCTGCTTCGCCGGCTACGTAGGTGAAGCCGGCGAAGCAGGGTCAGCGCCGCCGCAGCTGGCTGCGCAGCGCCTCCAGTGAAATGGCGGTCGTGTCGCTCGCCGGTGCGCGTGGCGGCGCTTTCCATCCCAGTCCGTAGCTGATCTCGAACGTCAGTGCGATCCGCCCGTCGCTGTCGCGCCGCGCCTCCAGCTCCGCCAGCAAGGCCCTGGCTTGCCGGCCCGACGGCAGGGCCGGGTCGCGATCGTCGCGCGGATTGGCCCCGAGCGCGCGCACCTCGGCCAGCAGCTGCCGCGCCGACCCATAGGTCAACCGGATCGTGTCGGCGTCGGTGACCGGCGAGGAAAATCCCGCGGCAACCATCATGTCGCCCAGATCGTGCATGTCGACGAAGGGCATCGGTCGCGCGCGGGGCAGCGCGACCGCGCACGCCTCGCGCAGCTCGCGCAACGTATCGGGCCCCAGGCTGCTGAACAGCAGCAGGCCCCCATCGCGCAGAACGCGCGCGACCTCGGGGAAGACCCGGTGCGGCGCCGGGTGCCAGTTCAGCATCAGGTTGGAAAACGCGCAGTCCGCCGTTGCGTCGGCCAGCGGCAGCCGGTCCGCGTTGGCGCAGACCCGCAACGCGCGCGGATGCGGCCGCAGCGCGCGCGGCAGCCAGCGCGTCCACGGCGCGCCGGGCGCGGCAACCTGCGTCAGCATGGCGCGCGACAGGTCGACCCCGATCCAGGTCGCGTGCTGGAAGCGCTCCAGCAGCGCCTGTCGCTGCGCGCCAGGGCCGCATCCCAGATCGAGCACGACGCGCGCCTCGTGCCGGATCGTGTCGAGCCGCTCGAGCAGCCGCAGGCCGACCTCGCGCACGATGGCGGAAGCCGCCGCGAAACGATGCGCGCCCCGGTCGAACTGGTGCCGCACCGTCGCGCTGCGAAAGGGCGCCCGCGTGGACCCGGGCGCAGCGCCGGATCCATCGACACTGCCGGAGTCGGGAGTCATGTGTAGTCGCCGGACCCGCGGTCGCACGGCGCGCCAGTATATGCTCGGCGCGATGATCCGGTTGCCTCCCGCAGCGGCCGTCGCACGGCCGGTCGGCATCGTTCATCGCATCGCGATCGGCCTGCGTCGACTGGCCGCACCCTGTTGCGCCGTGTGTCGGGTCGAACGCGGCGATCCGGTCTGTCCCGGCTGCCTGCGGGATTTCTTCGATGGTCGGTGCGCTCGCTGCCACGTGTGCGCCGCGCGCCTGTTCGGTGTGGCGCGCGAGACGCGGTGCGGCCGTTGCCTGGCCGCGCCCCCGGGCTTCGACCGCACGATCGCGTTGGCGGACTATGCGCCGCCCGTCGATGGCATGGTCACGGCCATGAAGTTGGGCGCGCGGCTCGACCTGGCCGCGGTGTTCGGCGAGCTTCTGGCCGAGCGGATCGAGCGCGATGCGCGCATCGATTGCCTGCTTGCGGTACCCCTGTCCGATCGCCGACAGCGCGAACGGGGGTTCAACCAGGCGATCGAGATCGCGCGCGTGGTCGCGCGCCGCCACTCGGTGCCGCTGATGCGCCGGACGCTGGCGCGCGTGCGGGGCGGCCCGCCGCAGCAGTCGCTGCCGCTGGCACAGCGCCAGCGCAACGTACGGGGCGCGTTTGTGCTCCGGGCGCCGCTTGCCGTTCGCTGTGCCGCGGTCGTCGACGACGTGATGACCAGCGGCGCCACGCTGAACGAAATTGCGCAGGTCCTGAAGCGCGCCGGCCTCGAGCAGGTCGTCAACCTGGTGGTCGCCCGCACGCCCTGAGCGAATCGCGATGTTCCAGGTCGTGCTGGTCGAGCCTCAGATTCCGCCGAACACCGGCAATGTGATCCGGCTTTGCGCCAACACCGGTGCCCGCTTGCATCTGGTGGAGCCGCTCGGTTTCGCGCTGGATCATTCGCGCCTGCGGCGTGCCGGCTTGGACTACCACGAGTTCGCGCAGGTCTGCGTTCACGCGAGTTTCGAGCGCTTGCTGCAATCGGAACGGCCGGACCCGCAGCGGCTGTTCGCGCTGACGCGGCACGGCAGCGCGCACTTTTCCGAAGTCGAATTCCGCGCAGGCGACTGGTTCGTGTTCGGATCCGAAGTGAGCGGGTTGCCGCCCGCCGTGCGGGCGCTTTTCCCCCCGGCGCGTCAGCTCAGGCTGCCGATGCGCCCCGGCAATCGCAGCCTGAACCTGTCCAACGCGGTCGCCGTGGTCGTGTTCGAGGCCTGGCGCCAGTCCGGATTCTCGGGCGGAGTTTGAAAAGCGCGCAGAGGGGCCGGGGGTGAGGGTAGTTAAGTGGGCGCATCCGCCGCGCGCGACTGAATTGCAATCTCCAGTTGCGCCAGCGCTTCCTGCGGCGTGGCCTCGGCCCGCAAAAGGTGGGCCTGGCGCGCATGCACGAAGCCGGCCTCGACCGCCTGTCGCACCCACTGCAGCAGCGGGTCGAAGTAACCCTGCACGTTGATGAGCACCAGCGGCTTGCGTTGCAGCCCCAGTTGCAGCCAGGTCACCATTTCGAACGTCTCGTCGAGCGTTCCGTAGCCCCCCGGCAGCGCGAGGAAGCCGTCCGCGCGATCGGCCATCAGCCGTTTGCGCTGGTGCATCGACTCGACCAGGATCAGCTCGGAAAGTCCCTGGTGCGCCACCTCGGGCCGCATCAGGTGCTGCGGGATCACGCCGATGACCTGGCCGCCGGCGGCCAAAGCAGCGTCGGCCACCGCTCCCATCATTCCAACGTGGCCACCGCCGTACACCAGCGTCACACCCCGGCTGGCGAGCAGCGACCCGGTGTCGCGCGCGGCGGCGATAAACCGCGGATCGCGTCCCGGCGCGGATCCGCAGAACACGCAGACGCTGCGTCGGCCGGCCGCGGCCGAGCCCGCGTCGCCGCGGCCCGTCAAGGAGCGCTCCCGGCCACGCTCACTCGTGGCGCGGCTCGCGCGCGAGCAGGCGCTCGAGCGCGGCGCCCGGGCTCAGGTGTCCATCGAGGACCGCGCACACCGCCTGCGTGATGGGCATGTCGACTCCGGCCTCGCGGGCGCGGTCGGCCGTGGCTGGAGCCGACCAGACTCCTTCGGCGACGTGGCCGAGGCCGGCCAGCGCACTTTGCAGCGCGGTGCCGTGTCCGAGCTCGAGCCCGATGCGGCGGTTGCGCGACAGCTCGCCGGTGCAAGTCAGGATCAAGTCCCCCACGCCGGCCAGGCCGGTGAACGTCTCGGCGCGGCCGCCCAGCGCCACGCCCAGCCGCGTGATCTCGGCCAACCCTCGCGTGATCAGCGCGGCGCGCGCATTGCTGCCCAATCCCAGCGCGTCGGCGATCCCGGTGCCGATCGCCATCACGTTCTTGACGGCCCCGCCGACCTCGACCCCGATGACGTCCCGGGTGGAGTAGATGCGCAGCGCATCCCCGTGCAGGGCGCGCGTGACCTGTGCGCAGAAATCCGGGGCGCCGGCCACCGTCAACGCCGTCGGCAGCCCGCGCGCCACTTCGTCGGCGAAACTCGGCCCGGACAGCGGCCCTCCCGTGCTGCCCGGCAATTCGTCTGCGACGATCTCGTGCGGCAGCATCCGGCTGTCGGGTTCGAAGCCCTTGCACAGCCAGACGATGGATGGCAAATCAGGGTCCGCGCGCAATGCCTGCAGGGTCGGGCGCAGCGCCGCGGTCGGGGTGGCCAGCGCCACCAGGCCGCCCGCGGCGAAGCGCAACGCCTGCTGCAACTCGGCGGTCACGACGATCGAGGGCGGCAGCGCGATGCCGGGCAGGTAGCGCGGATTGACCCGGTCTTCGCGCATCTGCCGCGCCTGCTCGGGGCTGCGCGCCCACAGCGCGACTTCGCGCCGGCCGGCCAGCGCGCAGGCCAGTGCCGTGCCCCAGGCCCCGGCGCCGAGGATCGCAACGCGCATTCGAGGCCCGACCCGCCCAGGAGGTTCGCGACCTTACTGCCGGGTGTTGGAGCCGGGCGGAACGACGATCGGCGACCGGGCTGCAGCGTTCTGGGCCTGTCGCTGCCGGTACAGGGCCTCGAAGTTGATTTCGGTCAGATGGATCGGCGGCAGTCCGCTGCGCGAGATCAGGTCCGCCACGTTGGCGCGCAGGTACGGGAAGACGATTCCCGGGCACACGATGCCCAGGACCTGCTCCAGCTGTTCACCCGGGATCCCGCGCAGCTCGAAAATGCCGGCCTGCTTGGCCTCGACCAGGAACAGCACCTTGTCCTTGATGCGCGCCGTCAACGTCACCCGCACCGCGATCTCGTGCATGCCGTCGGCGATCTTCTCGTTGCCGATATCCATCTGGACATCGACCTGCGGCGGACCCTCCTCCAGGAAGATGGTCGGCGCGTTCGGCATCTCGAGCGAAGCATCCTTCAGGTAGATGCGCTGCACCGTGAAGACGGCGCCTGCGCCAGGGGTGGCCCCGGCGCCATCGGCGCCGGTTGAAACGGGACTCTGTGTCATGGCGCTCGCTTTCAAGTTTGGAGCAGGCCCGGCAGCTTGCCTTCGCGGTCCAGCGCCGCCAGGTCGTCGTAACCGCCGATGTGCGTGTCGTCGAAAAAGATCTGGGGCACGGTGCACCGGCCCGTCGTGCGAATCATCTCCCGGCGCAGGGACGGGTCCAGGTCCACGCGCAGCACGTCGATCGATTCGACGCCACGCGCCGTCAGCAGGCGCTCGGCGCGGATGCAATACGGACACGACGCCATGCTGTACATGCGGACCCGCACGCTCATCGAAACCGCGCCGTCACTTGCGGATCGGCAACCCGGCTTCGCGCCAGGCGGCAACGCCACCGGCCAGCACGTAGACCTCGCCGATGCCGCCGGCACGAAGCTTCGGAACCGCGCCGTTTGCGTTGCGACCCTGGTTGCACACCAGGATGACGGGACGGTCCTTGCGCAACTCGGAACAGCGCTGGCCGATTTCGGCCAATGGAATGTTGCGCGCATTGGGCACCGAGCCGGTCGCGAATTCCTCGGGGCGTCGCACGTCGACGATCTGCGCATGGCGCGAGTTGATCATCTGCGTGGCAGCCAGCGTCGAGACGCTGCGGCCGCCGGCGCCTTCGCGCACGAGCGGCCACAGCAGCAGCCCGCCGCTGACGCAGGCCACGGCGATCAGCAGCAGGTTATTGGTATCGAGAAAGAATTGCACTTGGAGTGCACCGGGGGGTGCGATGTGATGGCAGTGCGGTGATTATAGAATGGGGCGCTATGAGCACTCACCGGCTGGTACTGCTTCGACACGGCCAGAGCCAGTGGAACCTGGAAAACCGGTTCACCGGCTGGACCGACGTCGATTTGACGGAACAGGGCGAACGCGAGGCGCACGAGGCGGCCCGACTGCTGCGCGAGCAAGGCTTCGCGTTCGATATCGCCTACACGTCGATGCTGCGCCGTGCGATCCGCACCCTGTGGATCGTGCTCGACGACCTGGATCGGATGTGGATCCCGGTCGTGCACAACTGGCGCCTGAACGAGCGGCACTATGGCGCGTTGCAGGGGCTGAACAAGGAGGAAACGGCGCAGCGGTTCGGCAAGGAGCAGGTGCACGTGTGGCGCCGCTCGTACGCGGTACCGCCGCCCGCGCTGGGTCCCGACGACGAGCGCGGCAGCGGGCGGGATCCGCGCTATCACATGCTTCAGCCCGGGCAGATCCCGCTGACCGAATCGCTGAAGGACACGGTGGACCGGGTCGTCCCGTTCTGGAAGGACTCGATCGCTCCGGCGCTGTCGCGCGGCCGCAGCGTGCTGATCGCGGCGCACGGCAATTCGTTGCGCGCGATGGTCAAGTTCCTGGAAAACGTGTCCGACGAGGACATCGTCGAGCTGAACATTCCGACCGGCGTGCCGCTCGTGTTCGAACTGGATGACGCGCTGCGCCCGCTGAAGCGTTACTACCTGGGCGATCCGGAGTAAAGCGAACGCGCTTCCCGCTGACATTACCGGCCGTTGCGCTGGCCGTGGCCCTTGCGGGCGCGACGGCTCCGCAGGCGCGCGCGGCCCCGCCTGCCGGGGCGCCGGATGGCGGCCCTCCCAGCGCCCAGAGAAAGCAAAAGCTGCAGGACGAGCAGCGCGATTTGCGCGCCCGGCTGGCGCAGCTTAAGAAGCGCCTGGCGCAGTCCGAGACCGCACATTCGGAAGCGTCGGACGCGCTGGCCGAGTCGGAAACCGCCATTTCTGCGGCCAATCGCCGCCTGCGCGAGCTGTCCCAGGCGCGGCGCCAGGTCGAAGCGCAGATCGGCGCGTTGCAGGAACGGGAGCGCAGCACGCGCTCGCGCCAGGGAACTCACGAGTCGGCTGTCGGACAAATGATTCGGACGCGGCTGAGCCTGGAAAGCCGACGCCCGTGGCAGGAATTGTTCGACGGCACGCCACCCGGCAGTGCCGCGCGCGAGCGTATTTATGTCGATCGAATCATCCATTCGGAGCTGCGCCAGATCGGAGATTTAAGGGAGCGTCACGAAGAGCTGGTTCAGCTGGAAGGGCAGTCGCGTGAGCGTAAGGCGGAACTGGCTTCGATCGCGACCCAGGAAAGGGCCAGCCGGGCGCAGCTGCTGGATCAGCAGGCCGCCCGCAAGACCACGCTGGCGCGCCTTTCGCGTGAAATCTCGACCCAGCGCCGCTCGGTGGCGGGCATGGAGCATGACGAATCGCGGCTCGGCTCGCTGATCGACCAGATCTCGCGCGTGCTGGCCGAGCAGGCACGCCGGCGCCCGGCGCACCCGCCGGCAGCGGCGAGCGAATCGCATGGCGCCACACCGAGCCTGGCAGCTTTCGACGCGCTGCGCGGCAAACTGGAGCTTCCGGTGGACGGCCAGCTGGCCGCCCGCTTCGGCTCGGCGCGGCGCGACGAGGACGGTCAGCCCCAGTCGGGGGCCCCGACCTGGAAAGGGCTCTTCATCCGCGCGCCGGCCGGGGCCGAGGTGCACGCAGTGGCCGCCGGTCGGGTCGTATTCGCCGACTGGCTGCGCGGCTTTGGCAACCTGATGATTCTGGACCACGGTAACGGCCTGCTGTCGGTCTACGGCGACAACGAAACGCTGCTGCGCAGTATCGGCGACCAGGTCCAGGCCCGCGACGTGATCGCCGCGGTCGGCAGCACCGGAGGCAGCCAGGATTCCGGCCTATACTTCGAATTGAGGTATCAAGGCAAGCCTTTCGACCCCCTAGCGTGGATAGGTCCGCGCTAGCTTTGAGATTGGACCAATCCCTCGCTGGAGGCGGCATGAGCGGTGGACGTTTGCGCAGTTGGAGTCTGGTCGGCGTCGGTGTGATCGCCGGACTGTCGATCAGCTATGGCCTGAGCGCCTACGCTTTCCGCGATCCACGCGGACCGATCCCGCTGGAGGAGATCCGCGAGTTCACCGAGGTGTTCGGCGCGATCAAGGCCAATTACGTCGAGCCGGTCGAGGATCGCAAGCTGATGCAGGAGGCCATCTCCGGCATGCTGGCCGGGCTGGATCCGCATTCGGCATTCCTCGACGCGGACGCGTTCAAGGACCTGCAGGTCGGGACCCAGGGTGAGTTCGGCGGCCTCGGTATAGAGGTCGGCGCGGAGGACGGGGCGGTGCGCGTGATCGCCCCGATCGACGACACGCCAGCGGCCCGCGCGGGAATCCGCGCCGGCGACCTTATCATCAAGATCGACGACAAGTTCACGCGTGGCATGGCGCTGGGCGACGCGATCAAGCTGATGCGGGGCAAACCGCAAGACGCCGATTACCCTGACCCTGGTGCGCAAGGGTGAGACCGCGCCGCTCGAGGTAAGGCTGATGCGCGACGTGATCCGGGTGCAATCGGTCAAGTCCAAGGTGATCGAGCCCGGGTACGCCTTTGTTCGCATCAGCCAGTTCCAGGAGCGCACGGTCGATGATCTGGCCAAGCAGCTCGGGGACCTGTACAAGCAGGGCCCGCTGAAGGGGATCGTGCTGGATCTTCGCAATGATCCGGGCGGCCTGTTGCACGCGGCGGTCGGCGTTTCGGCGGTCTTCCTGGCACCGGACGTCACCGTCGTGACGACCGAAGGGCGCACCGAGGATGCGCATCGTCGTTATGCGGCGAATCCGTCCGATTACCAGCGCGCGCACGGCGACGACGCGCTGTTGCATCTGCCGGCGCAGGTCAAGTCGGTGCCCATGGTCGTGCTCGTCAACGGGGCGAGCGCGTCCGCGTCCGAAATCGTGGCGGGTGCCCTGCAGGACCATAAGCGGGCGACCCTCATCGGGACCCAGACCTTCGGCAAGGGCTCGGTGCAGACGATCATTCCGATCCGCAACGACCGCGACAACCCGACCGCGATCAAGCTGACCACGGCCCGCTACTACACGCCGAACGGGCGCTCGATCCAGGCCCAGGGCATTGCGCCGGACCTGCAGGTCGAGGACACGCCCGAGGGCAATTTCGCGGGCCTGAACGTGCGCGAAGCCGACCTGGCGCATCACCTGGAAAACGAGAACGCTGCGCCGCTGGAACCGGCCAAGGGCGCCGACCAGACGAGTACCGGGGCCGAGGACAAGAACGATGGCACGGGTACGACGCGCCCTGTGCCGCCACCGCATCGCTACGAGTTCGGTTCGAACGACGACTTCCAGCTGAAGCAAGGGATGAATTACCTGGAGGGACGGCCGGTCGATACCGCCAAGGGCAAGGAAGCCGTGGCGGTCAGTCCGCCGGCGGCAGCGCACTAGCCTTAGCGCGCGTTGCGCAGCAGCGCCCCGAGATCCGCGGGCGTTCCCACGTGGATGCGCAGCGTGCCGTCCTCGGTACGGTACGCGAGCGTGGGCGTTGCAACTGATCCCGATAGGAGCGCGAGAAGCGCCGTATTGGCTCGCACCGCGTCGGCAGCCGGCGCTTCGCGGCCGAGCGCCTGGACCGGGATCCAGCGCACTCTCAGTTCTCGGGCGGCAATCAGCGGCCGCAGCCGCTCCATGAGCAGCTGACAGGCGCCGCAGCGCGGATCGACGAACGCGTGCAGCAGCGGGCCGCCGACTCCGTCCGCGCGAGCCTGGGCACGCGCGACGGCCCGGGCCAGGGGGTCGATAGGCCGGTCTGTCCCGACGGAGGGCGCGCCGCTCGCAGGCGGCAGCGCCAGGCCCAGCAGAGCGCACCAGAGCAGGCGGCGCAATCGCAAGCGCTCCTAAGCCCCACGCCGTGCTCGGCTTCCCAGCGCCAGCGCAATGAAGTGGCGAATTTCGCGCCCGCGCTCCTTGCGCGGCAGGCTGCGAAGAAACCCGGCCAGCGCGGGATCGTTCGGGTCATCGAAGCGGATACGCCGCGTCAGACGGACCGCAGGGCGGGCGGGCGACGGTAAGGGCGGAGGCATCGCGAGCGCCTGGGCGGGCCGCGCGCGGCTCAGCTGCCAGCCGCCGCGCAGCCAGGCTGCCAGCACGCAACTTTGCAGGCGGCCCGGATAGAGCCGCCGACCGCCTCGATCAGAGCGCGGTCCCTGGGGCCGCTCAGAACCAGCTTCGAGATGAATTCAACAGGGGCGCGGCGCGCCACGCCGGTAGCCCGAATCGAGGCGTACGTCGCGGCGGCCGGGGCAAGGTCATTGGCAGACAGGTCGCGCATCGGACAGCTCCTGCGGAGGCAATGGTCCGCAGTGTCTCAGTCCGACGCGCGCGCTTCACTACCGGAGTCGGTGGGGTCGTGAAGCACCGAAGGGGCCGGGGGAGAGGCCCCCCATGATTTTTTCCGTCTAACTTAATCTCCGAACAGCTTCTGCTTCATCTCGCGGCGCTGCTGGGCCTCCAGTGACAGCGTCGCGGTTGGACGCGCCAGCAGGCGCGGGATCCCGATCGGGTCGCCGGTCTCTTCGCAAAAGCCATACTCGCCCGACTCGATCTGCTGCAGCGCAGACTGGACCTTCTTCAGCAGCTTGCGTTCGCGGTCGCGCGTGCGCAACTCGAGCGCATGCTCCTCCTCGATCGTGGCGCGATCGGCCGGATCCGGCACGATCACGGTCTCGCGCAAGTGCTCGGTGGTCTCGTCGGCGTTGCTCAGCAGCTCGCGCTCCATCTGCTGCAGGCGGTGCTTGAAAAAGGCGAGCTGATCCTCGTTCATGTAGTCGGCGTCGGGCATGTGCAGCAGCTGCTCCTCGGTCAGCAGGCGCCTGCCATTGACGACGACCGGCTCCTCGCTGCGGCCCGACGACCGGTTCAGAAGGTATTCGTGCGCGGCCGCCAGGTCCTTCGGGCTGACCGTGTGCACGGTTCGCGTCGTCGAGCGCGGCACCGGAGCGGCGATCTCCGGCGAAGGCGCCGGCACGACGGCGACCGCGGGCTTGGACGATTTGCCGCCGGCCGTCTTGGCGCTCCCGCCCCGCGCGGCTGGAGCGGCCGGCTTGGCCGGCACGACCGCCTTGGCCGCCGGCTTTGCCTTTGGCGCGACGGCGGCCGGCTTGACCGGTTTCGTCTTGGACGACTTCGGCGCCGGCTTGGGTGCAGCAGGTCGCGCCGTCCTGGCAACGGGTTTGCTTACCTTGCGCGCGACCGCCTTGACAGCCTTGCCGGTCTTCTTTGCGGCCGTCTTCACTCGCGTCGGCGCCTTCGATTTGGAAACCATCGGATTCAACCTTTACAAGCCCATACGCTGTGGCTAGCGCGCCAGACAGGCCTCGAGCCCCTTAAGAATCGCTTCCTTGGGCAGATTGCGCCCAATGAACACGATTGTGCTCGCCGGCCGCTCGTCCTTGCGCCAAGGGCGGCCTGGCGCCGCGTCGATCATCATGTGGACTCCCTGCAGTATCTGGCGCCGCGGAGAGCCGCTGACGAAAAGCACGCCTTTATACCGAAGCAAATCCTGCCCGTAAACTTGTGTTAACGCGCCCAGGTACTCCTCGAGCCGCGCCGGCGCAAACGGGCGCGTGGATCGGAACACGAACGCCTGCACCGCGTCGTCGTGGGCCGAAGCGTGGTCCGCGCCGCCGTGCGGGTGGTCGTGGTCGTGTTCTTCGCCGTCGGCCTCGTGCTCGTGATGATGCTCGGGGTCATGTGTCTGGGCGGCCGGGCCGCCACGGGCGCGCTCGGCGGCGAGGAAATCCGGGTCGATTCTCAGGATCGCGTCGAGCTGGAATCCCTGGATGTCCAGGATCTCGTCCAGGGGAACCTGACCCATCTGCACGACCCGGATCGGCGCGCGCGGATTTATCCGCACCAGGCGCGTACGCAGGGAGTCGACTTCATCCGGCTCGACCAGGTCGGACTTCGACAGCAGGATCCGGTCGGCGAAGCCAACCTGGTTCTGGGCCTCCGGCTGCTCGTCCAGCGTCGCATGGCCGTGCTTGGCGTCGACCACCGTGATGACGGCGTCCAGGCGGTAATAGCTGGCCACGTCCTCGTCGATGAAGAAAGTCTGCGTGACCGGGCCCGGATTGGCCATGCCGGTCGTCTCGACGATCACCCGCTCGAAGCTCAGCTGCCCGCCTTCCCGCCTGGCCCGCAGCTCGCCCAGGATGCGCACCAGGTCGCCGCGCACGGTGCAGCACAGGCAGCCGTTGTTCATCTCCACGATCTGCTCGCGCGTCTCGGTGACCAGCAGCTCGTGATCCACGCCTTCCGGCCCGTATTCGTTTTCGATCACCGCGATGCGCCGTCCGTGCGGCTGCGCCAGGATGCGGTTCAGAAGCGTCGTCTTGCCGGCGCCCAGGAAGCCGGTGAGCACGGTGACGGGCAGCAGCGTTGGTTCCATTTCCAGGTCGGCGCGCGCCGAGGCGGGGGGCGCGAAGTGTAGAGCAAAACGGCCCGGGCCACCTGGCACGCCGCAGGGCCGATACAATTCGGCGCCCTTCGCATCGCCCCGTCGGGGCTTTGGAAGCGGCCCGCTGCCCATGCTGAAGCTGCTGGCGTTGTTGCTGGCGAGCGCCAAGTTCGCAAAAGTTGCGACCACCGCCGGCACGATGCTGATCTCGGTGGCCGTATACGCCTGGATATTCGGCTGGCTTTACGCGGTGGGCTTCGTCCTGCTGTTGCTGGTGCACGAGATGGGGCATTACGTCGCTGCGCGCCAGCGCGGCCTGGATGTGGGCGCGCCGACCTTCATTCCATTTGTGGGCGCGTGGATTCAGCTGAAAGATCTTCCGCACGACGCCGAGACCGAAGCCTACGTGGGCCTGGGCGGCCCGCTGCTGGGCACGGTGGGGGCGGTCGCCGCCTACCTGTACGCCGACGCGTCGGACAGCCGGGTCTGGATGGCGGTCGCGTACTCGGGATTCGTGATCAACCTGTTCAACATGATCCCGATGTCGCCGTTCGACGGCGGGCGCATCACGGCGGTGCTGGGGCCCCGCATCTGGTTTCTCGGCGTGCCGATCCTGCTCGGCCTCTTCCTGTACTGGCCCAGCCCCATGCTGCTGCTGGTGGCCCTGCTGGCGGCTCCGCAGCTGATGGCGGCCTGGCGCCACGACCCCAACTCGCCCGAAGCGGTCGCCTATTACGGGGTCGCGGCCGGGGTGCGCTGGCGCTACACGCTGATCTACCTGACCCTAGCCGCTTTCCTGGCGCTGATGGCGTTCCAGGTGCACGAACGGGTGCAGGCGGGCCTGAGCGGGTGACGGCCTTGCTTTGCGGGCGCTCAGACAGCCGGGTTGGCGCGGCACAGTAAGCGAAAAGCCGGTCACAGTAAGCGCAAGGCCATCGGCCGGGAAGCCGATTGGATGGTAAACCGGAGCGTGTTACGGCGTTCGCCCGAGGTTTTTTGCCGGGTTTTCTTGCTAAGGTGCGACTCATTCAACCGGTGACACCTTACCGGGACAGCGACGGATCGAGGGGAACAAGATATGCGCAAGGAACTGCGACGGTCCCTGTTTGCGGCGGCCATTGCCGGCGTGGCCCTGGCGGGCTGCGGAGGCGGCGGCGGTGGCGGCAGCCCGGCGCCAAGCCCGGCGCCATCACCCTCACCGACTCCCCCTCCGCCGCCGCCTCCGTCCGCGGGAAGCTACTTCCTGGCCGGCATTGCAGGGGGAGCGGCGTCAGCGGGAACGCCCATTCCGTTCGCCGACCTGGAGCCTCCGGCCGATCCCACCGGGGGCGGGCAGGCACCCAGCCTGTACGGAATACAGTTCGTCGACCCCGTCAACCAGCCGGTGCCGTACGACGTCGGGCAGGGCAAGGTTCAGCTCGCGCCCGGCGGCACCGCGTTGCCGCTCGCGACAGTCAGTGAGTATTTGGTCAGCGGCAGTTCCATCACCGCGTGGGGGACGCGATATCTCGTTTTCGCGAGCGCCACTTCCAACATTTCCGGCCTGCTGTACGCGGTCGATCTGCGCAAGTCGGGCACGACGCCGGCCAATCCGGCCCCGGTGCAGCTTTCCAGCGCGACGGTAGCGGGCGCCCAGCTGTGTTCCACGGCGCCGGTCGTGTTCGACAACTACGCCGCGGCCAAGCTCTCGTGGATCCAGTTCCGGGTGCTCGGGAATGACCATAATTGCGGCACGCTCGACGACAAGTTCGCAGTCTTCCAGTTGTCGATGAGTTCCACCACGGCGCCGGTGTCGCTCGGACCGATCAACCAGGTCGAGCTGGTCCAGGCGATCTACAACGCGAGCGGCACCATTACCGGGTTCGTGGCGATCAACCACCCCGCGACCGATCCGACCACCGGCTTTCCGATCGGGCCGGTTACTCTGCAACAGTACGACGCCACGCTGTTGAAACCCCCCACGAATTTCGCGACGCCGCTGGCCGGCACCGGCCACGACGTGACGAGCGGTGACTTCCTCAGCTTGGGGATCACCAGCGGCAATGTCTGGCTCTACTGGGACTACAACGGCATCTACAGCCTGAACCTGGGTACGGGGGCGATATCGCAGATCCAGGCACTGACCGGTGGTGATCGGGTCGACAACGGTGCGGTGTTCGACGGCGCCAATGTGTACGTTCCGATCGACAACACGAATGGTGCCGGGACGTGGATTCTGCAGATCAACGAATCGACCCTCGCGCCAACCTCCGGGCCTCGCGATACCACGCTGGCGACCATCAGGCTGGTCGGCGAGACGACGGGAGCGCTGGTTTACTTCGGCACCACCGCAGTCGCTCCGATCGTGACCAACCTGCTGTCGGCGCCGAAGTCGAACCTGACTCGCAATGGAGGGATGCTCAACAACTTGCTGAGTGGGAACCAGACGATCGATTCGTTGATGGGCCTGGGCGCTGCAGCCACGCCGGTCGCATTCTTGGTCGGCGACACGGTGTATTTCACCATCGCCGATTCGTCGGCGACGAGCTCGACAGGGTTCGCTAAGCAGGCGTTCTACGTGACGATGGGCAGCAATGGCGCGCCGGGTCCGACCAACGCGGTTGCGAACAGCGTGAGCGCCGTGCTGGGTGCCGTCGCGCCGGGGTCGGTACCCACCTCGGGCACGGTCACGAATGTCGGCGCGCTGGTGGTCTCCATGGGCGCCAACGCGTTGCCGGCGTTTTCGGGCACTACGGGGGGCGCGGATTTCGAGATCGGCTCGGGCGGAGCTTCCCCGACGCTGGTGACTTCAGGAAGCCTCGACCTCTTCAACGCGTCGGGCGCGGCGGGTCCGCACATCGGTTCGCTGGGCACGATCAGCCCGTTGACGGGCAACGCGGTGACCCTTCCGGCCAGTCCGGTGTACTGGGCTGCACTTGCGAGCGGCCCGGTCCAGGCCGGCATGCCGGCGATGCTCCAGTTGACCGGAAGCGCCGGCAACTCGCCGGCCGAGGACATCGCGGTGATCACGCCCGATGCGGCGTTGACCCTGAGTCAGGACAGCGACTTCGCGCAGTAGCAGTCGCAGCCCGGTCTGAGCGCGGGGACCGATCCGAGGCACAATCCCGCATTGCGGCCGCCCGGCCGCTTTGCATTTGCCTGTTCCGGGGGGAGGCCGATGACGGCCCAGGATTACCTGCGTCGCGTGCTCAATGCGCGCGTGTACGACGTCGCGATCGAAACCGCGCTGGATCATGCGCCCACCCTGTCGGAGCGCCTGGGCAACCGGGTGCTGCTCAAGCGCGAGGACCTGCAGCCGGTGTTCAGCTTCAAGCTGCGCGGCGCCTACAACCGGATGGTCAAGCTCGACGCGGCCGAGCGGCGGCGCGGCGTGATCGCGGCCTCGGCTGGCAATCATGCGCAGGGCGTCGCGCTTGCCGCCCAGCGCCTGCACTGCCGGGCGGTGATCGTGATGCCGGTCACCACCCCCCAGGTGAAGGTCGACGCGGTGCGCTCGCGCGGGGCGCAGGTGGAATTGCACGGCGATTCGTATTCGGACGCTTATGCGCGCGCGACCCAGTTGCAGGCGCGCCACCGGCTGACCTTCGTGCACCCGTTCGACGATCCGGACGTGATCGCGGGCCAGGGCACGGTTGCGATGGAGATCCTGCGGCAACACCACCCGGACGGCACCGGACCGATCCACGCGATCTTCGTGCCGATCGGCGGCGGCGGCCTGATTTCGGGCGTGGCCACGTACGTGAAGGCGGTGCAACCGCAGATCCGGGTGATCGGCGTGCAGACCGCCGACTCGGACGCGATGGCGCGCTCGCTGCAGGCGGGCCGGCGCGTGCACGCTGCACGACGTGGGCCTGTTCTCGGACGGGACCGCGGTGCGGCTGGTCGGCGAGGAGACCTTCCGCCTGTGCCGGCAGCACGTCGACGATATCGTCACGGTCGACACCGACGCGCTGTGCGCCGCGATCAAGGACGTGTTCCAGGACACGCGCGGCCGTGCTGGAGCCGGCCGGCGCGCTGGCGGTGGCCGGCTGCAAGGCGTACGTGGAACGCGAGCGGCTGCGAGGGGCAGACGCTGGTCGCGATCGCCAGCGGCGCCAACATGAATTTCGACCGCCTGCGCTTCGTCGCCGAGCGGGCCGAGGTCGGCGAGCGGCGCGAGGCCGTGTTCGCGGTGACCATTCCCGAGGAGCGCGGCGTCGTTCAAGCGCTTCTGCGCGCTGGTCGGCAAGCGCAACGTGACCGAGTTCAACTACCGGATCGCCGACCCGCGGGTCGCCCACATCTTCGTCGGCGTGCAGCTTGCGCAGCGCAACGAGGCCGACAAGCTCGCGAAGGCGTTCCGGCGCGCCGGGTTCGCCGCGCTCGACCTGACCGACGACGAGCTGGCCAAGGAGCACCTGCGCCACATGGTCGGCGGCCGTTCGCCGCTGGCCAGGGACGAGCTGCTGTACCGGTTCGAGTTTCCGGAGCGGCCCGGCGCGCTGATGCGGTTCCTCAGCTCGATGTCGCCCGAACTGGAACATCTCGCTGTTCCACTATCGCAACCAGGGTGCCGACTACGGCCGCATCCTGGTCGGACTGCAGGTGCCGCGCGGAGAAAAAGGCGCGCTCAAGCGCTTCCTGTCCACGCTCGGCTACCCCTGCTCGGACGAGACCGCGAACCCGGCCTACCGGTTGTTTCTAGCCTAGCCGAAGCCTAGCCGTTCACGGCGCGCGGGTCCTCCGGTGCGGCGCGCCGCGTCGGGCGCAAACTGCGCGCGCCGCCGCGGCGCGCCGCACCGGACCCGCGCGCCGAACTCAGGTTGGCCAGGAGCCGGAATATCCGAGCTAGAACCAATACTCGTCACTTAACGCCATTTTCAGCGTATCCTGCCACTTTCCATGGCAGGAGAACCGGCGATGGCGCGCACGCTTGCGACTCTTCCCGAGGGCAGCCGAATCACCGATTACGTCAGTCTTGGCGTGATCGCCAAGACGTTTCCGCTGGAGCGAGTGCGCTCGGTGCTGGCGGCGCACGGCAAGGCCAGCCGGCGGGAGCGCGAATTGCCGGCGCACGTGGTCGTCTACTATGTCATCGCGTTGGCGCTGTTCATGCAAGTGTCCTACCGCGAGGTGTTGCGCTGTTTGCTGGAAGGCCTGGCGTGGCTGCTGGGGCCGGAGCTCAGGCGGTGAAGGTGACCGGCAAGTCGGGGATCTCGCAAGCGCGCACGCGGCTGGGTTGGCAGCTGCTGCGCCAACTGCACGACGAAGTGGTGAAGCCGCTGGCGGTGGAGGCGACCCAGGGGGCCTGGTACCGGAGTTGGCGCCTGGTGAGTCTGGACGGCAGCACGCTGGCGGTGGCCGACGAGCAAGCCAACGGCAAGACTTCGGTCACCCCGGAACCAGCGGGGCGCGGGGCCTATCCGCAGATTCGTTTCGTGTCGCTGGTGGAGAATGGCACGCACGTGTTGTTCGGCACCCAAGTGGGCGGCTATGGCACGGGCGAGAACACCTTGGCGAAGGCGGTGGTGGGGCGTTGGCAGCCGGGCATGCTGTGCCTGGCCGACCGCGGCTTCTTCAGCTATGGCTTGTGGAAGCACGCCCGTGCCCGCGGCCCGACTTGCTGTGGGGAGTGAAGAAGGACCTGCGATTTCCCGTGGAACAAGCTCTGCCGGATGGTTCTTATCTCAGTCGCATGCTATCCGCCGGGCGGGAGCGCCTCCGGCCGCAGACGCCGCGATTCCCGTGCGGGTGATCGAGTACCGGCTGGAAGGGGTGGAGGGGGCCGAGCCGTCTATCGCTTGCTGACCACGATCCTGGACCCGGTGCGGCTCCGGCCGAGGAATTGGCGGCGCTTTACCATGAACGTTGGGAGATCGAGGGGGCCTTCGACGAACTGAAGACCCATCTGCGGGGAGCCAAGATCGTCCTGCGCAGCAAGACCCCGGATCTGGTGCGGCAGGAATTCTATGGCCTGCTGTTGGCGCATTTCGCGGTGCGCGGGTTGATGCACGAAGCGGCCCTGCAAGGTCGACGAGGATCCCGACCGGCTCTCTTTCCTGCATGCGGTGCGGGTAGTTCGACGCAAGTTGCCCCTCTACGGCGCTATTCCCCCCTCGGCGGAGGAAAGCGTTCCATGAACGCGTACTCGAGGAGATCTTGCAGGAGCGAGTCGCGTGCCGCCGCGGGCGGCGCAATCCACGCGGCGTCAAACGAAAGATGAGCAACTGGCCACTTCGCCGACGTCACGCCAAGCCGCCGCGACCGGTCATCCTGCATCAGGCGATTCGGATTATTAAGTGACG
>CAVTZO010000029.1:0-81527 GCA_963739145.1 uncultured beta proteobacterium
CCCAGCAGCGCCAGCAGCAGCGCACCGGTCACCGGACAGGCCAGCAGCAGCGTCAGGGCCAGCACCGTCAGTCGTCTCGCAGCCGTTCGAGGTGGCGCATGTCCAGGCTGTCGAACTGCTCGCGGATCTGGAACATGAACACACCGAAGATCAGGAAGGCCATCAGCACGTCCAGCGCGATGCCCAGCTCGACCAGCATCGGCATGCCGTTGGTGGCCGCGGTGGCGGCGAAGAACAGCGAGTTCTCCATCGACAGGAAGCCGATCACCTGCGGGATCGCCTTGGCGCGCACGATCATCATCATGAAGGACAGCAGCACGCAGGCCAGCGCGATGCCCAGCGTCGAGCGCGCGATCGAGGAGGACAGGGCCGCGATCGGCAGCGCCAGGTTGAAGGCGAACACCACCAGCACGATGCCGATGAGCATGGTGGTCGGGATGTTGATCAGCGGCTCGACGTCCCAGCGCACGTCGAGCCGGTCGATCACCCGGTGCAGCAGGCGGGATGAGCACCACCTTGAGCGGAAGGGGTCAGCGGCCGACACGAACAGGTGTCCTGGCGCGGTCAGGTAGCCCATGGTCACGGTGGCCAGGGACCAGGGCACGCCCTGGGCGTGTACAGGTGCACCAGGCTCAGGATCCGCCGCTGCGAGATCATCGCGAAGGAGACGATGCAGCAGGATCGCCGCGTACAGGTTGATGCTCTGGCTGAGCAGCGCGGTCACGTTCAGGCTTCCAGCAGCTGGTGCACCAGCAGTCCGATGACCGCCAGCAGGAACGAGGTCGCCAGGAACTCGGGGACGCGGAAGATGCGCATCTTGGCGCTGGCGGTTTCGATCAGCGCGAGCAGCACGCCGCCGATCGCCAGCTTCAAAGCCAGCACCGGCACCGCGATATCATCGCCAGCGGCGAGTCGATCTCGCGCGACGCCCCAGGGAAAGAAGAGCGCCAGGCCGATGCACGAATAGGCGAAGAGCTTGAGCGACGCGGCCCACTCCATCATCGCCAGGTGCCGCCCCGAGTACTCCAGCATCAGGGCCTCGTGGATCATCGTCAGCTCCAGGTGGGTGGCCGGGTTGTCCACCGGGATGCGCACGTTCTCCGCCAGGGAGACGATGGTGAAGGCCACGCCGGCGAAGGCCAGGCTCGGCTCCAGGGCGAACGGCCGGTGCGCATGGTCTGGACCATGTTGGCGAGCGAGGTCGAATGCGTGATGAGCGAGGCGCGAGAAAAGGCTCATCAGCAGCGCCGGCTCGGCGAGAAAGCCGATCAGCATGTCGCGCCGCGCGCCCATGCGTGCCGAACGCCGTGCCGATGTCCATCGCGGCCAGGGCAAGGAAGCTGCGCGCCAGCGCGAACAGGCCGACGAGCGCGATGGCATCGGCGGCGGTCGCCAGCGGCAGATCGGTCGACAGGGTCGGCACGATGGCGCAGGCCAGGGTCATGCAGCCGAACTTCACGTAGGGCGCCAGGCGGAACAGCGGCGAGGCCGACACCGCCACGACCGACTCCTTGTGGAAGAGCTTGCGCAGGACGTGGTAGGGCTGCAGCAGCGGCGGCGCCGACTTGTTCTGCAGGCGCGCGCGCCACTGGTCGACCCAGCCCAGTGAGCAGCGGCGCGGCCGCCAGCGCCAGGGCGATCTCGAGCAGCTGCGCGAGGACGCCGGTGCCCGTCATGGCCGCTCATCGCCGCACCAGCAGCAGCAGGATCACCAGCGTGATGAAGCTGTACAGCAGGTAGATCGAGATGCGGCCCTGCTGCAGCAGGCCGCGCCAGCGCGCGACGCGGTCGACCAGGCGCGCGATCGGCAGGTAGACGCCGTGCCAGAAGCGGTCCTCGACCACGACGCGGTAGCGCGGGCGCGCGTCGAAGGGCGAGGGCAGCTCGCGGCGCATGCGGAAGAAGGGCTCGAAGATCTGTCGGATCGGCTGGCCGAATCCCTCGGCGGTGTCCTGCATGCGCGCGCTCGCCGCGGCAAACCCGCAGGCCCAGGCCTCGGCGCGGCGCAGGCTGCCGCGATACAGGCGCCGGGCGATGAACCCGATGCAGGCCGCCATACGCCGCCAGGAAAACCATCGGCCCGTAGCTCGCGCGTTCCACCGCCATGGGCGCGAGCAGGAACCAGCCGTTGGCGTGCACCGCGCGCGCCAGGCCGCTGCCCACCAGCGACTGCGTCACCCGGTCGAAGATCGATGAGCGGCACGGGAAACAGGCCCATCGCGACCGAGCCGAAGGCGAACCAGCCCAGCCCCAGGCGTTCCCAGCCGGTGGCGTCGTGCGCCTGCAGCAGCTTTTCCTCGCGCGGCTGGCCGAGGAAAACGACGCCGAAGAACTTGACCATCGCGTAGCCGGCCAGCGCGAAGACCAGCGCGACCGCCGCCGCCACCAGCGGGATGAGCATGTCCAGGAACGCGTTGGGCAGGGTGGTGGTGAACAGGAAGCTCTGCAGCAGCAGCCACTCGGGGACGAACCCGGCCAGCGGCGGCAGACCCGATCCCGCCAGAACGCCCACCAGCGACCAGCCACGCCACCCACGGCATGGACCGGATGAGGCCGCCGAGCTTGCCCAGGTTGCGCTCGCCGGTGGCGTGCAGCACGGCGCCCGTGCCCAGGAACAGCAGGCTCTTGAAGAAGGCGTGGCCAGCACGTGCACCAGCGCGCCGTCGGGCGAGCGCCGCCAGCGTCGGCATGCCGTAGGCGCGGAACATCCACGCCGACGCCGGCGGCGACGATCGGCCGATGTTCTCGATCGAAGAATAGGCCAGCAGGCGCTTCATCTCGGTCTGGACCGTGCTGAAGACCACGCCCAGCAGCGCGCTGGCCAGGCCCAGCGCCAGCAGCACGACGCCCCACCACCAGGCGCCCGTGCAGCAGGTCGAAGGCGACGCGCAGCAGCCCGTAGATGGCGGTCTTGAGCATCACGGCGCTCATCAGCGCCGACACCGGCGAGGGCGCCGCGGGGTGCGCCTCGGGCAGCCAGACGTGCAGCGGCACGAGGCCGGCCTTGGCGCCGAACCCGACGACGGCGAAGCCGAAGGCGATCGAGGCCCAAGCGGGTCGAGGCTGCTGCGCGCGCAGGTTGGCGAAGGTGTAGTCGCCGGTGTTGGCCTGCAGCACGCCGAAGCACAGCAGGATCGCGATGGCGCCGACGTGCGCGATCAGCAGGTACAGGTAGCCGGCGTGGCGGACCGCCGCGACACGATGGTTGGCGGTGACCAGGAAGAAGGAGGCCAGCGCCATCTGTCTCCCACATCACCATGAAGGCGTACGCGTCGTCGGCCAGCGTGACCATCGCCATCGCCGCCAGGAACACGTGGTACTGCAGGCATAGCAGGCCGGGCGCAGTGCCTTCGCCCTGGCGCACGTAGCCGGCCGAAAAGATCGAGGTGCCGGCCGAGGTGACGCCGATCACCACCAGGAAGAAGGCCGACAGGCTGTCCAAGCGCAGGTGAAACGGCAGTCCTGGCAATCCCAGCGGCAGCACCGTGGACTGCGGCGTCGCGAACACGCCGTGCAGCGCGGCAGCGCCCAGCGCCAGTGACACCAGCGCGCTGATCGGAAACAGTCCGTGTGCGACGAAGCGGGTGCGCCTCGGGGCAACCATCGCCAGGACGCCGATGCCGACCCAGATCGTTATGGCGGTCAGAATACTGTCAAGGTCGAGCATCCGGTCCATTCAAGCGGGTCCGCGCGCGACGCCGGGCAGCGAACCGGCGCCAAGGTTAATGCAAAGCGCGATGCCGCGTCGGCGCGACCCATGATGGACGCGATTCGATACGCCCGGACATAATGCGGGACACGGCGCGAGCAGCGCCATCCTGCCAGTTCAACAAGGGGAGTTCTATGACTCGGATGAGTCGGTGGACGATGATCACAGCCGGATGCGTGTCGGTGACCGCGTGCCAGACGATGCCGCGATGCGACCCACTCGGTCCAGAAGGGATCGGATCCCTGTGGGATTCCGGCGGAGCGCTCGCCGTCGCGGAGGTCGGGCCGACCCAGGGCGATCCGGTATCGGGCAAGGTCCAGTTCAAGCGGAACAGCGGCTCGGTGCGCGTGACCGTCGACCTGGTCGGGCTCGCGCCAAGCTCGGAGCACGGCTTTCGCGTCCACGGCGGGGCGACTCTCCCGCGCCCGACGCGATGAGCGCCGGCGGCCATTTCCCCCGAGGGCGTGGCGCACGGCTCCTATACCCCCTCGCCACCACACGGGCGACGTGCCCGACCTGAAGGCCGACAACAAGGGCGGAGTCCACACCACGTTCGACGTCGGTCACGGTCGGCGGCGGGCGCCGACGTGGCGGGACGCGGCGTGATCGTCCACCGCGACCCGGACGCTTCAGTCGCGACCCGCCGGCGACTCCGGACCACGCCTGGCTTCCGGCGTCATCGTCGAGAAGTAGGTCAGCGCGGAGGTCGGCCCTTCGCCCGCTCGCCCTTGGCGCGCTGAATCTGCGCGTTGCACACGCGCAGCAAGCACCAAAGGGAACCGCGGCTACGCTGTTCGCGACATGGCCCCGACCGCACCAAGATACCGGGTTCATGGTCCGTGTGCAGTTTCGGCCGAAACACCAGGCTACCCCGGAACCATGGCTCCGGGGTAGGGGAGGGGTGAGGGGCGACCGATTGCCATCGCTCCTCCGCCACCTCATAGCGACGCCCAGCGACGCCCGATCAGCTCCCCACCGCGGAAGGTGCCCGGGCTCAGCGCACGCGTGCTGCAGACCTGGTTCCCAGGCGGCCTGCATCTTCGCCAGGAGCGGCGCCGGCACACGGGCATCATCCTTGGCGTCTGCAAGCGTCTGGTGCATTGCCTGTGCGATGGTTTCGAGCACCCGGCCGGGTTGGCTCACGCCACAGACCCGACGGCCGAAATCGTGAAGCTGCTCCGTGGTCGGGTAGGCGCGGGTTTGGCGCTTGCCGGCAAAGAGCTTGAGTGCGAGCGTGTGGTCCTCAAGCTCAGGGCTCCCTGGGTACCGCGCGTATTTGTAGATGGATGTCGTCACCACGTCAAACATCGGCGCAAGCCACACCTCGGTGGCACTGCGATACAGCACGCCGAAATTCTTCAGGTGCGCGTCGCCGTTGCGGAACCATGACCGAGAAGGCCACCTGCTGGAATAACCGGTGCAGGTTGTCACTGTGGAGTTGTAACTGACGCAGCAACTCCGCTATGCGCTGATAGCTGCCTTGGTACTTTCGGGTCCGACAGGACGTCGCGCACTCGCATACCCGCCAGGGCGGCGATGTCCTCGAAGCCGAGTCGTTCGATGCGGTCGTTGTCGTGCGTCACCATGTCGAAGCGGTCCAGTATCAGCATCTGTCCGTCATCGGAGAAGGCGACTTCCGGCACGTCGATGTCGGCGCCGCGAGCGGCACTCAGACACAGGTACTCGTTGGCAGCCAAGCCCGGGTAGGCGGGGCTGGCCGCTTTCACGATGAGCGGGGATTGGGACCGTAGGGAGGTCCGGGACCATGATTTTTGGCTGCATGCCCGCGATGCCGGCGCCCGTGCTCAGGTAGGCGGCAACTAGCTCGTTGAACACCTCCGGCGTGTAGCGGGTCTTCAGAAGCTCCGCTTTGCTCAGAGGCCGCGGCGCCGCGGCCACGGGCAGCTCCGCAAGACGGTACCCCAACCGGCCGATGCCGTTACGCCCGACAAGTGCCAGCAGGTGCATGGGCGTCATCGGCTGCTTGGGAAATAGCTCTCGAATCCTCATGAACAGGTCGCCCTCGGGAAGGTTCTGATCCATGGGCGCGAACAGGTCACCGTCCTGCCAGGTGACACTCTCTTTGGGCGACATTAGCAAGGCCACAGCCGGCTGCTCAGGGTCGGGGTCGAGGTAGCGGAACTCGTCGGTCGACGTCTTGAGCAGTTGGCCGTCTGCCGCGCGTCGCCAATAGAGACCGCGAGGGCACGAATCTTTTAGGAAGCATCGTCGTCCTGGAACCGGCGGGCGACTTCCTTGGCCGAAGGCAGGCCGACGCGTTCCAGCCGTAGGGCTAGGCCGAGGGCGCCCCAGCACAGCCATCAGCGACGACACGGTGGTGTCCTCTCCAGCCTCAAGCCGGTAGACGACCTCGCGGACCTTCCCCGCCTTCTCCGCGAGCTCGGACTTGCTCATTCCGAGAGCTTCCCGGTGCTCACGCAGCTGGCGACCGAGCTCACCAGGCAGGCGAATATTGTAATTCATAACTTACAAGTTTACACAAAATCTCATGTAATGCAATTCATAGCTTACACATCGGAAATTGTGCGGTCGAACTTTTATGGTATGGTTAAAGTGTTAGTTATAACGTTCGGATATGTGAAAAACATCAATTTTTGTAAGCTGTGACTTTCAGTTCGCGACCGAGAAAGCAGGCTCTGGGCGAGCCTCCGCCACTGTAGAATGTTCGGCATTACGGACAAAGTTCCATCATTTAACCATAATGCCTGCCATGCCTGCACACACTGAACTCGCTTCTCCGCTGGAACAACAGCTTCTGCTTCAGCTGGGTGAACGGCTGCGCCATGCGCGAAAGTTGCGCTCGCTGTCGTCGGTGGAGCTTGCCCGTCGGGCGGGTATTTCCCGTACGACGCTCAACGCCGTCGAACACGGTGACCCGTCGCCAACGTTTGGCACCTATATACGTGTCATGTCAGCGCTTGGCCTTGTCGCCGACCTTGCTTTGCTGGCAACAAACCAGCTCGCAGCAACCGGCTTGGCAAACGTAACCGCTACGCCAACCAGTCTGCATCGCGCCCAGGACCTGCAGAGCCTGTTGATGCATCGGGAAGCTGTAAAGCTGCTGCGCAAGGATTCGTCCCTGGTAGAGCGACTGCAGCAAACGCTATCGCGCTGGCTGACGCGCAACGACCCCCACAGCAGGCCACTGGTTCAGCGCTGGGTCGAAATAGTAGCGGCCGGAAACTGGGACATCGCAGTGGCTGACACCGAAGAAGCGAGGCAACTGCGCCAGGCTTCGCCCCTGGCTACCTTGCTACCTGACAAAACGCGTCTGGCGATTATCCGCAAGATGAGGGCTTTGAAGGAACGCTGCCGTGCAACGGCATGAGCTCGAGCATTTGATTCGCGCTGCTGGGCGCATCACGAACGAATACGAATTCGTAATCGTGGGCAGCCAGTCCATTTTGGGCTAGGCACTCGACGTTGAAGAGGCGCTAGCCCGCGCTAGCCCAAATACTCGTCACTTAATAATCCGAATCGCCTGATGCAGGATGACCGGTCGCGGCGGCTTGGCGTGACGTCGGCGAAGTGGCCAGTTGCTCATCTTTCGTTTGACGCCGCGTGGATTGCGCCGCCCGCGGCGGCACGCGACTCGCTCCTGCAAGATCTCCTCGAGTACGCGTTCATGGAACGCTGTCCTCTGCACAGGGGGGAATAGCGTTGAAGGCGGGGAGTTTGCGTCGCACGACGCGCACCGCGTGCAAGAACGACAGCCGGTCGGGATCCACGTTGGCCTTCAACGCCGCCTCGTGCATCAGCGCGCGCACCGCGAAGTGGGCCATCAGAAGCCCGTAGAACTCCTGGCGCACCAGATCCGCGGTCTTGCTGCGCAAGACGATCTTGGCCCCGCGCAGATGGGTCTTGAGTTCGTCGAGTGCAGTTTCGATCTCCCAGCGCTCGTGGTACAGCGCGGCCAGTTCCTGTGCAGGCGCTTGCTGCGGGTCCAGCACGCTGGTCACCAGGCGATAGATCGGCTCGGCATCCGTCACGCCTTCCAGGCGGTACTCGATCACCCGCACGCGAATCGAGTGGGTCTGGTGTCTTCGATCTTGCTCCGAGGGATAGATGCCACTCAGATAGGAACCATCGGCCAGTCGCTGCGCGCAGGGCAGGCGCATGTTCTTCCTGCTCCTCCACAGTAGCTGGGCCTGCGTGGCGAGTGCCTGCTGCCACATCTCGAAGCCGAAGAATCCCCGGTCGGCCAGACACAGCATCCCGCTGTCCAATGCCCCCAGCACGTCCTTGGCCAAGGTGTTCTCGCCGGTGGCATAGGGGCCCATGCGGGTGCCGAACAACACGTGTGTGCCGCTCTCCACCAGGGACACGAAGCGAAACTGCGGGTAGGCACTGCTCCCGCGACTTGCCCCGGGGCGGCCGAAGGCTTCATCGTTGTCGTGCTCGTCGGCCACATCCATCGTGCTGCCGTCCAGACTCACCAGGCGCCATTGGCGATACCAGGCGCCCTGGGTGGCTGCCCCCGCGATGGGCTTGACCAATTCGTCGTGAAGTTGACGCAGCGGCTCCCAGCCCAAGCGCGTGCGCGCCTGCGAGATCCCCGAGTTGCCGGCCACCCGCGGCGTGAGCGCCGGGTCCATCAGCCACTGCAGCCCTTCGAGCAGACACCTCAACACTTCCCGGTAGGACGACTGCATGTACAGCGCCAACGCGATGGCGTAGTAGACGACCACATGCGCCGGCAGGTCGCGCTCGCGCAGGCTGGCCTTGCCGGCGGCGACCAGAACCGAGCGCACTCGCTCCAGCGGAAACGTCTTGGCGATCACGCCAAGACTGACGTAATCGGTGATTCGGCTGCCCTCGGGAAGAGTCGCAAGCGTGCGCGCCATCGCCGGTTCTCCTGCCATGGAAAGTGGCAGGATACGCTGAAAATGGCGTTAAGTGACGAGTATTGGCGCTAGCCCGTATTCCAGAGATGCCGCTGGATGCCAACCAAAAAACCGCCATCGCAGCTCTTATTCGTCGGTTGGCCAAGGAAGCCGGGAGCCAGTGATTTAGCATAGCGACGCCCGATCGCCCCTCGCCCGCGTAAGCGGGAGAGGGGAGGGGGTGAGCGTCACACCCGCTCAAACACCAGGTCCCACACCCCATGCCCCAGCCGTTGCCCACGCGCATGGAACTTGGTCTGCGGCCGCTCGCACAGCGGATTGGCCGCCCCCGGCGCAAAGCCCGGATGCATGTTGCGCAGCGCAGGCTCCTGCGTGAGCACCTGCATCATCTGCTCCGCATAGTTCTGCCAGTCGGTGGCGCAATGCATGATCCCCCCCGGACAAAGCCTCAAGGCCAGGTTCGCGATGAACTGAGGCGCGATCAGGCGGCGCTTGTGATGCCGCGCCTTCGGCCACGGATCCGGAAAGAAGATATGAACGGCGGCCAGTGAAGCGGGCGGCAGCATGTCGCGCACCACCTCGACCGCGTCGTGCTCGATGATCCTGACGTTGCCCAGGCCCAGGCGAGCCAGGCGCATCGCGAGCGAGCCGATTCCGGCGGCGAACACCTCGACCGCCAGGAAATTCAGCTCGGGGTGGGCCGCGGCGATCGTGGCCGTCGTCTCGCCCATCCCGAAGCCGATCTCCAGGACCAGCGGCGCTTCGCGCCCGAAACAGGCACCAGGGTCGGTCGGCTGGGCGCGGAACGGCACGGCGTAGCGCGGGAAATCGTGCTGGTACGACCGCTCCTGCGCGGGGGTGACGCGGCCACGGCCGGATCCGAACGAGCGGACCGTGCGCAGCCTGACCGGGACCGGATTGAGATCGAATCCGGGCGTGCGAGCAGAGGGCATGCGCGCAGTATGCCTTTTGACGAATGTCCGCCTGCGGCTTTGCCACCGCGCCTGACCGGAATCAAGTTCGCGCTACGATTTGCATCTAAGGTGGGCCATTCACGTACGGAGAAACATCATGGAAACGGTTACGCGGGACAAACTGGTCGGGGACGTCAAGGATGTTCTGAACGATGTCGAGCAATTGATGCGGCAAGCGGCGTCGGCAGGGGGAGAGCAGGCCGCCGAGTTGCGCCGCCGGGCAACCACCGCGCTCGAGGAGGCACAGACCAAGCTGGACGGACTGCAGCGCGACGTGGCGCGGGCCACGCGCGAGGCCGCCGATGCGGCTGATCATTGGGTGCACCAGAATCCGTGGAGTTCGGTCGGCGCGGCTGCGGCGATCGGGCTGCTGATCGGCGTGCTGGTGGCGCGGCGGTAAGGAGACTGCAGGAACGCCCGCCGTGGGGGCCTTGCGCAGGGCGGCGAAGGCAGCTTCGTCGCTGGTTCTGGCGCGCGTCGAATTTGCGGCGCTCGAGCTGACGCAGACGGGCGCCGAGGCCCTGCGCTGGCTGCTGTGGGCGCTGGCCGCAACGGCCATCGGAACGCTGGCGCTGCTCACGCTGACCGCGACCATCGTGCTGGTTCTGTGGGAGCGCTTCGGCTGGTACGCGCTGGCCTTTCTGTCGCTGCTCTACGCCGGCACGACCGGCTACCTGATTCATCGCCTGTGGCGGGCGCTGCAAACCCGCCCGCCGCTTCTGCAGCAGACGCTGAGCGAGCTCGCCAAGGATCGCGAGGCGCTGTTCCACGCTGCCCGCGATGCGAGCCTGGATCAAGAGCATGAGCAGACGTCGGGCTGAGCGCATGCTGCGCCTGGAACTGCTGCGCACTCGCGCCGCTGCCGAGCGCCTCGAGCTGTCGGCGGCCGTGCACGAGATCTACGAAGGCTTGCACCCGCTGCGGCGTGTTGCCGATTCGCTTGGGTCGGCGGCTCGCGCGGTCAGCGGGCGCGGGCACCTGCTCGGCTGGCTCGCGACCACGGCCGCCGCGCTGGCGCGCGGCAAATGGCTCAAGCGCGCGCTCGCGAGCGCGGCCATCGGCCTGGTCGCGAAGTCTGCGCCTTGGGCACGGTCGCTCGCGGTGGGGGCACTGGTGGCGGCGCTGCTGGCGCGGTGCGCACGGCGCACGCGCCGACCCGATGCGAAGGGCGCATCGAAGTCACCGCCGGAGTCGGCGACCTAGCCTGGCGCGACGAACCGCCCGCAACCCACTAACATTGCCCCATGGCGATCTGGACCCCGGCCCCGCGGCACGTCGTTCTGGCGGTTTTCGTGCTGTCTGCGCTTTATGTGCACCTGCGCGGGCGGGTGCGCTTCGGACTGCTGCGGGCGCTGACGGACTTCACGGTTGTGCTGGCGCCGTACAACGCGTTGATGTACGCGTTTTCCAAGATCCGTACCAGCGCGTTCATCGATCCGGCCCAGTTTCCCGAGATGTCGCCGCTGACCGCGCACTGGCACGACATTCGCGAGGAAGCCGCACGGCTGAACGACGAGGGTTTCATCCGCGCTGCGGCCGGCTACACGGACATGGGCTTCAACTCGTTCTTCCGCACCGGCTGGAAGCGCTTCTACCTGAAATGGTACGGCGTCGACATGCCGTCGGCGCGCAGGATGTGCCCGCGCACGGCCGAGCTGCTCGATGCGATTCCGAACGTGAAGGCCGCCATGTTCGCCTCGCTGCCGCCCGGCGCGCGCCTGGTGCGGCACCGCGATCCATACGCCGGCTCGCTGCGCTACCACCTGGGCCTGATCACCCCCAACGACGACCAGTGCTACATCGTGGTCGATGGCGAACGCTATTTCTGGCGTGACGGCCAGGCGGTGATGTTCGACGAGACCTACATTCATTACGCCGAAAACACGACACAGATGCCGCGCGTGATCCTTTTCTGCGACGTCGAGCGGCCGCTGACTAGCCGCACCATCGCAGCCTTGAATCGCTGGTTCGCGCGCAACGTGATGAAGGCCTCGGCGACCCAGAATGTCGAGGGCGAGAAGATCGGAGTGCTGAACCGGATGTTCGGAGGCTTCTACCAGCTTCGCCTGCGCGCCAAGCAGCTCAAGGCTTGGAGCCGCACCACGTATTACGTCCTCAAGTGGGCGCTGCTGGGTGGGCTCCTGTACCTGATCTTCGTGTGACCGTGAGCACGTCCGCGCCGGCATCCGAATCGAATGCTGGTGCGGCACCGGCGCTGCCCGACCGGCTTACCCTGATCGGCATTTCCGCGCTGGCCTACGTCCTGGGGGTGGCGCTGCACGAGCACTTGGGTCACTCGATGGCCTGCGTTGCGCTGGGCAGTTACCCGAAGGAGATGGGCGCCTTCTATGTCGATTGCGACGATGCGCGCTTGAGCGACCTGGGCATGCGGCTGGTGGCGCTGGCCGGGCCGTTCGTGAGCCTGCTAACGGGAGCGCTCTGCTTCCTGTTGTTGAGGCGCCTGCCGCGGCTGACAGGTGCGGGTTTCTACTTCGTCTGGCTGCTGGGCGCGCTGGGTCTGATGAACGCCGCCGGCTACGCGCTGTTCTCCGAGTGCATCGGGGATAGGGGATCTGGGTACCACCCGCGACGGCGCCTTGTACGGGGCCACGCCGGAGTGGGCGTGGCGCCTTGGCATGTTCCTCTTCGGGGTCGCCGCCTACCGCTGGGTGATGCGCTTCGCACTGACGCGTATCGAGGCGCGCGCCAGCGGCACCGGGCGCGGCAGGATCCGCTGTGCCCGCCTGACCGCGTTGACCTCGTACCTCACCGGCGCGGTCGTCTCGATACTGATCGGGCTATTGAACCCGCAAGGCATCGTGATCGTGCTGACGTCGTCGGTTGCGAGCAGCATGGGAGGCACGATCGGATTGCTCTTCATGATGCAGCGGCTCGATCCAACGCGGCAGGTCCAGGGACCCGGGCTGTACTTCGCCCGCAGCTGGGGCTGGATCGCGTCCGCGTCCGCAGTGACCCTGGCCTACGCGGCGATCTTGGGTCCGACCCTGCGCCCGTAGGCAAGCGCCGGCCGCGGCCCATCTGTCGATGGGCCGCGGCCGGTCGACTGCGGACTCGAGCGCGTTAGGGGCAAGGGTGCCCGGCGTCGGTCAAGAAGGTGCCGTTGTCCGAGAACCAGCCGTTCGCCCCGGTCGCAGGCGCTCCGATGAACCAGGAGTAGAACGCCAGCTCCTGAAGGTCGTAGGTGAACCCGTTTGCCCCCACCACCGGGGGGATCTCGGTTCCGGTCAGCGGATCGCCGACTTCCAGGAGATTGGAGCACGCGCCAGAAACCTGTCCCGTGTTGCCCCAGGGCGCCACCTCGTTGACGGTGTATGGGTCGTTGACCCATTCGCCGAGCTCGTGCGACAGCACCGCGCTGTCGTTGATGCTGCTCGGAAACGCCCCTGTCATTTCGAAGTCGCCAATGGCGTAGGTTTGCGTGGGAAGCGGGTGGCCAGTGATGGCGTGATACCCCAGGATGCAGCAGGTATTGAGGTTCGTCACCGGGGCGGCTTCGACGACGTTGTATACGAAGTAAAGCGGGAGCGTGCCCGGATTGACCCCCTGCCCGGTCACGCGGGGCAGCACCGTCCCGTTCAGGTAGGCGTCAATCCAGTTCAAGTCGATGACGGTAAGTGGCGCGCAAAGTCCGAACACGGACGGGTCGATCGCCAGCCCCTCGTTGGCCGGCACGTCGATCTCGATGGGCTCGAGCACCTGCACGGGACCGAGCAGCACGTGGTATTGGCTCCTGTTGGAGCCCAGGACGTTCCAGAAATTGGCCCGCATGAACGCATCGATGTACTGAGTTTTGCCGACGCTGACCGCGCCAAAAGTGAACGAGGCGGGCGTGAACAGCGGCGACTGTTCGAGCAGCTTGAGTGGAATGTTGTTTGGAGCCGTCAGGCAGGTGCTTTGCTCGTCGGTCGGGTCCGACGTGAACTCGCCCGGCACGGTACCGAGAATGCCGGTGGTCGGATCCAAGCTCGTGGCCAGCGTGTGCGTCCGGATGATCAGCGGGATGACCTGGGTCGCTACGGAGGTCGACCCCGGGTTGCTGAACGGGCTGGTTCCCACCATCGTTCCGGAATGGTGGTGTCCGTCCCGCGATGACCGGACGTTGAAGTTCCACACCGGCAGCGTCTGGCCGCTGGAGGATGCAGCAAATGTCTGCGTCGACACCGCCAGCCCCTTCAGATCGGGCGTCGCCAGGACCGGAGCCTTGGACGAAGCGGCGCGATCGGCGACCACGCCGCGCTGCGCCAGCCAGGCCATGAAGTCGATGAAGGTGCCCGGATGCTTGGTGGTGGCGGCTCCGGGCTGGGCCGCGTCCGGCCCGGTCTGGGCCTGGCTCGATGCTGCTAGCAGAGCAGCGCCAAGCAGCGCGATTGCGCAACGCAAAAGTGGACGGATGATTCCTTTCATGAGCAGCCCCTTGTCGCTGGGCCCCTCGTGAGGGCCCGTGTTTGACTTCTCTGTGACGCCCTGTCGGTCCGACCGCCCGTCGCCCGCCTCGACGTGCGGAACAGCGATTTTCGTTCATTAGAGGCGGCCTCAAAACGTATCACCGCGCTTGTCCGGTCGTCAACGATGTTGCCGCTTTCGGCCGCGAAGCCGGCAATTGCCGATGCCTTAAGGGCTTATTTCAGGCAGTACCGCCTGCCCGCCGGGTCGATGATCACCGTGCGGCACCCTGTGCCGTCCGGCCCGCGCCGCCGGCGACCACCAGGAGCTTGTCACGTCTGCCGTCACCCAGAGCCGCCGCAGCATCGGCCGGTTCGAAATCCTTTCAGCGTTGGGCCAGGGTGCCGAGGGCGCCGTTTACCTGGCGATCGACAAACACCTTGGCCGGCAGGTCGCATTGAAGATGGCGCTGCCTGGCTTCGGGACCCGGCTTGGCCGCGAGGGCGTCGCCGCGTTGCTGGAGGAGGCGCGCACCGTCAGCACCCTGTCGCACCCGAACATCGTGCCGCTTTACGACGCCGGCGAACATGACGGCGCGCCTTACCTGGTGTTCGAATATGTGGAAGGCCAGAGCCTGTCGGAACTGATCCGGGCGAGCGGCCGACTCGAGATCGGCCGTTCCGTGGAGATCGCGATCGCCCTGGCGCAGGCCTTGGCCTTCGCGCACGAACGCAGCATCGTGCACCGCGATATCAAGCCGGCCAACGTGATCCTTACCCCGGATGGCATCGCCCGCTTGATGGACTTTGGCATCGCCTGCAACCCGGCTTCAATCGACACCGGCTCGCGCACGATGGTCGGCACGCCCTCGTACATGGCGCCGGAGTACATCGTCCAGGGCAACTACCTGGCCGCGAGCGATATTTTCGCGCTTGGCGTGGTGCTCTACGAGATGCTGACCGGCGAGCCTCCGGTGCGCGCTGCCGACGCGCGCGAAACGGTCCGGCGAATCGTCCGCGAGGACTTCGTGCCGCCGTCGGCGCGCAACCCCGCGATCGACGAGCGCCTGGAGGGCCTGCTGATGAAGGCCCTCGCGAAGAATCCGGCCGAGCGCTTCGCAGGTGCCGCCGAAATGGCAGCGGCACTGACCGAGTACCTGCAGCCGGCCGAAACGGCAGCGCAGGCGGGCGGCGGCCAGCAGGGCACGCTGGACTACCTGCTGCGGCGGATCCGGCACAAGGGCGACTTCCCCGCGCTGTCGGCCACGATCAGCGCGGTCAATCGGGCAGCCTCGTCGGATCGGGAGCCGGTCGACGTCCTGTGCAACTCGATCCTGAAGGACTTCGCCCTCACCAGCCGCCTGCTGAAAATCGTCAACGCCTCGAACCTGAACCAGTTCGGCGGCGCCATCGGCACCGTGTCGCGCGCGGTCTCGATACTGGGCTACGACGCGGTGCGCAACGTTTCGATGTCGCTCGTGCTGTTCGAGCACATGTACGACCGCTCCAACGCGCTGGCGCTGAAGGACCAGGTGGTCGCGGCCTACTTCAGCGGCCTGCTGGCGCGCGAACTGCTGGATGGGGCCGACCGACGCGAGGCCGAGCAGGCGTTCATCTGCGCGATGTTCCACCGGCTGGGCAAGTTGCTGGCGACCTTCTACCTGCACGACGAAGCCCAGGTGGTCGAGCGCCACATGCAAAGCCAGGGCTGGGACGAGCAGCGCGCCTCGCGCGAAGTGCTGGGCGTGAGCTACGAGGAACTCGGCGTCGGCGTGGCCAAGGCATGGCACCTGCCCGACGACATCGTGGACAGCATGCGGGCGGTCACGGGCCCGTTGAAGAAAGCACCCAACCAGCAAGGCGCGATGCTGCGCGCGATCTCGGGCCTGGCCACCGAACTGGCGGACGCAATTCAGGCCGGCGACGATGCGACCCGCAAGGAGCGGCTCGCCGCCATCGTCGGCCGCTACGGCGCGGCCACCGGAGTCACCGAACGGTCACTCGTGGCCGCGGTGCAGGCCTGCTCGAGCGCACTGGTACGCGACGCCGAGTCGCTGGGCCCTGGCGTGGCCCGCAACGGGTTTCTACAAAAGGCACGTGCCTGGAAAGGCGCGCCGAGCCGCGCGACCGGCTCCGCGGCCCCGGACGCCGCAGCCGGGCGGCCCACCGCCGCGGGCGAAGCGGCTGCGAACGGGCCGGCACAGGCCTTGTCGGCCGAGGCTCGAGCCGCGCAAGCTCTGGCCGAGACGCAGCGCCTGACAGCCGACTCCAGCCTTGCCGCCCCCCGCGAGGGGCCGGGCAGCGACACGGCGGGCCCGGCCGCACCGGGCCGACGCCAGGCCGCGCTGGCCGCAGGCGTTCAGGACATCACCAACACGCTGGTGGGCGACCACACGCTGAACGACGTGCTGCGCATCATCATGGAGACGATGTACCGGGCGATCGGCTTTGACCGCGTGCTGCTGTTCACGCTCGACGCCCGCCAGCAGGGTCTGCGGTGCCGCTTCGGATTCGGCAGCGACGCCGAGGCGATCGCGCACAAGGGCGTTTCCATCCCCCTGGACGGCGCGCGCGACCTGTTCTACGCGGCGGCCGTGATGGGCGCGGACCTGTGCATCCAGGACGTCGAGTCGGACAAGGTGCGCCCGCACGTTCCGGCCTGGTACCGGACCGCGATCGGCGCGCGCGGCATGGTGCTGCTGCCGATCGTGGACCGCAAGCGCACGGTGGGACTGATCTACGCCGACAGCAATGCGCCGGCGACCTTGCACTTCAGCAGCGAGGAGCTGGGGCTGCTGAAGACGCTGCGCAACCAGGCTGTGCTGGCGATGCGGCAGCTGGCATAGCCGCATCTTCGAAACCTGGTGGCGCGGCCGGGGTTGAAAATGACCTCGGGCGATACATGGGAACATCGCACGCTCAGCGTTGCTGCGATGCGTTGAGTAGAAGTTGAGTCGATCTCAACGTCGGCTGCGAGAACAACCCTGCTGGCCGCGCGTTCATGCAAATATCCCGCACCGAAATCTCGACCGACTCTTGCACTAATGAGCAGTCGGGTGTAGGTTTCCCGTCCTCCGAGAAGTAGAAGTGAAAACGCAAGTTTCGGCAGGCGGGGAGGGCATTCGTCATGGACGCTTTCGTGATGCCGTTTCGGGGTTCGTTGCTTTGCAACCTGGCGTGTGCGGCTCCGTTGCTGCTGACAAGCAGCCTCGCGTTAGCCCAGGTTTCCGTCAGAGAAAAGCTTCTCCAGTGCGAGCAGGACACCGGAATTCTGTGCACCGAGCAACTGGACAGTCCGGCCTGGACGTACATCGGACACGACGAGCCTTCGCTGCTTTTTTACTCGAATAAGGCGGGCTCCGGTTACACGAACGTGTACCGGCTGACTCTGCCGAAGGATCCGCCGCTCAAGCCCAAGCAGGACGGGCACGGGGGAACCTGGAACTTCCAGCTGCACCCCGCCTTCTGGTTCGGGATGGCGATGTGCGACGATCAGTCCGCTCCCAATCCCGGAGGATCCCCAGGCGCCGGTCCCAACATCAAGTGCGTTGCGGACAGCGACACGAACATCTACGACGGTGCCGTCCCGGCGAACCCGGATTACATCGGCAAGCACCCCGGCACTGCATTCATGGAGATGCAGTTCTATCCACCGGGCTGGGTCAGCAGCAACAGTGCGACGCAGTGGACTGCGGCGCTGAACATCGACAGTCTTTCCGAGAACTACAACACGGGGCAGGGAAACAATGCGGCTTGCGGCGGCGCGATCGAGTACGTCAACTTCGGGTTCATCCAGACCGACGGCATTCCGTTCCCGCCGGGCTCACCCAGTCCGCTGGGCCCCTTCGTGTCGACGAATGCCAATACCCTGTTCATGAATCCCGGGGACGAGCTGCTGGTGACAATGGTGGACACGGAGCATGGGCTGAAAGTCACGGTTCAGGATCTGACCAGCGGGCAAAGCGGATTCATGGTCGTCCAGCGCGGCCAATGGGTTCGCGCAGATCCTGTATGACCCCACCGGGGACAACTGCGACTTCGCCACGCACAACCTTCCCTACGACTTCCACCCGATGTACGCCACATCCAGTGAACACACCCGCGTACCCTGGGCGGCTCACTCGTACAACATCGCCTTCTCCGATGAGCTCGGCCACTTCGAATATTGCGCCACGGTTGCAAGTGAAGGGGGCGCTTGCACATCCACCGGGAAGCATGATGCGCCGGGGATCGATGACAACTTCTGCTTCGACGGCGCCTTTGCCGCTTCTTTCGGGTTGATCCCGATCGGAGGATGCATCGATTCGGACGTCGATTTCGATGGAGTTCCCTATCGGGCGCACACCTGGCCAGGCACTTTCGAAGACCCGGCCAAGGACTCCGAGCGACACGCGCAGCCGGTCATCTTCACCAGCCCCCTGTTCTTCGAGGGCGAGTCCGAGGACAGCCGAGGAGGCAAGCAGAACTTCGAAAGGGTGGCCTTCGAAGTCAATCTGCCGCGCATCGAAACCAACACCAATCCTCCGTGCCAGCGTCACCTCGCGAACCCTGCCGATCCGCATCCTGGCCAAGGTTGCGTCAATCCACCGGTGGGGGCCGACTTCTACCCGATCTACAGCACGCGAGCCGGAGCGGACGGTTGCAGCTGGCAATTGGGCGGCCCGTATCTGCCGTCCACAACGGACACCTTCGGCGGCGATTCGGCCGCCGAATACGGTGCCATCGAGGCGTCCGTTTACCCGGCAAGCAATGGATTGCCGCAATACATCCTGGAGAATTTCCACCGCACGCTGCCGTCGAATCCGTGCCCTGCGTCTGACAGCGGCTCGAGGGAGTAGCGCGCAGGAGCTGCTGTCATAACGGCGGTTCCAGCGCTCGGAGCCGCCGCCGGGTTCGCGTCCCCAGGAACACGTTGATCGGCGCGAGCGAGGCGTACATCCAGCCGCAGATCAGGCCGTAGTCCCGGGTGAAAAGAGCCACCAGCACGGACGCGGCGGCCACTGCCGCGCCGGCGGCGTTGCGCTCGATCGATCCTTGCAGCCGCACGTGGTCGGCCGCCGACAGGGCCAGGCGCGTGCTGAACGAGCGCGCATTGCGCTTCATCAGCACCAGAATCACGTTCAGCGCCAGAAATCCCAGTCCGTAGATCACCATCAAGGCGCTAACCTCGTCCGCGGAATGGATGCCCGGGGTCGGCAGGCGCCACAGCAGCGAGTCCGCCAGCATCGAGAACAGGAATTTGAGCGGGTAGACGTACAGCAGCAGCACGAACAGCAGCAACATGTTCAAGGTGACAGTGCGTGCATCGTTGAGCGGATAGTGCTTGAAAAATCGCGCATGCTCGATCCAGAATGCCACGAGGAATGCAAAGCAGATCCCGAACGCGACGAACCCGCGCACCGCGACGAACAAGTCCTGGGCCGACCTCGGAACCTCGAGCGAGACAACCAGCAGCGTGACCGCGAAGGCGAACACCGCGTCACTGAATGCCTCGATCCGGCGCAGCGGGATCGTGCCCAGGTCGGCTTCGGCCGGCGCGCTTCGCGAGGCGCCCGACGGATCGACCGGGGGCGGGTGGACGGCTGATGCCTGACGGGACTTGGGCACGGGTTGGAGCGGGCGAAGGGAGTCGAACCCTCGTCTCCAGCTTGGGAAGCTGGGGTAATGCCGTTATACGACGCCCGCGCTGTGGGGGAACGATTTTACGACGATCTCGACCGTTCGCCGACACGGCGGCTCCGATCGTGCGATCCATATCCGGGACGTTCGTCGGCAACCCGTAGGAGCGCTGGTACTGTCGACGCTGTGGGTTTTCCCCCACCTCACCCGTTGCGAGATCGAACGGACCGGCATCAGATCGCGACCAGAACCCCTAGGGCGACCAGTCCGAATGTCCACAGGCTGACCCGATCACTCACCGCGAAGACGACGGGATCGTCGTGCATGCGTCCGCGCGAGGTCAGTAGCCAGACCCGGCTGATCCAGTAAAGCATCAGCGGACAGACGAACCAAAGAGCTTTGGGATGCCGGTATAGAAAATTCGAGTCGGGGCTGTTTATGTACAGCGCCATCACGATCACTGCGCAATAGCCTGACGCGGCGCCCACGGTCATCAACAGCGGAAGATCGTGTTCGCCGTACCCCCGGCCGTGCCCCCCTGGCTCACCCGACGCGCGCGCGTCGTTCAGCTCAGCGAAGCGCTTGACGACGCTAAGGCTGAGGAACAGGAAAATGGAAGCAACCAGAACGACGGGGTGATTGCCGTGGCCACGGTACGATGCTTCGGTCGTTGACGGTCACGAGCACGAGCCGGCGACCGCCGGCGCGCTCCTGCTTGATCCATTCCAGAAGGTCCCGCGCAAGGGCAACAGGCCGTGTCGATCTGCCTCCGCGCGGCGACCGTCTGCTTGAACGCGGCCTTGCCCTTTGGAAGCCAGGCCGGCAGACGCAGCAAACTGCCCGTCGCCAACCAGGGTTTCGACGACGAAGATGAGTCGCCACGATTCAGATGGCGGCAGTTGTGCCGCTCGGACTTGAAACGCGAAACCTAACCTGAATTGGCCCAAGCCCGCGGACAATGTCGCTCAAGAGGCGCCGCCCTCCAGTAGGATGCCGGCAAGGACAGGCAAATCATCCAGAGGAGGCGCCACATGGTTGACCCGCTCGACGGCGCCGCGCTCGATCGCATTTTCCGCGCGGCGCGGTCACACTCCTTCTTCACCGGTGCGCAGGTCACCGACGCCCAGTTGCGCGCCGTCTACGACTTGATGAAGTACGGACCGACCAGCGCGAACTGTTCGCCGGCCCGGATCGTTTTCCTGCGATCGCGCCAGGCCAAGGAGCGACTGCGCCCGGCATTGTCCGAAGGAAACCTGGACAAGGTGATGGCCGCGCCGGTCACCGCGATCATCGGCTACGACCTGCACTTCTACGAGAAGCTGCCCCGCCTTTTCCCGCACAACCCGGACGCGATCAACTGGTTCAAGGGGAACGCGCCGAAGATCGAAATCACCGCCTTTCGCAACAGCTCGCTGCAGGGCGCTTATTTCATGGTTGCCGCGCGCGCGCTTGGCCTGGACTGCGGTCCGATGTCCGGCTTCGACAACGCCAAGGTCGATGCGGAGTTCTTTCCGGACGGTACGGTCAAATCGAACTTCCTGTGCAGCCTGGGCGTGGGCGATCTTTCGAAGCTGTTCCCGCGAAGCCCCCGGCTGGGTTTCGAGGAGGCGTGCAGCATCGTTTGACGACTCCTTGACATCATTCCGTCAGTTGGACTACATGTGAGGCGCGCGGGCTAACAACGACTTGAACGCCCGACGCGGTCTTGCAGTCCGATCCAACCGATTGACACGAGGGGAGTATCGATGCGTACTGTTTCGCACTGGTTGACGTTGCTTGGGTTGTCGTGCGGGCTGATGGCAGCCTGGGCTGACGAAGGAAAGCCGTACAGCGAGGGGGCCGTGGTGCAAGTGGGCTACGTCCGCACCAAGTACGGAATGTTCGACGAGTACGTGAAGTTTCTCGATGGGCCGTACAAGCAGCTGATGGAGGAACAGAAGAAGGCCGGGCTGGTAGTCGACTACGGGGTCTACGAGGCCACCCCCCGCAATCCGCATGAGCCGGACATCATTCTGACGGTCGTTTATCGCAATTGGGCGGCGTTGGACGGCCTGCGCGACAAGGTGGACGCGATCGAAAGCAAGATATTCGGATCGATGGATGCGTCGAACAAGGCGGCGGTCGACCGCGACAAGATCCGCGAAGTTCTCGGCGGTCAGGTGATCCGGGAACTGAAACTGAAATAGGGATCTGATCTTTTCGTCTGGTCGCCCTCCCCCGGGGGCGGGCCATCCCTTCAAATCTCGGTAGGTGGATTCACGCATATACGGTATCATCCCAAGAAGATAGGATAGGTAGACGGAGGTTGTGCGGCTTCGTGCATCTATCCGATTGATTGTGAAGGGATTTCTATGAAACTTACTGACCGAAGCATCCGCAACGCCGCGCGGCTGATTATGATAAGTGGCCTTGCCGTCGGCGCAGCCAGCGCCTTTGCGGACAACGATGATCACGGATGGCGCCACGACGGCGGGTTTGGTTCCCACCCGGCATTGCCCGTGCCCGGCGCCCTGATTTTTGGGGCCATTGCGATCGGTGGTGCGGTAACCGCGGCGCGCCGTCGCCGCAAAGATGCCGCTGAGGCGAGGGCCGACCGAGACGGTTCGAACAAGGCCGATTGAATATCCGGCGCCTGCTGGCGGGCGACCGGGCGGCGCGTGGTCGAGCCCGTTTGCCCCCCGAAGTTCTGTTGGCCTGCATTGCGGGCGCAGGGCTGCTTCTGATTTATGCGTCGACAGTTGCCTCGGCGCTGATTTCCGAGGAAGCCGCTGCGGACCCGATGCGGGTTGCAATCCTGGCTCCGCTCGCTGCGGCCCTGCTGCTCTGGCATCGGCGCGAAAGCCTCAGCAAGCTCTTTGCGATCCCATGGTGGCCGGGCCTTCTGGGCCTGGCGGCCTCCGCCGCATTGTGGATGGTGGGCCAGCTGGCCGACATCAACGTATTGAGACAGGTGGCTGTGGTCGCGATGCTGCTGGCCACGGCGCTGGCGGTACTTGGGCGATCCGCCGCACGGGAACTGGGCCTTCCGATTCTGTTTCTGCTGTTCGGCGTAAATGCCTATTTCCCGTTGGTACGCCCGTTGATGCATCTGGACGCGTGGTTGGGGGTTGCGGCGCTGCGATTTACCGGTTTGCCGGTTGAGCTCGACGGACTGACCATCGTCGCCCCGTTCGGCCGCTGGCAGGTGATCGAGGGCTGCGGCGGACTTGACTACGTACTGATTTTTGCGATGTCCGGCTTGCTATTCGCATCGCTGGCTTTCCGATCACTGATCCGTCGCATGCTGTTCGTGACGGCCGCGATCCTTGCCGCTTTGATCGCCAACGCGCTCAGGACATGGGCCATCGTGTTCGCCGCTTATGCCCGGGGCGGGGTGGATCAGGATCACTCGATCATCGGCTGGACGGCCTTCGCGATCGTGTTCGCGCTGCTTTTCGCGATCGGACGACGGTTCAGCCAGCCTGCATCGGAACCCCGCGAGGTCGAGGTGCGCGCGCCTGCGCGAGGGGACTTTCGAGGCAGCGCGACGCTGGCCTTGGCGGCTTTGGCGATCGCTGGCGCGGCACCGGCGGCGAGCAGCGCGCTGGAAGCACGATCACGAAGCGCTGCCGGCTTCGACGGTTGTCGGGTCCTGCAGCGGGTCGAGACCCATCGCGACGGGATTTCAATGCTCCACGCCCGTACCGAGTGCGTCGGCCCCTCGGGAATCAAGCAGGTGTCGCACATTGCCAGGACGGCCCTTCCCGAGTTGCCGCCTGGCGCGGCGCTGGTCACTGGGTTGAGCAGGATTGAACGGGCGACTCCGCAAGGCTCGTTCGACGCTGCGACGCTGACCGCGCTCGGCGTAAAGGTTCCATACCGCCTCACCTATTGGTACGAAGTGGGCGGCGCCGAGACCGGTAGCGGAACGGCAATGAAATGGCATCTGGCGCTGACGCGGCTGGCCGGCCACGACGCACGCGTTGCGGTTATCAGCGAGCTGGAAACGCCCGATAGCCCGCGTTGACGCTGGCTACAGGCCGCCGACGCACACGTACTTGACGACCAGATACTCGTCGATTCCGTAGTGGGAGCCTTCCCGTCCGAAGCCGGACTGCTTGACGCCTCCGAAGGGCGCGACCTCGGTTGAAATTATCCCCGTGTTGATCCCGACCATTCCGAACTCGAGCTGCTCCGCCACGCGCAGCGCACGAGCGATGTCGCGCGCGTAAAAGTAGGCCGCCAACCCGAATTCGACGCGATTGGCCCACTCGATCACTTCGGCTTCGTCCTTGAACCGGAACACCGGCGCAACCGGCCCGAACGTTTCTTCGCGTGCGACCAGCATCTGCTCGGACACGTCCGCCAGCACCGTCGCCTCGTAAAAGGTGCCCCCCAGGGCATGGCGTCGGCCACCGGTGACGGCCCGGGCCCCCTGGCTGACCGCATCGGCCACGTGCGCCTCGACCTTGGCCAGGGCCGCCTCGTCGATCAGCGGGCCCTGCTGAACTCCGGGCTCAAAGCCCGCTCCGACCTTTAGTTCTCCCGCGCGGGCGGCCAGGCGCCGCACGAACTCGTCGTAGATCTTGTCCTGCGCGTAGAAGCGGTTGGTGCACACGCAGGTCTGCCCGGTGTTGCGGTATTTTGAAGCGACTGCGCCCTCGACCGCCGCGTCCAGGTCGGCGTCGTCGAACACGATGAAAGGCGCGTTGCCGCCCAGCTCGAGCGACAGCTTCTTCAAAGTCGGCGCGCATTGCTGCATCAGGATGCGGCCCACTGCAGTCGACCCGGTGAACGACAGCTTGCGCACGACCGGCGATTCACACAGAACGCGCCCGATCTCGATGCTTTGGATCGAATCTGCCGGCAGCATATTCAAGACACCTGCCGGAATTCCGGCGCGCTGGGCTAGCTCGGCCAGCGCCAGAGCCGACAGTGGCGTCTGCTCGGCGGGCTTCACCACGACGGTGCAGCCGGCGGCGAGCGCCGGCGCCACCTTGCGCGTGATCATCGCGTTCGGGAAATTCCACGGCGTGATTGCAGCGCACACCCCGACCGGCTCCTTGAACACCAGCAGGCGCTTGTCCGAAGCATGGGTCGGGATGGTCTCGCCATAAACGCGCTTGCCTTCCTCCGCGAACCACTCGACGAAGCTTGCGCCGTAGCCGATTTCGCCCTTCGATTCAGCCAGCGGCTTGCCTTGCTCGGCCGTCATCAGCTTGGCCAGGTCGTCCGCGTTGGCCAGGATCAGGTCATTCCAGCGCCTCAGCACCGATGCCCGATCCTTTGCCGTGCGCGACCGCCAGGCCGGCAGGGCCTGCGCCGCTGCAGCGATCGCGCGATCGGCGTCGGCCGATCCGCAATTGGTAACGTCGGCCAGCTTGCCGCCGTCGGCCGGATTGCGGACGTCGAAGCGCCCTGCGGATCCCTCGATCCAGGCCCCGTCAACGAAGGCAAGGGTCTTGACGAGCGACGTGTCGGCCAGAGCTGGAAGGGGCGATACTCTCTGCAACATGGCTGTTCTCCGCAACCCTGTCAGGATAGCTCAGACGGCGCGCAAGCCGATACGATTGGGCCTTGCTCCCCGGTCGTCATTGTCTTGATGCGGTGCGGGGCATTGGAGACTGGCGCAATGCGGTTCTCGTCGCTGACCACCGACCTCCAAGGGTGGTTGAGGCAGTCGATCTCGCAGGGATGTTCTGCCGACGCACTCGAGCAGTCGATGCTCAGGAGCGGCTACCAGAGCGAGTTTGCGCGTCGCGCGGTCGCGGCTGCGTTCAAGGAACTGGCGCCGCCGCATCGTCCGTCCGAAAGCGCGCCCGAACCGGAAGAGTCCGAACGCGCTGTGGCGCCAGCGCTCACGGCCGAAACGGCTGCTTCGCCAGCACCGGAATCCAGCACGCAGATCCTGGCGGGCGGTCCCAACGACATTGACGCCGGCGACCGCATGGTGCATATCCTTTTCGCGCTGAACGCACCGCGCGTCCTGCTCTTCGGAAACCTGCTGGCGCCGGAGGAATGCGAGACGCTTATCACGATGTCGCGCGGCAAGCTGGAGCGGTCCAATGTCGTGGACCGTCAGACCGGCCGCTATCAGCACCACCCGGACCGCACCAGCGAGGGCACGCATTTTCGGCGCGCTGAAAATGATTTGATCACGCGTATCGAGACGCGCATCGCGCAGCTGACCGGTTGTCCGATCGAAAACGGCGAACCGATCCAGATCCTGCACTACAACCCGGGCGCCGAGTACAAGCCGCACTTCGACTACTTCGACCCGGCCGATTCCGGCAACCGCCAGGTTCTGGCAATGGGCGGTCAACGCGTGGCGACCCTGATCATGTACCTTAACGATGTGCCGGCGGGCGGGTCGACCGTGTTCCCGGAGATCGGGCTGGACGTGCTGCCACGTCGCGGCAACGCGGTGTTCTTCGCCTATTCGGACGACGCCGGCCGCCTTGATGCTCGTAGCCTCCACGGCGGCAGCCCGGTTGCGGCCGGCGAGAAGTGGATCGCGACCAAGTGGCTGCGGCAGCGTGAGTATTGCGACGTGCGCCTATAGGTTCGATGGTCGTAGAATGTTAACCATCTGTGATGTACGAATCCTTCTTCGGCCTCACCGGCAACCCCTTCCGGCTCAGCCCCGATCCTGCGTTCCTGTTTGAGAGCAAGGGTCACAGCAAAGCGCACGCGTATCTGAGGTACGGCGTCTCGGAAGGCGAGGGATTCATAGTAATCACGGGTGACATAGGCGCCGGCAAGACCACACTCACCCAGGCGCTGCTTCAGGAGCTCGACCCGGAGCAGGTCGTCGCGGCCCATCTGGTCAGCACACAACTGGATGCCGACGATCTGCTGTGTGCGGTGGCGATCGCCTTTGGCCTGCAGGCCAAGGCACTGAACAAAGGGCAGCTGCTAGAGACGATCCAGACTTTCCTGAGTGGGTTGGCATCGCAGAACCGGCGTGCCCTGCTGATCGTCGACGAAGCGCAGAATCTGACGCCACGCGGTATCGAGGAATTGCGGATGCTGTCCAACTTCCAGGACGGTGACCGGCCGCTGCTGCAAAGTTTCCTGATCGGGCAGCCGGAGCTTCGGGCAATGATGCGCAGTCCTTCAATGCAGCAGTTCTGTCAGCGCGTTATTGCTTCCTGCCATCTGGGACCGATTGATCGCGACGAGACCGGCGCTTACATCGAACACCGGCTGGGCAACGTTGGCTGGAAGAGGGACCCTGCCTTCGAGCCGGATGCGGTGACTGCGGTGCACCATGCGACGGGCGGCATCCCGCGACGCATCAATGCCCTTTGCAACCGGATCCTGATCAAGGCTTATCTGGACCGGAAGCACCAGATTGGGTCACTGGACGTGATCCAGGCCGCCAAGGAGCTGCGCGATGAGCTGGGCTTCGGATCGGCGACCGATGCCTCGCCTTCTCAGGTAGCCGGTGGTCGAGGCAATAGCGCAGCTCGCCCGCATCTGATGTCCGCGATCGCGGAGCGCCTCGACACCCTCGAGAAGAGCGTCAAGGCAGTTGCCGATTTGGCCCGCACAATTGCGGAGGCGGATCCACGCACTAGGCTCGGCGGAAGGCCGCGCCGAGGGTGATCTCGCGCACGGCGGGAGAATGTTCTCTCTACGAATCAATGAGATGCTTGTGAACCCCGCGCCCGTCCCGCACATCCTGAAGAACGGCGACCGAATACCGTAAACACGCTATAGTGCCGCTCGATGCTGCGCCGCGGATTCGCGTCTGAGACTGATGACGGTCAAGGCGCCGAGGCGTGCCGCTTTGAAACTGCGTTCCGGGCACTTCGTGTCTGGACTTTGCCAAACTCTTAAAGCCGAACCCGATGGCGTCCTCCAGCTTTCCTTGCCGATTTTGCGGCGCGGGTCTCACGACCACGTTTGTCGATCTCGGAATGTCGCCGCCGTGCGAAACCTACATCGCGCCCGACCGGTTGCAAGAGCAGGAGGCGTTCTATCCGTTGCACGCCTTCGTGTGCGACCAATGCCTGCTGGTTCAGCTTCAGGAATTCGTGGCACCGGCTGACATATTCTCCGAGTACGCCTATTTCTCCTCGTATTCGACCAGCTGGGTGGAACACGCCCGGCGCTACGTCGAAATGGCCTGCCAACGCTTTGCGCTCGATCGATCGAGTCGGGTCGTCGAGATCGCCAGCAACGACGGCTACCTGCTGCAGCACTTCGTGGCACGGGGGGTGCCCGTACTCGGGATCGAGCCGGCGGCCAACGTGGCGAAGGTCGCCGTCGAACGCGGTGTGGCGACGACCGTCCGTTTTTTCGGACGCACCACGGCCGAACAGGTCGCGAATGAATTCGGGCAACCCAATCTGATAGTTGGCAACAACGTACTGGCCCATGTGCCCGACCTGAACGATTTTGTGGCCGGGATGAAGCTCCTGCTCGCGCCCGGTGGTGTCATCACGATGGAATTTCCCCACCTGCTCACGCTGATCCGGGAAAGCCAGTTCGACACCATCTACCACGAGCACTTCAGCTACTTTTCATTGATCGTCGCCGAGCGCGTGTTCGCGCACCACGGGCTGGTGCTGTTCGACGTGGAGGAGATCCCGACCCATGGTGGGTCACTGAGGATCTTCGCGCGTCATGCTCAGACCGGCGTTCACGACGCGGGCCCGCGGGTTCAGGCGCTGCGCGCCAAGGAAGTCGCGGCCGGTCTTGATCGGCTGGACGGACACCGCGGATTCGCGGAGCAGGTCCAGCAGACCAAGCGGCGCCTCCTCGAGTTCCTGATCGAAGCAAAGGACCAGGGCAAGAAGATCGCCGGCTATGGAGCACCAGGCAAGGGCAACACGCTGCTGAATTACTGCGGCATTCGGACCGATTTTCTCGATTTCACGGTCGATGCGAACCCCTATAAACAGGGCAAGTACACGCCGGGCACCCGGATTCCGATCTTTGCGCCGGATCGGATCCGGCAGGAGCGTCCTGACTACGTGCTGATTCTTCCGTGGAACCTGGCGGACGAGATCAGCCGCGTCGCTTCATACATCGGTGATTGGGGTGGCCGTTTCGTGGTCCCGATTCCGCGCGTCAAGGTGCTGTGAGCGGGCTGGCCCGATTTGGGCCGGTTCCAAAGGGTCGAAGATGAATGTGCTGGTGACAGGGACCGAGGGCTATATCGGAGCGCGGCTGGCGCCGTGGTTATTCGCTCGCGGTCATTCTGTGCAGGGGCTGGACACGGGTTTTTACCGGGACGGGTGCCTGTACATGGACCCGATCGGCATGCCGCTCTCCGCGCGCACCGCCTTCCGAGATCTACGGCAGGTGACCGCGCAGGATCTGGAAGGCGTCGACGCGGTCGTGCACCTGGCTGAACTTTCGAACGATCCGCTCGGGCAGAACCGTCCGGAAGTGACATTCAAGATCAATCACGAGGGCTCCGTGCAGCTGGCACAGGCGGCCCGCCGCGCCGGAGTGCGACGGTTCGTCTACGCGTCGTCCTGCAGCGTCTACGGCCTGGGCAGCGGCGAGTTCCTCGACGAGACATCACCGACCAATCCGCAGACCGCCTATGCGCAATGCAAGGTGCTGGTCGAACGGGATCTGACGCCGATGTCATCGGCCGATTTTTGCGTGACGTTCCTGCGCAATTCGACCGCCTATGGTCCGTCGCCGCGGATGCGATTCGACATCGTCCTGAACGATCTGTGCGCGCTTGCCTGGACCCGGAAGAGGATCGCGATGACCAGCGATGGCACGCCCTGGCGGCCGCTGGTTCACGTTGAAGACATCTGTGCGGCCGTCAGTTGCTCGCTGGAGGCGCCTGTCGCGGCGGTGGACGGGCAGGTGTTCAATGTCGGGCAGAACGCCGCCAACTACCGGATTCGCGAGCTGGCGGAAATCGTCGGTTCGGTGTTCCCCGGCTGCGAGGTCTCGATCGGGAAGTCGGGCGGCGACAACCGGAGCTATCGGGTCTCGTTCGACAAGATCCACTCCCGTCTGCCGGGATACGCATGCCGGTGGGACGCGCGCTCCGGCGCCGAGGAGTTGCGCCGCTTGTTCGAGCGGATCGAGATGTCGCAAGAGACGCACGAATACCGGGCCTTCACGCGCTTGAAGCAGCTCAAGTACCTGCAAAAGACACGCCAGATCGACGACGACCTGTTCTGGAGCCCGCGTTGAAGCTGAATGAGACGCCGATCGCTGGCGCCTTCGCCGTCGAGATCGAGCCGATCGCCGATGAGCGCGGGTTTTTCGCCCGCACCTGGTGCCGGCGCGAGTTCGCCCAGGCCGGAATCGATGTCGAAATCGTCCAGTGCAACGTGTCGAAGACGCGACTGGCCGGCACCGTGCGTGGCTTGCACTTTCAGTGGCCGCCGTCGCGCGAGGCAAAGCTGATCCGCTGCCAGCGCGGCCGCATACATGACGTGCTGGTCGATCTGCGCCCGGATTCGCGCACGTACCTGGTCAGTCAGGCACTGGTTCTGGACGAGCAGAAGCAGAACGCGCTGTTTTGTCCCACCGGTGTGGCGCATGGCTTCCAGACGCTGAGCGACGATACCGAAGTGCACTACATGATGAGCGACTATTACGAAGCTGAGCTCTATGGCGGCGTCCGCTACGACGATGCCGCCTTCGGCATCCGCTGGCCGCTTCCGGTACGTGCCATCCACGATCGTGACCGCAGCTATCCGGACTTCGAACGGGACGCCCATGCGAAGCGGTTTCGCGCCGCGGCCCTGCTGACGCGCGGCGTGACGGGTCCATGACTACCTTAATGGAGGCTCTGCGCGGCGAGGCGCAATCGCTGGAGACAGCGGCCTCGGCGTTCCGATTCATGGAGAGCCTTTATCCGATCTGCCGTAGCATCACCGGCGACGGCGTGCGGCGCACGCTCGATATGGTCCAGACCTGGACGCCGCTTGAGCGCACCGAGCTTGCAACCGGCACACCCTTGTTCGACTGGGAGGTGCCGCGCGAATGGAACATCCGAGACGCTTACATCAAGGATGCCAGCGGGCGGAGACTCGTCGATTTTCGCGCGCACACGCTGCATGTGGTGAGCTACTCCGTGCCGGTTCATTGCACGCTGAGCTTGGAGCAGCTGCAACCGCACCTGCATTCTCTGCCGGATCGGCCTGACTGGATTCCCTATCGGACCTCCTATTACCGGGAGAACTGGGGTTTCTGCCTCGCGCATCGCGAGCGTGAGCGGCTTGGCCCGGGCCCCTACGAGGTGCGGATCGATGCGGACCTCGCGCCGGGTCACCTGAGCTACGCGGAGGCGATCGTTCCGGGTGTGTCGCAGGACGAGGCGATCGTCTACACGCACGTGTGCCATCCGTCGCTCGCCAACGACAACCTGACCGGGATCGCCGTGGCGGCTGCGTTGGCGCGTCAACTGCGTCAGGCCGGGCCTCGGATGAGCTGGCGCTTCGTGTTCGGGCCCGGCACCATCGGGTCGCTGGCGTGGCTCACCCGGAACGAAGAGCGTCTTGCTCGCATCCGAGGTGGCCTGGTGATCGGCTTGCTGGGCGACCAGGGGCCATTAACGTACAAGCGCAGCCGGCGCGGCGACAGTGCGACCGACCGCGCGGTGAGCCACGTGCTCGGGGCCAGCGGGGCAGGTTTCAAGCAGGTCGATTTCGAGCCATACGGCTACGACGAGCGGCAGTTTTGTTCGCCGGGCTTCGATCTGCCCATCGGGCGTTTGACGCGTTCGGCCAATGGCCGCTATCCCGAATACCACACGTCGGCCGACGACCTGTCGATTGTGAGCACCGAGCGCCTAGCGGAATCGATTCGCGTGCTGGCGCGGTCGATCGAAGTGATCGACGGCAACCGGCGCCTCATCAACCTGAGCCCGAAGGGCGAGCCGCGGCTCGGCAAGCGGGGCCTTTACGGCGACCTGGGCGGGACCGCCCCTGGACAATTCGAGCACGCGCTGCTTTGGGTGCTGAGTCTGTCGGACGGCGATCACGACCTACTGGAAATCACCGAGCGGTCCGGCCTCGACTTCGATCTGATCGTGCGCGCGGGCGAGGCACTCGAAGCGGCGCAACTTGTGCGAGGAGCATGATGAAGGTTGTCCTGTTTTGTGGTGGTCTTGGCACCCGCCTGCGCGAGCACTCGGACAGCTATTCCGAAGCCGCTGGTCAACATCGGCGTGCGGCCGATCGTGTGGCACCTGATGCGCTACTACGCGCATTACGGTCACAAGGACTTCATCCTCGTGCCTCGGCTATCGAGGCGACATGATCCGCGAGTACTTCCTGAATTACAACGAGGCCTGTCCAACGATTTTGTGATGTCCGAGGGCGGTCGGAAGATCGAGTCCCTGTCGACCGACATCGACGACTGGCGCATCACGTTCGTCGACACCGGACTGCACAGCAACATCGGTCAGCGACTGCTGCGCGTGCGGCACCTGGTGCAGGACGAACCCGCATTTCTGGCCAACTACTCGGACGGCTTGACTGATCTTCCGCTGGACCGGCACATCGAGCAGTTCGAGCGCACCGGCGTCATTGCAAGTCTAGCGTCCGTGCATACGGCGCAAAGCCTTCACGCGATTCGTTCCGGACCCGACGGAATAGTGACGGTACTGGGCGAAGTTTCGAAGTTGGACTTTCGTATCAATGCAGGCTTCTTCTGTCTCAAGTCGAGCATTTTCGAATACATCCATGAGGGAGAGGAACTCGTCGAGCAGCCGTTTCAGCGATTGATCGCGCGCAAGGCGCTGGGCGTATATCCCCATGACGGTTTCTGGAAGTCGATGGATACGCTCAAGGACAAGTTGTCGTTCGACGAAATGGAGGCGCACGACAATTGTCCCTGGATGGTCTGGCGCGGACGGGGCGTCTGACGGAAAGTTCGACGCCACATGCGGCCCCCATGCTGAAACTGCGAATCGAGTCGGGCAACCGCCCGTTGCACGTTCTTTGCCTGGGCGCGCACAGCGACGACCTGGAGATCGGATGCGCCGGTACGTTGCTGCAGTGGGCCCGGCAGCGCGGTCCGCTTCATGTCACCTGGGTCGTGTTGTCTGCCGAAGGGCCGCGCGCCGGCGAGGCGCGGCGCAGCGTTCGTGCATTGCTGGGACGGCGGGTTCGCCTGGACATCCGGATCGGAGACTTTCCGGACGGACGGTTTCCGGCCCAGTTCGCACAGTTGAAAGACGAGTTCGAGTTGCTGAAGGCGGCTGTTCGGCCCGACGTGATCTTCACGCATGGGCTGAATGATCGGCACCAGGATCATCGACTATGTGCCGAAATGACATGGCAGACATGGCGCGATCACTTGGTGCTGGAGTACGAGACTCCGAAGTATGAAGGCGATCTGGGACAAATGAACCTGCATGTGCCGCTATCCGGTGCTGTGGCTCGCCGTAAGGTGGCGCATCTATTGCGCCATTTCGGCACTCAGCGTTCGCGGGCATGGTTCAGCGACCGGACTTTCCTCGCGCTGATGCAACTGCGCGCCGTCGAGTGCCGCGCGCCGGACGGCTTTGCAGAGGCGTTTTGCGCACGCAAGCTGACTCTTTGACGGATTGAAATGTACGAGAAGTTTTACGGGCTTTCCGGGAAACCGTTCCAACTCAATCCGGATCCGCGCTTCTACTTCGCGAGCACCGGGCACAGCCGCGCATTCGCGTATTTGAAATACGGCGTCTACCAGGGTGACGGATTCATCGTCATCACGGGTGACATCGGCGCGGGGAAGACGACCCTACTGCGGGCGTTGATGGACGAGGTCGACACGGAACGAATCGTCGTCGCCCACCTGGTAAGCACCCAGTTGGATGCGGATGACCTGCTGCAGTCGGTCTGCAGCGCGTTCGGCCTGCCGCTGGGCGAGGGCGGCAAGGCTGGGCTGCTATCGGGCTTCGAGTCGTTCCTGCGCTCGCTGCCGGATCAGGACAAGCGCGCACTATTAATCGTGGACGAGGCCCAGAACCTGACGCAGCGAGCGATGGAAGAACTGCGCATGCTGTCGAACTTTCAGATTGGCGCCCATTCTTTGCTGCAAAGCTTTCTTGTCGGACAGCCCGAGCTGCGCGAGACGATGCGGGGTCCGTCTCTGCAGCAGTTGCGACAGCGGGTCATTGCGACATGCCACCTTGGGCCCCTGAGCCGCGACGAAACGCGCGGATACGTGCTGCACCGCCTGGAACGCGTCGGCTGGAGCGGGGATCCGGAGGTGTCGGAGTCGATCTTCGATCGGCTTCAGGAGGAGACGGCCGGCGTGCCGCGCGCCGTCAACGCCCTGTGCAATCGGTTGCTTTTCGGCGCGTTCCTGCGTGAAAGGCACACGATCGGGTTAATCGACCTGGACGAGACGATTCGCGAAATGCGCGAGGACTTCGGCCCCCCGCAGCACAAGCAGCTGGCCGAGCCGACGCCCTCGCAGAGCGGCAACGTGGTGCGGCCGTTGCTTCCGGCGGCTGTGACAGTGCGCCTGGATCGCATCGAAAAGAACGTCGCAGCCGCATACGAATTGCTACAGCAACTGGCACGGTCGGAGGTCCAGAGCCGCGGCGCACTGAGCGCCGAACGGCGGCCACGTTTCGGGGGGCGGCCGCCAAGAGCGTGACGGCTTCGGCGTTTGCTAACTGAACGCCCCGGCCCGCCGGCTGACGCGGCACTGCACGAATCTGGCACAGTCCGATTACGGCCTTTCCCGCTCGGTTCTGACCCAGCTGCGCGACTTGCGTCGAGCTAGCAGCACGACGATCTTCCACAGCAGGAATCCGGGCACGCGAGCCAGCGCGGCCAATCCGCGCACCCCCATACCGCTGACCTGCCAGCCCCGCATGACATGAAGGAACAGGGCTACGCCGCACGCGAGGGCGCACCAGAGCCAGCCTCGGAGCGCCGGGTCTCGCGCCGATCCGACTGCGGCCAGCGCTATCCACCCGCCGGTTATCAACGTAACGTACGACAGCGGCAGAACGAGCAGATCCAACGCCAAGTCGAGACAAATCTTGCTGCGCCGTTGGACTGCAGCTGCCAGAAGTGCGGCCGTGCGCGAGCGGATCAATTGGAACCGGCCGCTCTCCCATCGCTGCCGTTGCTTGCGGGCCGCGTTCTCGTCGCTGGAAACCATGTCAGCATCCGAGTGCGCCTCGTCGGCGTAGGCGACCCGGTATCCGACGAGGCCGAGTTCGATGCCGAATTCGAGATCCTCGGTCAGGGAAAATGCGCGGTAAGGAACCTTGCTTAACAGTTCACGCGTCACGCACCAGCCGTTGCCGCGTATCCCGCACGACAGGCCCAGGCGCTCGCGCGCGCGCGATCGGACAATGTGGAACGCGCCTTTGGCGATCGTGATGAGTTGGGTGCGCCACGACGCCCACGGATTGAGGATGCCGTAATGCGCCTGTACCGCCTGCGCCCCGTTCTCGATGCGGGCGGCGAAAGCCTCCAGCAGGTTCGGGGAAACTTCGGCGTCCGCGTCCACCACTACCACCGCCCCGGCCCAGCCGGTTTCCAGGCTCGATTGAAAAGCGAAAGCAAGGGCGTAACCTTTGCCCCGCAGCTTCGCGTCGTGACGCTCCAGCACAATGGCGCCGGCCGCGCGGGCCACCGAGGCCGTCGCATCGACGCAGTTGTCGGCCACCACTAGGACCCGGAACTGGTCGGCCGGCCAATCGACTCTAAGCACGCTTCTGACTGTGCGCTCGATCCCCGCCTGTTCGTTGTGGGCTGGGACGATCACATCGAATCGAGTCTGGCGCGCTGGGCGCGGTGGCACCGGCAGCGCCGCGGAAAACAGGGTCAAAAACAACAGGTAACCGCAGGACAAGGTTGCCGGCACCGCCAAGGCCACCAGGATGAGTTCGATGAGGGTTGCCATAAATGTGAATTCCGAAACCGAGCGCAGCTTATCCCGGACGCCAAATTTGCCGTGCTCTCAACCCGCAATCCGGTGGACCTACATCAATGACTGATTGCAGCAGGTGCGGGACAATCCTGTTCTCACGTATGGCCGAGAACGCACGTGCACGGTCGTTATCCGGCCGCAAGCGTTGCTGCAGTGCAGTAATGCTTCTATACTAGCTGCACTCACGCAGTTTGGGTAGCGAGAGTAAGTATTGGGCCCGATTTGAGCCGGCAGGAGGGCGCCCTGAACATATCGAGCCAAGGTTCTTCGCAACTGATTCTCGCCTCGGGCTCGCCGGAGGATGCGGTGATGATCCCGCACCTCGAGGCGCAGTCGGGTATGTCACTTCCGCAAGTCGTGGCGATCGTTACCGCGTACTGGAAGGTCTCCCTGCTGATCGCGCTCGTTGTGGTGGCTGCCGCAGCCGTCCTGACCAAGGCGATGGCGAAAACGTATACCGCGGTGGCCACGCTGATGGTCAGTTACGACGTCAACGATCCGCTGGCCGGTAAGGAATTTCCTGCCGGAATGCTGGGCGGCTACATGGCAACGCAGACCGAGCTGATGCAGAGCCCGGAGGTACTTGGCCCAGTGATCGAGCGTTTGAATCTAACGGCCGATCCAGAGTACGCGGCAGGCAACCGGGGCGGCGACGCCGCGCTGCAGAACTGGGTCGAGACAAAGGTGCGCAAGAACCTGGACATCGAGCAGGGCAAGGCGGGCAGTCAGTTGATTTACATCACCGCCGCAGCCACCAGCGCAGCACACGCGGCAGATCTGGCCAACGCGGTCGCGGATATTTACACGGAGCAGCAATATATGCGTGTGAATGGCCCGGCCAGCGAGCGCGCGAAGCGCTACACGGAGGAACTGGCTGATCTTAAGAAGAAGGTTAATGCGGCGCAGGATGCCGTCACCCAGTATCGCCAGCACACCGGCGCGATCGACCTGGACGCGAAGGTGGACCTCGAAATGGACGCGTTGACCACTCTTGAACATCGCATGCTCGAGGCAGGCAATTTGTTGCGGACGAATCAGGCTCACGCGGCCGGCGACCAGGAAGTCAGCGCGTCCGTGATGGGATCCGATCTGGTGCGCAATCTGCGCGCCGAGGATGCGACCTTGAAGGCGGACCTGGCCAAGCTGCGCACTACGCTTGGCCCCAACCATCCCAGGATCGTCGAGCTGCAGTCCCAGATCGCCGCCACCGAGAAGTCGCTCGCGGGCGCATTGGCCACATACTCCAGCGCCGCCTCCTCGGACATCGCGGTCTCGCATTCCGAGGTCGCCAGCCTCGAGAAGGCGGTCGAGGCGCAGCGGCAAAAGGTGGTGCAAAGCCGGCAGTTCCGCGACGAGGGCACGAAGTATCAGCTCGAGCTCGAATCGGCGCAGGCCGTATACAAGCGCGCGCTCGACGGATACGACCAGATAATGTTCGCCTCTACCGGCCACTACACGAACGTCAATGTTGCCAGTCGAGCGCGCCCCCCGGTGAAGGCCGACAAGCCCAACGCGATCAAGAATCTTCTGCTCGGCGCGTTCCTGGGCATAGGGCTTGGGGTGGCCTGCCCGTTCATGTTCGAGTTGCTGCATCGACGCGTCAGGTGCCGCGACGACGTTGAGCGGGATTTCGGAATACCGGTGTTGACTGAGTTCGGATCGATCGGACCGATACAGGCGGCAGCGTGAACATTGAGTCGTCGCAAGTATGAACGACATCGAGCGACTTTTCGGAGGTGACCGCCCAGTGCCCGGAATGCGGCCGTCGGGGCGTATTCCGGAGCAGACCGTGGTCGCCCACGTGGAATCCGCGCCGGAGCGCCTCGAAGATGATGTGGGCTCGACGTCGATGTCGGTCGCCGAGGACGCGCAACGTCGCGTTCTCGATCGGCTGACCGTCGTGTATGGCCTCGGGACCGAGGCGATCGCCCAGATCGTGCGATTGCATAAGACACTCGGAATAGGGGTTGCCGCGGCGGCACGGGGGCTCGGTTACGCCGAGGTGGCGGACGTCGAATGGGAAACTGCGCAGGAATTCCCGATTGCCGTGGTCGAGGCAGTCCGGGTGCGCCCGGGGCCGCAGTTGCTCATCGCGCACGACAGTGCGCATCCCCACAGCGAACGCGTTCGATTGCTCCGCACGGAGCTTCTGCTGCGGCATATGGCGCGGGAGGAGGGTGCAGCGGTCGCGGTGCTCAGTGCAAGCGCCGGCGAAGGGCGCTCCTTGCTGGCTGCGGAGCTGGCGCTTGCATTCGCGCAGCTCGAGCGGCCGACCTTGCTTCTGGATGCGGACATGCGCAGCCCCATGCAGCACACGCTGTTCGGTACTCAGCTTGGGAACGGGCTGGCCCAGGCGATCACCAATGGCGGGCGGCCGACCTTCCTGGAGGTTGAAGGATCACCAGCCCTGTCGATCTTGACCGCCGGAGTTTGTCCGCCTAATCCGCTGGAGCTACTGTCGGACGGCCGGTTCGATTCGTTGATGACCGAGCTCCGCAACAGTTTCGAGTTCATTATCGTCGACACGCCGCGATTTTCGGACTACGCGGACGGCCTTGCGATTGCGACCGTGGTCGGACACGTTCTCACCGTGCACCGAGCCCGGCGGACGCAATACAAGGTGGCCCGCAACATGCTCCGGCAGCTTGCCTCGGCGCGGGCCGACATACTCGGTGGAGTGATCAATCATTTCTAGTAAGCGCTGCGGCGCCGAGCGCGCACCGGGCCGTTCGGAATGAACTCGAAACATCAGACGACTGGACAACGCGACACTGGGCTGGTCACGCATCAGATCGATGCCTTTGACCTACCGGAGTTTCTGGTGGTTGCTCAGCGCTTCGATTCCGATCGGTATGGGTACGTCGTTACTCCCAATGTGGACCACATGATTCGTTTCCACGAGAGCGAAGCGTTTCGAGCGCTCTACGCACAAGCGGCCTTCATCCTGCTCGACAGCCGCATTGCGGCGTTTCTGTTCCGGCTTGTACACCGGATTCGGGTTCCCGTCTGCACTGGAAGCGATTTGACTAGCGCTTTGCTCGCCCGCGTTGTGGCACCCGACGACCGGATCGTGCTGATCGGTGGCAGCGAGCGGCAGGCACGCTTGCTGACCGAACGGTACGGATTAAGTAACCTTCGGCATCACAATCCGCCGATGGGATTTGTCAGCGATCCGCAGCAGGTCGAGGAATGCCTGCAATTCGTCGAGGCGAACAGCCCGTTTCGCTTCTGCCTGATCGCCGTCGGCTCGCCTCGACAGGAAATTGTCGCACAGCGTTTGGCCGAACGCGGCCGCGCGCGCGGACTCGCGCTGTGCATTGGAGCGTCGATCGACTTTCTCACCGGCGCCGAGCGGCGCGCGCCCGTGTGGATGCAGAGAAGCGGCCTGGAATGGTTGTTCCGATTAAGCCAGAATCCGCGGCGCCTCGCGTGGCGGTACCTCGTCAGAGGGCCGAAGTTCTTCGCGTACCTGGGCGCCAGCCGGGTCGTCGTGCGACCCGCCACCAAGTAGGCAGGCCGATCCGCCCGCAAGGACCGGGCGGATCAGGGGCAGGTCGCGTTGCCGGCCGCGCGGCAGGCCAGGTGATCGTGGAAGTACTGGCCGAATTCGGGCGTCGGGTTGCCGGCGCTGTCCTTGACCAGAACGTCGTCGGCTGCGCCCCACAGGTCCCAGGTCCAACCCAGGTAGCTTATCCCGTACTGGTCGGCCCACGGCAGCACCACCGAGTCGAAAGGCGGCGTGGCAACAGTGGTCGAAATGTGATCACCGGTCTCGGTGATCACCACCGGATACTGTGCCGCGATCGCCTGTACGTAGCCGTACTCGGCCGTTCCCCAGGCGGGAATCGTCGCGCACGAGGCCCCGACGGTGTTGCAGTTCGGGTAAGCGTGCCACACGGCCCCGATCTGGCCGAGCGGATCGGCTGGTGCATGCGCCAGCCAACCGCTCATCTCCGCCGCCCAGCCGATCCCGCCCACCAGCACCACGTTGGTCGCGCCGGTGGCACGAACTGCGTTGAGCATCTGCTGCATGCCGGCCGACTGCCAGCTGTACGCGTAGCGCCAGGCGTTCGTGTTGCCGTGCGCATCCGGTAACCCGTAGAACGAGGCGATGGTGCCGCCTCCCACCACTGCCGTGCTGGCGGCCGCCAGGCTTCCTGTCATCACCTGCGTCTGAGTGCAGCCGGCAAGCCAGCACGTCCACTGGTCGCCCGTGGCGAAGTCCATGTACGGCTCGTTGAACAACTCGAACAGCAGGTTCGGATAGCCCTTGAACATCGTGGCCACCGACGTCCAGAACGCGATTGAGTGGTCCGCGTCGGCCATTGGCTGTTGCACGCTCGATTCGAACGGAGTGATGGGTTGCAGTCCCGTCTGCCCGGGTATTCTCGCGTTCGGCCCGCTCCAGTGCAGATCCAGAATCACGTAGAACCCAGCCGCGGTTGCTGCATTGACCTGGTTCAGGATCTGTGTCTGGTAGTTGCCGGTCAGATCGGCCTTGCGCGAAGCACCGGTCGCGTCGTACGTCGTCAGGCCGAACCAGGAGGCCTCGTTGAGCGGGAAGCGGATGACGTTGATGTGCCACGTGGCCATCTCCGCGAGCTTGGGGCCGTTGGCCTGGCCATCCTGCGCCCCGGAGGCATCGTTGCCGCAATAGCCCAGGATGCACGCCGCCTCGTATCCCGAGTAGTTCGCCCCCCTCAGCTGCAACGTGTTGCCCGAGCCGTCGACCAGGCGGTTGCCCTGCACCTTGACCACCAGCGGTCCGCTTCCGACGATCGTCAGAGTCGTGGAGTTCGGTGTCCCGAGCGAGGCCGTGATGGCTGCTGACAGATTCAAGCTGAAGGTGCGGCTGCCCGAGAACGCCGTGGCGGAGATCGGGACCGTGACGGCTTTTGCACTCGAATCGCCCGTTGCCCACTGCAGGGTTCCGCTGGTCTGCGTGTACTGCGAACCGGCGACAGCCGAACCGTTGGCCGTAGCGAACGCGACACTCGCCGCACCAGTCGAGCCCCCCGTGCGAGTAACCGTAACCGTGATCGCCCCCGCGCTCTGGGCAGCCATGTAACTGGCAGCGGAGAATTGCGCGGAGCCGCCGGCGCCGGTGGACCCGCTCGACGACCCGCTCGAAGAGCCGCTGCTGGATCCGCTCGACGAACCGCTACTGGATCCGCTCGACGAGCCGCTGCTCGAAGACCCGCCACCGCTCGATCCCGCGGCCACGACCCCCGTCGACGCGGTCGGATCCGAGACTCCGCCGCCGCCGCAGCCTGACACCAGTCCGCTGAGGACGATCAGCATGCCGAGAAGGCGATGGGTCACGAATTGCGTTCGAATTTTATCGGTTATCACTTTGTTTGCCACTTGACCCGACCGCGCCCGCAACCGCGTTTGCCGCCGACTCCTCGTTGATTTGTCTGCTCGCACTGTAGGCAGGGTTAGCAGGGGACACAATGAACCGTACGGACTACTGCACCGGCAATCGCAACCTCGATGACGCACAGTTCAATATGCGACGCAGCGTGCCTCGTGCAAATTCCGAATTGACCATCGAAGTCCTGCTTTCTTGCAGGATTCGATTTCACGTGGTGGACTGGCGGCCCCGGGGCGATCAGGGGCAGGTCGCGTTGCCGGCGGCGCGGCAGGCTAGGTGATCATGGAAGTACTGGCCGAATTCGGGCGTCGGGCTCCCGCCGGCGTCCTTGATCAGAACGTCGTCTGGCGCGCCCCACAGATCCCAGGTCCAGCCTAGGTAGCTGATACCGTACCGGTCGGCCCACGGCAGCACCACCGAGACGAAGGGTGGCGTGGCTGTAGTGGTCGAAATGTGGTCGCCGGTCTCGGTGATCACCACTGGGTACTGGGCCGCGATTGCCTGCACGTAGCCGTACTCTGCCGTTCCCCAAGCCGGAATCGTGGCGCAAGAGTCTCCGATCGTCTTGCACTTGGGGTAGGCGTGCCATACGGCTGCCATCTGCTTGAGTGGGTCGGTCGGCGCATGTGCCAGCCAGCCGCTCATCTCCGCCGCCCACCCGATGCCTCCCACCAGGACGACGTTGGTCGCTCCGGCGGTGCGTACCGCGTCGAGCATCTGTTGCATGCCGGCCGATCGCCAGTTGTAGGTGTAGCGCCATGCAGACTTGTTGCCATGCGCGTCGGGTAACCCGTAAAAGGAGGCGACCGTGCGCCCGCCCGGCACAGGACTCGAGAGCGCGGACAGATTGCCGGTCATCACCTGCGTCTGAGTACAGCCCGAAAGCCAGCAGGTCCACGGGTCGCCGGTGGCGAAGTCCATGTACGGCTCGTTGAACAATTCCAGCAGCACGTTCGGATAGCCCTTGAACATCGTGGCTAGCGACGTCCAGAATTCGATCGAGTGGTCCGCGTCCGCCATCGGCTGCTGCACGCTGGATTCGAACGGCGTCACCGGCTGCGGTACCGACTGGCCCGGAATGTTCACGTTCGGTCCATTCCAGTGGAGATCCAGGATCACGTAGAGGCCGGCTTCGGTGGCGGCCTTGACCTGGTTCAGGATCTGCGTCTGGTAGTTGCCGGTCAGATCCGCCTTCCGTGAGGCACCCGTCGCGTCGTAGGTCGTCAAACCGAGCCAGGACGCCTCGTTGAGCGGGAAGCGGATCGCGTTGATATGCCAGCGGGTCAATTGCGTGAGCTTCGGGCCTTTGGGCTGTCCAGCCTGCGCCCCAGAGGCGTCGCTGCCGCAATAGCCGAGGATGCACGCTGCCTCGTAGCCCGAGTAGTTCGCGCCCCTCAACTGCAGCGTGTTGCCGGACCCGTCCACCAGCAGATTGCCCCGAACCCGAACGACCGGAGGTCCGCTACGCCCGCTGTCGGTCGCCGCGCCGGCGGCGTTGAACGAAGTGGGGATTGCGCCGGCCGCAAGCGCGATGGCGAGGCAACCGAAGGTAAGTTTCATCTCAGAGGGACGCTCAGATGCACCACGACGCCGGCCGCACCGGTTCGAAGCGAGTCGTCATCACTCGAGTCGATGCGCTTTCGAGCGCCTCGTGGATCGCCAGCACTATTTCGTTGTTGTGCAGGCAGTAATCGGCCGGCATGCACGAGCGACGCCCCTCCTTCGTGGCTGCGGCGACCTCGGCCGGCCCGCGGCAGAACTCCATCCGGTTGGCGTGCGGCGGCAGCTTGCCCTGACGCGGGCTCGTAGGCAGCGGATATTTCTCACCCCAGGGCAGGATGATGGTCTTGCGGCGCACGTTCAGGTACCGCCGGATCCGCACGGGGGCCCGGTAGTCCCAGGAATCGTCGACCGCGAGGATGCCCCGGTCACCAAAGAACTGCAGCGCTTGATTGCGTCGCGCGATTATGCTGCACGTGAGGCGCGCGACCACGCCGCCCGCGAAGCGGATGCAGGCGACCGAGAAGTCGGGCGCGTCGCGCTCGAGCGGCACGTCGGTGTGCTTATCCGGGTACAGGCAGGACGAGAAGGCCGTCACGGAGAGCGCTGGACCGAAGCAGGCGGTCAGCCAGTTCACGTAGTAGCCGGCGTGCTCCAGCGTGCAGCCGACCTCGAATTCGTCCTTGTACGGCCAGGGACGCCCCGAGCCGCTCCGCCATTTGCGGTAGGGCATGCGAAACACCATACCGTCGTCCATCTCCGCATAGACGAGCTTTACCGGACCGACTTTACCCTTGCGCAGGGCTTGCCAAACGGCCTGGGCCGTCTCGCCCAGGATGTTGCACGGGGCGCAGGCGATCTGCAGGCCTTTGCGCTCGGCCAACTCGTACAGCGCCTTGGCCTGCGGCAACGTCATCGCAAGCGGCTTCTCGGAGTAGACGTGCTTGCCCGCCTCGAGGCAGGCGCGCGAGATCTCATAATGGCTGTCCGGATTGGTCAGGTTGAGGACCATCTCGACCTTGGGATCGCCGAGCACATCGTCGAGCGAGGGCCGCAGGCAGCTCAGCTTATGGAAGGCGACGAATTCCGAGGCGCGCGCCGCATCCCGGTCCATCACGGCTAGCAGTTGCAGGTCCGGATACAACGGCAAGGACTGCATGTAGTAGTCGGCCACATAGCCGCAGCCGACGATGGCAATACGCATCGGGGTTTCGCCTGATTTTGTGTTGGTTGCTTGCACGGGATTCTATTGGGCCTGAATCCGGCCCAGGAGCCATCGCGCGGTGTGCTGCAGCCCCTGCCCGAGCGGCGTCCACCTGAGCGCGAGCACCCGCTCGGCGCGCGCGACGTTCAGCCGAATCTCGTGCCGGCACAGGTCCGTCAGCCAGGGGCGAATAGGTATGGGCGGCTTCAAGGCGCGAGTCAATTCGACAACCTTGATTACCGGTCCGATGACCTTCAGTTCGATAGCCAGGCGCCTCGCCGTGATGCGCCTGACCGGCACCGCGCCGAGCGCTCTGCCGTAGGCGACAAAATACTCGTTCCACGTTGGCGGTTCGGGCAGGGAAAGGTTCAGCGCCTGGCCCGCGGCCTCGGGCGTTTGGAGGGCGCGGATCGCGGCCGCAGCTACGTCGTCGACGTGGACAAGATTGCAGTACCCGTCACCGTGGGCCCCAAGGTCGCCAAGGCGTCTTGCCAGCAGCAGCCGGCCGATCGCGTCGCTCCACCATAAACTGCCGGGCCCGTAGACGATCCCTGGTCGCAGGACCGTCAGTCTTGGGTAAGCGGCAAGGGCGCGTTCGGCCGCGACCTTGGCTTGCGCATATGGGCTGATGTCGCCGAGCAACGGTGCCGACTCATCGAGCGTCCCGGTCGCTGTGCCGTACACAGCCATCGAGCTCAGATGCACGATGGGTCGGGACGGGCTGCCTTGGGCGGCCTGGGCCGCCAGAACCTGTGCCCCGCGCAAGATGGTTTCGGGCGCGCCCGCGACGCAGTTGATCACGCCGGCGACGCCGTCGAAGGCTCGTGCCAGCGCGCACGGCTCGGTGGCGTCCATCTGCACGGAGCGCACCGCTCGACCGTCGAAACCGCCGACCGGCCGGCGCGCAGCGGCTATCGGCTCGGCCCAGTCGCTCGAAGCGAGCGCCGCGACGATCCGGCGGCCGATGAAGCCACTGGCTCCCAATACGAGTACAGGCGCCTTGTTCATTGGAGCGAGCGAAGGTGTTGCGCCAGGCGCAAGGCCAGTGCCACGACCGTCAGGGTCGGGTTGGCCTGGCTGGACGTCGGGAAAACGGCGGCGCCTGCTACGAACAGGTTGTCGACTCCGTGGACGCGGCAGTGCGGGTCGACAACGCTCGTGCGAGGGTCCGTGCCCATGCGCGCGGTCCCGATGTGATGGCCGCCGTACGCTCCGTAGCGGACCATCTCAAATTCGACCTTGTCCGGGTCGTAGTCCATCTCGCCCGCGCCGCGGGCTTTCAGGTCCTGCGCCAGCAGCGCGATCGACCGTCGCACGCTGTCCACGTCTTCCGGTGCGTAGCGCCAATCGACCTGCAGGCGCTCGAGCCCGAGGGCATCTCGGTCCGCTGCGAGCCGGACGCGGCTGATCCGCACCGGTCGTTGCTCGGCATGAAAATCCAGGCTGAAAAGATTCGCTTTCGAGCGGATGATGATCGAGGGAAACTTCCGCTCGGCCAGCATGCGATCGCGGAACATGTGCCATGCGAATGCGGCTGCGTCCAGCGGATCGGCCAGCACGTTGCCGCAGTGTCGCAGCCAGGTTCCGCCGCCCAGTGACTCCTCTCCGTGCAGGCGCTTGCCGTATTCGTAAGGAATCAAAAAGCGCGCGAGGCACAGCAGCGAAAGGACCGGATTGCGATGCGCCGGATCAGTGATGCGCGGGTGGTGCAGGCGCGCGATGAAATTGCCGAGTTGCCGCTCACGCTGGACCTCGGCGCGCAGCGCGATGCGCTGGCGGCAGTAGATGCCTTCGTCAGAGATGTCGTATCCGTGATGCACCGCGCCCAGCGGCAGGCGCACGCGGATGGTGCCTATCGTCCCCGCCAGGTGGCACATGTAATAGCGCCCGACGCAGTCATGCTGGTTGCCGATTCCGTCGCGGTGCACGTCTCGGCTGAGCAGCAGGATGCGGGCGCTTTCCAGGCCGCCTGCGGCCAGCACGAACCTGCGCGCCTTGGCGAGCAACGACTTGCCCGACAGGGTTCGGACCCGAATGGAATCGACGCTGCGGCCGGTCGGGTCGAGCTGCACGTGGGCCGCATTGGCGTGCAGCAGCACCTGGATGTTCGAGTTGGCACGCAGCTTGTGGCCGTAGCGCGCACCGAAATCCGTCGGGCAACTAAAGCGTTCCAAAGTATCGGTCGTGAAATGTTGGCTAGCGAAGCCATCGATCATGGACCGCGCGTGCTCCGGCAACCCTTCGCAGCGTGTGTACGCGAAATCCCCAGCCTCGCACAGCCGGTTGGCTTCGCGGTAGTGGGCAATCAGGTCCGAGTGTGCGATCGGCCAGCCGCTGTCGGCCATGTACGGTCGCGCCTCAAAGTCGATCGGGTCAAACGGGATGCAGCGGCCGCCCCAGATCGTGGTCGTGCCCCCGAAGCGGCGCTCGCGGTAGCGGTGCAGCGGGCTGTGGAGACGTTCGTCGACAACGTGACCCTCATACAGGGCCTGGCTCGACGCCTCATGTTTGATGCCCCCGCTTTCCAGCACCAGCACCCGCCGGCCAGCCTCGCCCAGGCACAAGGCTATGGCAATGCCGGCCGCGCCGGCGCCGACGATGCACACGTCGACCGGCGGCAGCTCGGTTTCTGTCAAGTCGGCGGCTTCGACTATCACGGCCTAGGGCGAGCGCGAGAAAACGACCGGCAAAACGGCAAAACGGACACGGAGCAGCGAACCCGAGCGGATATACTTGCAGTGCGGCGCAGCGAAAGTAAACAGTTGAGTTCTGTCGCGAACGCGAATCGTTCGCGGCCAGCCTGACGCGTTGCGACCTGTTCGACCGGTGCCGCAGCGACCGCAAGCCCGGCCTTGAACTATACAGGCGTTCTCTGCGACTGCCAGGAAGTCGATCGATGAGGTTGCCAGAACGTCTACCGGCCGAGGCTGTCGCCGTGCATGCGCTGCGCGAAGGGCCGAAGCCGCCGCCTGCGAAGGGCCCGCGCGCGTGAGACCCGCACACGCCGCCGGTGCGGCCACCCCCGCGAATCGCGCTCGAGGCGGCCTGGGCGCGATTGCCGCCGCCGCATGTATCTGGATCCTGATTGTCTTACTAATCGTTCCGGAGGGTTTTGACTACGAAGTCGGTACGCTCGGCAGGCTCGGCTTAGAGGGGAGCATCGGCTCGAGGGCGATTTGGATCGGCTTGCTGCTGTTCGGCGTCTTCGGAACGCTCGGACAGTGGGGCAGGGCGAGGCGGCTCCTGGCCAAACTTAACCCATTCCTGCTCGCGTTCGTCGCGCTCGCCGCCGCTAGCATTCTGTGGTCTATCGAGCCTGCAACCACTGTCAAACGGGTAGTTCGCGCGATCACGATCCTGAGCGATGCGACGGCTCTGGCCCTGTTCGGCTGGCATGCGAGCAGGTTCCAGAATGTGATCCGGCCCATCTTGACCCTGATCCTGATCGGTTCTCTGATCTTCGGTCTGCTTGCGCCGGATCTTGCGATGGAACAGACCGACAAGGTCGAACTGAAGGGGGCGCTGCACGGCTTGGCACTTCAGAAGAACTCGATGGGGTCGCTGGCAAGTTTCGGTCTCATTTTCTGGCTGCACGCGTGGCTGACCCGCCAAAGCGGGGTGATTGCGGTGCTGGGCGGCGCCTGCGCCTTGGCCTGTCTTGTCTGGTCGCGCAGCTCCACGTCGATTATGGCGACGGTGTTCGCCGTCACGCTGCTGCTGATGCTGCTGCGTTCGCCGGTCGGGCTTCGCCGGTACATGCCGTACCTGGTCACCGCGTTCTCCACGCTGATCCTCATCTACTCGCTGGCGGTGCTCCAACTGGTGCCCGGCCTGGACATTGTGCTCGCCCCGATCACCTCGCTCACTGGCAAGGACCTGACCTTCTCGGGCCGCACCGCGATCTGGACCATCATCAACGAACACATCCGCGAGAACCCGTTTCTGGGCACCGGCTACGGCGCCTACTGGATCGGCATCTTTCCCTGGTCGCCGTCCTATCAGTTCGTCACACGGCTGTGGTTCTATCCGACCCAGTCGCACAACGGCTACCTTGAAGTGATCAACGATCTGGGCATGATCGGCGGCGCCTGCCTGATCGGATACCTTATCGTGTTCCTGGTGCAGTCGGTCCGGCTGATGCGAATCGACCGGGCGCAGGCGGCGCTGTACCTGGCGCTTCTTTTCCAGCAATTCCTGGCCAATCTTTCCGAGTCTCGCTGGTTCAGCGTCGCCGCGGTGGAATTCGCGATTCTTTGCGTGGCCAGTACTGCGATGGCACGTGCCCTGCAGGAGGCCCGCGCCGGTCGGATCGCGCCGGCCGCGGTGGCGCAGGTCGCCGCGGCCGGTCGGGCCGGCGCCGTCGCGAACCGGGGCCGCCCTTCGCTCGCGGCCCGGCAAGGGGCCGATTCCGGTTCCCGGTTCATCCGGCGGCGGACCCTGCCTTGAATCGCGCCGCGGTTCCGCCCCCGATAACGTCCTGGCAAGGCTTTTACTTTCACATCGATCGACATGGCTGAGATACGAGCACTGACCGGACTGCGGGGCGTTGCCGCGACGACCGTCTTCTGCGCCCACATGCGCGAAACGCTGATGGCGCAGGGGCTGGACCTGAATGTGCCGGAATGGGTCGTGCGCCTGTTCCTGAGCGGGGGGCGGCAGGTCGACATTTTCTTCGTCCTCAGCGGATTCATTCTGACGATGAACTATCGAGCCTGGTTCGCCGAGTCGGTCCGGCTCGCGACCTATCTGAAGTTCATGAGACGCAGGATGGCGCGCATCTACCCTCTGCACTGCACGATGCTGTTGCTCATCATAGGCGCCGTGATCGCAGCGCGATTGACCGGTGCCGCGACCAGTTACGGACTGGCGCGCTTCGATTTCTCGACCTTGCCCGCACACTTTCTGCTGATGCACGCCTGGGGCGTGTTTTTCGAAGGTGCCGGCGAGTGGAATCCGCCTTCGTGGTCGATCAGCATCGAGGCCCTCGCCTATCTGGTGTTCCCGTTCATCATCTGGGCGTGGGCCCGACAGCGGGTCGCGCGGCCCTGGGTGCCCATAGTACTGATCGCGCTCACCGGCCTGGGCTTGAACGCATTTTTTCACTGGGGCATTTCCGGGCTCGACGGCATCTCGCGCGGTCTGACCGGGTTCACGCTGGGATGCTTCGTATTCGGCCTGTACGACAGCGGCACGAGCCGCTGGCTGCAGACCCGCACCGGGAGTCTGCTCGCCCCGCTGCTGCTGGCGGCGAGCTATCTGGTCGTGCCGGACACCGCGTTTGTCATCGCGCTTTTTTCTGCCCCGCTGCTGCTTACCCTGTGCGACGACAAGAACCCGATCAGCCGCTTCTTCGGCTGGGGGCCGGTGTTTTTCCTGGGAGAGATCTCCTACTCGATCTACCTGGGCCACTTTCTGCTGAGCTCGATCGCGTACCGGATCACGCGCGTGTCCTGGATGAAGATGAGTCCACTTCATAGCGCGATCGGCATCGCCTTCGTCATCGCCTTCGTGGTCGGCGTCTCGACGCTGCTGTACTACTTCGTCGAAAAGCCGGGTCGCAGCTTCCTCAGCGGTCGCCGCAGCGTCGCCGCCGCGGTCTGATGATCGATGTCGTCCTCCGCGGGTCCGGCCCTGCCTCCGGCTGCAAGCGCCTGGCTCGCGCCGGCTCTGTGCATCGCCTCGCTGGCCCTCTGGTTCTTTCTTGGATTTCCCTGGCAGCACCACAACGAGTCGCTCGTCTGGGACATCGAGCTGCGAAGGGCATCTTTCTGGGACACGCTGATGTCCAATCCCATCAGCACGGTCCAGACCTACCGGCCGCTGGGTGTGGGCCTCGCGTGGCTGACCTTTCGTGCAACGGACGGTGGTCTGTGGCTGCAACAGCTCATCAATTTCGTTTCGACCGCCCTCGCGTGGACGCTGGCCATGCGCAGTGTTCGCAACCGGCTGGCGTTCGCCTGGTTATCGTTTGTTTGCGGAGCCGGGTTCTTTGCCGGATACATCTATCTCTTCCATCTGCACGGTGTGTTCTACGGACCGCTGTTCATGTTCCTTGCCCTGCTGATGTGGAAGGACGCATCTTCGCTGGCGATCACGTGGCAAACGGTGCCGTCGCTTCTGGCCACCGCGGTGTTCGCTGCGATGTTTCACCCGTTTGCGCTGGTGCTGCTGGTCGCCTTCGTGGCCGGCCGCTGGTTGCAGAATCGCCTGCAGGCACGCCCTGCTCAATTGTCCGCGGCGATCGGCGCGATCGCTGCCGCCGGCGTTGCGATGAAGCTGCTGGCCTCGGGGGCTGGCGATCTCGGTCGCGGGGGACCTTTAGCTGGACTGCTGGCCTCCTACCGCGGACTCGAATTTCATCGACTACTGGCGGCGCTTTCAATAGGTCTCGCGGTGCTGACTGCGATCTCGGTGCCGACCACGCCGGCGCGCCGCTCGGTCCTGGCCTGTCTGGCCCTGGCGGTTGGCCTGGCGCTGGTCGTGCTGGGCCAGCCGGCGATCTTGGCCTGGATCCTGGCGTGTCTGCTCAAGTGCGCGAGCCGGCGCGAGTTGACTCGGGCGGCGCTGATCGGAGCCTGCGCGATGATCCCAGCCGCGACCGGAACGGGCTCACCCACCTACGCGGTGTTTGTTCTGATGCCTTGCGTTGCCGCCACGGTCGAGGCGCTCGAGCTGCCCGCCTGGCTTGGCACGACCTCGGTCCATGTCAGGCTCGGTGCGCTGGTGGCCTCGTTTGCTTTGCTGGTGGCGTTGCGGGCGCAAGTGGAGGTGCCGCTGATTAGCAGCCTGATCAGCCCCTTGCATTCGGAGCGCGAGAAGGCCGAGCAGATGGCAGCGGCGTTCGCTTGGATCGATGCACACCCTCAGCTAAGCGGGAGCCTGCGCTTGTGTCATCCGGCCGAACTGCCCGTGCACTCCGGCGGTGCCGTGGACCGGCGCCTGCGGGCGCCGACCGCAGAATGGCCGTTCGAGTACTACGTCAAGGCGCGCTACGGCGGGCGCCTGTCGGGAGACGGCCCGCGACTGGCGGCCTGCTTCGGTGGCGAGATGCCGCCCGACGCCGATCCAGTCTGGACAATGGCGGGCAAATGGGCCGGCACGGCATCGATTCAACGGTTTGAGGGGTCGATAAGGTAATCCTCGTGCAACGGATACTGGGTCGAACAGGCAATCAAGGGCGTCGGGTGCTTATGGCGCTGGCTGGACTCGGCGCGGTAGCCTACCTTGCCGCCGCCATCGGAACGGACGCGGGCAAGCTCAGGGCGGCGCTCGAGCAACTGGGCTGGATCGGATGCGCGCTGGTGCTGGCGCTGTCGACGAGCAACTACCTGCTGCGCTTTCTGCGCTGGCAGCTGTACATCGCGCATCTTGGACACCGGCTCGGCAGCTGGCATCACCTGGTGGTCTACCTGAGCGGGTTTGCACTGACGGTCAGCCCGGGCAAGGGCGGCGAGGCGGTTCGTTCGTTGTACCTGCGTGAGCACGGTGTCGCCTACTCGGAGAGCATCGCCGCGCTGTTCGTCGAGCGCCTGGTCGATTTCCTGTCGATGGTGATCCTCGCCGGATTCATCGCGGCAGATGCAAGAGCCTATGCGCCTTTGCTGGCTGGGGCGCTGGCGGCCACGCTGATTGTCGTCAGCCTGCTGGGCCGCGCGTTCCTTGCGGACTTGGTCGCCGCGCTGGGCAGGCGCAGTACAGGGCGCCTGGGCGGAGCGCTGACCGGACTCTCGAACCTTCTGCGGTGCTCGCACCGCCTTTTGCAACCGCGGTTGCTGCTCGCCGGACTCGTGCTGGGCGTCGTCGCTTGGGGCGCGGAGGGGCTAGGCTTTCACCGTATCCTGCAGGGGTTGCAGTTGGATTTGGGCGCCGCGACCGCAACGGGAATTTACGCAATCGCGGCGCTGGCCGGCGCCGCCGCCTTTTTCATGCCGGGCGGGATCGGGGGCATGGAGGTGGTGATGACCACCATGCTCGTGGCCCGTGGCGCCACGCTGCCGGTGGCCGTGATCGCGACGCTGCTGTGCCGCCTGGCTACGCTGTGGTTCGCGGTCCTCATCGGGATTGTCTGCGCAATGATCGTTGAGACCTGGCCCAGGCCCGAACCGATGAGTTCCACGCCATGAGCGACGCCGGCGTTCCGCTTTGTGTCGACCTGGACGGCACCCTGACGCCGGTCGATACGCTGCACGAGTCCCTGTTGAGCATGGCACGCCGGGCGCCGGCCTTCATGCTCAGGCTGCCCGCCTGGCTGGTGCAGGGCAAGGCTGCTTTCAAGCAAGCCGTTTCGAAGCACGCCCAGATCGACGCGTCCACGCTGCCTTTGCGACAGGACCTGCTCGATTGGCTGAAGGTGCAACGGCAGGACGGTCGCTGCCTTGTGCTCGTGACCGCGAGCACGCGCAGCGTAGCGGAAGCGGTCGCCGAGCAGTTGAAGCTGTTCGACGAGGTGATTGCCAGCGACGCTCATCAGAACCTGGCCGGCGAGCGCAAGCGCTCGGCGCTGGTGGCGCGCTTTGGCGAAAAAGGTTTCGATTACGTAGGCAACGAGCCGAAGGACCGTGCCGTGTGGAGGTCGTCGCGCCAGGCGATCGTGGTGGGCAACCGCTCGCTGGTGGACGGTGCGCGGCGCGTTGCGGCAGTGTCTCGGGTGTTCCCGGTCCAGGGGCCGTCGCTGCGCCTTTGGCTCAAGGCAGCCCGGTTGCATCAATGGGTGAAGAACGTACTGATCTTCCTGCCGGCGCTGCTGGCTCACTCGATTTTCAAACCCGAGGTCTTGCTCCAATCGGGCCTGGCCTTCCTGGCCTACGGGCTGTGCGCCTCCAGCGTGTATCTGATCAACGACCTGCTGGACCTGGCGTCAGACCGGCGCCATCCCAGGAAGCGCCTGCGGCCTTTCGCGTCCGGAGCGCTTTCGGCGCGCAGCGGCGTGCTGGTCGCGCTGGCATTGCTGGCCGCTGCCATCGTGATCGCTCTGGAAGTGGGCCCGCGATTTTGCGCCGTGCTGGCCGGGTACTACGCGGTGACCTGGGCCTATTCGGTGCGTCTGAAGCGCGCTGCGATCGTCGACGTTATGACGCTGGCCGGGCTCTACACGCTGCGGATCATCGCGGGCGCCGCGGCCACCGGCATTCCGCCCTCGTTCTGGTTGCTCGCGTTCGCGATCTTCATGTTTCTCAGCCTCGGAATCGTCAAGCGCTATACGGAGCTCTACGACGCGAGCCGCGCGGGCACCGGCGGCGGGCATGGACGAGGGTACGGGGCAGAAGATCTCGGACTGCTGATGAGTCTTGGCACGGCGGCCGGATATTGTGCCGTGGTCGTGATGGCGCTCTACATCAACAGCTCGGACTCGCAGCTGCTCTACAAGCACAGCCGGGCGCTGTGGCTGATCTGTCCGCTGATGCTCTATTGGATCAGCCGCGTCTGGCTGCTGACCTCGCGCGGACAGATGCACGACGATCCGGTCGTCTTCGCGGTGCGCGACCGCCTCAGCCTCGCCAACTTCGCGCTGATCGGCGCAGTCGTCCTGTACGCGATCTGAGCCGATGAGTGAGCCAGGAAATTCGTGGGGCCGCTGGCCGCGCTACTCGCACCGGATCGTTCCACTGGCGAACCGGTTTGAACCCCTGCCCGCGAGCGGTCCGATGCTGCCGTACGGCAACGGGCGGAGCTACGGAGACGTCTGCCTGAACGATGGCGGGACACTGCTCGTGGCACGCGGGTTGGACCGCTTCATAGGCTTCGATGCATCCACCGGAGTCCTGGATTGCGAAGCCGGCGTCCTGCTCGTCGAGATCATCGAGCTGGTGCTGGCCCAGGGATGGTTTCTGCCGGTGACTCCGGGCACCTGCTTCGTTACGGTAGGCGGCGCCATCGCGAACGACGTGCACGGCAAGAATCACCATCGCGCCGGCAGTTTCGGCAACCACGTGCTCGATCTCGAGTTGCAGCGCTCCGACGGGCAGGTGCTGCTGTGCTCGGACAGCGACAACCGGGAATGGTTCGAGGCCACGATCGGCGGGCTTGGCCTGACCGGCCTGATACGGCGCGCCCGTCTTCAACTTCGGCGAGTGCCCGGCCCGTGGATCGGCGGCGACAGCCGGCGTTTCGGCGACCTGCAGGAGTTCTTCGCCTTGGCTCGCGAAGCGGATGCGAATCATGAGTACACGGTGGCCTGGGTCGATTGCGCAGCGGGCGGCTCGCGCCTGGGCCGCGGTATCTTCATGTGTGGCGACCATGTATTCGAAAACGCGCGGCCTCCTTCCGAACGCCGCCTTCGCGTGCCTTTCACGCCGCCGTTGTCCCTGATCAATGGGCTGTCGCTCGCCCTGTTCAATCAGCTCTACTACCATCGCGCGGCGGCATGTAATCCCGACGCCCTGTGGCACTACCGGCCGTTTTTCTATCCTCTCGACGCTGTGCTCGACTGGAACCGCATCTACGGACCCAAGGGCTTCTTTCAGTACCAGTGCGTGATCCCGGAAGCGCCTGCGCAGGACGCGCTCGGCGAGATGCTGCGGCGGATCGCTCACGCCGGCTCGGGCTCCGTGCTGGCGGTTTTGAAGCTGTTCGGTCCGATCTGTTCGCGGGGCATTCTGTCGTTTCCGCGTCTCGGTGCAACGCTGGCGTTGGATTTCCCGAACCGCGGAACGTCGACGCTCACGCTGCTCGAATCGCTCGACCAGATCACGCGCGAGGCCGGCGGCGCTGTCTACCCGGCGAAGGATGCGCGCATGTCGGCGTCCTCATTTCAACGCTACTTCCCGGGCTGGGAACGGTTCCGGGCCTTTGTCGATCCGAATTTTTCGTCGTCGCTTTGGCGGCGCGTGACGGAAGGCGCCACATGAGGCGAATCCTGGTGATGGGCGCCGGCTCCGCGATCGCCGAGGCGACGGCGCGTGAATTCGCGCGCCGCGGCGACGCCTTGTTCCTGGTCGGGCGCAACGCGCAGCGGCTCCAAGCGATCGCCGACGATCTGAAGGTGCGCGGCGCCCGCTCGGCCCAGATCGCCGTGCTGGATGCACGCGATATGGCGGCGTTTCCAGCAATGCTCGACGATGCCGAGCGGACCATGGGTGGACTCGACGCGGCTCTGATCGCTCACGGCATCTTGCCCGACCAGGTAAGCTGCCAGAACGCGGTCGATCCGCTGATCGACCAGTTCGAGGTCAATGCTTTGAGCGTGATGGCGCTGTGCACGCATCTGGCCGCACGCTTCGAGGGTCGCGGCGCCGGCGTGATTGCGGTCCTCTCCTCGGTCGCAGGCGACCGCGGGCGACAGTCCAATTACGCCTACGGAGCGGCCAAGGCCGCGATCAATGCGTTCACGAGTGGCTTGCGCCAGCGCCTTTACGCGAAGAACGTGAAGGTGGTGACGGTCAAGCCAGGATTCGTGGACACACCGATGACCGCCTCCTTCAAGAAGGGGCTGCTGTGGGCTTCGCCGCAGTCGGTCGGGCGTTCGATCGCGCGCGCGATGATACGCGGTACCCCAGTGGTCTACGTGCCTTGGTTCTGGAGGCCGATCATGCTGATCATCCGCGTCGTGCCGGAGACCGTGTTCCAGCGCCTGCGCCTGTAGTGGGCCGGCTTGCCGGCTACTTCACAAACGCCGACAGCAGCTTGACGTAGGCGGCCTGGTAATAGATGGCCGGCTCGGTTACGGTCCAGGAGTTCTCGGGCCAGTTGGCGTTCCAGTCCCGGTACGACTTCTGAGGCGGCTGCCTGGTTGGCGGCGCAAGGCGCTCGGGCACACCGTCTTTGGCCGCGTTGGCGTTCGGCCCGCCCGGCACGTATCCCGGCGCAGGTCCGCACTGCGAGGTCCTGGCGTCGCTCCAGCGCGTGCCGGGCTGAAACCAGGTGTGGTAGATCTCGTTCACCGAGAGCGTCGCCCCCAGCGAGTACATGTTGCTGAGATAAACCATCCCGAACGGGTTAACGCCGTGAAAGTAATGCAGGATCTCGAGCGCTCGTACGCGGTACGTCTCGCTATCCGCGGCGCCGATCCGGTAACTCAGCACGTCCAAATTGCTGTTGCCATAGTTGGCGCGCGGATTGTTGCTGCCCCAATGGTACTGCGCGTCGTGCAGGAACGCGCGGTAGAGGTCGTCGTGTACATTGAAGCCATACACTTGATTGCCTGCCCTCGTATCCTTGAGCTTGTCAGCGAGCAGCGTGCGTTTGAGCGTCGGATCTGCATGCGGCAAGGTCGTGTAGAAGAGCAGGGCCTCGCCCTGGTCCGGACTGTACCGGCTCCAGCCGATGTCCCGGTACGGCCGGGTCTCGCGATAGTGCGCCTTCACGTAATCGTCGAACGGCGCTCCGCCCGTGATCGCGAACAGATACACTGCGGACTCGACCGCCACTGCGTCCTGCTCCTGCGCGCTGAGGTCGGCATTGCCGGCGCGCACCACGCCGGTGTCGCATCGCGTCTGCTGGAGAGGCGCGCCCTGGTAGTTCTTCCAGGCGGCAATCGCGCGCGTCTTCAGATCTTCTGCTTGCGCCGCCAGCGCCGGAAACTTCGCGTATACGAACGCTGCGTGCGCGAACATGCTCGCCGTGGCGATGGTCGAGGATGTGCAGCCGGGAATGTAGTAGCGCGGGGTCGCATCCGAGCTTGGCGGGCTCGCTTTGGCATCGGTCGTCTCGCCCAGCTTCAGGGCGACGCTGCCGTCTGGCGATTGCATCTTCCTGAGCCAGTCAGTCTCCCATTTAACCTCGTCGATCACATCCGGTATGCCGTTGCCTGACTCCGGGATGCCGTAGTCGTCGGTGAAGGCGGCCGGGTGTTCGAGGTAGGCGGCCAGCAGTTGGTGCACTGGCTGCAGCGCGTACGTAACGTACTTGTTGGTATCGCCGGCGTCGAACCAGCCTCCGCTCATGTCGCGAACCTTGGCCGGGTTGTCTCGATCGGTTACGTCGTGGGCCTGACTGTCCTGGGAGGGCCCGAGATACGCCGCCTCGTCGGTCCAGCAGGCTGCGGCATAGGGCGCCCGCTTGGCCAGGCTGGCGCGCTGGTAGTAGTACATTCGCATCGCGACCGTGAGGATTTTCCGGTAGACCTGCGGATCGATCGCGAACGCCGGCGAACGAAGCTTGCGATCGACATCGACGACGACGTAGCGTCCCGGAGCGTCGAGCTTGGAGAAGTCGAACCACCAGCCCCGGTCGCCCGAGGAGGCTTCGACGCTCCCGCCTTCCCAGGCGACCGGAGTGCCGGACAGGACGGTGCGTCCGTCCTCTTCGGCCCTGACCTCGTAGTGCACGCCCGGCGTAAATGGCTGCGCCGCGTCGTAGCCGATCTGCGGTGTGCGTATCACGGCCACCTTGGGGTCGCCCGGCCGGTAGCCGAACTGATCGACCAGGATGTTGTGGCTAAGCTGCGTCGTCTGCTCGGCCAGCGCGGGCGCGCCGCCGGCCAGCGCGAGCGCGAGCAACAAGGCCACAGGCCTCGGGCCAGGCGAGGATCCCCGGAACGTGCAACGGGCCGGGCTCATGCGGTTGCAGCGGGCTCGTCCATCGCGCGTCGCGCGAAGGGATTGGCGCAGGCCCGCAGCGGATCGTAGTAGCCGAGGTAGCGCACGGTCCGGCTCTCGTCGGCCTGGTTGATGAAAAAGTCGCTCGACAGCAGGTACAGGGTTGTGATGCGCTCCTCGCCGTGCAGCACCGCATGGGCGAGGAAATTGTCGCCATCGAGCGCAAGTCTCATGTACAGCGGACCGGCCGCCCGTAGCACCCTGAGGCGCGACCTGCTTATCAGGCGCCGCTCAGCCAGATCGCCGGCAAAGCGCCTGAGCCCCTCCGGGTCGAGCTTTAGGTAACCAAGCTTCTTGCGAACGACGGCTTCGATCGTTTCGGCGTCGTTGCCGCGTGTCAGTCGCCACGTGGCCCCCGCGGCCAGGCCCAGGCCGGCGAGAAGTGCAAGGACAAAAGAGCGCCGCGTCATGTCGTGCCCAGTCCTGTCAGGCAAACAGATGATCGGCAGCCCAAAGCGACAGCGCCGAGACGGTGAGTGTCGGGTAGGCCGGGCTCGCGGTCGGGAAGGCGCTGGCGCCGAGCACCAGAAGGTTGCGCACCTGGTGGTGAATTAGGTGACGGTCCACGATGCTGTCGGTCGGGTCGCTGCCCATCACCACCGTGCCCTGAATATGCGCGGATGTGCGCCCTATTGACTGGTTCTCCACACGCTCGATCGGCAGCGCCTGTGCAAGACGGTCGAGCATTTGCGGAATCTGATCCATGCCACGCATCGCATAATCGGAATACCCAATGAAACGCGCCTCCGGCAGGCGCGGGTCGGCTTCGTGCACTGCGACCGTATTGTCGTCCCTGGGCAGATCATCGAAAAGAAAGCGCAGGTACATGCGCTCGCTCCAGCGGCCGCGTTCGGTGCGCAGCGATTCTCGTCCGTAGGCGAACGGCGAGTTCCAGGTTTCCAGCATGCAGGCGGCGTATTGGCGCCGGTGCTCGCCCTCGTAGAACAGGTAACCGTTGCCCGACACGATCGTGCTGCCGTTGTAGCCCTTCACCCCGCGCAAGTTCAGGCACACGTCCACCGGCAACTGCTCGTGCAAGCGTTTGCCCAGCAAGTAATGCGTCAGGCCCGATCGCAGCAGGATATGGGGATTGAACAGCGCGCTCGCGGCGAGCACGACCAGGTCGGCATCAACCCGTTCGGGGCGGCCGGCGCGCGTGTACTCGAGCGAGCGCGCCGTGGCGCCGACCGTTTCCACGCGGTCGACGGCGCAGCCCAGTTGCAGTGTCACGCGAGGGTCCTTGTAGATCCGCGCCAACCCGTTCTGCACAGTGAACTTCGCGTCGACCGGACAAAGCTCGCAGATGCCGCTGGCGCAGCAGGCGGCACGCGTCGGGGTGGCGCGGCTCGCGCGGGCCGTGGCCGGGTGATACCAGCCGTCGGGGAAGCGCCTCTTGAGCAGCGCGTCAGGATCGGAAAAGATGTGAGGGGGTAGAGGAAGTGGCCGGGAGCGCGGCATCGGGCTGTCGACCGGGCCAGAGACCTGCATTACATCTTCGGCTACACAATAATGCGCCTCGAGGTCGTCATAGCTCAGCGGCCAGTCGATCCCGACGCCGTAGCGCGACTTCAACTGGAAGTCGCCCGGCATGGAGCGGGTGGCGCCGGCCCACCAGCACTTGGAATTGCCGCCAAAGCCGGGACTGGTCAGCCACTCCTTTTCCGGGTTTAGATTGACGAACACCTGCTCCGGGCTGAGACTGGAAGTCCGCTTGTGCTCGAGTTGCCAGGCCTTGGAGTCCGCTTCACCTCGCTCAAGGACCAGCACCCGCGCGCTGGTGCGCGCGTGCTCCAGGTAGCGCATCAGAAAGAATGCGCCCGCAAATCCGGTCCCGACGATAACTACGTCGAAACGGTCAGCCATATCGCTTGCCCTCAGCAGGTCGACCGCAGCGAACGTTTCCTTATTGGCCAAACCCGTGCGGCCCGTAATGCTATCATTCGTACCATAATCGCGGTATGACGATGCGCGTTCAAAACATCAGCCTTTGCATCGCTACTTACAAGCGCCCCGAAAGATTGGAGGTCTTGCTCGAAGACATCGCTGACCAGGATCTGCAGCCGGTAGAAGTGGTTGTGGTCGACAACGATGCGAACGCCAGCGCACGTGAGGTTGCCGAGCGGCGCCGTAGTGCTTCGGGCGCGTTCCCAATCCACTACGAGGTCCAGTCCCAGCGAGGCATCGCGATCACGCGCAATCGCACGGTGGCCCTGGCTAGCGGGGAGTGGCTGGCGTTCATCGACGACGACGAACGTGCGCCACGGGGTTGGTTGCGTCAAATGGCCGAGGCGGCGGAGCGCTACGGAGCCGACGGCGTGCTGGGCCCGGTGGTTCCCGTCGTACCCGAAGACGCGCCAACCTGGATCCGGCGCGGCCGCTTCTACGACTTCCCGCGCATGCAAAGCGGCGGCGAAGTACCGCTGAACCGGCTCCGCTTTGGCAACGTGCTGCTGCGCGGGCTGCCACTGCGCGCGCAGCCCGGACCTTTCGACGCTTCCTATGGCCTGATGACTGGCGAGGACGGCGACCTGCTCGTGAGAATGGTAGAAAAGGGCGCCAGGATCGTTTGGTGCGACGAGGCGATCGTGCGCGAGCCCGTGGAGGCGGCTCGCTTGTCCTTGCGTTGGCTGCTGCAGAGGGCACTTAGCGGCGGACAGGAGTTCGCTCGCAAGACGCTGGCGGGCCGCTATGGACGGGTCACCTCGGCGCGACGCATGAGCCTTTTCCTCAAGTCGGCCGCGCAGCTACTGATGGCAATGGCGCTGGCGGCCGCCACGTATCCGGTGGGCAGGCACCATGCCGCCCACTGGCTGACGCGCGCCTTCGCCAATCTGGGCAAACTTTCGATCTTTGTCGGCTGGCACTACAGCGAATACGCGTGAGGCGGTCCACGCCGCACGGTTCTTCGCGGCGTCGGTCCAGATGCCGCTCGCCAGAGCTTTACCCAGTCGGCGCGCTGCAGCCAGCACTCGCGCCAATACGAGTAGACATCAGCCAGGTGAACCACCGGGATCAGCCCGAGCTTGCGCATCGGCTCCTGGACCACGGCACGGGACATCACCTGAGACTCAAAGCGCTCCGAAAAATACCTCTCAGTTCCGGAGATCGCGGGACCGTACCCCTAACTTCTCGAGGATTGTGTCGTATTGCCGCTTCAAAAGCATGCGGTATTCCGCTACCCGGCTCGCGGCCGGCCCGCGTAGCTGTGCCGCTTTCCCTTCCAGATCAAGGACATGGCCGATCAAGGCCTGCAGATCGAATCGATCGAGGGCTTCACAGTAACTGCCGAGACCGACCTCGCTCATCAGGGCGTCGTTCTTCGCGTCATACGAGACAGAGACGACGGGTTTCCCAAGCAGCAGGCTAAGCACCACGTTATGAAATCTTGAGGCGACCACCAAATCGACGCACGCGAGCTGCTCGATCACCTGCTCGTAGGACTGTGCTGGCTCGTCGACGTACGCGCCATTTTTGAGTGTGACACCCCGTGCTTCCAGTTCCGCCCGTACATCCGAACGCACTGCGTTGTCGTACGCATAGTCCCCCATGATGACTCGCACCTCGTAGTCTCTTTCGAGGAGCCAGATGACGAAGGAGCAAATTATGTTTAGGTACCGTCGATACGCCGATGCAGCCGCGGGCCCACTGATTCCTCGGTTACGGTAATTAAAGATTCCGACGCCAATAACGGCCCGGCTGCCTCGTGGGTGGGTGTCAAACCTCAGAGCCCCTTCGGGCAGGCTAAACGCCAGATCCGGATACACGGAGTCCGCATCGCTCGGGAAACCGATCGCACGCAGGCGCTCCTTTGATTGGAAATCCCTGTAGGAGCGGTAGTTGGCCAACCGTAGAGCTCCAATCACACACGCTTTGGCGAAAAGCGTGGAAATTGATTCCACGCCTACGCTGAGAAAGAACAGCTTTCCGCCGCACAGCCTGGTGACGAGCGACCACTTGAATAGCTCATATGGCAGTCCGAACGTTCCTTCACCGTCGTCGGTCAGTATGCCGGTCCCCGCGATGATCAGAGCATCGATCTTCGTTGCCAAGGAAAATGCCCGGCGCCATTCGTCGATTTCGATTCCGATACGTGCCACTTTCCGCAGGGGCCCGCGGAATATACCGGTCGCGCGGGGGTCGGTCCGGGTGCGAATCGCGATTGCCCTGATACCGTGTCTTGCCTCAGTGTCTGTTGGTTCGGAGCAGATGCACGTCAATTCAGCATTCACGGCGCTACGGCGCAGACTGTGGATGACAGCTGCAAGCGTGCATTCATTGCCTAAATTGAAGGAGCCGAAGTTACCCCAAAGGGCAAGTTTCACAGATTGCCTCGGAGGGTGGCCTTCGACTGAGTGATCCTTGCAGGTCATTGTTGTGCGCTTCGATTCCGACCGTTGTACCAGACGCCGTTTGGCGTCGCGGCGAGTGTGGGCGACAGGCATGGGCCATCGCCGTGCCGATGCCGCTGGCCCATCCCTACACGGCTCCCGACAGAAGATATCCGAGAAAAGCGCAGTCTTGGCCCAGCAATCGCCGCGCTCACGATTCGATGACGATGTATCATAAAAACGAGCCGTCAAATCTGCAGCGCTCCCGACGCATGCGGAAGGCATGGGGAGACAGCGCAGCGCTTATCGCCGGACCCTTGGCGTCGGCGACGCTGCAATCGTTGAGACGAAGCTGATTTGGCCAGGGCGATTGCGCCCGTCTTTGAAGCACGGATACACCCGTCAAAGTCGATGTAGATGACTGCGTCACCGGCAAACGTCATCGAGTTGCAGCGTATGGCAGGCAGGCGGTCAAGCGTTCTGCTCTTCTCGATGCGTCGTGTCGCGCAGCTCGTTGCCTATTGCATCGAATACGAGTTCGAGGACGTAGTCACGGAACTGACCTGGGCCGATCGGATCGAAGTCGAGCGTGAGTCACTGTCGGAATTTTCCAGACGCCTGTACAAATACACGCGGCTGCTCTCCGGATCCCGACGCTTGGGACGAGTGACGGTAGCGGCACACCCCGCTCTTCGCCTCAATCGCGACTACGAGCTTTTCTTCCCGATCTTCAACGAGCCCTACGAATTGTTCGCGCTCGCGGCGGTGCCCGATTGGCGCCGTCGCTGCAAAGTCGCCGCCTGCTTTATCAGTGAAGTATGGATTCATAACTGTCCTGAATATCTATTGGAGCTGTTGGCAGAATTTGATCACGTCTTTCTCGGGGTGCAGCATTCGATCGGCGAAGTAGCTCGCATCGTCGGGCGCCCGTGTACTTATCTGCCGCTTGCGGTCGACGTGCTTCGGTTTGCTCCGCCTCGGGAATCCATAACGCGCTCGATCAATGTCTGCAACATCGGGCGACGGTCGCCGGTAACGCACGAAGCGCTCTTGAAATTGGCGAGCGACCCAGGCTTCTTCTACTATTACGACACGGTTGCGGCGAGCGGGGTTGATTTGAGACAGCGCACCTTCCGGGTGCAGGATCCGCGAGAACACCGCCTGCTACTTGCCAGCCTCTTAAAGCGAAGCCGTTATTACCTGGCGCATAGGGGCTTCGTAAACGATCCGGATTCCACGAAGGGTCGTGAGGAAATCTCGGCTCGTTTCTATGAAGGAGCTGCCGCGGGAACCGTCATGATCGGTGCAGCACCCGAGTCCGAGGAGTTCGCACGGCAGTTCGACTGGCTCGACCCGGTGATCCGGACCCCGTTCGACTGCTCCGAGATAGGTCGGGTGCTTGAAGAGTTGGATAGTGACCCGCAGCGACTTGCCAGAATTCGGCGCGATAACGTGCGTAACGCAGCGCTACGACACGATTGGCTTCATCGATTGCAATCGGTATTCGAGGTATTGGGTCTCCCGCCGACGGACGCCATGTGTTCACGCGAGCGAAACTTGAACGCTGTGGCTGCGCAGGCCCTGGACGGGACCCCAACCCCTGGTCTGGGCAAGGCACTTACAGGGTAAACCCGACCCTTAGGTCCTCGGTTCCGATTTCCTGAAAATAAAGGTCTCCGTCTTCCCCGGTCCCATGGGGACGAAGAAACTTCCAGAGAGACGGAATCCTTGGGTCGAAAAAAAACTCACAGCGACTTCGCGCGGCATCATTGCAGGATACGAGCCGGTTTCAAGCTCCGAGCTCGCCCAGTGCATCACCGTCTCGGGATCCATGCAGGCTTCGGTAACGATGTCGAACACCGCGAACCCACCGGGCCGTGTCACCCGTGCCATCTCTCGCCAGTAGCGGGTGGTAGGTAAAAAGGGGATGCCGCTAAAGACTTTGTGCGCTTGAATCAGATCCACGGAATTTGTGGCTGTGGAGGCCAGCGATCTGCCGTCGGTAGGGTTGCGAATTACGGGATACATACTGGCCACATAGTCGGCCCACGGCTTGGCCGTTTCATAAATCTCATAACGAGTTGGCCTGCATCGCTGGAGCGTCTTCTCCAGATACCGACCGGAGCCGGGCCCGATTTCGACGACCGTCTTAATTTCTTCCGAAAATACGCCCAGCTCGGACATTCGATCGATCGTCGCCTGCGTGGCGCCGGGAATCTTGTTCATCACGCCGTCGATATAGTCGCCGACCGACAGGCCAGCATCCCTCGCGGCTTTCAATGTCGTTTCAAGGGGAATGAAGCTCGCTGTGTCACTCCAGTCGTGACGGTTCTTGAGGCTGATTTCAATGCCCAACGGGGACACAGCCCGATTGACCGCCCCTTTGATCGTGCTTTTCAGCGAAAGCCTTCGCATCTGCCCTTCCTCACTCCCTGAGATTGAGCTTTCACCAACGGTTGCCGTGCCGTGTGATTTATATCAGATCCGCGCTTGGTTGCGGCTCGCGGAACGGACCGTGCGATGCCAGGTATCGTTCGATATCGCCGCTAATTCAGCTGCTGGGCGGTGAATAGAGTTTGCCCAGGTTCGCAGACACTTTCGAATGATGGAAAAGTCCAAGTGCATGGCAAACCCGTCAGGCACCACTGCCAACCAATTCGAAAGCGCGAACCTCGATCTGCTGCGCGGGACTGCCGTACTCTTTGTCGTTGCTTTCCATCTCGCACTCTTCTTTGGTGGTCAGCGCGTGGATGCGTTGGTGTGGCCTCTCGGTCACTTGGGGGTGCTGATCTTTTTCGTCCACACGAGCATGGTGCTCATGTTTTCTCTGGAGCGACAGACGCTGCGGTATCCGGGCAGGGGTCAGTTCGGTCTGTTCATGCAAAGACGCTGGTTCAGGATTGCGCCTTTGGCTACGTTCATTGTGCTCACTGTCGTGGCGTTGCGCTTGCCAGTCGGGCACCTGCATGATCAACAGTTCGAGTTGGTTTCGCTGTCGGCGCTTGGCGTGCTCTGGAACCTGCTCTTTGTCCAGAATCTTACGCATACCGACTCCGTACTCGCTCCTCTCTGGAGCCTGCCCTACGAAATGCAAATGTATCTGGTGCTCCCAGCACTATTCATGGCCGTCCGGAATCGGTGCCGCCTGATCCTCTTATTTGGCGCGTGGTCCGCTATTGTCGTGCTGGTGCTGGCTTGGTTGCGAATCGACCCACATCCGGGCTACGACATGCCGGTCTACGTTCCCTGCTTCATGGCGGGAGTAATCGCATACAGGTTGACTCAAACTCAGCAGCGAAATTGGCCATTTTTCCTCTGGCCAGTCGCATTGTCTGTCATTACCGCTGGGTACGTGATGCACCCGAGTTTGCAGGTCGGCTGGGCCTGTTGCCTGGTTCTTGGCCTGATCGCTCCGAAGTGTCGTGAAATGTCGCGGGGATTTGCGCGCAGCGGTTACCATCTCCTGGCGCGGTATTCCTATGGAATCTACCTTTGTCACTTTATCTGCATCTGGTTTGCATTTGTTGCGCTTGGCCATGAGTCCTGGATTATCCGCATCGCCGCCTTCATTACCTCGATGATTGTGCTTCCGGTGGCGTTGTATCAGCTGCTGGAACTTCCCATGATCCGACGGGGAGCGCGATTTACCAGCCGGAGATACGCCGTGACAATAGCGCCAAATGCATAGGATGCCGAGATCAATCCGATCTACGGTGACACCTAGCTACTTTCCGGCGCAAAAATGATGTTTCCGGACGGGCGCACCGAGGCACAGCGCACGCGCTAGGCGCCGCGATGATGCGGCGGCCTGGCGCGTGAACGGTAGTGTCCTTCCGGCAAGCCTGTTGGTCGCGGGTGATCTGACGAACGGCGAGCCGATCTTGATGTGAGGAGGGGCGCCTCGGTTTAACGGCCGGCACCGGGCTACCACCCACCCCCTCTTGCGTTCCAAGACGGTTTGCCCTACGCTTCCTGCATGGAAGCGGTCTTTTCGTACCGACAGCGAACGGTCAGCAGCGACGACGTCGCGTTCATTCGCGAGCTGATCGCCCGCCATCCGAGCGCCAGCCGCCGCGCCCTGTCGGTGTTGCTGTGCGAGGCGTGGAACTGGCGGCAGCCGAACGGCGCTGCGCGTGATCTGGTCTGCCGCGGTCTGATGCTCGGGCTGCACCGCGCCAGATTGATTGAGCTGCCGCCGCAGGTGAAGTTGCCGCCGAACCCGCTGGCGCGGCGCGCGCCACCGGTGCGGGTCGAGGTCTCGACCGATCCGCTGCTGGGGTCCCTGCGCGAATGCGTGCCGCTTGAGTGGCGACTGGTGCGACGCACCGCCGACGAGGCCCTGTTCAACAGCCTGCTGGAGCAACACCATTACCTGGGCTACACCCAGCCGGTGGGGGCGCACCTGAAGTACCTGGTCCTGGCCACAGGCCGGCCGGTGGCCTGTGCGGCCTGGTCCTCGGCGCCGCGACACCTGCGCCCGCGCGACCAGTTCATCGGCTGGTCGCCCGAAGTGCGCCGGCGCAATCTGCACGGGATTGCCTACAACCTGCGTTTTTTGGTGCTGCCCTGGGTGCGAGTGCCGCACCTGGCCTCGCACCTGCTGGGGGCGATGGCGCGGCGCATCTCGGACGACTGGGTCAGGGCCTACGGCCACCCGATCCACTACCTGGAATCGTTCGTCGACCCGCAGCGGTTCCGTGGGACCTGCTACCAGGCGGCGAACTGGATCCGGCTGGGGCCGACCCAGGGGCGCGGCAAGGATGCGCCGACCTGGGAGGCGAACCGCCCGGTCAAGCAGATCCTGGGCTACCCGGTGCATCGGCACTTCCGCCGCTGCCTGGGTGTGACGTGAAGGGCAAGGCCCGTGCCGCGATCGAACTGACCCGGGCCGACCTGGACCGGCTGCTGGAGCACGCCCGGCCGTCGCTGACCGAGCTCGAGTACGAGCAGCTGCGCGCCGCGCTCGACACGCTGGTGGTGATGATGAACGCGCTGCAGGGGCGCAACGCCACGATTGCGCGACTGCGCCAGATGCTCTTCGGCGGCAGTTCCGAGAAGACCGCCGCGATGCTCAAGTCGATCGCCGGCGCGCGGCTGCGCGGCGCGCAGGGGGCAGCCCAGGCCGCCGCGGCCGATCCCGCGACCCCCGAGGGCCATGGGCGGCTTGCCGCGAGCGACTATCCCGGCGCCACGGTGGTGAGCGTGGCGCACCCGCGACTTCACGCCGGCGAGCGCTGTCCGGATTGCGCGCGCGGCAGGCTGCACGCACTGCCGGCCTCGCCCTTGGTGCGCATCACCGGACAAGCGCCGCTCACCGCCTCGGTCTACGAGCTGGCCAAGCTGCGCTGCAGCGGCTGCCAGAAGATGTTCACGGCCCCGCCGCCCGAGGGGGTGGGAGCCGCCAAGTACGACGCGCAGGCCGCGGCGATGATCGCGCTGCTCAAGTACGGCTCGGGCATGCCGTTTCATCGCCTCGAAGGACTGCAATCCAATATGGGAGTACCGCTGCCGGCCTCGACCCAGTGGGAGATCGTGCGCGATGCCCACGCACCAATTCGGGCGGTCTATCGGGAGCTGGTGCGCCAGGCCGCGCAGGGCGAGGTGCTGCACAACGACGACACCACCGCCCGGATCCTGGAGCTGATGTCGCCGCAGCAGCGCGACGAGGCCGCCGGCCCGCCGGATGCGGCCGATGCGCCAGCCGCGATCGGCACCAGGCACGGCAAGAGCGCACAGCGCAGCGGGATCTTCACCTCGGGCATCGTCTCGACCGGTGCGGGCCGCACGATCGCGCTGTTCTTTACCGGACGGCGCCATGCCGGCGAGAACCTCTCCGAGGTCCTGGCGCAGCGCAGCGAGGAGCTTGAGGCGCCGATCCAGATGTGCGATGCGCTGTCGCGCAACGTGAGCGGCGAATACAAGACCATCCTCGCCCATTGCGTCGCCCATGCCAGGAGGAAGTATGTCGAGGCGGCGCCCGGCTTCCCCAGCGAATGCCTGTACGTGATCGATCTGCTGGCCGAGGTCTACCGCATCGAGGCCCAGTGTCGGCGCGAAGGGCTGCTGCCCGCCGAGCGGATGCAACGGCATCAGCAGCACAGTCAGCCGCTGATGGACCGGCTCGCCGCCTGGATGCAGGAGCAGTTTGAGCAGCGCCGGGTCGAGCCCGCCTCGGGCCTGGGCGAGGCGATCCAGTACATGCGCAAGCACTGGGAGCGGCTGACGCTGTTCCTGCGCAAGCCCGGGGCTCCGCTGGACAACAACACCTGCGAACAGGCGCTCAAGCGCGCGATCCTTCATCGCAAGAACGCGTTGTTCTATAAGACCGGCGCCGGGGCGCAGGTGGGCGATGCCTACATGAGTCTGATCCACACCTGCGGCTTGGCCAGGGTGAACGCCTTCGAGTACCTGGCGGCGTTGAACGCCAACGCGCAGCACCTGGCTGCCGATCCAGCGGCGTGGATGCCGTGGACGTTCCGCCAGAGCCTGGCGCGGCTCGCCGACGCGCTGCCGGGCGCCCCGCCCGGCACCCCGGACAGCGCCGATCCGCACCCGGCCCGGGCATCGCCGAGCCGCTGATCCCCAACCCAGGCGGCGGGCCCTCACGCGGCCAGCGGCAGCGCGCGCCAGGCGTTGATGCCCCGTGCCGCCCACGGATCGGCGCCCATCAGCAGCACCTGCAGCTGGTGGGCCTGCAGCGGCTCGACGGCCGAGGTCCCGGTGGGCCAGTACGGAAATTTGCCAACGGACAAGCGCTTCTGGCAAAGCCAGAAGCCCTGGCCGTCGTAGGCCAGGATCTTGATCGCCGAACGGCGCCGGTTGCAGAACACGAACAGCGTGCCCGCAAATACATCGGCGCCAAGCTGCGCGCGGCAGATCCGCGCCAGGCCATCGATGCCGCGGCGAAAATCCACGCTGGCCACCGCCACCAGGATGCGCATCTGCGCCGTGAGCTGGATCATGGCCGCGCTGCGGTCCAACCGCTGCGGCACAACTGGGCCAGCAACAGCGCCGCCGCACTCGGCGCCAGATCCATCCGCAACTGCTCGCCCTGCGGCCCGCGCAACGTCATCCGGCAACCCGCCTCGGTCGCCGGGGCCACGACGGCGCCGACTTCGACGAACTGCGCGGCCCGCACCGGGCGCGCCGGCTTGCGCAGACCCGAGCCGCCGGTGCGCACGCCGCCGCTCATGCGCTTGAGCTTGCCCGAATCCAACCCCAGCGCACGGGCGGTGCGGAAGTTGCCGTGGCGCTGGGCCAGCTTCACGGCCAGCTCCCACAGCTTCAGCGGGATCGCCATCCCGCGTGAATCCGACTGCCGCCATGCATCCAGTCGTTGCCGTCCCCTCACCAGCTCGCGCGGCAGCTCGCCGCGCTCCGCCTTGCCCTTCGCCATGGCCGGGTCTCCGATAGAAATCCTGTCACCGACTCTACCGACCGCTACCCCATCACGTCACGCAGACTTGCCGGAAGGACACGATGTCTGGTGGGTGTGCCGCCGGTCCCGAGCCGGAGCTGGTCCTTCAGGAAGGGGCGCGGCTTACAGCAAAGACTAGTTCGGGGAACGTATCAATCGTTGCGGGGAGAGGGTTTGACCGGAAATACGAATGGGACGGCTGTTCGCTCAGCGCAAACATGGGTGCGCGAAAATCCAGATGGTTTGGCAGCATGGGAATCTATGACCCGGCCGGAAGCTTCGGACGGCTCGGTTCCGGCTGCAATGGCATTTCTCGCACAGTCGTCCAGGAAAGACAAATTCACTTCGAAGATAGGAGCGCGGCGGAAGAATGGATGGCGCGGTACAGGAAAACCGCTCCGACCGTTTGGTCAGACGATGGTCTCCTTGTTCAATGGGACCTTGTCCCAGGGCGCGAACAGATAAACGTCGACCTTTGGCAGATATGCATCGCCGGACGAAGGCCAAGTGAGCTATCGGGCGCCACAAATCAGGCGCTGGAACTTGCTCCTATCTCTGGGCGCCACGATTGTGCCACTGTAAGCAGCGATGTTTTGGGCGAAACGAAGAAGGCATGGCAAGATTGGTGGACAGAAGTGGACGACTGGAATGCCAAGCTCTCTCATCACTAATGAGCCTACAGGGGCGACAGCCAGGGACCGCTCGCTTGCTCGGTGGGCGGGGGCTTGTCTCGCTGGCACAATGCTTATTCAGGTCGGCGCCTTCCTGCTGTTCTTCTTTGCGATGGCCTCAGTGCGCTTCTTAGCGGCCCACGCAATCGCCGTCGCGATGGCGCTCGTAGCGGTGGTCGCGTACTTTACGTCGTTCGCAGCGTTAGCGCGCATTCAGCGTCGTCCTAGGGCGGAACCGCGGCGCCTGTGGCGGCTCTCGCTCGCCTGCAACGTCGCAATCGTTGCGGTTCTCGTCGCTGGATTCGGCGTGCAGGTCGGCCTGGTCCTGTGCATCATGGAACTTGTTGCCATCGGGCTGCATATCGTCGCGCTAACGACGAGCCCGGTAGCGAATAAAGTGTCGGTGCAGTAGACGAACAGTGCCCAATGAAGTACGCCTACCTATTTCTTGTTCTCTTGATTGCGGTCGGCTGGTTCGCAGCCCTGTACTTTTATGCGTCGAAGACGCGGCCCCGCCGCGATGGCCTTCGCGTCCGAGACTTTCTGTTCGTTTGGCCTCTGATAATCGACTCTCGCCGCGATGAGAACGGCGAGTTCAAACTGAGGAAGACGGAAATTGTCGGAATTCTTGTAATGGTTGCGCTCATGATTGCTGGCTTCTTCTTCACACCGCACAGGGGCCACTGACCCTATGGCGCCAGGACTCAGAGTGGCGCTTAACGGCACCGAACTCGTCACCTTCTCGGCCGACGGCTTGAACATGCTCGAAGTGCGAGTGCATGGGAATCGAACGAACTCCAAGTTCGCCAGCCTGCACGTTAGCGGGGGCTTGTATGGGGAAGAACACGAAAAGAAGCATTTCATCTGGGAGGCCGAGAGGGAGCTTTCCCCGGGGGACGAAGTCGCAGTGACGTTCCTTGAGCAGGCCTCGACCTCGCGCGCGGGGAAGACTATCGGGGAAATCTTTCCCGAGGAGGAACGGCCCCAAGGCCCACCCGAATCACTCGACCAACTGTTCGAACGGCTCGCTAGAGAACCAACCATTCGAGAAGGGTTCGCCTTTACCCTTACGCCGTCACCCGGTGAGACTATTCGCGCGCGGACCCGGCCGGAAGACGACAGCTTTGGCTTCTCCGTGAGATGGGTTTGGCTTCACCCTGAGCGCGCCCGGATGTCGCTTGGCTCGAACACCCTGAAAGAAATCGCAAAGCGCGAAAGCGGTCCGACTTACGCGAGGTTCGACTTGTCTTATGGGGAGCAAGTGAAACTCCGCGTCGACCCAGTCGACGACTCTTGCAAGCCGGTCAATGCTCGATGACTATGACTTCAGTTTCCCGAACAATCGGCCCTCTGCACTTCGAAGACCTCGACCCCAAGCGATTCGAGGACTTGGCGCGCCAGCTGGTTTATGACTTCAAGCCTTGGCGTCGGCTGGAAGCAACCGGTAGGTCCGGTTCTGACGATGGCTTTGATGCACGCGGCTACGAGATTGTCGAGCAACCGACCGAGCGTGACGATGACGGTGACGAACCAACGCTCGTAGCCGCAGACGACAGACTCTGGCTTGTGCAGTGCAAGCGGGAACGAACGATTACGCCAAAAAAGCTTGTCGACTACCTTGACGACATAAAGCTCGCAGAGGGCGAGCACCTGCACGGAATGGTGTTCATCGCCGCATGCGACTTTTCAAAAACCTCTCACGATAGATTCCGGGAAACGTGCAAAGCACTTGGCGTCCACGAGTGGCACTTATGGGGAAAGGCTGAGCTTGAAGACAGGTTGATGCAGCCAGAAAACGATGGGCTGTTGTTCGCCTATTTTGGTGTGTCGCTGACGATTCGTCGCCGGTCACAGAAGACGGAACTGCGCGCGCGGCTGGTCATGAAACGCAAGGCGAACCGGCTACTCGAGGTAAAAGGCGTTAGCAGTGTGATGCTGCGCGCACCTGATGCAGCTTCCTACCCATTTGAGTCCGACGATTTCGCCAGAAGTCCACTCTGGGCCATTCGCCCCTACCGGGGGTTCACGTACGACGGCCTGAACATTTGCCTTCGGAGCTATATGGCGTACCTCTCGGATGATGGTGCGCAGTGGGATGCAGCTACGGTATACAACCACGCGTTGCCGGTAAGACCTGGCCCCTGGGTGGCGCGCCCTACCGACGATTTGCGCGAACGAGCCCGCGAACTTTGGGACACATTTCCGGAACATAACAAAGCGTGGTTTGAGGTGGTAGGTGTTGTTGCCTTCGACGACATTCTCGATATCGACGAAATCGGCGACGAGTACGTTGACGACCCTCATGTCTACGTGCCGTTTAACGCTGACCGAGGACCGTTTCGTCGACTGACTGCCAATGTGACGAACATCATTCGGTTCAACCCACGTTCGAGAGGAGTTACAAGCAGTGAGGACGGACGAATCGCGATATTTCCTGAAGAACTTCGCCTGGAGGTCCCGCATGCACTGTTCTCGGATGAAGTCGGCGAAGGCTGAGAGCGAGCAATGTCACTGCACTGTCCAGGCTGCAGAAAAGCCCTTCCTTGGTGGGACCTGAGAAGGTCCTTTTCCTGCCGCACCTGTCATCGTCAGCTGTCCGCGCGGGTTAGTGGCCCGTTGGTTGCCACCATCGTCCTTTGGAGCGTGGCAGAACTACCCCTGTTCATCGTGTTGCCGCCGCGCGAGGGGACCGCCGGGGTTCTTGTTGTCGTCCTGCGCTCCCTCATTAGCCTGGGAATCGGATACGCCATCGGTAATTTCGTCTTCAGATTCCTCTGCGACGTTGGCGTGGTCGAGAAGGCGCCGACCCAGACCGTGGCTGAAATCAAAAGATAGACACACGCAGTGCCAAAACGACACCTCTTCCTTCTCGCTGCTCTAGCGATTGCCTTTTGCGCATTCGTTGCGTTCGCGGCGCTGAGCCCCTATTGGTCGAAACCGGATGTTGCGGCCCTGGTCGTATTCGCTGCTCTGTTTGTCGGCATCGCCTTCGTCACGCTCATTGCGCGCGGAGGCTCTCCGACGACCACCCAAACAGGTGTCCTTCGCTACTTTCGCGCTGGTTTCGCGTCGTTCGCGACAGCCTTTGGCGTTTCCATGCTCATCGGAATACTGGCGCTGCCTTTCGTCGGATTCACTTGGCTGGAGAAGGTTCTCGATTCAACGTGGCTATGGCTGTTGCTAGCTGCCGCTCTTTATCCTCTTGTTCTGCGCCGCTTGCGCTGAGCTAACTGGAGGTCGACTCGCTTGGCGGCTCATGAATGGCGGCATGGAGCTTATCGACACACGTGTAACAGATATAGACCGTGTCGTCGTTTTCTTCCGGACCGCTGCAAATCATCCCCTCCACTTCCCCGGGCACCTTCTTACAAAATGAGCAGCTGTATCGCGCGTTCTCTTCGCGCAACCACTTCTCGGCGGCTTCGAGAGTAATGCCGGTATGGACCCACTTTGGCGTGATTCCGGCGTACCAGCGTTCGGCACACTCCTGGAGCTCTTCGATTGTCGGCCTACCGGTGCACCCAACAACGCCCCATTGGTCGTTGCAGAAGAAGAGAAGGATATCCTCGGTGCCACCAAAGACGGCCTGGCAAATCGCCAACCGCGGAACCGGCCCGAGGCGCTCATCGCCGGCGTAATGGACCAAGCGCCCGGTCCATTTGACGTCAGAGTCGATGATGGCGTAGGCAATGACTCGCGCCCAGTCGAGAGCGGGAGGGGGTGCGTCGGGGGCTGGCGTTGACACTTTGACTCGGAAGGTCAGCGGCCTGACCTGGAGATTAGGGCTGCCAAGGCTAGGCTTGGTGCCGCAATCAACACATGGAAGGCAAGCTCAAACGGGAAAAGATTACGCTCGCCGCCATTTAACGTCGGATGCACGACGACATCGGCAAGCACCCCGACGACAACGCCAACGACGCTCAGAAGTGCGGACCGGGCCGGACGGGCTGGAGCAACAGCGTTGCTCAGCAATCCGACCGAGAAGAACACAGTTGCTTCAATGAGGACGGTTACTGTGAGGGAACGTGTTTGGAACCAGAGGCTCGCCTCGGCCAGTAGAAACGCCGCTCCGAAGCCACATAGGAATGGCGCCCGAGCCCGTATGGAGGGACCAATGACCATGGGGGTCGTCGATTTGGCGGGTTCGGTGCTGTTAGGGCGCGTCAATCCACCTGCGCGTTTCGACCCCGACGAGAACGTCGTTGTAATCAAAGCAAAAGGTCGTGGTTGTTCTCAGATACATCAATAACGGAACGAGTGGCACACTGCCGGCGTTGTAGAGGGCGATTCTCGTGATATCGGGCGGACCATCGCGGCCGCAATGCGCGGCACTCCGGACCTCAAACGGCCTTGCGGTGGGAAACGCCATCGCGACCTCCGACGCTCGAGCTCCGAGCGCGATGCGCTCATGAACGCGCTTGTCAACCAAGCTCGGATGAAGCCAGAGCCACGCGGCCATCCAAGCTACGACGAGGACCCCAAGCGCGGCCAGAGCAACTCGTCGGCCCAGGCTCATCTGTCAGGCAGCGCGGGCAGTTGCATCATTCTTCGGGCCACTCGTCCCCGCAAGGTCGTCCGTGAGTCTGGGACTCGCTCCCGGCAGTCCTGTTGCTGCAGGAAAGCTTTGGTCCCGGGGACGACTCGGGGGCGCTTCTTCCGTCTACATGCCACCGTTCCACGTTCGATTTTCGCAGTGGTCAGCGTCTTTTCCTTAGCAGTTGGTCCAAGGACTCCTTCCCTTCTTTCCTTAGAACCGTCCCGAGTGTGGCGTCGGAACGGTAGCCCGGTGCGAATCCCTGGCCATATTCCGCGCGCAGGGTGCGGACCAATGTGTCGCTGCGCTTTCGTCGAATTTCGCCGTCTTGGTCCCGCTGACGGTTGTCCAATCCCTTAGGAAAATGACGTGTTGCCATGTCGGTCTCCGATGTGAGGTAGCACTGCGCAGCTCGCGGTGCAATGTGAAAGTATGAGTATCCGGCTGCTCGCCGTCCAGGTGTCACACCTTCGTTCAGATAGATGGCACTTTACCGTCGTTACGACTCTGCCCGGATAGGAATTATCGTGGTGCGACCAAACGATGCTTCGACTTCGGTGCGGCGTGCGTGCAGAACCTGCCCACGTTTATCTCGGTACAGCAGATTGAAGGATTCGAAAGGAATGAAGCGCCCGTCTGGCTGCACGATATGCACGCAGGATTTCTTCACGGCCCGTACGTCGAAATTGACCACGTCGATGAAGGCCATGATGAGCACGCGAAACACGTCCTTGTAGCCGATATCCTGGGGCGCCTGGACCTTGGGCAGGCAGCACATGAGGTTCGATAGGCAATCGGCTTGGCCCTCGGGACCCAAGTTCGTCGAAAAAAGCTTGGAGACCTCGCTCTTGAGCGCCGGGTCCGATTCGAACACGATGGTGTTGCGCGGCCCCGCCAGCAGCACCTCAGGCCCGACGAAACGCGTCAGTGGCATCGCGCCGGCCGGCGTCTTCACGGCATACGCCATCGCCAGGGCGTCCGGATTGCAGGGAACCGGAATGATGTCCTGCGGCACGTACATCGACGACTGGTCCAGCAGCCCCTGGCGCACCTCGGTGAGGGTCAGGCGCCCCTTATCGGACGCGATACCGTCGGTGCGGCCCGCGAACTGGATGGGCTGCAGCGTAACGCCGCGGACACACGGCTGGCCGGCCGCGAATTCGACGAGCTTGCCAATCTCCTGGTCGTTCACGCCCCGGGCGACTGTCATCACCAGTGTGGTCGACAGCCCCGCCCGGTTGAGGTTCTCCAGAGCCTGCTCGTGCACCGCGCGCAGGTCTGCGCCGCGCAGGCTCATCAATGCCTCGCGTTCGAACGAATCGAACTGCAAATAGACCTCAAACCGGGGTGCGTAACCAGCCAGGCGCTCGGCGAACCCGGGCTCCTTGGCGATACGCACCCCATTGGTGTTCAGCATCAGGTGCCGGATAGGCCTGCGCTTGGCAACGTCCAGGATTTCGAATATCTGCGGATGCGTGGTGGGCTCGCCCCCCGAAATCTGGACCACGTCCGGCTCGCCTTCGTTGGCAACGACCGCATCGAGCATACGTTCGATGGTGGCGAGGTCCCGGTGTTCGGGCCGATGCGGGCCGGAGTCGGCGTAGCACACTGGGCAGGACAAGTTGCAGTGGTCCGTGACCTCGATGATGCTCAGGCACGAGTGCTGCATGTGGTCCGGGCAAAGCCCGCAGTCATACGGGCAGCCCCAGTGCATGTCCGTGTTGAACTGCAGGGGCATTTCCGGCGGCTTGATGTAGGTCTCGCGGCCCAGCCGCCAGTAGGCGGCATCCGAGGCAATCAGCACCTTGGACTGGCCGTGCTCGGGGCACCACTTGTACATCCAGACCTGGCCGTCGCGGATGACGTGCTTGGCCTCGATGCGGCGCAGGCACTGCTCGCATAGCGAAACCACCTGGTCGTAGTAAATGTAGGGCCGGTTCCGGGGCACGTTAGGTCTCCGCGGTCCGCCGCAGGCGCGCTGCCATCCAGGAGGCGCCGGCCAGAGCCGTCCACTGGATTGCGGTCAGGCCTGAATAAAGGTCAAGCGGCACGCTGGCATCGGCCGCTGCTGCGCCAAAGGGAGGCTTTAGAAATTCGATGAAAAAGCGCAACAGGCAATAGCCAAGCAGAAATGCGTTGAACATTTGCCCCGGGCGGGACCAAGCGCGGAGGCGTAGCCAGGCCCAGATTGCCAGCACGGCAACCGCCTCCATCAGCGCGGTCGGATAGCGAGGCACGCCATCGCCGTAATTCCAGCCCCAGGAAGCGCCCGTAGGCGAGCCGTATGTCATGTCCCAGGTGCCGGACAGCTGGCAGCCGATACGCCCCACCACGAGGCCAATAACAAGCGCTGGGACCCATGCGTCCCCGGTCGAATGCTTCCAGTTCACCAAGCGTTTGCCGAACTCGGTACCCACCGTCCCGCCCAGCAAGCCGCCTAGCACAGACTTGCCGGAAATCCAGGCTTCGATGGGTTGTTGCGAGGCCCAAGACCAGCTTTCGGCAATATGCAGGGCCAGGGCGCCAAAGGCCGCGCCAAATACGGTGCAACTTAACAACAGCATCTGGTCAACCTTCGAAACCCCGATGGGGCTGCGCCTGCGCATTCGAAAGTACACCCGGGCACCCAGCAAGTACGCCAGCCACTCGAGCCCGAGGTGCACGAGGGGTGTGGCTTGGGTGAAGCTGAGCAGGCCGGTCAACACGAAACCTGGGGCGCGACGCCGGCCGACGATGGCCTAGGGGCGCTTGTCCTCGGACGGCGGCGACGGTTCTTGCGCAATCGAGTCCAATGGCCGAGCTGATGGCCAAAGGCGTCGCCACCCCTTGAAAATCTCGTACGTCAAGCCCGCTCCAATTGCCGCGCACATCAGGCCTATCAGCGCCACACCTAATCCGCCCTCGCCCGGCCTTACGAAACCGACCAGGCCAAAGAACAGCCCACAGGCCGTGAACGCCAACATGGCGCTGCCTGCAAGAAGCAGGATGGTTGTGAGAATCCACTTTCCAAGCGGGCGCATGCCTGGGCTCCCCACTACGTTACCGCGCCTTCAGTGCGGCTTGGCAGATTCGCTCCAAGAGAGATAGAGACGTCCCGTTCTTCGCTGGTTCCGCCAAACAGGACCGCAATCTTCATGTCTCGAACTCGACTCTCAGGAAACCGGTTTCGTCGACCGCTCCGCTGTCGACAACATCATTGAGCGAGGCGCTTGCTCAGAGTAATTGTCTCGGAGGCGACGGCGCCATAGCGGTAAGGCTTGGTTTCCCCGGTCGGCGTGAAGCCGAGCTTGAACCAAAACGAAAGCACTCCTTCGTTCGTTCGAACGACGCCAAGCCAGACTCGGGTACAAGTTCCCCATGCTCGGATGAACTCTTCAATTCGGCGATAGGCTGCCGTCCCAATGCCCTGCCTTTGGAACGCCTCTGAAATGAGCAGAAGGCCGAGGCAAGCAGCGTCTTGTTCAGGGTAGGCTCGAATCAGGTCGGCGCAGCCAACCATATCGGAGTCTCGATATACGCCGAAGACAAACTTTTCGTCGTACGACTTCCCCTCGGGAAGAAAGGAGTACTGGCCCTGGGCGTCCGCCTGACCTGGGGGAACACCGGTCATGAGGTGGGTATATGCGGGTGCACCCTCGAACGCGCGCTGCAAATCAGCCATTTCGCTCGCCTCGCCGACGAGTTCTCGAATTGTTACCTCGCTCGCAGCGGACATCGTGCGTTCACAAGGCTTTCTGTCGTTCCCGCGTCGCGGTCCGAAGTTGGCAGGAGGACGGCGTTGACATCTTCCTGTGGATGAAGGCTTCGGTCAACAGAATTGCTCGCGGAGAGAGGTCTACCGCACAGCTGAATTTATATACACCCCATCTGAGACGACGAGCTCCCGGCCGCGCCATAGGCCACGGAATAAAACCCGGTGCTACATGCCGCACCACGCCAGCGAATGGTCGCCGGCGCGCCGACGAAAAGGAGCTCTCACGATGGACCCCACGACCTCTACTCCCATGCTCGACCACTTGCAAGCAATTGGCGGCCAGTTGTGGGAGCGCGACACGATGCGGCGCGTGTATTTCAATGGCCTGGCAGGCTGGTTGGGGCTGAAGACGACGCACTACAAGACGGGGAACGTCAGCTCGGCCAGGCTCCACCGCGAGAAAATCAGCAATAGCCAGGCGCGGAAGATTATGTCTGCGCTGCTCGACGCCAAGGTCTATTTCGACCTAGCGGACGGAAAATTTCACGGCCGCGGCATCAGCAACGGGCGCTTTCAGCAAGTCGTCTCTGCCATCAGGGAAGCCTTGGCAGACGTCGAAACCGACGCCGTCGATGTCGGAGAATGAAACTTCCCGCGTGAAATCCCTCAGCGCACTGGGTCCCGCCGCGATTCCTATACGTGCGGTAGGCGACCTCCGGACCTACGTACGTGATTCACCCCCCGGCGACGGCCGGGGGTTTTTTGGTCTTCTTCAATCTGCAATGTGAAATTGGTCGGGTTGGATTGCGCCATTTTGCCGACCTATCCGACTACCAGCTTACAAATGCCGGCGCCTCCGACGCGGCGTCGGGTCGCGCCCTAAGCCGAACACAACCAGACATTTCCTCTGTTGAGTCCCCGCTTCGAAGCAGCAATCCGGCACGGCCATAGTCGCCGTTCGAAAGCAGTGTAGGCGCGCGCCATTGGTCCGATGAACGCCTTGTCGCTATACGAAGTCCTAGGACACCTCTTGCAAGGCAGAGAAACAAAGATGAAGGACATTACGGAATTGTCGGAAATGATGGAGCGCATGCGCGCTTGCATGACGCCTGGACGTGTACTCAGTCCGATTGAAGTCGCAGAAGAATGCAAGACTCTGAAAAAGGAGAGCCGCGCGTCAACACCTATGCCCTTTTGGGTTCTCTTCCAGACGCGGTAGTTAAGCAATTCGAGAGCGAACTAGTCCCGCAGGGCTTTCGATTCACGGTCATTCCATCCACCGGTCGGCTGATCGTCGGGGTTGCGACCATCCAAGCTGGCGGGCTACAGGTGCGACTTCGTCGTGCCGTTCTCGGATGAAAAGTCCATCGAGTGGATTGACCACTCGATTGCGAAGGGTCGGCTGACGTTTGTTTTAACATTGCAGAGAAACGGCAAGTAGTTTTTGTCGGAGCAAACGGCAAGTTTCCTGAGGGCGAGACTCTGCGACACCTAGTGCGTTCATCGGCGACCCTCGACGACCTCGAAGTGTTCAGCGAACTCGGCGAAGTTGTGGGCGAGCTTCTAGTTCCCAAGACGATTCCCTCTTGCCTGCCACATTTTGCAGTCAACGACGTCAAAATCGTGCTTGCCTCTGAACTGCTTTACAAGGCGCGTCCCTCGGTCTCGAACCGGCGGCCGGAATGGTATTGCACTGATGGCACGGACGATGCCCGGGCTGTTGGGCATCGCCTTCGGATTATTCGGGCGCAATCCTCATGGATTGCGTCCTTCCTCTTTCTGACAAGGAATTTGTCTAAATGCGAAAAGCCGAACTCATTGCACTCTTGACTGACGTGCCGGACGATATCGAATTGGTGACGGGCGACTCGATGTTGGCCGCTTCTTTGAACCCAACATCACGATGAAACGTACGCGGACCCTCTGGTTGCTGACGACCTTCAGCCCCCAGGACGGTCGTTGGTACCGAGACTATTTCGACAAGGAAAAGACGGCTCGCGCGGAATGGCAAGACTCGTTACACCACGGCTGGGAGCCCAAGTCACTGGAGCGGTTAGTGTGCATGAATATTTGCGGCTGAGCACGACCCGATGGCGTGGCGGTCGCGAAATGGCCGAGGCTCGCGCTCGTCGAGATACTCTCGGAACTGCTAATGAAGTACGTGCAGCGGGTAGAGCAGAGCTCGGTGCACGTGGCTATACGAGATGAAGGACCTCCGTTCTGAAAAGTTCATATTGCCCCCAGCGACGGCCGGGGGCTTTTTTTCATCACGTTAGGACGAGGTAGGTTCCAGCCATTTCATACAGGGCGAGCATGACGACAATCCGGACTGAGCGAGGCATGCCGAGCGCGCTGCGTCTTGAGAAACGCTCGAATGGCTTGGCGCATACGCCGCGCAATCGACGATGAGTCACAACTTGCTTAAGCTGTCAGACTTTCGTCCTCCTCGAACTCGACCGTCTTTTTCCCGCTCAGAAAGTCCCACATCAAGGCGGCCGTCTTGTTGGACGCGGCCCGGACTTTCCGCTTCTCCGTCGACAGGTATATCGCTGTCACGGCACCGACAACGGACGAGCTCGGCATGTACGAATGGGTGAGCAAGCGGCTCACCATGAGCGGGCTATCCGTCGCAGATTCAGCAATGCCGGCAAAGGTCCTGCGCAATCTGTGCGGGCTCACGTGGACACCCGTAACTTTCTTGAACGCCATCAGCGTGCCACGGATGTCGCGCAGCTGGCGCCCGATATTCTTGTTGCTCGGCAGAATCCAGTCGCCCTTTCTGTCCTTATATCGCGGGTGAAACACGACCTCCAAGAGCAATTTCGGGAGGGGGTAATCGAAAGGCTGCTTACTCTTGTTGCCGACCTGCTTTGCACCAAGGTGGTAGGTACCTGCCTCGTGGTTGTAGTTCTCCCATCGAAGGGTTCGCACGATGGAACGGCGCCAGCCGGTCATCAGAATGACAAGCACGAAGTCCCTGGCCGCGGTGTACGAATGGTGCTGCAGGTACCCCCACAGCTTTGGGAGTGCCCCTTCGTCGACCTTCGGTCGGGCAGCTGGCATGCGCTTGCCGTACTTCTCGGTAAGGTGAGCCAGCGGGTTTTCGTTGGCACGCTGCAGCGTAATCATGTAGCCATAGACCGCATGCCAGAGGCGGTACACAGCCGCCGCGGTAGCCCGTCCACTTTCGTCTGCAAGCTTCTTACAGCGTCGCGTCCACCACTCCGGCCCGAGCATGTCGATGAACGTGTCGCCAACGTCATCGCAGTACTTGGCCTTCTTCTTGTAGCTGGTCACCGTGTCGGGGCGCAGCTCATCACCCTTCAGCTCGAGATAAATCTCGAAGGCGCGGCGAATTGAGGGAACAGCCGGTCGGCCGCTCCGCTTGGCCTGTCTGGCCTCGTAGTGCAGGTCGCTGGCGCGCTTCTTCGCAAAGTCGTAGTCGGTGGTTTCGACGTCGCCCAGCGGCAGAACCTTGTCGCTCTTCTTCCCCTTCGGCGGTCTTGGTGACCCGCGCGACGTACAGCCGCAGGACCTTCCCCTCGCGAGTTCGAGCACCGACGCGAACGCCGAAGCCTGTCTCGCTGGTGTGCCAATATGTCTTGGCGTTTTTCTCAGGAGGCGGCAGCAGCCACGCGTCGCCCTTGCCATTGAACTCGTACGGAACACCCATCGGGTACTTTCAAGTGGAAAGTTCTTCTCACGATTTTACCGAAAGTCCTATATTTCGGTGCCCGAATAAGGCACCTTTCCACCGCCCATCGGCTGAGCTTTCCACCATTAAAAATGTATAAAACGCTGATTTCACTGGTTTTTATATGAAAGCGGAGCAGCTTGCCAGCCACACCCCG
>CAVTZO010000030.1:0-21441 GCA_963739145.1 uncultured beta proteobacterium
TCGTCACTTAATAATCCGAATCGCCTGATGCAGGATGACCGGTCGCGGCGGCTTGGCGTGACGTCGGCGAAGTGGCCAGTTGCTCATCTTTCGTTTGACGCCGCGTGGATTGCGCCGCCCGCGGCGGCACGCGACTCGCTCCTGCAAGATCTCCTCGAGTACGCGTTCATGGAACGCTGTCCTCTGCACAGGGGGGAATAGCGTTGAAGGCGGGGAGTTTGCGTCGCACGACGCGCACCGCGTGCAAGAACGACAGCCGGTCGGGATCCACGTTGGCCTTCAACGCCGCCTCGTGCATCAGCGCGCGCACCGCGAAGTGGGCCATCAGAAGCCCGTAGAACTCCTGGCGCACCAGATCCGCGGTCTTGCTGCGCAAGACGATCTTGGCCCCGCGCAGATGGGTCTTGAGTTCGTCGAGTGCAGTTTCGATCTCCCAGCGCTCGTGGTACAGCGCGGCCAGTTCCTGTGCAGGCGCTTGCTGCGGGTCCAGCATGCTGGTCACCAGGCGATAGATCGGCTCGGCATCCGTCACGCCTTCCAGGCGGTACTCGATCACCCGCACGCGAATCGAGTGGGTCTGGTGTCTTCGATCTTGCTCCGAGGGATAGATGCCACTCAGATAGGAACCATCGGCCAGTCGCTGCGCGCAGGGCAGGCGCATGTTCTTCCTGCTCCTCCACAGTAGCTGGGCCTGCGTGGCGAGTGCCTGCTGCCACATCTCGAAGCCGAAGAATCCCCGGTCGGCCAGACACAGCATCCCGCTGTCCAATGCCCCCAGCACGTCCTTGGCCAAGGTGTTCTCGCCGGTGGCATAGGGGCCCATGCGGGTGCCGAACAACACGTGTGTGCCGCTCTCCACCAGGGACACGAAGCGAAACTGCGGGTAGGCACTGCTCCCGCGACTTGCCCCGGGGCGGCCGAAGGCTTCATCGTTGTCGTGCTCGTCGGCCACATCCATCGTGCTGCCGTCCAGACTCACCAGGCGCCATTGGCGATACCAGGCGCCCTGGGTGGCTGCCCCCGCGATGGGCTTGACCAATTCGTCGTGAAGTTGACGCAGCGGCTCCCAGCCCAAGCGCGTGCGCGCCTGCGAGATCCCCGAGTTGCCGGCCACCCGCGGCGTGAGCGCCGGGTCCATCAGCCACTGCAGCCCTTCGAGCAGACACCTCAACACTTCCCGGTAGGACGACTGCATGTACAGCGCCAACGCGATGGCGTAGTAGACGACCACATGCGCCGGCAGGTCGCGCTCGCGCAGGCTGGCCTTGCCGGCGGCGACCAGAACCGAGCGCACTCGCTCCAGCGGAAACGTCTTGGCGATCACGCCAAGACTGACGTAATCGGTGATTCGGCTGCCCTCGGGAAGAGTCGCAAGCGTGCGCGCCATCGCCGGTTCTCCTGCCATGGAAAGTGGCAGGATACGCTGAAAATGGCGTTAAGTGACGAGTATTGGGTCTAGGGAGGTCTAGGGAGACTGCGTCGCGGGCTGATGCCCGCCCCGCTATGCAGTCCAAGCTGCGTCGCAGGCAGAGGTTCGGCCCGCATGCAATCCAAGGGACGGCCTCACGGGCCGATATCCGGCCCGCTTTCCGAGAAACTAGAAGCCCAGGCTGGCGAGCAGATCGTCGACGCCCGCCTGGTCGGTCACGACGTCTTCGCGACCCGCCACCACGACCGGTCCTTCGAGCTGCACGGCTTCGAGCTTTGGCCGTTGCTCGGGCGGGGTCGTCTCGATCAGCAGCTTCAACAGCTGCTCCTCGAGGGACTGCGCCAGCGACACGACGCGGCGGATCACCTGGCCGGTCAGGTCGTGGAAGTCCTGCGCCATCATGATGTCGGTCAGTATGGCGTTGGTGCGGTCGGCCTGTCCGCCCACACCCGAGAAGAAATCGCAGGTCTCGTCGATCAGCTGCTTGCCCGCCGGCGTGCAGCCCTTGCCGCCGCCGGCGAAGCAGACGACCGCCTGCCATCGCTTGCTCAGGCTGACGGCCTGGCCGGCCAGTTCCTGCTGCACCGTGCGGGCACGGTCGACCGCGTTGAGCACCTTTTCGGCTGCCTCGCCCGTGACGCGCGCGATGTAGGCGAGGCGGTCGCGTGCGTCGGGCAGATTCTCCCTGGCGTCCATCAGCTCACGGTCGTAGCCCAGTTCGCGCAGGGCGTCGTGCAAGGTGCGCGTCAGGTGCCCGATGCGCTGATGAATGCGTTCCTCGGAGTCGGTGTCGGACGGTCCGGCGGCGCCTGAATCCGGCGGGATCTGGCCGGAAAGCAGGCCTGCGTCGATGTGACCCATGGGTTGCGCCTCAGCTCTGCTTGGACAGGATTTTCTGCAGCTTTTCTTCGAGCGTCGCCTTGGTGAAGGGCTTGACGATGTAGCCGCTCGCCCCGCTCTGGGCGGCCAGCACGATGTCTTCCTTCTTGGCCTCGGCCGTGACCATCAGGAACGGGATCGTCTTGAGCGCGTCGTCGGAACGTACGCTCTTGAGCAGCTCGAACCCGTTCATGTTCGGCATGTTGATGTCCGACACGATGAAGTCGTACTTGCCGGCCTTCAGCATGTTCAGCGCCACCACGCCGTCCTCGGCTTCCTCGGCGTTGCCGAAGCCGATCTCCTTGAGCAGGTTGCGCACGATGCGCCGCATGGTCGAAAAATCGTCGACGATCAGAAATCGCGGGTCGGCAGTCATTTCATCTCCAGCGTCCGATATCGGGGGCACGGCCTGCAGCCGCAGGTCGCGCCTCGGTTCAATTGTGGCGGCGTGATGTGCAGCTCGATTGTCGGAAAAGGTTGCGCAAACATCGCGTTTCGACGCTTCAGGGGCCCGGCGAGGCCGCCGGCGGCGGCGACGCGGCCGAGGCGTCGGAAGGTGTAACGCTCGCCGCCGCCGAGGCGTCCGCAGCCGGGCTGCTCGCCGCCGGCGCGGCGGCGTGGTCCGGCAGGGCGTCCAGGATTTCGTCCGGCGCGCCGGCCTCGATTTCGCCACCCGCCCGCTTCAATCGCTCCTCGGCGATCTTGTTCAGGACGATGATCGAGATCCTGCGATTCAGCGGGTTGCGCGGGTCGTCCTTGTCCAGCAGGTTCGAGTCGGCCAGGCCGACCACCCGCGTGATCTTCTGGGGGTCCATGCCGCCCGAAATCAGCTCGCGGCGCGATGCGTTGGCGCGGTCGGCGGAGAGCTCCCAGTTGGAGTACGCGCGCTGGCCGCCGGCGTACAGGATCGAGTCGGTGTGGCCCGTCAGCGCGACCTTGTTGTCGACCTCGTTGAGCACCTTGCCGATCTCGCGCAGGATGTCGCGCATGTAGCTCTTGACGGTGGCCCCGCCCAGATCGAACATCGGGCGGTTGAAGTCGTCGACGATCTGGATCCGCAGTCCATCGGGCGTGATTTCGACCCGGATCTGGTTGCGAAACTCGGTCAGGGTGGTATTGGCCAGGACCGCGGCGTCCACCTTCGCTTTCAGATCCTCCATGTGCGCCAGTTCCTCGACGCGGCGCCGCTCCTGTTGCTGGCGCGAGGCGCTCTTGCGGCGGTTTTCCTGCTCGCCCCGCTTGCGCTGCCCGACCACGCGGGTCAGGTCTTCGCCGCCGCCCTGGATGATCGAGGTCGCATCGCCCGAACCGCTGCCGCCGGCCATCGCGACCTGCAGCGGCGACTGGAAGTACTCGGCGATGCCTTTCAGGTCGCCCTTGGTGGTCGACCCGAGCAGCCACATCAGCAGGAAAAACGCCATCATGGCCGTCACGAAGTCGGCATAAGCGATCTTCCAGGCTGCCCCGTGTGCGGCGGGTCCGGCCTTCTTGATCCGCTTGATGACGATCGTCGATTTGGCTTTTTCGCTGGGGGAGGTTGCCATGCTTGTCTCGATGGGCCGCGCGCGCGGCGCAGCCCGGTCGCGTCACCGTTTCTGTTTGACGTGCTTCTCGAGTTCGACGAAGGTCGGCCGCTCGGTCGAGTACAGGATCTTGCGACCGAACTCGACCGCGACCCCGGGCGCGTACCCCTGCAGGCTGGCCAGCAGGGTCGCCTTCACGCAGTGCAGCTCCTTGGTCGACTCGTCGACCTTCTGCTCCATCAGCTGCGCCAGCGGGCTGACGAAGCCGTAGGAGATCAGGATGCCCAGGAAAGTGCCCACCAGCGCGGCGGCGATCATCTCGCCGAGTATCGGCGGCGGCTTGCCGACCGAGGCCATCGTCTTGACGACCCCCATCACCGCGGCCACGATGCCGAACGCGGGCAGCCCGTCGCCGGCCTTCTGCAGCGCATGCGAAGGCGCCATGGCCTCGTGGTGATGCGTGTCGATCTCCTGATCCATCAGGTTCTCGATCTCCAGCGGATTCATGTTGCCGGACACCATCATGCGCAGGTAGTCGGTGATGAACTCGACCAGGTGGTGGTCCGAGGCGACGGTCGGGTGCTTCTGGAACAGCGGGCTTTTCTGCGGCTCGTCGACGTCGGACTCGATCGCCATCATCCCTTCCTTGCGGATCTTGGTCAGGATGTCGAACAGCAGCGCCATCAGCGCCATGTAGCGCGTCTTGGTGTACTTGGAGCCCTGCAGCAGCTTGGGCACGGCCTTGACGGTCGCGCTCAGCACCTTGGTCGAATTGCCGGTGACGAAAGCGCCGGTGGCCGCGCCGGCGATGATCATCAGCTCGATCGGCTGGAGCAGGACGCGAAAAGCACCGCCTTCCAGCGCGTAGCCGCCGAGTACGGCACCTACGACGAGGATGTAACCGACGATGATGAACATGGAACCCGGCCCCAGCGGTCAGGGCGTGGCAGGACGCACGAATTGCCGCGGCCCGCCCGCCCCGAGATCGATTTCGCTAAGTTTTCTTCGGCAGTCCGGTCGACCGACTTGAACCGCGGCGGCCCGCAGCACGTCAGACCCGGGCATCGGAAAGCGCCGAACTCGCGCGCTGCATGAGGGCAATTCGGGCAATCAAAAAAATACCCGGCCAGGCCGGGTAAAGGGTCGGAGGGAGGAAAGAGCAACTTGCCCGGCTTCGCCTCTGGCTACGGAGGGCTTGCCCTCCGCAGCCGCGAAGCAGGGTGGGTATCTAGGCCGTGAGCACCTCTTCTTCGCTGCGCGGGTTGCCGCGGCCCTTGCCCGCACGGGCGGGCGGCTCGCACAGGCCGCACACGTAATTCTTGGTCAGCTCATAGGTATGGGTGACGAACTTGCCGCCGCACTTGCAGCAAGGCGTCAGGGTCACCATGCCGGCATCGACGAACTTCACCAGGCGCCAGGCGCGCGTCACCGACAGCAGCGGGTCGAGCGACTGGGCCCGGGTCTGCTCGATGTACAGCTCGTAGGCCTTGATGATCGCGTCGATTTCTTCCAGCTCGGTCGTCTTGTTCAGGTACTCGTACATGTTCAGGAACAGGGACGAGTGGATGTTTGGCTGCCAGGTCATGAACCAGTCGGTCGAGAACGGCAGCATGCCGCGCGCCGGCGATTCGCCCTGGACCTCCTTGTACAGGCGCAGCAGCCGTTCGTAGGACAGGTCCGTTTCGGACTCCAGGACCTGCAGGCGCGCGCCCAGCTTGATCAGGGCGATCGCGCGCTGGATCTGGCGGCTTTCGCTGACGATGCTCTTGATTCTCATCACATCACCTCGGCGGATCAGTTGCTCTCGGCGAACTGGCCGGCCATCACGATGTTCGCGTGCAGACCGGCGACCGCGGCGCCCGGCGCGAGCTTGGCGCGCGAATGGCTGGTCAGCAGGTTCCAGACCACGTCGTCGTCGAACCGGAAGCGCAGGATCAACTGGTTGCTGGCGGCGATTTTCATCAATTGGGCCGGCGTCAGCTGGTCGATGATGGCGGAGACCTCTTCGGACACGCCCAGCCGATACAGCGCCTGCGCGCGGTCGGCGCGGATCATGTGCTGGGCCAGCACCAGATAAGCGAGGTTGACCTCACGCACTTCCTGCAGCAGTTGTTCGTTGATCGCGGGCGGGGTGCTCATGACTTCCTCCTGGTATGTAGGACCGGTGAAGGTCCGGATTGCGTTGCGAAGTGAGGTCATTCTGAGCGACTCGGCCCGGTTGTCGAATCGGGGCATCACCAAAAAAGGTGTCGGAAACAACGGCAGATCTTCTGTAGGAATTTGCCTGACACGCGGCTTTCCCGGTGCGTCCCCCTAAAGTCGACCCAGCCGCGCGCCGATACATCACGAGAAGCGATGTCGAATCCGACGTCCCGGGTTTTCTCCCCCGCCCTGCGCGCCGCGCTGACTCCGGTCACCGGCGCGCTTTTTTTGCACTCGATATTGCGCACCTTCGTCGATGCGGGAAATTGCGCCCGATACCCTGCGTTTATCGATGCCTGGATGCATTGACGCATAAAGGGTGAAACGCGAACCAACTCCTAAAGTCTTTTCGAACGCGCACCGATAAGGCAACTAACGCGACGCCGAATGTGGCAAGCGGATAAACCGGCAGGCGCCTGTTGCAAGATGGGTCGCCGCCTGGGTAAAGGGTCAGCCAGCCCCCTTTGAACGGGCGGCAGTTCAGGTTAAGAGGAAAAGGAGCTTCAAATGGCACAAATCATCAATACGAACATCCTGTCGATGGTTGCGCAGCAGAATCTGAATACCACTCAGAACTCGCTCGCGACCTCCGTCCAGCGCCTGTCGTCGGGCTTGCGCATCAACAGCGCGATGGACGATCCGGCCGGTCTGGCGATCGCCCAGCGCATGGGGTCGCAGGCGAGCGGCATGTCGGTCGCGGTCCGCAATTCGAACGACGCGATCTCGTTGTCGCAGGTGGCCGACGGTACGCTGGGAACCGTCAGCAACATGCTGACGCAGATGCGTGATCTGGCGGTGCAGGCGTCCAACGGCACCAACGGCTCGGGCGATCTGGCCAACCTGCAGACGGAATTCAATTCGCTCGCCACCGAAATCAACCGGGAACTGAGCCAGACCACGTTCAACGGCAAGGCAATCCTGGGCAGCGATGCGGGAACGACGACCTATCAGGTCGGCGCCAACGCCGGACAGACGATTCAGCTGGTCACGACCAACCTGGCGTCGGACGCCACGGTAGGAACCGTCGCGCTGGACACGACTTCCCTCGCGGCGGGTGGATCGACCGCGGCGGCAATGATCACTTCGATCGACAACGCGCTCGCGGATATCAACACGCAACGCGCCAACTACGGCTCGGCCGAAGCGGAGTTCCAGGGCGTCATCTCCAATCTGCAGACCGGAGTCACCAACCAGAAGGCCGCGCAAAGCCGGATCCAGGACGCGGATTACGCGCAGGAGACGTCCAACCTGACGCGCGCCCAGATCCTGCAGCAGGCCGGCACGGCGATGCTGGCGCAGGCCAATGCGCTGCCGCAATCGGTGCTGAAGCTGCTGGGGTAAGCCGGATGTAAAGGCCGCATCGCGTCGGCCTCGAGCCGGGGGGCGCTCGCCGAAAGGGAGCGCCCCTTTTTCATTGCACGCAAACACGCGACGCGGTCAGCGCGCACTCAAGTTGATCGCGGGGTTGCCGAAGAAAGAGGGGAATGGGGCGATCAGAATCGCGCCGTCGACATCGAGCCATGCAGAGCATCCCTCCGATTCTTACAGCCGGCGCGGCCGCCGCCCCGAATCCGCAGAGTCCGCGTTATCCGGCGAGTCCGCCCGCTGCCGCGGCGCCGGGCAAGAGTCCGATGCCGGTCAGCCCGGCTCAGCTGAAGGCCGCGGTGGAAGAGGCGAACCGGGCGCTCGATCAGAGTAACCAGGGATTCTCGTTCGAATTCGACGATAGCCTTAACGGCGTATCCGTCAAGATTATCGACAAGCGGACCAACACCGTGGTGCGACTGGTGCCGTCCGAGCAGATGCTGCGTGCCGCGCGGGCGTTGACGTCAACGTCGGCGCGCGGCGCCCTGCTCACCAGCCAGGCCTGAACCGAACGCTTCAAAGGCGAATCATGACGATCGGGAGCACGACCTCCAACTCGCTGGCCTCGCTGCTGTCCAGCACGCTCAGCAGCGTGAACTCCAACAGCAGCAACTCCACGGGCGGCTCGATTACCGGCAGCCCGATCAGCACCGGGCCGATCGACGTCAATACGCTGGTGTCCGAGCTGATCCTGGCCGACTCGCAACCGATGAACCAGTTGCAGCAGCAGGAGTCGGGTGTCCAGTCGAAGCTCAGCGCCTACGGGCAGATCCAGAGCGCGGTGTCCAGCCTGCAGACGACGGTCACCGCTCTGACGCTGGGCTCGGCCTTTTCGGCCGAAGCGGCCTCCGTGACCGGCACCGGAGTCGGCGCCACGGTCACCGGCACGCCGCCCACCGGGTCCTACTCAGTGACCGTGTCGCAGCTCGCGCAGGCGCAAAGCGCCGCCTCGGCACCGCTGGCGAGCCCTTCGACCGTGGTCGGGACCGGGACCTTGACGATAAGTCTGGGCACCTACAACGCGACGGGCAACACGTTCACGCCGCAATCGGGCTCCTCTGCGGTCAACATCACGATCAATTCGGGTAACGACACGCTGGGCGGCATCGCCGCAGCGATCAATGGCGCATCGGCCGGTGTCACTGCCACGGTCGTCACCGACAACTCGGGAAGCCGGCTCGCCCTGAGCTCCAGCAACACGGGGGCGAGCAACGCCTTCTCGCTGACGGTTGCCGACGCCGACGGCACCAACACGAACATGACCGGCCTGTCGCAGATCGCGTTCGATCCGACCGCCCTGGCCGGCGCCGGCAAGAACATGACCCAGACGCAGGCAGGGCAGGATGCGCAATACAGCGTCAACGGTCTGAGCCTGACCTCCTCCTCCAATTCCATCTCGACCGCGGTCAACGGCCTGACGTTGAACCTGACCCAGGCGCCGGCCGCCGGTTCCACCCTGCAGGCCCAGGTGACCGTGGCCACCGACACGACCTCGGTGGCTAACAGCGTGAACGCGTTCATCAAGGCGTACAACAGCCTGATCACGCTGAACCAGAGCCTGAGCGCGTACAACGCCAGCACCAGCACGGCCTCGGTGCTGACCGGGGATTTGACGACGAACCGGATCGGCTCCCAGCTCAGCTCCATCCTGGGCAGTCAGATCAGCGGCGGTGCGGCCGGCTATTCGTGGCTGGCGAACGTGGGGATCGATTTCAATTCGGACGGGACGCTGAGCCTGAATACGACCCAGTTTGCCAACGCCATGGCGGCCAATCCGAACGCGGTCACCCAGATGTTCACGTCGGTCTCCGGAACCGGCAGTCAGCAGGGTTTCGCGACGCAATTGAACAACGTCCTGACGTCGATGCTGTCGCCCACCGGCCTGCTGACCGGCGCCCAGGCCAGCACGCAATCGACCATCACCGACATGAACACCCAGATCGCGGCGATGCAGAATCAGCTGAACCAGGAGCAGACTCAGCTGATCGCGCAGTACAGCCAATTGAACGCCGACCTGGTGGTCGCCCAGCAGCAGCAAACCGCGCTGGCCAACGCGCTCGCCAGTCTTCCCGCCTGATCGGGTTTCCGGTGCACTCCTCGGCCTTCACGGCCTAAACCGGGCGCCCGCCCGCGCCGATTAAGAGGATGGGATTCTGAATTCGGGAGGCGCAGTTGGTTGGATTCGGTGCGAAGGCCTATCAGAACGTCGCGGTACAGACTTCAGTCGGGTCGGCTGATCCGCACCGCATGACGCTGCTGCTGTATGACGGTGCCATCGAGGCGATCCGCCTGGCGCAGGCGCACCTGGGGACCCGGCAGGTCGCCGCCAAGTGCGAAGCGATCGGCAAGGCGGTCTGCATCGTCGAAGAGGGCTTGAAGGCGAGCGTCGACCGCAAGGTGGGCGGCGTACTCGCCGAGCGGCTCGTCGCGCTGTACGAGTACATCACGCTGCGGCTGCTGCAGGCGAACCTGCGCAATGACCGCAAGGCGCTGGAGGAAGCGGGCAGGCTGCTGGGCGATCTGCGCTCGGCGTGGGCGCAGATCGGGCCGAACGCTTCGCAAGCGACGGCGCCAGCGTCAACCCAATCGCCGTCGGCGCCTGCGCGGATTCCCGCGGCGCGGACGCCGTTGCGGGTCTGAGCGCGAACGAGTCGCTGAAGGAGGCGACCCGATGGCACCGGACGATGGCAACGCGTGCCTGGGGCGCGCTGCACCCGAGTCGCGCTCGCTGATCGAGCGCTACCGGGAAGTCGCGCGCCTGAGCCACGACATGCTGGCCGCCGCGCAGCGCGAGGACTGGAACGAGCTTGCGCGCCTCGAGGCCGACTGCGGGATTCTGATCGAGTTTCTGAAGCGGGCCGCGCGGATCGAGCCCTTGAACGCGGCCGAACAGAAGCGCCGCGTCGAGCTGCTGCGCGAGATCCTGCGGGCCGACGCGCAGATCCGTATGCGCGCCGAGCCCTGGTTGCAGGAGCTGGAACAATTGGTCGCGTTGCCGCGCCGCGCCGGGTCATCGTCGGACTGAACGGCGCACACGCACGGACGCGAGGACAAAGACGATGGACTCTGGGGTTGTCGGACTTAGTGCGGTGGCCTGGACCGACGCCTGGAATGCCGCGGCGCTCGAGGCCGGGATGCGCCTGCCGGTCGACCCTGCCCGCCTGCTCGATCTTCTGCGCGGAATGCCGGTCGCGCGGGCTCTGCTGTCCGACCTGCAGCAGGCGGTGTCGGCAGGGCACTCGGTCGAGCTGATCGTGTCGCCCGACCGTCAGGTTGCCGAGATCGCGACCGGGTCCGGTCATTACGTGTTGACCGCGGCCGCCCGCGATTCGGTCCTGGCCGCCCTGGTCGGACGGCCGCAGGCCGCGTCGATATCGAATCCGGAATCGGCGCTGCCCGGGGTTCCCGGCAGGGCGCAGCCGGGGCCGAGCTCCACCGTGCTGTCCAAGGCGCCGCCGGCGCCTGGCGTGCTGTGGGAGGCTCCGACGGCGGCGAGCCGCGAGCGGGTGCCATCCGATGCAATCGCGCTGCCCTGGCTGGGCCCCAATGCGTACCTGGAGGTTCGGCGCGACGGCGCACGCGGCCGACCGGCCGGCGACCCGCAAGCCGACGTTCGTTGCGCGACGCTGCATCTGGAGCTGCCGCAGCTGGGCCGGTTCGACGCCGAAATCCGGATGTGCGGCAGCACGGTGGCCGTCTCGATCGACTGCTCGAGTCCGGCCCATGTGGAGCCGCGCATCCTGGCCCTTGAGCAGCGCCTCTCGGCCCAGGGACTGACAGCGGCGCACGTGGGCATGGTGTCGGCGCGGAGCCACGAGTGACGCAACGACGCGACAGCGCGGCGGATTTGACGCCGCAGGCCGCCGCGCTCCGGTATGAGGCGGGCGCGGACCGCGCGCCTCGGATCGTGGCCAAGGGCCAGGGCGCCCTGGCCGAGGAAATCATCCGGCGAGCCCGCGAAAGCGGGGTGCCGATCCACGAATCCCGCGAACTGACCGCCGCACTGATGCAGTTCGACCTGGACCGGAAGATCCCGCCGGCGCTGTACGTAGCCGTTGCCGAGGTGCTGGCCTGGGCCTATGGCCTGGAGTCCGACGCGGCCGGCGGTCCGGCCGGGGCGACCCCGGCAATGCAGCCAACTGAACAGCACTGAAACGGACGCGAGCCATGGGCGCCAACGAATCGCATCGAATCAACTGCATCTTCGAGCCGACCGAGTGGGTCACGCGCGGCCAGCGGGCGCTCGAGGCATGCCAGTACGACGAGGCGCGGCAGGCTTACGAGCGGGCGCTGGAGCTCGAGCCGGAATCCGTCGGTGCGCTGCGCGGCCTTGGCCTGGCGCTGTTTCAGCTCAGGCAACTGGCTGAATCGCTCGAGATGCTCGAGCGCGCGCTGCGCACCGATCCATCGGATCTGCTGTCGCACCTGCTGATGGGGCGGCTGCATTTGCGCCTGCAGCAGCCCGGCGGCGCGATCGAACACTTCCGTGCGATCCTGCAGCGCATCGAGAACAGCGCCGCGGCGCGCTCGGGCCTGATCGACGCCTACCTCGCGCTCGGCCAGCTTGCCGAGGCGGAAGCCCTGTGCGAGGAGATCCAGCGCGCCGAACCGGAATCCGAGGTGGGATACATGGCGGCGGCGCGGCTGGCAATGCTCAAGCGCGATGACGAGACGGCGCTGCGCCGCTTCGAGTCGCTGGTGCGGATACGTCCGCACAACGTCGCTCACCGCTACAACCGCGGACTGTGCCTGCTGCGGATGGGCCGCTTCGAGGATGGATGGAGCGATTATGAGTTCCGGTTTGCCGCCGGCGCCGTCAACCTTCGCCTGCCTTCGACGCCGCGCTGGGACGGCCGGCGCGTAGCGCGCCTACTGGTGCTGGCCGAGCAGGGCCTGGGCGATGCGATCCTGTTTGCACGGTTCGTACAGGACGCGGCGCGCAAGGTCGACCAGTTGACGCTGGTGTGTCCGGATTCGCTGGTCCAGCTGTTCAATCGCAGCCTGGGCTGCACGTGCATATCCGACCGCACCGAGGTGTGGCCGCAGCACGACGCCCATGTGCCGCTGATGAGCCTGCCATTCGTGCTGGGACTCGGAGCCGACGCGGTGGCACCGCGGCCCGCGTACCTGATGGTCGATCCGGCGCGGCGCGAACGTTGGTCGGGCGCGATCGGACCGCGCAAGGACGCGTCCTTGCGCATCGGCGTCGTGCACGCAACGTCGGCGGCGCACCCGACCGAGGAGAACCCTTGGACGCGGCGCTCATGCCGTCCCGGGGAGATGCTGCCGATCGTCCAGGGTGCCGGCGTCGAAGCCTACAACCTGAATCTGGGCAGCGCGGGCGCGGAAGCGAGCGCGGCGCTGCCGGGCCTGCGGGAGTTGCCGGCTCGGCTCGAGGACTTCGATGACACTGCCGCGCTCGTGAGCCTGCTGGACGCGGTGGTCAGTGTGGACACCGCCTGTGCACACGTGGCGGGGGCAATCGGCATCCGCACGCTCGTCGTGTTGCCGCCCATGCCCGACTGGAAATGGCGGGCGCACGAACTGGGCTCGCCCTGGTACGAATCGACCCGCCTGGTGTGCAAAGACCTCAACGGCCAATGGGCCGGCGTGGCGGCCTCGCTGCTGCGGCGCCTGCCCTGACGGCCGATTCTTCGCCCTGCCCCGTGCAGTGACCGGAGTCGGTCCCTCCTTGACGCGAAGGCGGGGCGATCAAAGCGCTGGATAGCGCGGTCTCTGCACCCGTATTCCCGGCGAGGCCCCCGCCCGATACTTGCTAGTTTCAAGCACATTTGCGCCGCGGAACGCTGTTCGCGGTGTCGAAACTGCTCCTCGTGATCATCGAGGCAGGCCTGCGGCCGCTGTAAGTGCTAAGGCATGACGGAATCGCTTCATGGCGAATGAGACCAGCAAGCAGATGCTCAGAAGGAGCAGCGACCGCCGCTTCTCGACCCGATGGGTCGTCGGCGACGGGATCGACATCGGCTGCGGACCGGATCCGCTGTCAAGGCCTTCCGATTTTTTCCCGCTCATGAAGTCGCTCAGACCGTGGGACTTGCCCGACGGCGACGCGATGTTCATGGCGAGTGTGGGCGACGAAACGTTCGACTTCGTACATTCAAGCCACTGCCTGGAGCACTTGGCCGACCCCTTCCTGGCCATGGCCAACTGGATCCGCATCTGCAAGCAGGGGGGGCATCTGCTGGTGAGCGTACCGGACGAGGATCTTTACGAGCAGGGCGTGTGGCCATCCACCTTCAACAGCGACCACAAATGGACCTTCACGATCCTGAAGTCCAGCAGCTGGTCGCCTCGATCGGTGAACGTGATTCGTTTGCTGGAACGCTTCCAGGAAGAAGTCGAAATCGTAAAGATAGAAAAGCTCGACTCGGGCTTTGTCTACGGACAGCCCCGCAGCGATCAGACCCTCGGCGCGCTTGCGGAATCGGCGATCCAGTTCGTGCTGAAGAAGAAGAGGAAGACTGCCGCGACCAGGGGCGCTTACGCGGGCCAGGATGCGGCCAGATTTGCGGAAACGGCGCAGCGCCATGAAGTGAGCATGCGATTTGCGCAGGCGGTGCAACACCACCAGTGCGGCCGGTACGACGAGGCGCGGGTCGCGTACCAGGCCATCCTGGCGGTCGACCCTCGGAATCAGGCCGCGTTGAACAATCTGGCATTGCTGTGTCCGCGCGAGCTGGCCGAGCGTTACCTGCGCCAGGCGTTAGCCGTCGACGGCAATTATGTGGACGCGCTGGTGAACCTGGCCGGCTTGTTGCTTGAAAGACAGCAGACCGTCGAAGCGAAAGAGGTTTACCAGCGCGCGCTGTCTCTGGCGCCGAAGGATCTTCGAGTGATTGCGGGTTTGCGCCAGGCGCTTGAAACAATGGGCGATTTCGAATCGGCGATCCAGTTGCTGGAGGCCAGGATGGAATGCCTCGACCCGCGGGAGGACGCTTACTGTCTCCTGGCCAAGTACTGCGAGAACCTCGGCCGCAGCGACGACGCCCTGGCTTACCTGGACCAGGCCCTTCGGCTCAACCCCGACCACGTGGAGGCCCACATCCTGGCAGGTCGCCAGCAGTTCAGGAAGGGAAACTTCGGCAAGGGTGCCGAAGAAATCGCCTGGATCTGGCACGATCGGATCCCGTCGTCCCAGATTGGCCTGTTCGTGGATGGCGTCGGACAGCCCATTCGGCAGGACGGTCGCACAATCGTCGTGTCCGCCGACAGCGGGCTTGGCGATACGCTGCAGTTCGTGCGCTACGCCCGGCTGCTCAAGCAACTCGGTGCGCGGGTGGCCGTGGAATGCCAGCCTGAGCTGATCCGGCTGATCCGCAACATGCCCGCCGTGGACCGCATCCATGCCGTCGGTCAGCTCGAGGGTGAATTCGACCTTCGCCTGCCGCTGCACAACCTGATCGGCGCTTTCCGCACCACGCTGGACACCATCCCCAACGCCGTGCCGTACCTGCAAGCGGATGCGGACGAAGCCGCCGCTTACCGGCGCCGGGTACACCAGCACCCCGGGCTTCGGGTGGGATTGTGCTGGTCCGGCAATCCGGGCCACCCGCGCGACGCCGGCCGCTCGATCGCGCCGGCCTTGTTGGCGCCGGTCCTGAAGCAGGAAGGCGTCAGCTTCTTTTGCCTGCAGAAAGACGCGAACGCGCGTCCGCTGAACCTGATCGACTGGTCGTCCGAATTTGCCGACATGGCTTGCACCGCGGCCCTGGTGGAAGCACTGGATCTGGTCATCACGGTCGACTCCTGCGTCGCTCATCTGGCCGGGGCGCTGGGGCGCCGTGTCTGGCTGCTCAATCGCTTCGACAGCTGCTGGCGCTGGCTGGAGCACCGCACCGACAGCCCGTGGTATCCCACCTTGACCCAGTTCCGCCAGACGGTCCCCGGGCAGTGGTCGGACGTGCTGCAGCAGGTGTCGACCGAGCTGGCTGCAGCGGCGCAGCGACGGACGTCGAGCCGTTGCGTCGCTCTGTGTTGAACGCGCGCCCGCCGCGCCGGATCCGCATTTGAACGCAATGGACAAGCGACCCTTTTTTTCCGCAATCGTGCCCACGCACAAACGGGCAATCCTGCTGCGCCGTGCGTTGCAGTCGATCAGGTCGCAAGCCTCGACCTTCACGTCCTTTGAAGTCATTGTCGTGTCCGACGTCATCGATGCCGGCACCGATGCGGTCTGTGCCGAGCTGTTGATCGGTGCGGACGTGTACGTGCGCCGCAACGGTGCGGCCGGCCCATCGGAAAGCAGGAACGTGGCCCTGTCGCTGGCGAAGGGACAGTATGTGCTGTTCCTGGACGACGATGACGCTTGGCATCCTCGCTGTCTGGAGCAGCTGCACGCGCAGCCGCCGGTTCGGCAACGCGATCCGGTGTACTTCAACTGCTCCGTGGTGACAGAGCGCCGATTGCCGGAAGGACCGCAGCAGCTGTCCGAGGTGCAATTGGACCTCGCGGGCCGCTTGACCGAAGAGGTCTACGTCAAGAATCAGGTTCACATGTCCTGCTTTGCCTTTCCGAGGGACCTGCTGCAGGGGATCGAGTTCGACCCTTTCATGCGATCCTACGAAGACTGGGACTACCTGTTGTCGATCTTCGATCGCCGCATGCCGGTCCATGTGCCGTTGCTCGGGTCCCGGGTGTTCGAGGTCCAGGACGAGACCACCGATCGTCGTGGCAACAGCCAGCAGGCCAACGACTTCAACGCCGTCCTCGACTACCTGTACGTGTACCGCCGCCACGTCGCCCCACGAGAGGCGCTTAGCCAAAAGCGCGCCGAGCTGATGCGCGGCTGCGGCATACCGGTCGGTCCGGAGATGCTCTGACCCGGCTGACGGGTGCATACCAAACCGGCGCGGTTTCTGGACCAGAACAAGATGCCATCCCACAACTTTCTTTCCGGATTCGACGCAGTTCGAAGCCGCACCCTGTTTTGCCTGTGGACCGGCGACGAGATCATGTCGGAAAACCGTTTGCGGGCGATCTGGACCATCTTCAGCAACACCGGGTGCGCCGTGGCTTACATCAACGGCAGCACGGTCTCCGAATGGGTGAAGCCTGAATCTCCTCTGCACCCGGCCTTTCCTTATCTGAGCTCCACGCACAAGTCGGACTATCTGCGCTGCTACCTGATGCACCACTACGGGGGCGGGTATACCGACATCAAACCGACCACCCGCAAATGGGGAGCGTTTTTCGATCAGCTCGAAAACACGGACCAGCTCGCCCTCGGGTACACGGAGCTGGCGCACGGCATCCCGCATATCGAAGGCGAACCTGGCGACCTGCTGCGCAGGTCCCACGCCGAGTTGATCGGGCTGTGCGCCTTCATCTTCAAGAAAGGCACACCGCTCACCGAGCGATGGTTGGAGCAGACCGAGCGACTGCTCGATGCCAAACTGCCCATGCTGAAGCAGCACCCCGCCCGGCACCCCCAGGACCAGGCCGGCGTGGTTCTGCCCAATGGCGAGACTTCGAGTTATCCGCTGCGCTGGGCGGAACTGCTGGGTGAAATTTTCCACCCCTTGATCTTCGAATTCAGGCAAAGCCTGATCAAGGCGCCGATCGAGCCGATCTTTGGCGGATACCGCTGATCCTGCCGGCCTTGCGGCAGGTCACTGCCGACGGGGCACGGCACCGTAGTTCGAGGAATTGGGGCACGGTGCCCCGGCAGTTCGTTCGAAGGTTTCCGTGAATCTTAGGCCTCGAACGCATCCGCATTCAGATGCATTACCCGTTGACACGCTATGTAGCTGGGTCCGGAAGCCCTGCGCGAATAGCGACCCCGATCCGGCAGCTTCCTAAAGTTAACGGACAGCAAACCGAAGACCACGGAGGCCCATAGGTCGTGGGCGCCAGGATTGCTGCTGGAACCGCTCGCACAGCTCGGTTCCGCTAAAGGGGTTAGGCATGACGTCAATTCTCACAAACCTGTCCGCTTCGCAGGTCGGCATCCTGAGCACGTCGCAGATACACTCGCTGACGGGGTCGGACTGGGCCGGTATGACGACGGCACAGGCGGCGGCGCTGACCTCGAGCCAGGTCCAGGCGATTACGCCTTCGACCATCGTCTCCATCAGCACCGCCGGCATCAGTGCCCTGACCAGCTCGGCGCTCGCTGGGTTGACCAGCACCGAAATGGCAGATCTGACCTCGGCGCAGGTCGGAGCACTGAGCACCGGCACGCTGGGCAGCACGCAGCTCGGAGCGCTGAGCGCCAGCGCCGTGGCCGGCCTGACCACCTCCGATATCGCCGCGCTGAGCACCACGCAGCTGGCGGGTCTGTCCAAGAGCGAAGTCGCCGCCCTGAACACGGCGCAGATCGGCGCGCTGACCAGCAGCCAGGTGCCGGCGCTGAACAGCACCCAGATCGGTGCCCTGTCGGTGAGCCAGTACGGAGCGCTGGGCACTTCGCTGTCGAGCACGCAGGTCGGCGCGCTCAGCGCCACCACGGTGGCCGGTCTGAGCACGACCGCAGTCGGCGCCCTGACCAGCAGCCAGATCCCGGGGCTGAGCGCCACGCAGATGGCGGCCCTGACGTCGGCGCAGGTCGGTGCACTGAGCACCGCTACGCTGAACAGCACGCAGCTCGGAGCGCTGAGCGCCACTGCAGTGGCGGGTCTGAGCACCTCCGACATCGCCGCGCTGAGCACCACGCAGCTGGCGGGCCTGAGCGCCAAGGAAGTGTCGTCGCTGAGCACCGCGCAGGTGGCCGCGTTCACCAGCAGCCAGGTGCCGAACCTGAGCAACACCCAGCTGGCCGCGCTGACCTCGGCGCAGGTCGGAGCACTGAGCACCGGCACGCTGGGCAGCACGCAGCTCGGAGCGCTGAGCGCCAGCGCCGTGGCCGGCCTGACCACCTCCGATATCGCCGCGCTGAGCACCACGCAGCTGGCGGGTCTGTCCAAGAGCGAAGTCGCCGCCCTGAACACGGCGCAGATCGGCGCGCTGACCAGCAGCCAGGTGCCGGCGCTGAACAGCACCCAGATCGGTGCCCTGTCGGTGAGCCAGTACGGAGCGCTGGGCACTTCGCTGTCGAGCACGCAGGTCGGCGCGCTCAGCGCCACCACGGTGGCCGGTCTGAGCACGACCGCAGTCGGCGCCCTGACCAGCAGCCAGATCCCGGGGCTGAGCGCCACGCAGATGGCGGCCCTGACGTCGGCGCAGGTCGGTGCACTGAGCACCGCTACGCTGAACAGCACGCAGCTCGGAGCGCTGAGCGCCACTGCAGTGGCGGGTCTGAGCACCTCCGACATCGCCGCGCTGAGCACCACGCAGCTGGCGGGCCTGAGCGCCAAGGAAGTGTCGTCGCTGAGCACCGCGCAGGTGGCCGCGTTCACCAGCAGCCAGGTGCCGAACCTGAGCAACACCCAGCTGGCCGCGCTGACCTCGGCGCAGGTCGGAGCACTGAGCACCGGCACGCTGGGCAGCACGCAGCTCGGAGCGCTGAGCGCCAGCGCCGTGGCCGGCCTGACCACCTCCGATATCGCCGCGCTGAGCACCACGCAGCTGGCGGGTCTGTCCAAGAGCGAAGTCGCCGCCCTGAACACGGCGCAGATCGGCGCGCTGACCAGCAGCCAGGTGCCGGCGCTGAACAGCACCCAGATCGGTGCCCTGTCGGTGAGCCAGTACGGAGCGCTGGGCACTTCGCTGTCGAGCACGCAGGTCGGCGCGCTCAGCGCCACCACGGTGGCCGGTCTGAGCACGACCGCAGTCGGCGCCCTGACCAGCAGCCAGATCCCGGGGCTGAGCGCCACGCAGATGGCGGCCCTGACGTCGGCGCAGGTCGGTGCACTGAGCACCGCTACGCTGAACAGCACGCAGCTCGGAGCGCTGAGCGCCACTGCAGTGGCGGGTCTGAGCACCTCCGACATCGCCGCGCTGAGCACCACGCAGCTGGCGGGCCTGAGCGCCAAGGAAGTGTCGTCGCTGAGCACCGCGCAGGTGGCCGCGTTCACCAGCAGCCAGGTGCCGAACCTGAGCAACACCCAGCTGGCCGCGCTGACCTCGGCGCAGGTCGGAGCACTGAGCACCGGCACGCTGGGCAGCACGCAGCTCGGAGCGCTGAGCGCCAGCGCCGTGGCCGGCCTGACCACCTCCGATATCGCCGCGCTGAGCACCACGCAGCTGGCGGGTCTGTCCAAGAGCGAAGTCGCCGCCCTGAACACGGCGCAGATCGGCGCGCTGACCAGCAGCCAGGTGCCGGCGCTGAACAGCACCCAGATCGGTGCCCTGTCGGTGAGCCAGTACGGAGCGCTGGGCACTTCGCTGTCGAGCACGCAGGTCGGCGCGCTCAGCGCCACCACGGTGGCCGGTCTGAGCACGACCGCAGTCGGCGCCCTGACCAGCAGCCAGATCCCGGGGCTGAGCGCCACGCAGATGGCGGCCCTGACGTCGGCGCAGGTCGGTGCACTGAGCACCGCTACGCTGAACAGCACGCAGCTCGGAGCGCTGAGCGCCACTGCAGTGGCGGGTCTGAGCACCTCCGACATCGCCGCGCTGAGCACCACGCAGCTGGCGGGCCTGAGCGCCAAGGAAGTGTCGTCGCTGAGCACCGCGCAGGTGGCCGCGTTCACCAGCAGCCAGGTGCCGAACCTGAGCAACACCCAGCTGGCCGCGCTGACCTCGGCGCAGGTCGGAGCACTGAGCACCGGCACGCTGGGCAGCACGCAGCTCGGAGCGCTGAGCGCCAGCGCCGTGGCCGGCCTGACCACCTCCGATATCGCCGCGCTGAGCACCACGCAGCTGGCGGGTCTGTCCAAGAGCGAAGTCGCCGCCCTGAACACGGCGCAGATCGGCGCGCTGACCAGCAGCCAGGTGCCGGCGCTGAACAGCACCCAGATCGGTGCCCTGTCGGTGAGCCAGTACGGAGCGCTGGGCACTTCGCTGTCGAGCACGCAGGTCGGCGCGCTCAGCGCCACCACGGTGGCCGGTCTGAGCACGACCGCAGTCGGCGCCCTGACCAGCAGCCAGATCCCGGGGCTGAGCGCCACGCAGATGGCGGCCCTGACGTCGGCGCAGGTCGGTGCACTGAGCACCGCTACGCTGAACAGCACGCAGCTCGGAGCGCTGAGCGCCACTGCAGTGGCGGGTCTGAGCACCTCCGACATCGCCGCGCTGAGCACCACGCAGCTGGCGGGCCTGAGCGCCAAGGAAGTGTCGTCGCTGAGCACCGCGCAGGTGGCCGCGTTCATCAGCAGCCAGGTGCCGAACCTGAGCAACACCCAGCTGGCCGCGCTGACCTCGGCGCAGGTCGGAGCACTGAGCACCGGCACGCTGGGCAGCACGCAGCTCGGAGCGCTGAGCGCCAGCGCCGTGGCCGGCCTGACCACCTCCGATATCGCCGCGCTGAGCACCACGCAGCTGGCGGGTCTGTCCAAGAGCGAAGTCGCCGCCCTGAACACGGCGCAGATCGGCGCGCTGACCAGCAGCCAGGTGCCGGCGCTGAACAGCACCCAGATCGGTGCCCTGTCGGTGAGCCAGTACGGAGCGCTGGGCACTTCGCTGTCGAGCACGCAGGTCGGCGCGCTCAGCGCCACCACGGTGGCCGGTCTGAGCACGACCGCAGTCGGCGCCCTGACCAGCAGCCAGATCCCGGGGCTGAGCGCCACGCAGATGGCGGCCCTGACGTCGGCGCAGGTCGGTGCACTGAGCACCGCTACGCTGAACAGCACGCAGCTCGGAGCGCTGAGCGCCACTGCAGTGGCGGGTCTGAGCACCTCCGACATCGCCGCGCTGAGCACCACGCAGCTGGCGGGCCTGAGCGCCAAGGAAGTGTCGTCGCTGAGCACCGCGCAGGTGGCCGCGTTCACCAGCAGCCAGGTGCCGAACCTGAGCAACACCCAGCTGGCCGCGCTGACCTCGGCGCAGGTCGGAGCACTGAGCACCGGCACGCTGGGCAGCACGCAGCTCGGAGCGCTGAGCGCCAGCGCCGTGGCCGGCCTGACCACCTCCGATATCGCCGCGCTGAGCACCACGCAGCTGGCGGGTCTGTCCAAGAGCGAAGTCGCCGCCCTGAACACGGCGCAG
>CAVTZO010000031.1:0-4605 GCA_963739145.1 uncultured beta proteobacterium
ACAAAGAAGACGACGTCCGGGTTGTGGCGGAAGTGATGGCACATAACCTGGAAGGACCCCGGCGTGTAGCCGAAGTCGCGAGCGACTTGGGCCGAGGGGCGCTGCTCGACGAAGTAGGCGCGCAAGGCTTCGTACTGGCGTTGTCTTGGGGAGGCCGGCTCGAGGAAGAAGCGGCGCGGATCGCTTATTGTATTTGGTTGTCTGATCGCCACGTATCTATGTTACTACATCAACCCATGGTGTCAAGCACTCCGCGAGCCACAGCCGGTGGGGTGACCCGGATCGTTCACCTCGTACAGAGTGGAGATCCGACGATTCCGCCGAGGTGGGTCGTCTTCTACGGTTCGACCATGCCTGGTATGAAGTGAAACCGCGCACCCGTGCTAGACGCACCATACTTGATAAGCACGACGTCCCGACTGCGGACGACGCTTGGCGCCAAAAACACATCGGTCCTGGCGGGCGCAGGCTCGCCAGGACCGAGATCGGGTCTTCAACTGCCCCTCAAACCTTATCGCATCTACCCTCCCTGGAAATCCAGGCTAGCCCCAATACTGTTCAGATAGCAATTTATCGGGCAAAATGCGATTCCGTCGCAATGCGGATGGACGGGATCGATGGCCAGAACACGCAAGGCGCTGCCGGCGCGAGTGGACGTAGCGCACCTGATCAGCTGCGCGGTGCTGGCCGGGGTTTGCCCGCGAGCGCTGATCGAGGAGGTGCTTGCCGAGACGGATAAGGCGAGTCAGCGGGAACGACTGTTGCCGGCGCCGGCGGTGGTGTACTACGTGATGGCGCTGGCGCTGTGGCGCGAGGCACCGCTGGAGGAAGTGCTGCGGGTGGTGTGCGAAGGGCTGCAATGGCTCGACGGCGGCGCGGCAGGGGCGGTGCGGGCGAGCAAGTCGGCGATCTCCCAGGCCCGCACACGGTTGGGTTTTGAACCGATGCGGCGCCTGGCGGAACGGGTGCTGCGGCCGCTGGCGCAACCGGGTGCACTGGGCGCGTGGTATCGAGGGCTGCGGGTGATGGCGCTGGACGGTAGCTGCATGGACGTGGCCGACGAGAGCGCGAACGCGGAGTATTTCGGCTACCCCTCGGCATCGCGGGGGCAAAGTGCATTTCCGCAGGCGCGCCTGTTGGCGTTGGTCGAGTGCGGCACCCACGCCATCGTGGCGGCCGATATCGCGCCGTACCGGGTGAGCGAAACGGCGATGGCCGCCAAGCTGTTGCCGGCCAAGCTGCGCACGGACATGTTGGTGCTGGCTGACCGCGGCTTTTACAGCTTCAAGCTCTGGCGTACGGCGCACGACACCGGGGCCAAACTGCTATGGCGGGTCAAGGCGAACCTGCAACTGGTGGTGCTGCAATGGCTGGATGATGGCTCGTATCTGAGCACCGTGTTCGACAGCGAGGACCGCGCGCGCGTACACGGGCACACGGTACGGGTGATCGACTACGTGCTTGGCGACGCCGCGCAATCGGCCCCGGAAGGCTACCGGCTGCTGACCAATGTGCTTGACCCGCAGCAGGCACCGGCCCTGGAACTGGCTGGCCTGTATCAGCAGCGTTGGGAAATCGAAAGCGTCTTCGACGAATTCAAGACCCATCTGCGCGCCTACAGCACGGTGCTGCGCAGCAAGACCCCGGACCTGGTGCAACAGGAGTTGTGGGGCCTGCTGCTGGCCCACTTCGCGATCCGTCAATTGATGCTCCAAGCCGCTTGGCCACGCAGCCTGGATCCGGATCGCCTGAGCTTCACTCACGCCGTGCGCGTGATCAAACGAAAAATGCCGCAAGCCGCGGCCGTTCCCCCCTGAGCGCTTGTCGCATTGGCGCAGTGCGCTCCTGCAGGAAATCGCCGCCGCTCGCTGCACCAGCAGCCGCGGCAAGCGCAACCCCCGCGGCGTCAAGCGCAAGATGAGCAACTTCGCCGTCCGCCACCGCGGCGAACCACTTCACCAGCATCATCAGCCAGCGCCAGTTCTTCGTATCTGAACAGTATTGAGGCTAGCCCTGGCCTAGCCCCTGTAGCATCGCGGCCATCTGGACGTCTGAATAATCCCCACGATCGGGTACCGGAAGTCAGCATGCCCAAGGTCCCTCGCCGCAACGGCGGCGATTCAGTGAGCACCGATGGCGGCAGGGTGTCGCGCCTGCAATTGGCGCAGCCGGTTGCAGGCGCGCGCGGCGCCACCGAGAAGGAGCGCCTGGCGCATATCCAGTTCATCGAGAGCCTGGATCGGGTCAATTCGGCAGTGCACGGCACCGAAGACCTGGAGCAGATGCTGACGGACGTGCTGGACTGCGTGCTGTCGATGTTCGACTGCGACCGCGCCTGGCTGGTGTTTCCGTGCGATCCGCAGGCCGCCAGCTGGCGCTGCCCGATGGAAAGGACGCGGCCCGAATACCCGGGGACCTTCGCCCTGGGCATCGCGCGGCCGGTCAACGCCCAGATCGCCGGGACCTGGAGGATTCTGATCGCCGCTGGCGGGCCCGTGAAATTCGGTCCGGGCGGCGACTGCCCGCTGCCCGAGGGCTTCCAGGAACACTTCCAGATCCAGTCCTTCATCGCAGTGGTGCTTTATCCGAAGATCGGCCAGCCGTGGCTGTTCGGTCTGCACCAGTGCTCGCGCCCGCGCGCCTGGACGGCCGAGGAGGAACGGCTGTTCAAGGAGATCGGCCGCCGGCTGGCGGACGGGCTGACCACGCTGCTGACGTTTCGCAATCTGCAGCAGCGCGAAGCCGAGGCGCGCGGCCTGGCCAACGCGCAGGCACGGCTGAATCGCGCGCTGCGCCTGCTGGGCCACTGCCACCAGTTGCTGATCCACGCCGACGACGAATCCGCGCTGCTCAACGACGTGTGCCGGCTCGTCGTGGAAACCGGTCAGTACCTGATGGCCTGGATCAGCGTGCCCGAGCACGACGCCGACCAATCGGTGCGGGTGCTCGCGAAATACGGCCTCGATCAGGGCTACCTGGACTCGATCAACATCAGCTGGGCCGACAACGAGCGGGGGCGGGGACCGACCGGAACCGCCATCCGGACCGGCGAAGTGCAGGTCTGCCAGGATGCGCTGAACGATCCTCGATTTGCGCGGTGGCGGGAGGATGCGCGCAAGCGCGGTTTCCGCGGCAGCGCGGCCCTGCCGCTGCGCGACGCGCGGGGCACCTTCGGCGCGCTGTCGATCTACGCGGCCGAGCCCGATGCATTCAGCCCGGAAGAAGTCGGGCTGATGCAGGAACTGGCGGGCGACCTGACGTTCGGCATCCGAGCGCTGCGCACGCGCGCCGAGCACAAGGCGGCGGAGGACAAGCTGGCGTTTCTGGCGCACCACGATCCGCTCACGCAGCTGCCCAACCGCCTGCTGCTGCGCGACCGCTTCGAGCAGGCGATCGCGGGTGCGCAAAGAAAGCACAGGCGCGTCGCGATGCTGTTCCTCGACCTGGACAGCTTCAAGGAAATCAACGACAGCCTGGGCCACGAGGTCGGCGACGTGCTGCTGGTCCAGGTGGTGGAGCGGCTGCACTCGTGCGTCCGCCAGACCGACACGGTGAGCCGGGAAGGCGGCGACGAATTCGTGGTCCTGTTGACGAACATCGGCGAAACGGCCACGGCGGCCCAGGTGGCGCAGCAGATCCTTGCCGCGATGGAGCGGCCGTTCGAGATCGGCGGCAATTCGCTGCACACGACGCTGAGCATCGGCATCAGCATGTTTCCCGAGGACGGCAGCGACTTCGACACGCTGCGCCGTAATTCGGATGCCGCGCTGTTCGTCGCCAAGGACGGCGGGCGCAACACTTACCGGTTCTTTGGCGAACAGATGAACCGCGATGCGCTGGAGCGCCTGCAGCTGCAGGCGAGCCTGCGCGCCGCGCTGAAGAACGACGAATTCCGGCTGCACTATCAGCCGCAGATGCGCTTGAGCGACGGACGTATCATCGGCGTGGAGGCGCTGATCCGGTGGCAGCGCCCGGGCGAACGCCTGGTTGCTCCCGGCGAGTTCAAGTTCATCGAAGTGGCGGAGCAAAGCGGGCTGATCCTGCCGATCGGGCAATGGGTCCTGAACGAGGCGTGCCGCCAGGCGGTCCAATGGAGGCAGGCGGAACTGCCGGAGCGGGCGGTGGCCGTGAACCTGTCGGTCGCCCAGTTCCGGCGCGGCAACATCGTGGACGCGGTGTCGGCCGCGTTGAAGCGATCCGGGCTGACGCCCGCATTACTCGAACTGGAGCTGACCGAATCGGTCCTGCTGCACGACACCGAAACGGCCCTGGAAACGCTGCGCGCCCTGAAGGCGATCGGCGTGAAGCTTGCGATCGACGATTTCGGCACCGGCTACTCCAGCCTGTCGTACCTCAAGCGCCTGGGGGCGGACAAGCTGAAGATCGATCGAAGCTTCATCCACGAGCTGGCCGAAAGCGCCGAGAACGCCGCGATCGTGCGCGCGATCATCCAGCTCGGTCACATCCTGGAGCTGCAGGTGATCGCCGAGGGCGTGGAAACGCAGGCCCAGCTGGATTTCCTGAAGGCCAACGGCTGCGACCAGATCCAGGGCTATCTGCTGAGCCATCCGCTCGCGCCGGAGGAGTTTTCCAAGCGCTTCGGCC
>CAVTZO010000032.1:0-59884 GCA_963739145.1 uncultured beta proteobacterium
GCCAAGCGAGTCGCAGCTCGCCTCGATCCAACAGGATCGAATCGTCGCGAATCGCCACGACTCTGGCGCTCTTGCCGTCCAGCGTGATGGTGTCTCCGGTCAGGACGCGCAGGCCGTTGACGACGGCCAGGCGCGAGGCTCCGTTGCGGGCGATCATCTGCAAGCGGATCGGCTCGGGCCGTGCCGCCGAGTCGGGCAATTGCGGATCGCCCGCGCGTTGCATGGCGCCGTAGCCGGGCGGGGGCTGGGTCGGATCGACCACGCCGGCCGCATGCGCGGACGCGCCGAGGCAGGCCGCCATCAGCAGCGTCAGGACGCGATTCACAGCGTCAGCCATGTCGGGCCCCTGGACAATGTGAAGAAGCGGATCTTGGTGACCGGCACCCCCTGTGTGTTGACCTTCAGCTCCAGCTCGCGCCAGTAGATCTTGTACGGGGTGTGCTCCAGTTCCTGCAGGTACGCGATCAGGTCGAGGTACCGGCCTTCTATCGTCAGTTCCAGACCGTGCTCGTACAGCATCGCCCGACGCGTCTCGGGGGTCAGGGCCGCGCGCGCGTCCTTCTCGCCCGGATCGACCGGGGCAGCCTGCTCCGACGCCATGCCGACCACGTGCAGCACGGGAAACTTCTTCAGGATCGCCGACAGCTGGCGAGCCATGTCCTGCGGATCGACCAGATCGATCTGTGCCTTGTGAATCTCGGATTCGGCGATGGTCAGCCTCGCCTCCAGGTCGGCTTCGCGCGCACGCAGCCGTTCGCTGCTGGCCCGCTCGCGCTCTTCGGCCAGTTGCTGCAGCTTCTTCAGTTCCGCATGCGCCACAGCCAGGCGCAGCCTGGAATCGGCGATCTGGATTCGCACCGGCCTGAGCAGCGTGTAGCCGGTGATCGCGACGGCCAGCACGGCCAGCACGATCAGGAGCAGCCGCTCGCGCGACTTGCGCCGGTCCCACCATGCGGTCAGCTGCACGAGGTTCATGGCGCAGCTTCAGCTTGCGGGCGACGGCGCGTCGCCTGCGTGGCTGGCAGTGCCGGCGGCCTCGACGTCGGCGCTCGGAGTGGCGATGCGGAACTTCAGCGCGCGATCGGACGCCAGTTCGCTGTTGCCCGCTCCCGCCGTCATCTCGATCGCGGAGAACGCGGTGCCCGCGAAATACGGCTCGGCCTTCAGGGTCTGCAGCAGCGCCGGCACGCGCGACGCGTCCAGCGCGCGGCCTTCGACGGTCATCGCACCGTGGCGGTTGTCCAGGCTCAGCCCGGTCAGCCAGACGCCTTCGGTCGTGGTCCTGCCGAAGGCCTGCAATGTGGCGACGAACCCGGCCGTATGAGCCAGGCCCCCGGTCGACAGCGTGCGCACCACGACTTCCAGGGCCTGAACATCGCGGTCCTCCTTGGCCAACCGGTCGGCCAGCGCGACGTCCGGGCTGGGTACCTCCGCGATCGTGCGCTGCAGACGCTCGGTGTGGGTCTGAACCCGGGCCAGCTCCTGCGCCAGCGCTCGCAGCTCGCGGGTTTGCACCCAGTACGCGACCACGCCCACAGCCGCCGCCGATCCGATCCACAACGCCGCGCGACGCACGGCGGGCGAGGCCAGGCCGGAGGGCGCCTTGCGCTCGAGAAGATTGATGTTGCTCTGAACCATGCGCGGCCCGGGGGTGCTTTATGCCGGCTTGAGCCGGGACAGCCAGGAAAGGGCGGGCGTTTCGCGAGCCGGACGATTCGCAGCGGCGGAGCGCTCGCTTCGAAGACCGGCGCCGATCGCGATCAGTGCCGCGCCCGCCAGTTGCAGCGCCGGCTCGCGCGCCGTCGCGTCGAAACGCAGCTCGGCCTGCAGGTCCAGTTGAGGGCACTCCAGGCCGGATTGCTCGGTGGTGCAGCGGGCGATCAGCGCGCAATACGGGTGCGGGCCGATCCAGACCGATCGAACCGGAGCCAGCCCCGAGTTGCGTTCCACGACTTCCAGCGAGCGCTGGACCTGGGTGGCGATGCGGGAGGCGATGTGCTCGGGATCGTCCTCCTCGCCGTCCGGCGAGCGCGGGATCTGGATCCGGCGCGCAAGGCACAGCTCGTCCTGATGAACCACGGTCAGCAATGCGGAGGTCTCGTCCAGTCCGAGCAGGGCACGGCCCGATTCGGCTCCCGGCAGCTCGCCCAGCAGGTTCGCCTGCGCCATTTCGGCGATGTCGACCACCTGCACGTCGACGCCGGCGGACAGCAGCGGCGACACGGCTTGCGCCACCGAGCGGCGGGGCGCGGCCACCGCGAGCAGGTTATCGGCCGCGTTCGAATCCTCGTTGCGTTTGAGCGGCACGAACTCGACCACGGCGTCTTCCGGCGAGTACGGCAGCATGTCGCGCAGCTTCCAGCGCAGCGCCTCGCGCATTTCGCCCGCCGGAACCATCGGCGCCGGCAGCGGGTAGGTGTTGTAGTTCTCGGCTCCGAGCACCAGGATCGCCGGCGCGTTGCGCAGGATCCCGGTATGAATCAGTTGCGCGACCGCCGCCTCGTCGCGCTGGTTCGTCAGGTCCATTGCCTCGAGCTGCTCGATGCCGTAGCCGGCGTCGGCATCGAGTCGAACGCGGGCCGCGACCAGGTGAGTGGCCGACCGGTAGATGCCGACCTGCACTGAGGCGCGTCGTGCGCGACGGAATACGCGCCGAGGCAACCCGCGCAGCCAATGGGTTTGCAGCATTTCAACAGCCCCGCATCGATGGGCTCATCTCTGACGAGATTGCGCCATGGTTTCTCGGGGTCATCCTAGGCAAGCCTTGGCGGCTCCATGACGTGAAAAGAGCCACGAAAAGGCCCCGAAATGGCCGCGGAAACCTCGCACGACGCTCTGCGGGGCCGGTCTCAGTAGTTCTCGCGCAGGTACACGAAGGGCGTTGCGGCGGTGCCAAAACTCGCCAGCGAGGACGGGTCGGTCGAGTAGCCGGAGCCGCACCAGTGGCCTCGCAGCCAGGCCAGATGCGCACCGGTCGAGGGCACGCTCCACCCGATGCACGAGGCGTCGGTCGAGGCGGACCCGAGATTCAGCGCGACCTGGGCCGTGCCGGCGGTTCCGGGCGCCACCAGCGTGATCACGCCACTGCCTTGCGACCAGGTCGAGGCGAGCGTGGGGGAGGCCAGCACCGAGGTGGAAAACGATCCGCTGGTTCCCGGCTTCTGGACCAGGTTGCCCAGCGCGATGGTCGCGTTGAGCAGGGCCGGGCCGGTGCAGCCGTCGGCGGTGTTGGCCACCAGCCCGGTCCCGTTGTAGTACATCGCGGTGGCGGGCAGGCGCAGCGACAGCAGATCGGAGCCGTAAGCGCTTCCCAGCGCGAGGACGCCGAAGCGCACCGTCGTGGCCGACGGCACGACCGAAGCGGGCGCGGCCGTGGTGACCCCATCGGCGTCGACCGGCCGCGCGAACACGTTCAGGCTGATCGGCGCCGAGGGGGTCGTGGTCGGACGCGCCAGCACCTGGTGCTTGGCGCTCACGTTGGCCACGCCGTTGGTCCAGGTGCCGCTCGGCGCGGTCGCGCTGGCCGAGGGCGTCGCCGTATCGCCGCTGAAACTGTAACCGGCCCAGCTGGTCAGTCCCAGCTTGGCAAACGAGGCGCCGGTGTAGTTCTGAGTCGTCGAGTTGGACGCGTTCTGCGCCGTCAGCGTGAAGGTCGTGACGAAGCCGTCCTGGTCGAAGTAGGTGAAGCTGCCGCAGGCCGGCGTGACCGCGCCGGCGGTCACCGCGAAGTGGTCGGGAGTGAAGCGGCCGACGTAGGCGGTGGCGCTGGGGTTGCCGAAGTAACAGCCGTACTGGCCGTTGACCAGGGCGTTGGAGAAATCCGCGGTGCAGTCGCCGGGCTGATCGACCGCCGTGAACCTTCTGTCGCTGACCGCATCGGTGTTCAGGCTGAAGTAGCCGACCTCGGTGTAAGTGAAGTTGCCGGTGGCCACGCCCGTGGCGGGGTTGGCCGCGGCGAAGCTGCCGCCGAGCGTGCCCAGCGTGGACGGATTGACGGCGATCGCGCCGGCGCTGACCGTGGGAGTGCCGCCATAGCCGGCGATCGCGGTCGAGGTCAAGGTGAACGTCGCGCCGGCCTTCACGGCCGGCGTGGCGGTCGCGCTGGCGCCGGTGGCGTCCGCGTTGGCGCTCGATGTCACCGCCAGCGACACCGGTCGCACCGAAAATCGTCCACCGAACATCCGTAGACGGTGGGCGAGTTGCTGGTGTCCTTGATGCGTGCCCGCAGGTTCGGATAGGCGCCGGCGATCGTGAACGACAGGGCCTTCTTGAAGCTGCCGTCGCCGCTGGCGAAGCTGGTCGACTGGGTCGCCACGGCGCTCTTGGCCTGGCAGGCAGCTCCGGAGCAGGAACCGGCACAGGCCCCGTCGCTGTCGTCGACCAGGTCGACCGTGACCTTGTTCGTGCCCGAGACGTAGGCGGGTGAGACCAGGCCGGGGGTGGGGGAGGCATTGTTCAGTGCCGCGACGTTCAGGCTGAACGCGGTCGAGGCCAGCTTGGTGTAGATGCGCTGGCCCGACGCCGCGGCCGGGTAACTCGAGAAGTAGCCGTCGACCGCGTTGAAGCCGGATGCGCTGCCGCCCGATCCGGACCCCGAGCTCTGTCCGAAGGTCGCGATCACGGCCGCCCACCCGCTCATCGTTGTAGCGGTGGTCCAGGTGATGCTCTGCACGCCGGTGGAGCTCACGATGCGGTCGGCGCCCCCGCCTGCCGTGTCGCCGGCGTTCTGCAGCTCGGAGGCGCGCGTCGTGTAGCCGGCGCTCGGGCTGATCGAGGTGAACAGCGCAGCCGGGTTGTCGATTCCAAGCGCCGACACCACCAGTTCGTTGGCGGTCGTGGTCGCCGACGGGGTCGCAACGGTGGCCGTGGCCGACGAGCCGGTCGCAGCCGCCGTCTTGTCCACTGCGCCGACGCCCGAGTATTCGAGCGCGACGCCCCTGATCTGCGACGAGCTGTCGTTGCCGGGCGTGGCGATGGTGATCTTGAATGCGGAACCGGTGGCCGCGATCGGAGTGGAGAAGACCGAGGCGCTTTCGTACCAGTTGGATTGAACGATCGTGCTCTGGGCGTTCGCCGTATAGGTGTTGCCTGCCGAATCGGTGACGGTGACCGAGGGCGCCTTGTTCTGGGTCCAGGTCCACACCAGAACGATCAAGGCGTCGCCCGCTTTCGGGTTTGCCGCAAAGGCCGTCGAGGTGGTCGTGGTTCCAGCCGGGGTTCCGAACAGGCCCGTCGACTGCACCAGCGTGATCTGCGCGAGCGCGGGGCGCGCACCCAGCACAAGACCGGCGAGCAGAACCAGCGCGAGTGCGAGCGCGCGCGCGAGTGGCCTGAGGCGGTGACGGGTCAGCACGCGTACCCCGGTGCGGTTGCGTTCGGGTTCTTGCACTGCTCGATGCGAACCTCGATCTGGCGCTCGATGTAATCGGCCGCGCCCGGGGTGCCCTGGGTTGCGGTCGACGTGACGTCGTACACGACGACGCGCAGGCTCGCTTCCTCGTAGTAGTTCGGCGTCGCGGTGTTGTTCGGGTAGCGGGTGCAGGTGACCGTCAGCGAGAACTGCCCGAGGTCGCCCGGCAGCGCCGGAGTCGAGGGCGAGGCGAAACAGGCCGGCGGCGTCGTGACCACGCCGTTGATCGTGTTGCGCGGATCCAGGACCTGGTAGGTGGCCCATTCGACGCCGGCGCGGGCCGCCTCGTAGGCGCGCGCGCCCTGAACGGCCAGCGCGCCGCTGGTCTGCGCGTTCATCGAGATCGAAACGACGAACGCGACGAAAGCGCCCAGTACCACGAGCAGGAACAGGGCCGCGATGAAAGCGAAGCCGCGCTGACCCTCACCCGCGGCCCCTCTCCCACCGGCGTGGGAGAGGGGAGGAACTGCATCCCTGCTGCAAGCGCAGAGAGCCGTTCCTCCCCTCTCCCGCTTGCGGGAGAGGGGCCGGGGGTGAGGGTGCTCGTTCATGGATTGTTCGGTGCGTGCACTTGCGAGTACAGCGACACCGTCTCTCCGCTGCGCGTGAGTTGCAGCTGCGTCTGCACCGCGTTCAGGTCGACCGAGACCGGGCCCGGCGTGAAGGTGCAGGCGGTGACGTCGTCCAGCACCAGGGCGCTGGTCGCGCTCGCCAGCGGCGCGCCGGCGGTCGAACTCGGTTGCGCGGCCTGGATCGCGTAGCCCGAATAGCGCGTCAGCGTCCCTGTTCCAGCCGCGTTGGGCGTGCAGGCGTAGGTCACGGCGCTGTTGACGATGTAGAAGCGGTAGCCGGGCGAGTCGCCTGGCCAGGACGCGGTGGGAGTGAACGTGATCGTCTGCAGTGCCGGCCCGGTGCTGGTCACGGCGCGCACGTTGCCTCCCGAGTACAGGTTGGCATTGCCGTAACCCAGGTTCAGGACCACCAGCTCAGAGCTGGACGGCACATTGACGCTCGGGCCGAGCACCTGGAAGGAGTTGTCGGTCGCGTCGGTGACCGTGAGCGGATCGTTCTGGGTCGGATAGCTGTTGCTCGCCGCGTGGCGGTAGCGGCCGGCATCGACCACCGGGACGAACTCCAGGAAGCTGGTGCCGCCACTGGTGGTGATGCGGGCCGAGTTCGGCACGGCGGCCTGCAGTTCGCGCTCGATTCGCCGGATCGCCACGTTGCCGGCCGCCGTGAGCGTGGCGCGGTCGATCGTGTTGAAATACGCGGTGACCGGGTTGGCGATGAACACGCCGACCGACGCGGCAAGGATGCCCAGGATCGTGATCACGATCACCAGCTCGATCAGCGAAAAGCCGAGCGCAGCGGCCCGGTGGCTGCGCGATCCGTTCATGGCGCGTACCGTGCGCGAAAGGTCGTCAGCGTGACCGGCTGCCCGTCCGGGCCGGTGGCCGTGACCACGACCAGCAGGCCGTCGCTGGCCGGCACCGTCCCCATTGCCTGCTGGGTGGCAACGACGCCCGCGGAGTAAGTTCCCAGCCCCGCGACCGAGCCTCCGTTGGGAGCGACGATTCCCGTCTCCGTGTAGCCGGAATAGTCGTTCGGATTGTCGAACGGCAGCGGCGAGCCGGCGCGGGTTTCGCCCGCCTCGGGGCCGATCGCGTCGTCCGGCCCGGTCGGGTTGTACGGATCCTTCTGCGCGTACGGCTGGCTGTCGATTTCCTGGATCAGCGACTCGGCGACCGCAAGCGACTGGCGCTGCACCAGCGGATCGCCCGATCCGCGTGCCACGACCGACAGCGCGCTGACGACCGACACGACCGCGATCGACACGATCAGGATGAACAGGATCACCTCGACCAGCGTGGTGCCGCGCTGGCGTGGCAGGCGATCAGGACCGGCGCACATAGCCCGACACCGGCTCGACCGTCACCGAGAACTGCTGTCCGTCGGGGGCGGTCACGTGGATCTGGATCTGGGAGGCGGCCGATGGCTGTCCCAGCCCGTCGAACGAAAACTGCGCGGTGCTGGTGCTCATCACGATGCCGCCGGGCGCCTGCGCGGCGAGCGTGCCGCCGCCGGGCGCGGCGAGCGGCTGCGCGCACGCGTTGGAGGAGTCCAGGCAGGCATCGACCAGGCCGCTGCCCGCGTTGACATTGACGTACATCAGCCGGCGCTGCGCCACGGCCGCTTCCTGCGCGAAGCGCAGCGTGCTGGCGATCTGCTCGGCGAAGCCGTGCGCATTGACTTCGCCGGTGTCGTTCAGCCGGCCGATCGCGATGAACGACAGGATGCCGGAGATCAGGATCACGATGACCAGCTCGAGCATCGTGAAGCCGGCGCATGATTCAGACGGGGCGGTTCGCATCGGGTTCATTCAAGCAAAAAGCGGCGCGTTCCCTGGCGGAAGGCGCCGCTTGCCGGAAACGCCGAGGTCCGGTGGACGCCCTGGGCGTCGCCGGAGCCCGGCCGGATCAGCAGCCCGTGGTGACTACGGCGATGGTCGGAGTCGTGTTGGCGGCGGCCGGCGAGGTGTACGAGATCTGGCAGCTGGCCGGCGTTGCCGCTCCGGCGATCTGGATCGTGATGTTGCCGCCCCCCGTCGCGCTGCCGGCGCTGAACACGACCTGGTCGTTGTTGCTCGCGCCGGAGTCCAGCCCCGCCGCGTCCACGATCCCGTTCGGACCGATAGCTTGGGGATACCCGTAGTTGGTGTTGATCGCAAGCCCATCCATGGTGACGCTGCCGCTGGCACCGGTGCTGTTCTTCACGAGCGAGGTGGCCCGCACGATCTGCGAGGCCGAGCGCACGGCGCCCATGATCGATTCGGCCTTGGCGGTGCGCGCATCCGATCCCATGTTGTAGAAGCGCGGCAGCGCCAGCGCCGACAGGATGCCGATGATCAGGATCACGATGATCAGCTCAACCAGCGTGAAGCCAAGTTGGCTGCGGGGAGCGGTCGCCTTTGTCACGTCTCTTCCTTTCGGTTCTGTTCTGTTTGCGCCGATTGCGTCCAATGTATTTTCGGCACTGGCGCACCAAACTTGCCCCCCGATAAGCGCCGGTTTTCGGGCCGAATCCCCGCAGACGGCTGAGGGCTGGCCGACCGATCCCCCGGAAAGCGGGTATTTAGTGATGCATTACCGCACGGGACAGGTCCCACATGGGCAGGAACACGCCCAGGGCGACCACCAGTACCATGCAACCCATCACGACGATCATGATCGGTTCGATCTGGGCGGCCAGGCCTTTGACCGCGTATTCGACTTCCTTCTGATAGTAGTCGGCGACCTCGTTCATCATCTCGCCCAGCGCGCCGGTTTCCTCGCCCACCGCGATCATCTGCAGGATGGTCGGGGTGAATACGCCGGTGGCGCGCGCCGATTTGGCCAGGGTTTCGCCGCGCTCGGCCGAAGCGCGGATCTGGCCGATCTTTTCGGTCAGCACCACGTTGCCGGTCGTTTCCAGGGCGACCTGCAGCGCGTCGACTACCGTGATGCCGGCCTCCAGCGCCAGGCCGAAACTCTTGGTGAATCGGGCCAGCGCCGCCTTGTGCACCAGGGGTCCCAGGATCGGCGGCAGCAGCACCCAACCGTCCCAGATGCGGCGACCGGCGTCCGTGCGCAGCAGCCAGGCGCCGGCGCCCGCCGCCGCCAGCAGCAACGCCACCAGCGCCGGCCAGGAGTGGACGACGAAGTTGGAGGACGCGATCAGCAGGCGCGTGATCAGCGGCAGCTCGGTATGCAGGCCTTTGTAGACCTTCGCGAACGCCGGGATCACGAAGATGTTCAGCGCCACCAGCGCGACCACCGCCGCGCACAGCACGAAGATCGGGTAGCGCATTGCCGAGCGCACCTGTTCGCGGTTTTCGCGCTCGAAATTGAGCTGCGCGTACAGCCCCATGAAGATTTCGGACATGCGGCCGGTGACCTCGCCGACCCGCACCATGCTGATCATGTAGCGGGAAAAAACGCGCTCCTCGCGCTCCATGGCAGCCGAGAGCTGCCGGCCGGCCTCCAGCTGCTGGCGCAGGCGCTCCAGCAGCTGGGCGAAGCGTGCTTTGGTGGCCGACTCGTACAGGCCCTGCAGCGATCTGAGAAGCGGTACGCCGGCCTTGAGCAGGGTGGCGAGTTGACGGCAGAACAGCAGCAGATCTTCGACCCCGATCTTGCCCCCGAACTTGCGGTCCAGGAACGCCTCGAGGCCTTCGTTGGCGTGCGAGTAGGGATCGGCACGCACGAGCAGCGCGCCTTGCGCCGCCAGCGCGTCGGCCAGCGAAGCCGGGTTGGCCGCTTCCAGGCGACCCTCGATCCGGCCGCCCCGGGCGTCGCGCGCGACGTAGGCAAATATCGGCATCGTTCTTTCTACTATTTAGAAGCCAGGTGTTGTCCGAGCTCAATCATTGGATCGCCCGATCAAGTGCATCGCTTCCTGCACCGTGGTGCGACCGGCTTGCACCAGGTCGCACACGTGGTGCGCCAGCGACAGCACGCCGATTTCGCGGCGGGCCGCATCCAGGTAGGCCTGGGTATCGCCACTGTTGAAGGCGGACACCACGGGCCGGCTCATCTCGAGCAGTTCGTACGCGCCCACGCGGCCCAGGAAGCCGGTTCCGTTGCACTGCTGGCAGCCGGCACCCTTGACCAGGGACCCTGAGGCGGCGCCCATCGCCTCCATGAAAGCGGCCTCCTGCGCACTTGGCGCGTAGGGCCGCACGCAATGCGTGCAGACGGAGCGCAAAAGCCGTTGCGCCAGCACCAGCCGCAGCGACGTCGTGATCAGAAAGCGCGGCGCGCCCATGTCCTGCAGCCGCATCGGCGTGGATGCCGCGTCGTTCGTGTGCAGCGTCGACAGCACCATGTGGCCGGTCATCGCCGCGCGAAGGCCGGTCTCGACCGTGTCCTTGTCGCGCATCTCGCCGACCAGCACGATGTCGGGGTCCTGCCGCAAGGTCGAGCGCAGCACCGTCGCAAAACCGAGGCCGATTTTCTCGTTGACCTGGACCTGGGTGATTCCGGGCAGGCGGTACTCGACCGGATCCTCCACCGTGACGATCTTGCAGTCCGGCGAATTCATCTGGGCCAGCGCGCCGTACAGGGTCGTCGTCTTGCCCGAGCCGGTCGGGCCGGTCACCAGCAGCATGCCGTGCGCCAGCGAGATGAAGTCGCGCACCTTGGCCAGCACCGGGGCCGGCATGCCCAGCCGGTCCAGTTCCAGCACGCCGCCATTGTGGTGCAGGAGCCTGAGCACGACCGACTCGCCGTACTGGGTCGGCATGGTCGAGATTCGAAGATCCAGCGCCTGCCCGCGCACGCGCGCGACGAAGCGGCCGTCCTGCGGCAGGCGGCGCTCGGCGATGTCCAGTCCGGCCGACAGTTTCAGCCGCTGCACCACGGCCGGTGCGATCCGGCTTTCCGCTTCCGTGTGGACCATCAGGGCGCCGTCGATGCGGAAGCGGATCTGCAGCTTGCGCTCCTGCGGCTCGACATGGATGTCGGAGGCGCGCGAGCGCACCGCATCGTCCAGCAAGGACTGCAGCAGCTTGGCCACCGGCGCTTCGTCCTGCGGCGCCCCGGGCGAAGCCGCTTCCGGCTCGGCTGTGCCGCCCTGCAGCTCCTGCTCGAGCTCCCGCGCCAGGCCCGAAATCTCGTCGCTGCGCGAGTGGAGCCGGTCCAGCGTGGCGTCCAGGCGCGATTCGGTGATCACCACCAGGTCCAGGTCGCGCCCGAGCAGACGCTGGATTTCATCGTACGACTGGTAGTCGAGCGGATCGGCCATTCCGACCCGGATCGTCGAGCCGGCTTCGTCGATGGGAATCGCCCGGAATCGACGCGACTGCGCCTCGGTCAGCAACCGGCCGACCGTGGGCGATACCGCCTTCAGGTTCAGCTCCAGATAAGGAATATGCAACTGGACGGCCAGCGCCCGGGCGATCGCCTCTTCGGTGGCGATTCCGTCCTCGACCAGGATGCGTCCAAGCCGCCGCCCGCTGCGCTTGCGCTCGTTCAGCGCGCTGTCCAACTGCGCCTGCGTCAGCACGCCCTGTGCCAGCAGCAGTTCGCCCAGGCGCAGGCGTTGCCGCGGTCCGGCGGGCTGGACGTCGGCGATTTGCAATAGGGCGGCTTGTTCGTGCCGGTCGGCTGGTTTCACGCGGTAACCCCTGCTTCAAATTGATCGGGCATGGTTCCCCGGGGCGATCATGCCGGCTGTGCTGGCGCCCGGTCGCGCAAAATGCACGCGTAAACCGGGCCACTCGGTTTACTACAATGGCTCGAACTGACGGCGAACTGCCGCACAGACGCCGCACCAGGCAACCGGGGAGGGGGAAATGGACAAGCAGATCGTATCGACCACCAGCGCTCCTGCAGCGATCGGACCGTATTCGCAAGCCGTCAAGACCGGCCTGGTCGTTTTCCTGTCGGGACAGATCGGACTGGATCCGGCGACCCAGTCCCTGGTCGGGGATGATTTCGGCGCGCAGGTGCGACAGGCCTTCCGCAATCTGGGCGCGGTGGCGCAAGCCGCCGGCGGCACGCTGGCCGATGCGGTCAAGCTGACGCTGTTTCTGACGGATCTTTCCAAGTTCGGGCAGGTCAACGAGATCATGTCGGAACTGATGTCGAAGCCCTATCCGGCGCGCTCGACTGTCGGCGTCGCGAGCTTGCCCCGCGGCGCGCAGTTCGAGGTTGAAGCCATTCTGGTGCTTTGAGCGCGAGCCAACGGGCCCTGGCCCCACGCGAGCCGGCTGCGCGCCGGCGCGCCGCGGCGCACGACGTCGGGGACGAGGACGCGCCGATCGAGCACAAGCGCCCGGCGCACTTGCTCAGGCGCCTGGGCCTGAAGCGCGACTGGGATCTGATCCTGCATGTGCCGCAGCGCTACCGCGACGAATCGACGCTGACGGCGATCGGGCAGCTGGTGCCGGGGCAGGAAGCGCAAGTCGAAGCGGTCGTCGAGCGCTGCCATGTGGTGTTTCGAGGCAGGCGCCAGCTGGTCGCGACGCTGCGCGACGGCACCGGCGAACTGATCGTGCGGCTGCTGCGCTTTTTCCCGTCTCACCAGGCATTGCTGTCGGTCGGCCAGCGGGTGCGCGCGATGGGGCCGGTGCGTGGTGGGTGGGCCGGATTCGAGATGGTCCACCCGCAGTTGCGTTCTGCCGCAAGCGCGGCGCTGCCGGACACCTGGGTTCCGGTTTATCCGGCCACGGCCGGCTTGTCGCAAAGCTGGTTGCGGCGCCGCATCGACCGCCTGCTCGGCACGATGGCGCTGGACGACACGCTTCCGGCGGCGGTGCGGATCGACCAGCAGTTGCCGGATCTGGCCGGCGTCTTGCGGTTCGTGCACCACCCGCCGTTGCAGGCCGACGCCCAGGCGCTGGCCGAGCGCCATCACCCGGTCTGGGACCGGCTCAAGTTCGACGAGCTGCTGGCCCAGCAGATCGCGCTGCGTCTGGCGCGTCAAAGGCGCCAGACGCGCGCCGCGCCGGCGGCGCATGCCGACGCGGCCGTCAGCGGCCTGTCGCAAGCGTTGCTCCAGTCGCTGCCGTTCGCGCTGACCGGGGCGCAACGCCGCGTGTGGGACGAGGTCGAGCGCGATCTGAAGGGTCAGGTCCCGATGAACCGGCTGATCCAGGGCGACGTGGGCAGCGGCAAGACCGTTGTCGCGGCGCTGGCGGCGGCGCGCGCGATCGAGTCGGGCTGGCAGGCGGCGCTGATGGCCCCGACTGAACTGCTGGCCGAGCAGCACTTCCTGCGCATCGATCAATGGCTGGCGCCGCTGGGGATCGAGGCAGTCTGGCTGACCGGGCGGCTGCGCGCGGCGCAGCGACGCTCGGCCCTGCAGGCCCTGCAGCAGGGCAAAGCGCGGCTGGCGATCGGCACCCACGCGCTCGTGCAGCGCGAGGTCCGCTTTGCCAATCTGGGCCTTGCGATCGTGGACGAACAACACCGCTTCGGTGTGGCCCAGCGCCTGGCATTGCGCGACCCCTCGTTCGCCCCGCACCTGCTGATGCTCAGCGCCACGCCCATTCCGCGGTCCCTGGCCATGACTTATCTGGCCGACCTGGACGTTTCCGTGATCGACCAGCTGCCCGCGGGGCGCCAGCCGGTTGCGACCAAGCTGGTGGCGCGCCGCCGTCGGGGCGAGGTGATGCGGCGCATCCGCGCCGAAGTGGCGCGCGGCCGGCAGGCCTACTGGGTATGCCCGATGATCGAGCAGGGTGAAGACGCCGAGGCGAGCGCCGCCACGCGGGTCTACGAGGAAACGCGCGCGAGCCTGCCGGAACTGCGGATCGGGCTGCTGCACGGCGCGCTGCCGCCGCACGAGCGCTCGGCGGTGATGCAATCGTTCGGTGAGGGCCAAATCGACGTGCTGGTGGCCACGACGGTGGTGGAGGTCGGCGTCGACGTGCCGAATGCGAGCGTGATGGTCATCGAGGATGCGGAGCGCTTCGGGTTGGCCACGCTGCACCAGTTGCGCGGACGGATCGGCCGCGGCGCGCAGCAGGGGGTGTGCGTGCTGCTGTACGAGGAGCCGCTCAGCGATGCGGCGCGCGAGCGCTTGAAGATCGTGTTCGACACGAACGACGGCTTCGAGATCGCACGGCAGGACCTGCGACTGCGCGGCCCGGGCGAGTTTCTCGGTGCGCGTCAATGGGGGCTGCCGTTGCTTCGCTTCGCCGACCTGGAGCGCGATCAACCGCTGCTGGAGCGGGCACGCCAGGTGGCGGTGGACCTGTTGCGCCAGCACCCGGAGGCGGCGCGCCGGCACGTGCTGCGCTGGCTGCCCGAGGCCACCGATTTCCTGGATGCGTAGGCATGACCCTGACCGAGCTGCGGTACGTGGTGGCGCTGGCAAACGAACGGCATTTCGGGCGGGCGGCCGAGTCGTGCCATGTGAGTCAGCCCACGCTGTCGGTGGCGATTCGCAAGCTGGAGGAAGAACTCGGCGTGCACCTGTTCGAGCGGCGAGCGTCCCAGATCGCGCTCACCGACATCGGCGAGCGGGTCGTGACGCAGGCCAAACGCGTGCTGGAGGAGGCCGCGGCGGTGCGAGAGATCGCGCGCCAGGGGCGCGATCCGCTCGGGGCGCCCTTGCGGGTCGGTACCATCTACACGATTGGCCCGTACCTGCTGCCGGCGCTGATCCGCCAGTTGCAGAAGAAGGCGCCGCAGATGCAGCTGCTGTTGAGCGAGAACTTCACCGTCAAGCTGATCGAGCAGGTTCGCAACGGCGAAATCGACGTGGCGATCATGGCGTTGCCGCTGCCCCCGTCCGGCCTGTCGATGCAGGTGGTCTACGACGAGCCGTTCGTGGTCGCGCTGCCGCGCCGGCACGAGTGGACACGCCGCAAGACCGTCGCCAGCGCGGACCTGGCCAACGAAACGATGCTGCTGCTGGGCAGCGGGCACTGCTTTCGCGACCAGGTACTCGACGTGTGTCCGGAGCGGTCACGCGATGCGGGGTCGTCCGACGCCATGCAACGCACCTTCGAGGGGTCTTCGCTGGAGACCATTCGCCAGATGGTGGCCACCGGCATCGGCATCACGGTGATGCCGCGCACGGCCATGCCGGCGCGGATTTCGCGCCAGTCGCTGGTGGCCTACCTGCCGTTCAGGAATCCTGCGCCCCATCGGCGCGTCGTGCTGGCGTGGCGCCGCTCATTCACGAGAACCGCTGCGGTGGAGTCGCTGCGGCAGGCGATCCTGGCCTGCCCCCTGGAGGGCGTCGAGAAGCTCGACGCGCCGGTCGAGGCGGCGTGAGAATCCGGACCGAATCGCCCATGGACGCAATCGGCGCGGCGGCGCACCCCTGGCTGGTTCGCCTGCGTCTGTATGGAAGGCTGACGCGACTGGATCGCCCGATCGGGGTGCTGCTGCTGCTGTGGCCGACACTGACCGCCCTGTGGTTCGCGGCGCGTGGCTGGCCGGGCTGGAAGCTTTTGGCGATCTTCGTGGCCGGGACCTGGTTGATGCGGTCGGCCGGTTGCGCCATCAACGACGTGGCCGACCGCCGGTTCGACGCCCATGTGAAGCGCACCGCCCAGCGCGTGGTTGCGACGGGGCAGGTTTCGGCCGGCGAAGCGCTGGCGGTGGCCGCGGTTCTGGCGGCCGTTGCGGCGCTGACCCTGATCTGGCTGAACGCGGCAGCGCGCATCGCGGCGGTGGCCGCACTGGCGGTCGCCGCGGCCTACCCGTTCTTCAAGCGCTTCTTCGCCATGCCCCAGGCGATGCTGGGCATCGCGTTTTCGTTCGGAATTCCGATCGCGTTCTGCGCGGTACAGGCTCGCCTGCCGGTCACCGCCCTGTGGATGCTGGGTGCCAACTTCTTCTGGGTGATCGCCTACGACACCGAATATGCAATGGTCGATCGGGACGATGACCTGAAGCTGGGGATTCACTCGTCGGCGATCCTGTTCGGTCGCGCCGATGTGGCGATCATCGCCGCCTCTTACGCGATCTATCTGGCTGCGCTGGCGGCGCTGGGCCGGATCGAGCATCTGGGTCCGGGATTCGCGGCCGGCTGGGCGGTGGCGGCCGGCTGTGCCGTTTATCACGTCCGCCTGATCCGGCGGCGGCAGCCTGATGCCTGCTTCCGGGCGTTCATTCACAACCACTGGCTCGGGCTTGCGATCTTTGCCGGGACGGTGGCCGGCTTCGCCTGACCGCTCCAATCCGAAAGAAGCCGGCAATTGGCCATGTATTTGTAAAGGTCGGGCGCGCACCGCAAAAGTAACCTCCGCAGGTTGGCGTATTCCGTCCCGACTTTCGAGGAACGCTTCATGCGGAACAATCAACCGGTCACATCGCGCGAATTCGAGCTTCCTGCCGACGCGACCCTGATGTCGACCACCGATACCGGCGGGCGGATCCGATACGCCAACGCCGCCTTCGTCGCGGCGAGCGGGTTCGAGTCGTCCGAACTGGTGGGCGCGCCACACAACATCGTGCGCCACCCCGACATGCCCGCCGAGGCGTTTGCCGACATGTGGGCCACGTTGAAGGACGGATCGTCGTGGTCCGCTCTGGTCAAGAACCGCCGGAAAAACGGCGACCACTACTGGGTGCGCGCGAATGCGACACCCGTGAAGCGCAACGGGCGCACGGTCGCCTACATGTCGGTTCGAACCAAGCCGGGTCGGGACGAAGTGCAGGCCGCGGAGGCCTTGTATGCAGAATTGCGCAACGGGCAGGCGAGGGGACGCACCTTCCACCGGGGCGTGCTCGTGCAGACCGGGTGGCGATACTGGCTCGTGCTGCACAAGAACATGCCGGTGCGCTGGCGCCTGAGGGCCCCGATCATGCTGCAGGCAACCGCCGTCGTGGCAGCCGCGGCGGCGCTCGGCGTGGCCGGGACCACGCTGGCCCTGCTGGCGGGGGCGGTCGTGGCAGCGGCGGCGGTCGCGGTCGGCATCCAGGAGCTCCAGGTTGCCCGCCCTCTGGAGCTGATGTCGGAGCACGCGCGCAACATCGCCAGCGGCGATATGCGCGGCCTGGTCTGCGACCGCACCGACGAAATCGGAATGACGCAACGGTCGCTGGACCAGGTCGGTTTGATGTTTCGCTGGATCATCGACGACGTGGCGCAGCAGGTCGTGAGCGTCGAGCAAGCCAGCGGGGAAATCTTGGCGGGCAACAACGATCTGAGCGCGCGCACCGAGCAGGCCGCCGCGAGCCTGGAGCAGACGGCCGCCTCGATTCAACAGATGAGCTCGACCGTGCGCAACAACGCCGAATCCTCCCAGCGCGCCGCGGAGCTGGCCAGCAGCGCCGCCGGCGCGGCCGCCCAGGGCGAACAGGTGGTCGGCACGGTCAGCCAGACGATGCAGGGCATCACCGAATCGAGCCAGCGAATCGGCGAAATCACCAGCATCATCGACGGCATCGCCTTCCAGACCAACATCCTGGCGCTGAACGCGGCGGTGGAGGCTGCGCGCGCCGGTGAACAGGGCCGCGGATTTGCCGTCGTCGCCGCCGAGGTGCGCACGCTCGCGCAACGCAGCGCGCAAGCGGCCCGCGAGATCAAGGCGCTGATCCAGACCAGCGTGGAGCGCGTGCAGGACGGCGGGCGGCAGGTCTCCCAGGCCGGCCAGGTGATGAGCGAAATCATTTCCCAGATCGGGCGGATGCGCGAATTGATCGAGGAAATCAGCTCGGCCACGCGGGAACAAAGCAGCGGAATCACGCAGGTCAGCGAGGCCGTCAATCACCTGGACCAGAGTACCCAGCAGAATGCGGCACTGGTGGAGCAGTCCGCAGCCGCGGCGCAAGGCCTGAAGGAGCAGGCCAGGCACCTGGTCGACGCGGTCTCGGTGTTCCGCGCGGCGGCATAGCGCCTGCCTCGCGGCAGGCGTTCACGAAGACACGGATTTCACGTCGTTCTTGCTGCGCCCCCAGAGCTCCAGCGGGTTGCCGACCGTGCTGCGCAGGAATGTTCGTGCCCGGGCGGCGGTGACCCGATCGCGGAACGAAACCGTCTGTGCGTAGGATTGCCCCGGCAACCGGTACAGCCACGTGCGGCGACGCACGATCACTGCCTGATCCCGAAGAGATGGACGCAAGCGGCTGCGCGTCGGGTTGTCAGACAAGGTCCTTGGTGGTGGCGCTGAGCGCCATGGCCTCGGCCACCTGCTTGCGGCGCTTGGAGCCGTTGCGGCCCGTCAGCAGCGAGGTGATGCGCTGGTCGATGGTCGCCGCGGTGTCTTCCGCGACCCGGCCGATCGCCCGCTGGTGATCGAGGTTCTCCAGCAGGTTGAGCAGCTGCTCCTGGCTCAGCGTCTGCAGTTTCTCGTCGGTCCAGTCGAAGCGGATCGGCGCGTGGAAAGTTGGCTTGCTGGGACCGGCTGGGTTGCGCACCATTTGCTGGCCTTTCGTGTGAGCCCCTAGCTGGTCGCCGGAATATCGCCGGCACAGGCGCGCTCAGCGCGTTGCTTCAGGGCGTTGTTCATGGCGTCGAAGCCGGGCTTTGCCCGCAGCCGACGCCGCTGGTTGAGCAGCGGGACCATGATTCCCCACGCCTGCTCGCCGTGGTGGAACCGGACGCCTCCTTCGGGCAGCGATTCGATCCGGAACCGGCGTTCCGACTTGAACAACCCCGGTACCACCCAGCGCTCGAGCCAGCGTAATTCGCGCGGCTCGCGCACGCGCACCATCGTCGAGCAAACGCTGACGTCTTCGCCGCCCTGCAACCGGAGCTGCATTTCGATGCGCGTGCCGGTCCAGGGCTGTCCCAGAACCGCGCGAATCAGGGGGTTCCAGCGCCGGTAGGTACGAAAGTCGGCGAGGATGGCCCACACAAGCGACGCGGGAGCCGCGATGTCGATATGCGTTTGAACCTGCTGCATTGATCGGAGTATGGACCCCGGAGGTGCGTGCAACCGCTTTCGGGGCAAAGGCGGGCGATGCCGAGACGGGAATGCGGTATCTGCGGGCTTTGCGATGACCCAGGAAAAGATATATCGCTCGACACTCTCCATCCAAGCAGGTACCTTCGTGAAGCATTCGTCCCGGCGCGGTTATGGGTTGCCGTCCGGGGTTGCCGTCCGCACGCGTCCGGCAGTCCCGGCGGATCCGCGTTGGACAGTGACCCGCCGGTTCATCAGTGGGCATCGGCGTCGCCGTAGCTGCGTGCGAGTTCCACACTGCGCTGCTGCGCGGCGAACACCGCCTCGATGAACCGATCGCGCAGACCGCTGGCCTGCATGTTTTCAAGCGCAGCAGCCGTCGTGCCGCCCTTGGAAGTAACTCGTTGCCGCAGCACCTCGATCGGCTCGTCGGACTGTCGAGCCAGTTCCGACGCGCCCCGGAACGTCGCGACCGACAGCCGGCGCGCCTGTTCGGCCGTCATGCCCATCGCCTGGCCGGCCGCCTGCAGCGCCTCGATGAAAAAGAACGCGTACGCCGGCCCGCTGCCCGATACGGCGGTGACCGCATCCAGCATCGTCTCGTCCTCGAACCACACGACCTCGCCGGCTGCGCCCATGATGAGCTCGGCCAGGGCCCGTGCAGGCGGCGCCAGGCCGGCGCCGGCGTACATCCCGGTGATTCCGGCTCCGATCAGCGCGGGCGTGTTCGGCATGGCCCGCACCACTTGCGCCCGGCCGCTCCAGGACGCGACCGAGGCGGACGGAATGCCGGCGGCGATGGTCAGCGCGAAGCCCTGGGTGAGCCAGGGTCTGCACTGGGTACAGGCCGCGCGCATCTGCTGCGGCTTGACGGCGAACACCGCGGCGTCCGTCCCGTGCAGCTGCGCGTCCGGCGCCGCGCCGCCCTCGACGCCGTACTGCTGCTTCAACGCCGCCAGCCGTTCGGAAGCGACCTCGACCACCCGGATCGAGGAGGGCGCAACGCCGCCCCTGAGCAGGCCTGCGATCAGGGCAGTGGCCATGTTGCCGCCGCCGATGAATGCGATGTTCATGAACGTGCTCCAAAAATCGCCGTACCCACGCGCACCATCGTGGAGCCTTCGGCGATCGCTGCCTCCAGATCGCCCGACATGCCCATCGACAGCGTGTCCAGGCCAGCGCCCGGATCGGCCTGGCCTCGCAGTTGTTCGAACAGAGCGCGCATTCTGGCAAACGAGGCGCGCTGCTGCGCCGGGTCCGGACTGGGCGCGGGGATCGCCATCAGCCCGCGCAGCCGCAGCCTGGGCAAGGCCGCGACCTGGCTCGCCAGCTCGGGCAACTCGCCGGGCGGCACGCCGCTCTTGGTCGCTTCGCCGCTGATGTTGACCTGCAGCAGCACGTTCAGGTCCGGCCGCCCGGGCGGCCGCTGCTCACCGAGGCGCTGCGCGGTTTTCAGGCGGTCCACCGTTTGCACCCAGTCGAACAGACGAGCCAGCTCGCGCGTTTTGTTGCTCTGGATCGGCCCGATGAAATGCCATTCGACCCGCTGTGCCGGATCGGCGCCCGCAAGCAGCGCGATCTTGGCGGCCGCCTCCTGCAGGTAATTCTCGCCGAACCGCCTCTGCCCTTGCGCCAGGGCCTGCAGCACCCGCTCGGGGCCGAAAGTCTTGCTGACGGCGACCAGGGTGATCTCGCGCGGGTCCCGCCCGGCGGCCCGGGCCGCGCGCTCGATGCGGGCGCGCACCTGCTGCAGGCGAGCTTGCGTGGTAGCGTCCAAACTGGCCATAATCTTTCAGATCGACCCGCCCGTGGCCGGGCTAAGTTTCCTTGAACCGAAGATGCGCGGGTAGCCGGCGCGCAGCTTGCGGTCCCGGCAACAGCGGAACGCCCCATCGATGGACATATCCGAACTTCTCGCATTCTCGGTCAAGAACAAAGCCTCGGACCTGCATCTTTCGTCCGGACTGCCGCCCATGATCCGCGTGCACGGCGACGTGCGGCGGATCAACCTGCCACCGCTGGACCACTCCGAAGTCCACGCGATGGTGTACGACATCATGAACGATGCCCAGCGCAAGCAGTTCGACGAGCACCTGGAGTGCGATTTCTCGTTCGACCTGCCGGGCCTGGCGCGCTTCCGCGTCAACGCGTTCAACCAGGATCGCGGGGCCGCGGCCGTGTTGCGAACCATTCCCTCGCGCGTGCTGTCGCTGGAAGAGCTGCAGGCCCCGCGGGTGTTCGCCGATTTCTCGTCGCGTCCGCGCGGCCTGGTGCTGGTGACCGGGCCGACCGGATCGGGCAAGTCGACCACGCTCGCCGGCATGGTCGATCACGTGAACAACAATCTGTACGGCCACATCCTGACGATCGAAGACCCGATCGAATTCGTGCACGAGCCTCGCAAGTGCGTGATCAATCAACGCGAAGTCGGTCCGCACACCCTGTCGTTCTCCAACGCGCTGCGTTCGGCGCTGCGCGAGGACCCCGACGTGGTGCTGGTGGGCGAACTGCGCGACCTGGAAACGATCCGGCTGGCGCTGACGGCGGCCGAAACCGGCCACCTCGTGTTCGGTACGCTGCACACCTCGTCCGCCGCCAAGACCATCGATCGTGTCGTCGACGTTTTTCCGGGGGCGGAAAAGGAGATGGTGCGGGCCATGCTGTCGGAGTCGCTGGTGGCGGTGATCTCCCAGGCGCTGCTGAAGCTGAAGGACGGCAGCGGCCGGGTTGCCGCGCACGAGATCATGGTCGGCACGCCGGCCATCCGCAACCTGATCCGCGAGAACAAGGTTGCGCAGATGTATTCGATGATCCAGACTGGCAGCCAGCACGGCATGCAAACGCTGGACCAGACCCTGATCGAGCTGGTCCGGCGCAACGTGATCGCGGTGTCCGAGGCGCGCCAGTACGCCAAGACTGCCGAGAACTTCGCGGGCTGACCGCCCGCGCGAACGTCGGAGGACACTATGGAACGGGACCAGGCGACCCGCTTCGTCCATGACCTGCTCAAGCTGCTGCTGTCGAAGAAGGGCTCGGACCTTTTCCTGACGGCGGAGTTTCCACCGGCGTTCAAGGTGGACGGCCGCGTGTTGCCGGTGTCCAACCAGGCGCTGACGGCGCAGCACACCGCGGAACTGGTGCGCGCGATCATGAACGATCGGCAGGCATCGGAATTCGAGGCGACCAAGGAGTGCAATTTCGCGATCAGCCCGACCGGCATCGGGCGGTTCCGCGTATCGGCCTTCGTGCAGCAGGGCAAGGTGGGCATCGTGCTGCGCGTGATCGCCGATCACATTCCGACGGCCGAGGAGCTGCACCTTCCGACGCTGGTCAACGACCTGGCCATGGCCAAGCGCGGCATCGTGATGGTGGTGGGTGCGACCGGGTCGGGCAAGTCGACCACCCTGGCGGCCATGGTCGGTTACCGCAACGAGAACAGCCAGGGACACATCATCACGATCGAGGACCCGGTCGAATACGTCCATCCGCACAAGAACTGCGTGGTCACCCAGCGCGAAGTCGGTGTCGACTGCGAGAGCTGGGCGGTGGCCCTGCGCAACACCCTGAGGCAGGCGCCGGACGTGATCCTGATCGGCGAGGTGCGCGACCGCGAGACGATGGACCACGCGATCGCGTTCGCCGAGACCGGGCACCTGGTGATGTGCACCTTGCACGCGAACAGCACCAACCAGGCGCTGGACCGGATCGTGAACTTCTTCCCCGAGGACCGTCGGCCCCAGCTGTTGATGGACCTGTCGCTGAACCTGCGCGCGATCGTCTCCCAGCGGCTGATCGCTTTCCGCGACCGCAAGGGGCGGGTGCCCGCGGTGGAGGTCATGCTGAACTCGCCTTTGATCTCCGAGCTGGTTTTCAAGGGCGATATCCAGGAAATCCGCGAAGTGATGAAGCGGTCGCGCGAACAGGGCATGCTGACCTTCGACCAGGCGCTGTTCGATCTGCATGAAGCGGAGCTCATTTCCTACGAGGACGCGTTGCGCAACGCCGACTCGGTCAACGACCTGCGCCTGCAGATCAAGCTGAACTCGAAACTGTTCGGCGGGGTCGCCGGGATTCACCGCGGCATCGAGCACCTCGGCCTTTCGAGCTGAGGCCCGCCGGGCGCGGGCGGCCCGCGACGGGTCTCACGCGCCCGCCGTGGCGCGCTGGCGGCGGTAGGAGCCGGCAACCAGTTCGAAGCGGTAGAAGCGGCACTCGATCGGCCCGTTGAACAGCACGGTCCGGCGCGCCTCCTTCAACTTCATCTGGGCCGGCAGGTCGCGGTCGCCCGACAGCAACCATGCGTCCCAACCGGCGTAGGCCTGCTTGAGCTGGTCGCCGAAGCTTGCCATCAGGCGGGCCACGCTGGCCGATTTGGGCTCGCTTTGCTGCCCGTACGGCGGGTTGGCGATGACGAAGCCTGCCGCGGCCGGCGCCGCCGCGGCGCGGGCGTCGGCCGCCGAAAAGCTCAGGCGCCCGGCGCGGATCGAGCCGGCCAGTTGCGCGCGCTGCGCGTTGGCGAGCGCCGTCTGCACCACCCGCGTGGAGATGTCGCTGCCGCTGATGTGAAATTCGGCGCGCTCGTCGACGGCCTCGCGCGCCTGCTGCAGCAGGTCGCGCCAGGGGCGCGCTTCGAACCCCAGCAGGTTCTCGAAGGCGAAGCGGCGGCCCAGCCCGGGCGCGCGCCCGCTCGCGATGCACGCCGCCTCTATAGGGATCGTGCCGCTGCCGCAAAACGGGTCGTGCAGCGCCACCGCGGGCGTCCACCCGGCGCTGGCCAGCAGCCCGGCCGCCAGGTTCTCCTTCAGCGGGGCTTCGCCTTTCTCGAGCCTCCAGCCCCGCTTGAAAAGCGGCTCGCCCGAAAGATCCAGGTATAGATCGGCGCGGTGCTGCGACAGATGCGCGACCACCTGCACGTCCGGGGCTGCGCGGTCGATCGAAGGGCGCTCGCCGCACTGCTCGCGCATCCGGTCGGCGATCGCATCCTTGATTTTCAAGGTCGCAAACTGCAGGCTGCGCAGCGGCGAGCGGGTGGCGGTCACGTCCACCCGCAGCGTCTGGGTCGGCTTGAAATGACTCTCCCACGGCACGGCGAGCGCGAGCTCGTACACGTCCGTCTCGTTGCGATATTCGCCGCCGGCCAGGCGCCACAGCACCCGGCTCGCCAGCCGGGAGTGCAGGTTCACCCGGTAGGCGGTGGCGAGCGAGCCGTCGAATCCGGCGCCGCCCGAAGTCGGCAGCACCGAAGCGGCGCCGCAGGCCTGCAGCTCCCGGGCCAGCAGGTCCTGCAGTCCGCGCGGGCACACCGCGAAGAAGTCGGAGGGCGGTTGGACGCCCTCACCCCCGTCCCCTCTGCCGCGCAGCGGCAGAGGGGCGATCGGACGCGGCATTGGCTCAGTCTTTCACAAGGGCACGTCGTATCGACCCTCTGCCGCTGCGCGGGAGAGGGGAGGCGGTGAGGGTTTCAAAACGGCTTGACCACGACCAGGACCACCGCGCACAGCAGCAGCACGACCGGAATCTCGTTGAACCATCGGAACCAGACGTGTGAGCGCCGCATCGTCATGCGTTCGAACCCGGCCAGGATGCGACCGCACGCGGCGTGATAGGCGACCAGCAGGGTGACGATCGCCAGCTTCGCATGCATCCAGCCCTCGCCCTGCCCGATGCCTTCGCCCAGCCACAGCCACAGGCCGAACGCAATCGCCAGCACGCCGATGGGCGTGACGAACCTGTACAGCTTGCGCGCCATCAGGATCAGCCGGTCGCGCTCGGGACCGCGCGCCGGCACCATCGCCAGGTTGACGAAGATGCGCGGCAGGTAGAACAGACCCGCGAACCAGCTCACCACCAGCACGATGTGCAGCGCCTTGAACCAGAGCCAGGGCATGCGTCAGATGCGCACTTCGCCGTTGCCGAGCACGATGAACTTCTGCGAAGTCAGGCCTTCCAGGCCGACCGGACCGCGCGCATGCAGCTTGTCGTTCGAAATGCCTATCTCGGCGCCCAGCCCGTACTCGAAACCGTCCGCAAACCGGGTCGATGCGTTCACCATCACCGAGGCGGAATCGACCTCGCGCAGAAAACGCATTGCGCGCTCGTAATGCTCGGTGACGATCGCGTCCGTGTGGCGGCTGCCGTAGCGGTTGATGTGCTCTATCGCCTGGTCCAGTCCGGCCACCGTCGCGATCGAAAGCACGGGCGCCAGGTATTCGGTGCGCCAGTCCTCCTCGGTCGCATCCTTCAGCCCCGTTACGCCCGCGGCCGCCAGGATCCGGCGCGTTTCCGGGCACACGCGCAGCTCGACCTGCTTGCCCGCGTACAGCCGGGCCAGGGGCGGCAGCACGTCAGGCGCGATCGCGCGCGCAACCAGCAGCGTTTCCATCGCGTTGCAGACGCCATAGCGCTGGGTCTTGGCGTTGTCCGCGATCCGGATTGCCTTGTCCGGATCGGCGCCCTCGTCGATGTAGACGTGGCAGATGCCGTCCAGGTGCTTGATCATCGGAACGCGGCTTTCCCGCATCAGCCGCTCGATCAGACCCCGGCCGCCGCGCGGCACCAGGACGTCCACGTATTCGGGCAGCGTGATCAGGTGGCCGACGGCGGCGCGGTCGGTCGTGTCGATCAGCTGCACGACCGAGGGCGGCAGGCCGTGCCGCTTCAGCGCCTCGGCGCACAGCGCCGCTAGCAGGCGGTTCGATTCGATTGCCTCCGAGCCTCCGCGCAACACGGTCGCGTTGCCGCTCTTGATGCACAGCGCAGCCGCGTCGATCGTCACGTTGGGCCGGCTCTCGTAGATGATCGCGACCACGCCCAGCGGTACCCGCATGCGTCCGACGCGGATTCCCGAGGGCATGGCACGCACCCCGTCTATCGATCCTATCGGATCGGGCAGCCGCGCCACGTCCTCGACGCCTTGCGCCATCTGCTCGATCGACCGGGCACTCAAGGCCAGCCTGTCGAGCAGCGCCGCTTCAAGGCCGGCGGCGCGCGCGCGGGTCAGATCGCGCTCGTTGGCGGCGCCCAGTTCCGTGCTGCGCTGGCGGATCGAGTCGGCCAGCGCGTGCAGCACGCGGTCCTTGACGGCCGTGTCGGCGCGCGCGGCGGCGGCGCAGGCTTCGCGCGCCGCCCGTACGACCGAACGCACGTACTCGCGCACGTCGACCGGTGCGGACGCGTTGCGTGCGGAGCTTGCGGCCTCTTGCGGCACGCTCATTGGACGCTCTGTAGGGGACAGGCCGAAACGGCGATGTCCGCCAATTCTAGCCAGGGATCGCTGTCGCATCGGGGGGCCGGCAGTCCCTTGGCGACCCGGTCCAGCTGGGCGCACCGGGCCAGCAGCGCCGCCAGTGCGGCCTCCGACACGCGGGCCAGCGCCCGCTCGCTCGCCGCCAGGCGGGCGCCCCAGATCCGCAATTCACGCGCGGCCGACGCGAACGGTTTGCCGGCGGCCGTTTCGCGCTTCAGGCGCAGCAGCGTGCGCAATTCCTCGCCGACCGCCCACAGCGCAAGCGGCAGCGCCTCGCCCTCGGCGCGCAGGCCTTCGATCGTGCGGCCGATGCGGGTGCGATCGCCTTCGAGCAGCGCCTGCGGCAGCGAAAAAACGTCGTAGCGGGCCACATTCAGCACGCTGTCCTTGACCTGCTCGAACGACAGGCTGCCCGGCGCGAACAGCAAGGCGAGCTTGCTGATCTCCTGGTGCGCGGCCAGCAGGTTGCCTTCGACGCGATCGGCCAGGAACTCCAGCGCCTCGGCCGGGGCGCTCTGGCGTTGCCGCTCCAGGCGCGCGGCGATCCAGTCCGCAAGCTGCGCCCGCTCGATCGAGGGCACCTCGACCCAGACGCCCGCAGCCTCCAGCGCGCGAACCCAGGCGGCATCGCGCGCGGCACGGTCGAGCTTGGGCAGGCTGAGCAGCGTCAGCGTGTCTTCCGGTGCCGTGCCGGCGTGGTGCGTCAGCGCTTCGGCGCCTTCCTTGCCCGGTTTGCCAGAGGGCAGCCTGACTTCCACGATCCGGCGCTCGGCGAACAGCGATCTGGAGCAGGCCGCCTCGACCAGCAGGCTCCAGTCGAGGCGGGCGTCCGCATGCAGCACGGTGCGCTCGGCATAGCCCGCGCCGCGCGCCGCGGCGCGGATGGCATCCTGCGCTTCGATCGCCAGCAGTGCCTCGTCGCCGGCCACGACGTACAGGCGGGCCAGCCGCCCCTTGGCCAGGTGCACCCGCAGCTGCTCAGCTTTGATCTGCACGGGCCGCCCTGACCGCCGCAATGCGCCGCAGCAGCTGCTGCACCAGGTCGGTCTGCATGTCCCTGTAAAGCAGCGCCTCCTCCGACTCCTTGGACAGCACCTGAGAATCGTTGATCGAGATGTCGCGCTGGGCGCGCAATTCGGTCGAGGCGATGTACTCGCGGCCCTTGCCGTCGTGCAGCCGGAAGCGCAACCGGTAGATCAGCTTGTATTCGACCGCGCGTCCCTGGGCGTTCAGGGTGAGGATCTCCTTGTCGCGCGACTCCCCCAGGATTTCGAGCACGGCGTTGGCCTCGGCCGCCAGCTCCACGGTGCGCGTCTCGGTGCCGGAACGGATCTGGCGCCCCAGCGTGGCGCCGAGCTGGGAGTTGGGCGGGGTGTTCACGTAGATCGTCTCGAAGGGCAGCTTCTGCTCGCCGCGCAGCTGAAACCCGCAGCCCGCCAGCGCCAGCGCGGCGAGCGCCGCCAGGACCGGGCGCGCTTCAGAGCACCACATTGACCAGTTTCCCCGGCACGATGATGATCTTCTTGGGCGGCTGCATGAGGTAGCGACGCGTGGTTTCGTCCGCCAGCACGGCCGACTCGATCGCCGCCCGGTCGGCGCCAGCCGCGACGCGGATCGAGCCGCGCAGCTTGCCGTTGACCTGGACCACCAGCTCGATCTGCTCGGCCTGCAGCGCCGCCTCGTCGGGCTCCGGCCAGGCGCGCGTCGAGCAGCGTCGCCGAATTCGCGCGGCGAAACCCAGTTCGTCCCACAGCGCGTGCGCGATGTGCGGCGCGATCGGGTACAGCACGCGCAGCAGGATGCCCAGGCCTTCGCGCAGCAGCGCGCCCGACGCCGACGACGCGCCTCGGCGCTTCGAGCGCGTTGAGCATCTTCATCGCGCCGACACCACCGTGTTGTACTGCAGACGCTCGTAGTCGAAATCGGCCTGCTTCAGCAGCATGTGCAGCTCGCGCCGCAGCGAGCGCTGCGCCGCCGTCAGCTGCGCGGCATCCAGTGCCGCCGGCCTGCACTACGGCGCGCCTTGCGTTCGAAGCAGAACTGCCACAGCCGGCGCAGGAAGCGGTGCGTGCCCTCGGCGCCCGAATCGGACCAGGCCGCGCTCTGGTCCGGGCGGGCCGGCGAACATCACGAACGCGCGCGCGGTGTCGGCGCCGTAGCGCGCGATGATGTCGCGCGGCTCGACCACGTTGTTCTTGCTCTTGGACATCTTCTCGATGCCGCCGAGCATCACCGGCTGGCCGTCTTCGCGCGCGACCGCGCCGAGCGGGCGGCCGCGGTCGTCGATACGCACGCTCGACCTCGGCCGGGTAGAACCAGCGGCTGCGCGCCCGGCCTCGTCCTCGCGGTAATAGCATTCGTTGAGCAGCATGCCCTGGGTGAACAGGCGCTTGAACGGCTCGTCGAACGTCGACCAGGCCCAGGTCGCGCATCACCTTGCGTCCAGAAGCGCGCGTACAGCAGGTGCAGTACCGCGTGCTCGATGCCGCCGATGTACTGGTCCATCGGCATCCAGTAGTCGGCTGCGCGCATCGACCATGGCGTCGCTCGCGTCCGGCGAGCAATAGCGCATGAAGTACCACGACGAGTCGACGAACGTGTCCATCGTGTCGGTTTCGCGGCGCGCCGCGGCCGCCGCAGCGCGGGCAGGTGCAGTGCAGGAACGCCTCGCAGCGGTTCGAGCGGATTGCCGGTGCCGTCGGGCACCAGGTCCTCGGGCAGCACGACCGGCAGATCGGCCTCCGGCACCGGCACGGCGCCGCAGGCGGCGCAGTGGATGATCGGGATCGGCGTGCCCCAGTAGCGCTGGCGCGAGATGCCCCAGTCGCGCAGGCGGTACTGGATCTGCTTGTCGCCCAGGCCCGAGCGCCTTCAGGTCGGCGGCGATCGCGTCGACCGCGTCCGCGTAGGCCAGGCCGTCGTACTTGCCCCGAGTTGACGCAGACGCCGCCGCTGCTTGTCGGCGTACCAGTCCTGCCAGCGCTCCGTCGGAGAAGGTCTCGCCCGGCGGCGGCGATCACCTGCTTGATCGGCAGGCCGTATCTTCCGCGCGAACGCGAAATCGCGCTCGTCGTGCGCCGGCACGCCCATCACCGCGCCTTCGCCGTAGCTCATCAGCACGTAGTTGCCGATCCACACCGGCGACCGGTTCGCTCGTGAGCGGATGCGTGACGTAGAAGCCGGTGGCCATGCCGTTCTTTTCCATGCGTCGCCAGCTCGGCCTCGGCCACGCCGCCGCGCCGGCATTCCTCGATGAAGGCCGCCAGCGCCGGCTTGTCGCGCGCCAGCCGCGCGGCCAGCGGATGCTCGGCGGCGAGCGCCACGAAGGTCACGCCCATGATCGTGTCGGCGCGCGTCGTGAACACGCGCAGCAGGCGTCGATTCGCCGTCGATCTCGTACGGGAAAGCCGAAGTTGACGCCGACGCTCTTGCCGATCCAGTTCTCCTGCATCGCCCGCACCTGCGCGCGGCCAGCCGTCCAGGCTGCGCCAGGCGCATCGAGCAGTTCGTCCGCGTAGCGCGTGATCGCCAGGTAGTACCCCGGGATCTCGCGCTTTTCGACCAGCGCGCCCGAGCGCCAGCCGCGGCCGTCGATCACCTGCTCGTTGGCGAGCACGGTCTGATCGACCGGGTCCCAGTTGACCAGCTGGGTCTTGCGGTAGGCGATGCCCTTCTCGAGCATCTTCAGGAACAGCCACTGGTTCCAGCGGTAGTAGTCGGGCTTGCAGGTCGCCACCTCGCGCGACCAGTCGAACGCCAGGCCCAGCGGCTGCATCTGCGCCTTCATGTCCGCGATGTTGTCGTAGGTCCAGTGCGCCGGCGCGATGCCTTTTTCGATCGCCGCGTTTTCCGCCGGCAGGCCGAACGCGTCCCAGCCCATCGGGCATCAGCACGTTGTAGCCGCGCATCCGCAGCACGCGATACATCACGTCGTTGATGGTGTAGTTGCGCACGTGGCCCATGTGCAGCTTGCCGCTCGGATACGGCAGCATCGAGCACGCGTAGAACTTGGACTTGGGCCGCCCGGCCGCATCCAGGGCGTGTTCGCGCGCGCGGTAGGCGTCGATCGATCGCCAGTGCGACTGGGCATCGGATTCGACTTCCTGTGGAAGATACTTGTCGCGCACGATGACCGCCGCCAGGGAAGTATTAGGCCACGGCAAGGGCCACGGCGCTCCAGGCCGATATTTTATCTGCGAAGGCCGCACCGCGCCTTTAGCGCTTCGGGTTGCCGCCGAACGCACTTAAAATGTCGACCGTGCAGCGCTTTCTCGAGGGTCTGAATCCACAGCAGTTGGCGGCGGTTACCGAGCCGACCGGGCACCTGCTCGTGCTGGCCGGCGCGGGCAGCGGCAAGACGCGCGTGCTCACGACCCGCATTGCCTGGCTGATTCACGGCGGCCACGCCAGCGCGTTGCAGATCCTGGCGGTCACCTTCACCAACAAGGCGGCCCGCGAGATGGTCGATCGCATCGGCGCCATGCTGCCGATCAGTCTGCGCGCGATGTGGATCGGGACGTTTCACGGACTGTGCAACCGCCTGCTGCGCATGCACCATCGCGAGGCCCACCTTCCGCAGAGCTTCCAGATCCTGGATTCGCAGGATCAGCTCGCCGCCGTCAAGCGCATGTTGAAGGCCGCCGACGTCGACGAGACGCGCTGGCCGGCGCGCGAGGTGCAGATGCTGATCAACGGCGCCAAGGAGGCCGGGCTGCGCGCGGCCGACGTTGCGATCGAGACCGGGCGCGACCGCCAGTGGGTCGAGTTGTTCGATCTTTACGACCGCCAGTGCCAGCGCGAGGGCGTGGTCGATTTCGCCGAGCTGCTGCTGCGCAGCTACGAGCTGCTGTCGCGCAACGAGCCGCTGCGAAACCATTACCAGCAGCGCTTCCGGCATATCCTGGTCGATGAATTCCAGGATACGAACGTGCTGCAGTATCGATGGCTGAAGCTGCTGGCCGGCCCCGCCAGCACGGTGTTTGCGGTTGGCGACGACGATCAGTCGATCTATCGGTTCCGCGGCGCCAACGTCGGCAACATGGCGGACTTCGAGCGCGAATTCCAGGTCGCGCACGTGATCAAGCTGGAACAGAACTACCGCTCCTACGGCCACATCCTGGAGGCCGCCAACCATCTGATCAGCCACAACGCGCAGCGCCTGGGCAAGAACCTGTGGACCTCGGCCGGCCAGGGGGAGCGAGCTGCGCTGTTCGAGGCCGGTTCCGATGGGCTGGAGGCGGCCTGGATCGTCGATCAGGTGCGCCAGCTGACCTCGGACGGGATGCGCGCGTCCGACATGGCGATCCTGTACCGCTCCAATGCCCAGTCGCGCGTGCTGGAGCACGCGCTGTTCAGCGCCGGACTGCCGTACCGCGTGTACGGCGGGTTGCGGTTCTTCGAGCGGGCCGAAGTCAAGAATGCGCTCGCGTATCTGCGGCTGGCACACAATCCGCATGACGACGTTTCGTTCGCGCGCGCCGTGAATTTTCCGGCGCGCGGAATCGGGGCGCGCACGCTGGAGCAGTTGCAGGACGCGGCCGCGGCGGCCCACAGCAGCCTGTACACGGCGATCGGGTCTCTGGCCGGACGCGCCGGCGCCAGCCTGGCGCAATTCGGACGGCTGATCGAGTCGCTGCGGGCGGCTGCGTCGACGCAAAGCCTGCCGGAACTGGTGGCCACGGCGATCGCGCAAAGCGGCCTTTCGGCCCATTACGCGGCGGAGCGCGACGGTCAGGACCGGCTGGAAAACCTGGAGGAACTGGTCAACGCATCGACGGGCTTTCTGGCCGAGCAGGGTTACACGGTCGGGCAACCTGCCTTGGCTGGGGCCGTCGAAGACGGCCCCAGCCAAGGCAGGTTGCCCTCCGAAGCCGAAGCCGAAGCCGAAGGCGAAGGAGGGCTGCTCATCCCCGTGGCTGCCGTAGCCGAAGGCGAAGCCGTCGCTCCCCTGACCGCCTTTCTGGCGCACGCTTCGCTGGAGTCGGGCGACAACCAGGCAGGCCAGGGGCAGGAGGCGCTGCAGCTGATGACGGTTCATTCGGCCAAGGGCCTGGAATTCGAAGCGGTGTTCATAACCGGCCTGGAGGAGGGCCTGTTCCCTCACGAAAACAGCCTGAGCGAAGGCGGCGGACTCGAAGAGGAGCGCCGGCTGATGTACGTGGCGATCACGCGCGCGCGCCGGCGCCTGTACCTGAGCTTTGCGCAGACCCGCCTGTTGCACGGGCAGACCCGCTACAACATCCGGTCGCGCTTCCTCGAAGAGCTTCCGCCCGAATCGGTGCGCTGGCTGACGCCGCGCCGCAGCCGGGCCCCGGAACCGTCCTGGACCTACGCCGCTGCGGCGAACGAACTTGCCACGACCTCGAGAAGCGCAAGCCGCTCGGGCTTGCAGGTCGGCCAGCTGGTGCGGCACGCCAAGTTCGGCGACGGCGTGGTGCTGCGGTTGCAGGGAGCGGGCGGCGACGAGCGCGCCCAGATCCGCTTCGGCGCCGCGGGCGTCAAGGAACTGCTGCTGTCGATCGCCAAGCTCGAGGCGGTCTAGCCCGCCGGGGCTCAAAAAGCCTGCTGGCCGGAATTGACTGCAGCGGCCTCCATCGGGACAAAAATCCACAACAGCACATAAAGAAGCACGCCGGTTCCGGCGCACAGCAGCAGCAGGGTAAACAGAAGTCGCCAGACCCAGGCGGGCGATTCCGTAACCTGACCGATACCTCCGCAGACGCCGCCCAGCCATCGGTCGTCGCGGCTGCGCCGGAAGGTATTGATCACACTGCCTGCCGCGGCCTTGTGGCTCGAGCCCGCGGCTCCGCTCAGCACGCGCGACTTGGCGCGCGCGAACTCGTCGTCGGTCAGCACACCGCGTTGATGCAGTTCTCCCAGTTTGCCAAGCTCATCGCCCTCGGACATCCTGTTCTCCTCATCTGCGCGGATTGATGTTCGAAGCGTAGCGCCATCAGCGCCGGGCAGCCGGGCGATGCGACCAAATGCGGATCCGGGCGACCGGGCTGCAGGATGCGGGGACAGCCGGATGCGGCGATCGAAGGAGGGTGCCGCACCCGGAAGTGCCTTCGAGCCGCTCGGAGCCTGCGCGGCACAAGGAGTTCTCCGTCTCCCGCGGCGCGGCAGAGGGCCGGGGCGAGGGTGCAGGCATGCCGTGATCTACGCGGGAGCGGCCGGATCCTCGGGACTGTCCTCGACGATTTGCGTGTACATCCGGAACACGCCGCACTGGGCCACGGCCAGCAGCGCAAGCGACAGCGGCGCGATCAGGTACGCCGTCAGCGACGAGGAGTCCGGCACCAGCAGGATGACCACCGCGGTCACCAGCGCAGTGGCCAGCACTCCGCCGCCCACGATTCCGCAAACGAAGGCGAGCAGCGGCCATCGATTGCGCCAGCAGGCGAAAAAGCTGAAGAACATCGCCTTGAGCGCCGGCACGTGCTGCCAGCCCACCAGTGGCGGCGCCATCCACATCGCCATCAGAACCGGCGCCGACAGCGCCAGGCGCAGGGCGAGCAGCCCCGGATGCGCCTGGATCGTGGGCTGCTGGTCCGGGCCTAGCACGATGCGAAACGCCTGGTCCAGCCCGGTCGCTTGCACGATTGCGTACAGCACCGCCACGATCAGCGCGTTGATGGCGCCCAGGGTCAACAGCTGGCGTCGCGTCTGCGCGTCGCGCAGACCCTCCGCGTAGACGGTAAGACTCGGAATCCGACCGGCGTCGGCGCTGCGGCAGGCCGTAATCAGCCCGAGCGAAGCGATCGGCGCCAGCACGGCACCGATCACCGGGCCAACCAGCGGCAGCGTCGAGGGCAGGCCCACCAGCAACAGTCCCGCCGCGACCGAGCCGATCAGCGACAGCGGGTGCCGCCCGAACAGGCGCAGCCCGTCACGAATCCAGGTCAGCCCGGCGCGGGCCGCAAGCACGCGGATTCTCATCGCACATCAGACCCAGGGCAGATCGGGTTGGCGCATCCGCAGCCGCAGCATCCGCTCGAATCGGGACGGATCGTGCGGCTCGAGCAGCGCTGCCGGGCGCGGCAGGTGCAGGTCGTACAGCCGGGAGATCCAGAAACGCAGTGCGGCGGCGCGCAACGCGGTGCGCCAGACCTGGTGCTCGGGGTCGGTCAGGGGGCGCACGGCGTGGTACGCCTGCAGCAGCGCCACGGCGCGCCGGCGATCGAATTCGCCGCTGATCGGATCCACGCACCAATCGTTGACCGTGACCGCCAGGTCGAACAGCCAGGCGCTGCAAGCGGCGAAGTAGAAGTCGATCACGCCGCCGATGTGGTCGCCGTCGAACAGCACGTTGTCCCGGAACAGGTCGGCGTGAATGGGTCCGGCCGGCAGCCGCTCGAATTGCGGGCTGCGCACGAAACTGTCCTGGAACACGACCTCCTCGGCCAGTTCCTGGAACTGGCGCTCCCCGATCAAGGGCTCGAGCTTGGGCAGCGTGCTTTTCCACCAGCCGATCCCGCGCAGGTTCGGCTGAAAGAGCTGAAAATCGCGCGCCTGCACGTGCATGCTGGCCAGGAACTGCCCGACCAGGGCGCACTGGGCGGCGGTCGGATCGAGCACCGCGCGTCCCGGAAGGCGGGCCACGAGCGCGGCAGGCTTGCCGTGCACCTGGGTCAGGAGGCTCCCTGCGCCGGTGGCGGCGGGCTCCGGCACCGGCAGTGCGCGTTGCGCCAGGTGCTTCATCAGCCCGAGATAGAACGGAAGCTGGCTCGATCCAAGCCTTTCGAAGACCGTCAGCACGAACCGGCCGGCGCTGGTCGTGACAAAGTAGTTCGTGTTTTCGATGCCGGAGGGGATGCCCTCGAAGTCCGCCAGCTGGCCGACCGAATACGCGCCGAGCAGCGCAACGATGTCATCGCGCGTCAGCGCGGTAAATACGGCCATGGCGCCTGCAGACGGAAAGCGCGGAAGACGTTAAAAATTGAAGTCGAACCGGATCAGGCTGGGGATCGACAGTTGCGGATGGGGTTGCATCACCGTCCCGATTTCCTGATCGTCCAGATGGGTCATCGTATAGTGATAGGTGAACCCGGCTGGAGTCACGACCACCTCGGACACGCGCCGCCCGACGTGCTTTTGCTCGATCTGCGCATCGCGCTGGGGCTTGGTCGGCGCCGGTTCCGGCTTGTCGACCCTAACGCTGGCCGAGGAGCCCGGCTCTTCGACGGCCGGCACCGGTGCACGGGCCCCAGCCGCCGCGTCGTCTGCCGTGCGCGTATCGATGGGCGGCGGCAGGTCGTCCGTGCCAAAGCTCGGCGCGCCGGCGCTGGCCGCCCCGGCCATGCAGGCCCAGGCGCAACCCATCGCCAGCAAGCGCAGCGGCGACCGGACGACACCCACGACGGCACGCAACGAGCGAGTCGAGCCCATACTTCAATTGTAGCGTTACATGACTTGAACGGTCTGTCCAGCCGCTCAGAGGTACAGCAGCTGCTCGCGTTCGGCGGCCGTCTGCACGAAACCGCGCGCCTCGTAGAAATCGAAGATGGCGTCGACCACCTGATCGGCGTTCTCGGCAACCTGCATCAGTCCCAGGTCCTGCTCGTCGATCATGCCGTCGGTCACCAGGCGCTCCCGCATCCAGCCGAGCAAGCCCTGCCAGAACGCCGCCTCCACCAGCACGATCGGTATCCTGCGCCCGGTGCCGGTCTGGATCAGCGTCAGCGCCTCGCTCAGCTCATCGAGCGTGCCGAACCCGCCCGGCATCACCACGTACGCGGCCGCGTACTTGACGAAGGCCACCTTGCGCGCGAAAAAGTGACGAAAACGAAGCGAAATGTTCTGATACGGATTGCCGCACTGTTCGTGCGGCAGCTCGATGTTCAGCCCGACGCTGGGCGAGCTGCCGCCGAAGGCGCCCTTGTTGGCTGCCTCCATGATGCCCTGGCCGCCGCCGCTCAGGACGGCGAAGCCGGCGTCGGACAGCTTGCGGGCGATCTGGCTCGTCAACTGATAGCGCGGCGAATCGGCGGGGGTGCGGGCGCTGCCGAAGATCGACACCGCCGGCCGGATCTCGGACAGCCGCTCCGAGGCCTCGACGAACTCCGAGATAATCCCCCACATCTGCCACGACTCGCGCGCCTTGACGCTGGTCGCGCGATCCGGCGTCGCGATGGCGCGCAGGGTCGGAATATTCTTCTGGCGGTCAACCATGGTCATCTCCTGATGGGCATTCGGGATAGGCTCGGCGTCAATCATGGACTGCGGGCGGGTTTCGGTCCCGGCGTCCTGTAAGGTTTGTACTCGATAACGATAGATTCCAGGACATGCAGACCCTGTTGCTCGTCGACGCCTCCGGGTACCTGTACCGCGCGTTTCACGCGATGCCCGATCTGCGCACCTCCAGCGGAGAGCCCACCGGTGCCATCCGCGGGTTCATCGCGATGCTGCGGCTGCTGGCCGAGCAGTCGCCTGCCGAGTATCGAGCCTGCGTGTTCGACGCCAAGGGTAGGACCTTTCGAGACGACCTGTTCGCAGAATACAAGGCCAATCGCCCTGCGATGCCCGCGGATCTGGCCTCCCAGATCGGCCCGATTCACGAGGCGGCGCAGGCGCTGGGCTGGGCCATGCTGGAAGTCCCGGGGCTGGAGGCCGACGACGTGATCGGGACCCTTGCCGAGCGGGCCCGCAGCGAAGGCCTGCGCGCGGTGATCGTCAGCACCGACAAGGACCTGGCACAGCTGGTCGATGATCGGGTGCACCTGCTCGACACGATGAGCCGGGACGGGGGCCCGCCGCGGCGCTTCGATCGCGACGGCGTGATCGAGCGCTTCGGGGTGCCGCCGGAGCGGATCGTCGACTATCTGGTTCTGGTCGGCGACAGCGTCGACAACGTCCCTGGCGTGGAAAAAGTCGGGCCGAAGACGGCCGTGCGCTGGCTCAACGAGTACGGCTCGCTCGAGGAGCTGGTGAAGCACGCGGGGCAGATCGGCGGCGCGGTCGGCGAGAACCTGCGGAAGGCGATCGACTGGCTGCCGACCGCGCGCGCACTGATCACGGTTCGCACCGACGCGGATCTGTCGGCGCAGGTGCCGACGCTGCAGGCCCTGCAGGCGCGTCCGCCGGACCCGCAGGCACTGCGCAAGCTGTTCGAGCGCTACGAATTCCGCAGCTGGCTGAGGACGGCTGACGGCGAATCAACAGCCGCCTTTGGCGCGGCTTCGGCATCCACCCTCACCCCCGGCCCCTCTCCCACTGGCGTGGAAGAGGGGAGAAGTTCCTCCCCTCTGCCGCTTGCGGGAGAGCGGCCGGGGGTGAGGGTGGACGCCGAAGCCGCGCCCGCTGTCCACTACCAGACTGTACTGACCGAGGAGCAGCTCGGCGATTGGGTCGGACGGATCGAGGCCGCCGCGCTGACCAGCGTGGACACCGAGACCACGTCGCTCGATCCGATGTCGGCCAGCCTGGTCGGCATCTCGCTGTCGGTGAGCGAGCACGAGGGATGCTATATCCCGCTCGCGCACCACTACCCGGGCGTGCCGCAGCAGCTCGCGCTGGATCATGTGCTGGACAGGCTGCGCGGCTGGTTCCAATCGCCACGGCGGCCAAAGGTCGGCCAGAACCTGAAATACGACGCGCACGTGCTGGCCAACCACGGCATCGGCCTGGCCGGCATCGAGCACGACACGCTGCTGCAGTCGTACGTGCTGGAGGCGCACCGCGGGCATGATCTGGATGCCCTGGCCGAGCGGCATCTGGGGCGCCGCACGATCACCTACGAGCAGGTGTGCGGCAAGGGAGCGCGCCAGATCGGCTTCGACGAGGTCGCCGTCGAGCGCGCGACCGAGTACTCGGCCGAGGATGCCGAGGTGGCGCTGTGCCTGCACCACTTGCTGTGGCCCCGCATCCGCGAGCACGAGGGCCTGAAGTACGTCTACCAGGAGATCGAGGTCCCGGTATCGCGCGTTCTGTTCACGATGGAGCGCACCGGGGTGCTGGTGGACCCGGTGCGGCTGGCCGCGCAGAGCAAGGAGCTGGGCGAGCGCATTGCCGCGCTGGAGGCGCAGGCGCATCAACTGGCTGGCCAGCCGTTCAATCTGGGGTCGCCCAAGCAGATCGGCGAGATCCTGTTCGGCAAGCTCGGGCTTCCGGCGCAGAAGAAGACGCCGAGCGGGGCGCCCAGCACCGATGAGGACGTGCTGGAAAGGCTCGCGGCCGACTATCCGCTGCCCAGGACCCTGCTGGAGCACCGCGCCCTGTCGAAGCTGAAGTCGACCTATTGCGACAAGCTGCCTTCGATGATCCGCGCCGATACCGGGCGCGTGCACACGACGTACGGGCAGGCGATCGCGATCACCGGGCGCCTTGCTTCCTCGGATCCGAATCTGCAGAACATCCCCATCCGCACTGCCGAGGGCCGGCGCATCCGCGAGGCGTTCGTGGCGCCGCCCGGGTCGCACATCGTATCGGCCGACTACTCGCAGATCGAGTTGCGCATCATGGCGCACCTGTCGGACGATGCCGGCCTGCTTGACGCTTTCGCCAAGGGCCAGGATGTGCACCGCGCCACGGCCTCCGAGGTGTTCGGCGTGGCGGTGAACGAAGTCACGTCCGATCAGAGGCGCACCGCCAAGGTGATCAATTTCGGGCTGATGTACGGCATGACGGCCTTCGGACTGGCGGCCAACCTGGGCATCGGCAAGGACGAGGCGCGCAACTACATCGACCGGTATTTCACGCGTTATCCCGGCGTCGCCCGCTACATGGAGGCGACGCGCGCGCTCGCCAAGCGCCAGGGCTACGTGGAAACCGTGTTCGGACGCCGACTGTGGCTGCCCGAGATCAATTCGCCCAACGGGCCGCGGCGGCAGGGCGCCGAGCGGGCGGCCATCAACGCGCCGATGCAGGGTACCGCCGCGGACCTGATCAAGCTCGCCATGGTGGCGACCGCCGACTGGCTGCGGCGCGAGGCCCTGCACACGCGCCTGATCATGCAGGTGCACGACGAGCTCGTGTTCGAGGTGCCGGATGCGGAACTCGAGCAGGTCCGGGCGCGCGTACCCGACCTGATGTGCCACGTCGCGTCGCTGAAGGTGCCGCTCGCGGTCGACGTCGGTGCCGGGCAGAACTGGGACCAGGCGCACTGAGGTGACGCCGGAAGTGCCCGAGCAGCTGCAATGTGACGTGCTGATCGCCGGCGGCGGCATCAACGGCGTTGCGATCGCGCGCGACGCGGCCGGGCGCGGCCTGAGCACGGTGCTGTGCGAGCAGGCGGACCTGGCCTCGTACACGTCGTCGGCGTCGACCAAGCTGATTCACGGTGGCCTGCGCTATCTGGAGCACGGCGAAATCGGCCTGGTGCACAAGGCGTTGCAGGAGCGCGCGCTCCTGCTGCGCGCCGCGCCGCACCTGGTGCGGCCGCTGCGCCTGGTGCTGATTCACGACGAATCGATGCGGCCGGTCTGGGTCCTGCGTTGCGGATTGTGGCTGTACGACCACCTGGCGCAGCGCTCCGGGCTGCCGGCGTCGCGCCGGGTCGAACTGGCGAGCCACCCGGCTGGAAGGGACCTGGCGCCGGGATTTCGCACCGGGTTCGAGTTTTCCGACGCCTGGACGGACGACGCGCGCCTGGTGGTGACGGTCGCGATCGATGCCGCCGAAAGAGGCGCGCGCATTTTCACGCGATCGCGCCTGGTTCAGGCCCGACGCGACGGGCCGATGTGGCTCGCCGAGGTCGTTCGCGCGCACGGCGGCCCGATGTGCATCCGTGCGCGCGCCCTGGTCAATGCGACCGGACCCTGGGCTGCTCGCTTTCTGCAGCAGGAGTGCGCGGGCGGGTCGGAGCGCCGCCTGCGCCTGGTCAAGGGAAGCCACCTGGTGGTGCGGCGCCGTTTCGGCCATTCGTTCGCCTACGTGCTGCAGTCGGCCGATCGCCGAGTCGCATTTGCGATTCCGTTCGAGGACGATTTCACCTTGATCGGAACCACCGACGTCGAATTCCGGGAAGACCCGCAGACCGCGCAGATCGACGCCGGCGAGATCGACTATCTGTGCAATCTGGTCAACCGCTACCTGAAGCAGCCGATCGGCCGGACCGACATCGCCTGGACTTTTTCCGGCGTGCGGCCTCTGCTGGACGACGGCGCCGACCCGTCCGCGGTGACGCGCGACTTCGCGCTGGAACTGGATCACGAAGGCGCGCCGCTGCTGACGGTATGGGGCGGCAAGGTGACGACCTTTCGAACCCTCGCGCAGCAGGCGGTCGATCGGCTGGCGCCGGCGCTCGGGTGCACGCGCCAGGGCTGGACGCGCGAGGCGGTGTTGCCGGGTGGCGACTTGCAGGTATCGCCCGGCAACGCGCAATCGGTGCTGGCCGGATTCGTGACCGGGCTGAGCGAGCAGTTCGGGTGGATGCCGGCGCAGGCGTTGCGGCGCATGGCCATGGCCTATGGAAGCCGCGTGCGCGTGGTGCTGGGGTCGGCGCGTCGCGCGCAGGACCTGGGCGAGCCGATCGCGGGCGGGCTTTACGAGGCCGAGCTGGAGTATCTGGTTGCGCATGAATGGGCGGTCCGCGCGGACGACGTGCTGTGGCGCCGATCCAAGCTCGGTTTGCATCTATCGATGCAGGAGCGCCAGCGCGTGGCCGACTGGTTCGAGCGCCGGCCTGGCCGGCCTGCCCCGCTGGCTCGATGAGACGGGGCAGAAATGACCAAAGCAACTACCGCTGCGGTCGGTCCTGACGCACAGTGGGCGCCATCGAGTCCGCCCACCGGGGGCGTGACCGATCCGGGCCGGCAAGGCCCACTTCGGACCAAGGAGCCCAAGATGCAAATCAAAATCGGAAAAGAGCACAGGCCAATGCTCGTCGTCATCGCGGTTCAGTTTTTCGTCCTGATCGCGGTGGCCACCTACGTCGACACGCGCGTGCCTGCGCCCCAGGAGCACGCGCAAGTCGCGGCCGGATCGATCCGCTGATCGGGCGCCCGATGCAGGGCTGCAGTCCGACCGGGGTGGCTCGCGCTTGAGCGCACGCACGCGCACATGCAAGCCGGGCGCGCGCGAGCCTGCCGGCGGTCAGCTCAGCTTCATCCTGGAAAGCAGCGCGTCGAATCTCGGATCGCGGCGCAGCTTCAGAAAGTAGGGATCGAACTTCACGTTCTGCATACCGGAACCGTGTCTTCGGTAGGCGCGCTCGAGCCATTCGAACGCGGCGTCGATCTGACCCCGGTAGGCATGTATTTCCGCGATGCCGTATGGATCCCGTTCGGCGTATTTGCTCTTGTACTGTTCCAGTGCGGCATCGGACTCGGCACGCCGGCCCAAGGCCCAGTACACGCTTGGCAGCACGCCGAGCCGGCCAATTTCGTCGGACTCCTTGCGCGCGGCTTCGAGCGCCTTGTCATACTGACCCATGAACAGCAGGGTCTGACCGTAAAGCGCCTGGGCGCCGCCGTAGGCAGGGCTCAGGTCCAGCAGGTTCTGCCAGGCTTCGGCCGACTCCTCCAGGCGGCCGGCGCCGTACAGGCTCGCGGCAAGAATCCAGACGACATTCGCATCGATCGGGTCCCGGGCCAGGTCCTCGCGCAGGTATCGAATTTCGTCGCCGAAGTCTCCGGTTTCGATTCCGGTCAGGTAGCCCAGATCCTCGCGAGAGGAAAGGTCGCTTGGGTCCAGTGCGGCCGCCCGGGAAAATTCCGCCTTCGAGCCTTTCCAATCCCAGTCCAGATCGCGGTAGATCGTGCCCAGGGCGCGGTGCGCGTAAGCGAGATTCGGGTCGATTGAAAGGGCGCGTTGCGCCGCTTCGTGGGCCTTGGGCGCCACCTCGGCCGTCGAGGCCTCGCCGAAATACGCTTTGGCCCGGTAGCGCATCGCCAGCTTGGCCCAGGCAAGCGCGTACCCAGGGTCCAATTTGATGGCCTGCCGGTACAGCTCGATCGCGCGGTCATCGTCATGCTGGAAGCGGCGCTTGGCGAAATAATTGGCCTTGAGCACGAGGTTGTAGGCCTCGGTGTTCAATTTCTCCGGCGAGGGGCGGTAGTCCAGGTTCAGCGCTGCCTCCAGTGCCTGCGCGACCGTTGCCGCGATCTCGTCCTGGACCTTGAAGATGTCGGACAGACTGCGGTCGTAGGTCTGCGACCACAGGTGCGATCCGTCGGAGGCGCGGATCAGCTGCGCGGAGATGCGCAGCGCCTTGCCGGACTTGCGCACGCTGCCCTCGAGCACGTAACTCACGCCCAGGGTCCTGGCGATCTGTCCGATCGTTGCCTGCTTGCCCTTGTAATAAAAGGTGGAGGTGCGGGCAATCACGCGTAAGGACTCGCCATGGGAAAGTTGATCGATCAACTCCTCGGTCAGCCCGTCGGAGAAGTACTCCTCGTCCTTCTTCTCGCTCATGTCGACGAACGGCAGCACCGCGATCGATTTTTCCGTGGCCATCGCCGCAGGGGAGGGCGGCGGGTCCGCCGGGCGCCTGGTGCCGATCGGTTCAGACGATTGCGAAGCATCGTGGGCGAGCAGCAGCGCGACGCCGGCCGTGGTGATGGCGATGCCCGCTGCGGCGATCAGCGCCCCGGCGCGATGACGCAGCACGAGCTTGGCGAGGCGGTAGCCGAGCCGGTCGGGCTGCGCCTGCACCGGCTCTCCGCGCAGGTAGCGCTGCAGGTCATCGGCCATCGCCGCGGCGCTCGGGTAGCGATCGGCCGGCGACTTGGCCAGCGGCTTCAGCACGATCGCGTCCAGGTCCCCGCGCAACCGCCACGCCAGCTTGTCCCGCGTGGTGCCCCGCGCGACTGCCGCATCCGGCGCCACTTGCGCGCTGGGCTTTTCCACCTTGACCGTGGCAAGCGCCCGCTCAAGCAGCCCTGCCGAGGTGCCCGCCTTGATCCGGTACGGGCGGCTGCCGGCCAGCAGCTCGTACAGCAGCACGCCGAGCGAATAGATGTCGCTGGCCGCCTCGACGGGGTCGCCCGTGATGGCGTTTACGGTGACACTATCGGCCGCCAGTTCGAGCGCCAGCGCGCGCGTGACGCCCAGCAGCGCGGACTTGCTGGCGGAATAGGCGGAGCGGCCGGGTAGCGAGACCCAGCTCATGGTCGAGGCCATATTGATGATTCGTCCGTAGCCCTCACCCTTCATGTGAGGCACAAAGGAACGGCACATCAGAAAGACGCTGGTGAGATTGGTGTCGAGCACGCGATGCCACTCCTCGAGCGTGAAATCGACCAGAGGCTTGCGAAGGTTCATGCCTGCGTCGTTGATCAGAATGTGAATCTTGCCGAACGCGCCGGCGACTTCGCGCTCCAGCTTCCGGACCTGATCTTCCGCGGAAACGTCCGCCTGAAAAACGCGGGCTTCAGCGCCGGCCTCCTTAACGGCGCGGCCCACTTCGTTTAACTGTTCGAGGCTGCGCGAGACGAGCGCGATGCGGGCGCCCTCCCCGGCGAGCGAGAGCGCCATGGCTTTTCCCAATCCCTTGCTGGCTCCCGTGATGACCGCCACTCTTCCATTCAGTTTTTTGCTCATTGGTTGTCGGGCCCGGTTGTCCACCGCGGCACAAGTATCTTACGATAACCGGGATCGGGAGGGCTACGGTATCGCCTCGGAGAAGCCCTGTCGATCCACAACATCAGTGGAAACCTGATAAAATAAAGCTTGATTTGGCAGTATGCCCCTCTACGAGTACAAATGTCAGTCCTGCGGTGAAACCTTCGAGGTGATACAAAAGTTCTCGGATACCGCGCTTCAAGTGCATGAGAAGTGCGGCGGACCCGTGGAACGGCTGATCTCGACGTCCGCGCTTCAGTTCAAGGGTTCCGGGTGGTACGTCACCGACTACGCGAAGGGGAACGGAAACAATCAGCCGCCAAAAGACGGCAAAAAGGAAGGCAAGAGCGAAAGCTCGACTTCTTCCGATTCTTCGGCCAAAACCGAAACGAAAGCCCCCTCCAGCACACCGGCCAGCACTTCTGATAAAAAGGTGTAGTGCTGAACTGCGCTCGAAGCGCCCTCCTCCTGCTCGTCTGCAGCGGCGCCGGTCTTTCCCGCGCCGAAAACATCAACATCCAGGGCCCATCCCGACCGGTCGAGATCATCCGCGACCGCTGGGGCGTCCCGCACATCTACGCCCAGTCGGTGCACGATTTGTTCTTCGCGCAAGGCTATATCGCGGCGAAAGATCGGCTCTGGCAAATCGACCTTTGGCGGCGCATCGGCACCGGTAAGCTGGCTGAGGTGCTCGGGCCGGCGGTGATCGATCGCGATCGCCTGGCGCGTTCGGTGGCGTTTCGTGGTGACTGGGGTGCCGAGTGGTCCAGCTACGGCCCCGGCACGCGCGAAATCGTTACGGCCTTTACCGAGGGGATCAATGCATATATCAAGTCGCTCGGCGGCGTGCGGCCCCTGGAATTTCGCCTCGCTGGATACGATCCGGGCCTATGGGTTCCGGAGGACTGCCTCAGCCGCGTCGCCGGCTTACTGATGACGCACAATATGACCAGCGAAGTGAAGCGGGCGGAACGCGTGCAGCGCTTTGGCATCGCCGCGGTACAAAATTCTTTTCGCTCGATCCGCCGATTCCCACCGAAATTCCCGCCGGGCTTGATCTCGGCGACATTTCCCACGATATCGTGCGCACCTACGAACAGGCCGTTGGACCTGTCGCGTTCTCAACCGAGCAGGGCAGTAACAACTGGGTCGTGGACGGCACCATGACGGCCACCGGCAAGCCGCTATTGGCCAACGATCCGCACCGCCCGGTGCAGATCCCCTCGCTGCGCAAGACCGTGCACCTGGTTGCGCCGGGGTGGAACGCTATCGGCGCGGGCGAGCCTGCGTTGCCCGGCATCGCCCTGGGGCACAACGAGCGCATCGGTTTCGGTTTCACCATTGTCGGAATCGATCAGCAGGATCTCTATGTGGAGAAGGTGAATCCGGAGAACGCGGATGAGTACCGGTACCGCGATGCGTGGAAGAAATTCGGAATCGAACACCAGGAGATCCCGGTGAAGGGCGGGCGGCCGCAGCCGGTTGAGCTGCGCTTCACGGTGCACGGCGCTGTGATTTACGAAGACGCGCCGCGCCATCGCGCGTACGCATTGCGCTGGGTGGGCAGCGAACCCGGAACCGCGGGGTACCTGGCAGGACTCTCGATCGCGCGGGCCAACAACTGGCGTGAGTTCCTCGCCGCGATGGAGCGCTACAAAGTTCCCAGCGAGAATATAGTCTACGCGGATACCAAAGGCAACATCGGGTGGCAGGCCGCGGGGATGGCGCCCATACGAAAGAACTGGTCTGGCGTTCTGCCGGTTCCCGGCGACTCGGGTGAGTACGAGTGGAGCGGGTTCCGCCGCGCCGCGGACCTGCCGCATTTATACAATCCCGCGCAGCACTTCATCGCCACCGCCAATCACAATATTCTGCCGCCAGGGTACAACGTTCCGCTAGGGTACGAATGGTCGCTGCCGTTTCGCTTTCACCGCATCGAAGAGATGCTCGCGGCGCGGCGGAAATTCACCGTAGAGGATTTCGAGCGTATGCAGCAGGACGTTGCCTCGCTTCCCGCACACCGCTTTCAGAAACTCCTGAGCGCATGGTCACCCGAACCCGCGAGCCGCGAGGCGAAGGCGGCCGAGCTGGTGCGCCGAATGGGACGGCAACCTCACCATGGACTCGCCAGCCGCGCTCATCTATGAATTCTGGATGGCGCAACTGCCGCGCGCCGCATTCGGACCCGGCATCGGCGCAGATACCGATATCGAGACGCTATTGCAGACCTTGGAACGCCAGCCCGATCCAAAGGCCCTTGCCCAAGCGCTTCACGCCGCGCTCGATGAGCTTGAGCATCAATGCGGGCCGGATATGCAATCGTGGCAATGGGGCAAGATCCACCGCATCCTTTTCCGGCACCCTCTGGGGGTGCGCACTTTCGACCGTGGTCCGGTGGCGCGTCCCGGAGACGGTTACACCGTCAACGCAACCAGCGGAGATCATTTCCAGCAGACCAACGGTGCTTCCTACCGCCAGATTCTGGATCTGAGCGACTGGGACCGTTCCGTGATGACCAATGTCCCCGGCGAGTCCGGCGATCCCGAAAGCCCGCACTACAGCGACCTCATCGATGACTGGGCCAGCGGGCATTATCATCCCATGCCTTTCTCGCGCCAGGCGGTGGAAGCCGCTGCTGCCGAGCGTCTCACGCTTTTGCCCATGGCTGAAAACGCACACTGACGCGGGTAACGCGGGGTTGGCGGGAGACCCGCGGCTTTTCCAGCCCTACGATCCCTAACGACCGCAGGTCCCCGCACACTACGCGTGGCCCTGCGCTACATCCTCGGATCGAGGTTCGCGCCGTCGATCAACGCGAAATTAGCGCAGTACCTGACCCGGGCCGCACGCCCAATAACCCTCGCCTGGCGCTATCATGGAAGCAAGCGCGCTTCCCCCATGCCTTTAGATCGTATGTCGGAGCAGGACCGCTCACGGCTGGCTCAGATAATCCGGGGCCCTGTGATTCCGCCGGCGTACGCCTCCGAAAGAGCCGCCACGCTGGAACTGGTCTGCGGATGTGTGGAAAAAGGCCGCCCGCGACTTACGCAGGCGCTGGGACGCCTGGTCCCTGCAGGATGCCAAACGGCATCTCCGGGCGCACCGCAACGAATGGATTGCCGCCAGCGTGGCCGGTGTTGCGTGCTTGACGTTGCTCGCGATTGGAGTTCGGGTCATCGGTGGGCGCGGCACTCAAGCCATCCAGCTTCAGATCCAGGAACGCCAGGGACAAGTGCAAATCCGCTGGGACGGCGGTTCTGATCTCATTCGCCGCGCCACCGATGCGAAGCTCTTCATTATCGATGGAGCCGAGCGGCTTTTCGTGACACTGGACGCCGCGCGCCTGCGGCGCGGTACGGTCCTCTATCCGCGCCGAACAGAGCGCGTAGAATTTCGCATGGCGCTCACCGAACCGGATGGTCACCTGGTTGAGCAGCAGGCTGTTTTCTTTGGTGCGCCTCTGGATCGAGAGGAGCCGCAGCTCCAAGCCGCCACACCGCCCGCAACCGCCGTGTTAGTGCCTCCAACCGCGGAAGCGCGGGATATCGGCGGTCATCGCTCACGGCGCAAGCCCTTGGCGCAAACCGGGACGCAGCTCCCCTTCACCTGTTCTACCGGCGATACTTTCCGCAAGACAGACGCAGCTCCCGGGTGGGACACATTCACCTGCCGGGGAAATAACGTGTGGGGAATCGTGCGCATCGAACGCGAAGAAGAGCGCGCCGCGCCCCGTCCCAACGCCACCACTGTCACCGCAAAACCCGCCAGTTCATCCACCACATAATCCGTTCGCATCGCGGTTTGCCCCAGGGGTTACAGTATAGGGAGGATTTCTCACTATGCCCACCACCAGACGCCATTTTTTGCAAGCCAGCGCCGCCGGTCTTGCTGCCTCGGCCCTTGCCGCCAGGAGAAGACGCCGGCCAACGACCGCGTGCAGGTCGCCACTATCGGCCTTGGCGGCATGGGACAGGGGACACGCACACCTCGGCCTCCGTGCCCGGCGTCCAGCTCGTGGCCGTCGCCGACATCTACCAGGGCCGCCTCGATCACGCCAAAGAAGTTTTCGGTAAAGACATCTTCACCACGCGCGATTACCGCGAAGTACTGGCGCGAAAAGATATCGACGCGGTCATCATCGCCACTCCCGACCACTGGCACTCGCGCATCCCATCGACGCCATGAATGCGGGCAAGGACGTGTACTGCGAAAAGCCCATGGTGCAGCACGTCGACGACGGCAAGCAGGTGATCGAGGCGCAGCAGAAGACCGGCCGCATCTTGCAGGTGGGCAGCCAGCGCGTCAGCTCGATCGTGTATCAGAAGGCCAAGGATCTCTTGCAGGCGGGCGCGATCGGCGAGCTGAACATGGTGGAGGCCTGGTGGGACCGCAACTCCGCCATCGGCGCCTGGCAGTATTCGATTCCGCCCGACGCGACGCCGGAGAACATCGATTGGGACCGCTTCCTGGGCCGCGCGCCGAAAGTTCCCTTCGAGCCGGTGCGGCTGTTCCGCTGGCGCAATTATCGCGATTACGGGACGGGCGTGGCCGGCGACCTGTTCGTGCACCTGTTCTCCGGGATGCACTTCGTGACCGGCGCGATCGGCCCCACGCGCGTTTTCGCCACCGGCGGACTGCGATTCTGGAAAGACGGCCGCGACGTGCCCGACGTCATGCTGGGCCTCTACGACTATCCCGCGACCGGCGCGCATCCTGCATTCAACCTGGCGCTGCGCGTCAACTTCGTCGATGGCGCGGGCGAAAGTTCCGGCTTCCGGTTTGTCGGCAGCGAGGGCATCATGACCATCGACGACGGCGTGACCCTCTCCAAGCAGCCGCGGGATGCCGAGCCGGGCTACACCATCGAAACCTTCACCAACGCCATGCAGAAGGAGTTGCTCGAAGACTACAAGAAGAAGTATCCGCCCGCCTCCCATGAACGCCGATAGCATCCGGCCTCAGGGCCAGGACAAGTACCTTCCACCCGAGGGCTACAGTGACCACTTCGATCACCACCGCAACTTCATTAGCGCCGTGCGATCGCGCAAGCCGGTGACGGAAGATCCTGTGTTCGGCTTCCGCGCGGCCGGCCCCGCGTTGCTTTCCAATGTGAGTTATTTCGAAAAACGAATGTGCCAATGGGATCCCGGCACGATGACACTTCTGGGTTGATGCTTCAAAGCACGTCCGCGAATCCGCGCTTCAAGTGCCGGAACACCAGGCCCCCGAGGAAGAACGCCGTCAGGCCGTAAACGGCTAATACTCCAGTATCACGCCAACTCGGCAACGCGGACGCGAGCAGCACTTGCCGGTACGCGCGCACCAGACGCGCCAAGGGGTTCAGGTAGACCAGCATCGCGCAAGCGCTCCGGAACCTGGCTTTCGAGAATGAGAATCGGGGTCATCCAAAACCAAACCGTCAGAATTACCATCACCACTTGCGGAGGTGTCTCGCAAATAAACCTGCAGCGCCGCCACGACCCACCCGATGCCTACCGCCAGCAGACCCAGCAACAGCATATAAATCGGCAGTACCAGCAGGGCCGGGCCCGAGCGAGCGCAACCAGATTTCTGCCGCCGCCGATCATCAGCACGAGCGCCATCAGATGGCTGACCAGCGACGAAAGGAAAACCGAGAGCGGAACCATCTCGGCCGGGAACACTGTCTTTGTGATGAGGTTCGCGTGGTCCAGTAGCGAGGACGACGAGCGCTGCAGGGTTTCGTTAAACAACAGCCAGGGAAGCATGCCTGCGAACAAGAACAGCGGATAATTGCCAGGTTGGCCCGGGCGGCGCTTTCTGATGGAGACAGACGCCGAAGACGAACGTCCAGGCCAGCAACAGGACCAGGGGGTGGATGAGCCCCCAGAGCCAGCCGGCGGCCGAGCCGACGAAACGCTGTTCGAAATCGCGCCTAACTAATTGAAAAAGCAGTCCTCTGCGCTCCACCAGGTTACGCAGGAACAAAAGTCCGGGTATACGTTTGGGCAAGCCGAATGCTAACAGGGGACAGCCTTGACACGCAAGTTAACTAGTTGATAAAGTTTAAACCTTACAATCCGAGCCAGGCCGACAGTAAAGGCTCTGACCGATTGAATTGCCACTCGAACATCCGGAGTTGATAAGGAGAAGAGATGAAGCAACAGTATTTTATTCTTGTACTCGCGCATTCGCTTCACGGCAGACTACGGCGGATTCACGTACCGCATCAGGTCCTCTATATCGTTCTTGCTCTCGCCATGGTAGGTGGTTTCTCGATCTTTGGTTTCGTTTCCAGTTACGCCCGGATGGCCTTGAAGGTAGCGGATTACAATTCGTTGCGGCGCGAGGCGGAAGAACTGCGCGCGCGGTATCAGAATCTGCAAAAGGTGGTAAATCAGACAAATGAGCAGCTCGCATCGCTCGAGCTGCTGGCCAACGAAGTCACGGTGGCTTACGGAATCAAGCAAAAGCTGGAAGGGCCCACCGACATCACGTGTGAAGGCAAGCTGGTCCCCACATTTTCAGAAACGGTGGACGAATACAATTACCTCCGTAGTTCGAACCTCTCGCGATTCGAGTTCGCGCGGCGCTGGCACGTGAATACGCGCCCGAGCATCTGGCCGGTGGATGGCGTGCTGATGAGCAGCTACGGGGAGCGCACCGATCCGTTTTCGGGCGAAGGAGCGTACCACACGGGCGTGGATATTTCCGCTCCGGCCGGTACCCCGGCGCGCGTCACGGCGGACGGAATTGTGGTTTTTGCCGATCGTTCCAGGCGGCTATGGACGGCTGGTCATCGTCGATCACGGCAACGGATTCGAGACCTATTACGCGCATCTCTCGCGTTTCGACGTGATGCACCGGCCAGGAGATCCGGCAAGGCGAGCTGGTCGGTGCGGTGGCAATTCCGGCCGCGTTACGGCGCCGCATCTGCACTACGAAGTGCGGATCGGCAAGGCGCCCGGTGAATCCGTACCGCTACCTGGTGGCCAAGGCGCAAACCCAGCAGGCCAAGAGCGATTTCACGTTCTGAACCGCAAGGCTTCGATCGCCACGACGCACCCCGCAATTCCTTCTAAAACTTGATAAGCTAGTCCGGCACAGGAGCCGGAACAATGAGAGATTGGTTTCTTCGTCTGATAGCCCTTAGCATAGGAGCGATGTTGCTCACTTCGGCCTACCATCGGATCAGTTCCTCCACGGTCATGACGCTCGCGGCGCAGCATTTTCTGGCGTCGCTGACACCCGAGCAGCGCGCCCAGGCCACCTTCCCGTTCCAGGACGACGAGCGCCAGAACTGGCACTTCATTCCGAAAGAGCGCAAAGGCTTGCCGTTACTCGATATGCAACCGCAACAGAAGGCGCTGGCGCACGCGCTGCTGAGCGCCGGCCTGAGCCAGCAGGGCTACATCAAGGCCGTGACCATCATGAGCCTGGAAGACGTGCTGCGCATCCTGGAAAACGCCGACCCCAATTATCGCAATCCGCAGAAATACTACTTCAGCGTTTTCGGCGAACCCTCCGACACCGGCACCTGGGGATATCGCGTCGAAGGCCATCATCTCAGCCAGAACTTCACCGTCGTGAACGGCAAGATTGGCGACACGCCCAGCTTCTTCGGTTCCAATCCCGCGGAAGTGCGCGAAGGGCCGCGCAAAGGATTGCGCATGCTGGCGGCCGAGGAGGATCTCGCGCGCGACCTGCTCGAATCGCTCACGCCCGAGCAGAAGAAGATCGCCATCGTCACCGACAAGGCCTATCCCGACATCCTCACCATGGCCTCGCGCAAAGCCGCGCTCGAAGGGCCAGCCCTCGGGCCTCTCCGCCGCGAAGATGACCACGAAGCAGTTCGACCTGCTGCAGACGCTGCTTTCCGACTACGCCGACAACGTGCCCGAGCAGCTGGCGCAAGCTCGCGTGGAGCACATCAAGAAGGCCGGCACCAACCTGTTCTTCGCCTGGGCGGGCGCCGAGGAACGCGGCAGCCCGCACTACTACCGCATCCAGTCGCCGACATTTCCTGATCGAGTACGACAACACCCAGAACAACGCCAACCACATCCACTCGCGTCTGGCGCGACTTCAACGGCGATTTCGGGCTGGATCTGCTAGCCATGCACTACCAGCAGGGGCACGAGAAGTAAGACGCGGCCGTTTTATGGACGCCCTGACAACACGTCAGCGCACGACTGGCCAAATCGAACATCGTCGACTTGTTTGGCGTCGACCACGAAAAGTCTTCCGCGCGTAGAAACCCGCGACAGTCCCTGGTGGCCACCCCGAGGCTAGGCGAGCCATTCACCGTAACAGTAGCTCGATGGACGGGATCGTCTCAGGGAAACCGGAAAACACGCAGGCTGTCCCCGGTGGCCCGGTGGCCTCCGCCTCCGGTGGTGGCCTCCCGAGCTGGCGCCCGTCCTGGGAGGAATCGCACTAGTCCGGGTGTATCTCAATGCCGTCGATTACCGAGCGTTTGCCGTCATCGCTGCGGTGGACCGTAAAGATGAGATCGACGCGATCTCCAGAGATCGTAAGGTGGCAATCGCCGGTGGCTAGCACCCGAGTATAGTTGGGTTTTTCGCTCTTCTCCTCTTCAAGGCACATACCACCAGCGCCAAAGATCCTGTAACCGCTTAGATCTAAACGCTTCGACTTCCGTTCGTAATCTCCTCCGTTCGCGGAAGAAAGCCAGGAGTCCGAAAACAAGGCTGCAGAGGCGCTCGGACGAGGGTCACCCGTCGCCAGGTACCTGCGGACAACGAGCCACGCATCGTGGGCCGTCGGGTTAACTTTACCGTCGCAAGTTGCGCTGTCCGCATATCGGCTACCGTCGGCGAGCAATCGAACCTTCAGCACCCATACAGCTCCTACATCAGAGCATGACTTGTTTGTGAAATCTTTTTGGAGTGACTGATCATAGTACAAAGTACTGATACGTTCTCCTGTATCCACTTGTAGAGTCCCTGAAAAATCACCAGCCGGTCCTCTTTCGTTAGTCAAGACTACGCCCGTCACTGACTCGGCCGAGCAAGGCATCATAGCCATGATAGCTAGCGCCATGCCTGAGAGCCGTGCTCTGGTTCTAGTAGAAACACGTAAGGAGATCAAGTACTTTAATCCCATAGTTGTTGCGGTATTTGCCGTGGCCCATAGGTGACGTGTGGTAATCGGGCGATTCGCCCGCCTTAAATCGGTTGATCTGTCCCTGGTAACCGGTATTGTAGGAGGCGGCTTCCATCCATGCATAATACACAGCGCCTTCGCCGTAGGAAGAACCGGGGCCATAAATAGTGTTCCCGTTGGCATCGTAGGTCTCGCCCACAATCTGGTTGTTACTGTGGTACACCGCCACTGTCAGCGTGGGCGCCCCTCCCGTTGACCATTTGTCGGTCAGATTGCCGAATCCGTCGTAAGTGTAGGCTTCCGACCAGGCTGGAAGCAGAGATCCGAGACCGCTACCGCTGGCCGAGCTCAACCGGTTCAGGCTGTCATAGGAATAATTCAGGCTCTCGGTTGCGCCGCCATATACATGACTGGCGCGTCTCAGGGAAACCGGTAAACACGCGGGCTGTCCCCGGCGGCCCCGGCGGCCCCGGCAGGCGGCCCCGGCCTGGAACTTGTGCAATAGCGCCTGGCGCACACACGCATTCCACGTTAAACGGAAAGTCCTACGTCAGACAGTCATCGGCGCTCGGTGCCGTGTCCTGAGACTCACGTGCGCTCGAAGTTAACACCTACGTTCGACTCGTCCATCGGACCGAAATTGCTACCATCAATTCATGGGCCCTTTCGCGGCGCGGCCGCGCCGCTGGACGCGCCGATCCCTGCTGACATTTTTCGCTGCATCCGGTTTCGCTGCCGAGCGCGGCAAAGGCGTTCAATTTAGTTCGGATTTTCAACGCTTCCCCGACCCCGCAACCGAACTCGACGTGACTCGCCTGACGAATCCGTCCTACGCAACACATCTGCCGGCTTATTACGCGCGCGCTATCTCGCACAAGGAACAATTCGTGCTCTGCTGGAGCGATCGCACCGGCTCGCCGCAGGCCTTCCGCCTCAATCTGAAAAACGGCGCGTGGGTGCAACTCACCGATGCCGCCGCGCTCGACGGCTCGAGCCTCGCTCTGCTGCCGGACGAGCGTAGCTTCTGCTACTTCGACGGGCCGTCGTTGAAGCGCGCCGATCTCTCCAGGTTCCGCGAGCGCGAAATCTACCGCGTACCCGAAGGCTTCGAGCGCTGCCCCGGCTCGAGCGTCAACGACGACGGCCTCTACGCCATATTCGCCGAGTGCCGCCCCGACGGGTCGCGGCTGCGCCTGGTGGCGATGGCCAAAGGGACGGCCTCCACACTCGTTGAAGTACCCTGGCAAATCAGCGACCCCGTGGGCCGGCCGCGCCGTACGCAAGTCCTTTACCGGCAAGACACTAGCGCGCTTTGGCTGGTCAACTTCGACGGCCAGCAGAATCGTAAGCTCAAGCTCGCTTCGGGCGGCGTGGGACCCGCGCGTTGGGCGCCCGACGGACGGACCGTCCTGTACCTGCATTTTCCCGACGAGAAAACCCAGCTCAACACTCTTCGCGAACACACGCCCGATTCCAATCAGGACCAGCTTGTGGCGAAAACCAGTCAATTCGTGCAGTTCGACGCCAACCGCGATACTTCCGTGTTGTTGGGCGCTAGCCGCAACAAGGCGTCGCCGCACATCCTGCTGCTGCTGCGCACAACCGGGCGGGAGATGACCCTGTGCGAACATCGGGCCACGGACCCGGCCGCCGCCGCCCCGATCTTTTCACCAGACAGCCAATTGGTTTATTTTCAGAGTGATAAAGAAGGAAAAGCAGCGCTTTACCGTATTCACGTGGAACGCTTCGTGGACAAGACGGAACAGGAAGAATGACCAGAGGGATTTCACTAAATGAGGGCCGGTTGGAACTCGACGTTCACTGGGACGCGGGACGGGCCGCGCGCCTGCTTGGCCTTGTACATGCGCTTATCGGCGATGGCCAGCAGCTGCTCGGCACCGTCGCCATCTTCTGGAAAACAGGCCTCCCCTATACTCATTGACAGGATGTCATCGTGGTAAAGGGCTAAGCCGACTTCGTGGGCGATCTGTTGACATTGCAATGACTTAGCAACGATCGCCTGGTGCGATGTTCCGGCGAGGATCACCACGAATTCGTCACCGCCCATCCGTGCCACGCAATCGTACTCGCGGCACGCGCCCCGCAGACCCTCGGCGACCGTCTGCAACACCTTGTTGCCGGCCAGATGGCCAAACCGGTCATTAATGCCTTTAAAACCATCGAGATCGAGCACCATCACGACCAAGGAAGCGCCGGTGCGCCGTGAACGGGACAGTTCGCTATCGAGGTGCAGGAATAGGGAGCGTGCATTGGGCAGCCCGGTCAGCTCGTCGGTAACGGCCGAGTCCTCCATTTGCCGGTACCTGAGGGCGTTCTCAATCGCCAAACCCGCTTTCGAGCTGATGGCCTGCAAGATCCGCAAATGATCGCGAGTGAAGGCGTCGGCTTCGGCATGATAGAGCGTCAGGACCCCGACCACGCCCGTCACTCCTTCGAGCGGCACGGCCAAAGCCGAACGGAGCCGGCTCGACCTGCCGGGGTCATTCAGATAACTGGGCTCAACCGAGGGATTGCCGTTGATGATGGGCCTGCGATTTTCCGCTACCCAGCCGGACAGGCCCTGACCCAAAGGGATTTCGAGCGCAGAGAACAACTCACTCTCCTCGCCCGTGACAAACTGTGCCTTCAACCCTGCCTGACGGCGCACGTAGATAGCCACCGTGTCGAAGGGGATCATGTGCTTGAGCCGCGCGGCCAATAGCGAGAGCGTCTCATCCACACTTAGCGAGCTGCCTAGCTCGTTGAGCACATCGGCCAACATGTGAAACTCCCGGCGGGCGGCGGCGATGGAGGCCAGAAAATCCACGGTGGTTTCGCCACGCGGTGGCTGGCCGGCGTTTTCAAAGCCGGCGCCGGGAACTCCCCGCTCGACGTGTGCATTTGTGGAAAGCCGGGTCGGGACGGCGCTCGCGGCCTTGGCCAGACGCTCCAAATCCGCCGCACGGCGCACGAGCACCTCCACCACGCACGGGTCGAAACTGGTGCCGGACTCTGCGATCAATTTCTGGAGCGCGACCGGGAGCGGAAAAGCCCGCCGGTACTGGCGGTCCGACGCCAGGGCGTCCAGGCAGTCGGCGGCTGCCAGAATTCGTGCGCCGATGGGGATCTGTTCTCCCTTGAGCCCGTCCGGGTAGCCTGATCCGTTCCACTTCTCGTGATGCGAGCGAACCATCGGCACCACCGGATAGGGGAACTGCACGCGCTCCAGAATTTCGGCGCCCACGAGAGGATGGATCTTCATCTTCTCGAATTCTTCCGGCGTGAGTTTGCCAGGCTTGGAGATGATATATTCGGGCACCGCCAGTTTGCCGATATCGTGCAGCAGCGCGGCGGCTTCGAGGGCGTGGAGTTCGGGGACGCTAAGGTGCAGCTCCCTGCCGACCTCGGTGGCGTATACCTTGACGCGGCGCAAGTGATCGTAGGTGGTATCGTCCTTGGCGTCGATCGCCATGGCCAGCGCTTCAATGCTGCGCAGGTGAAGATCTGCCATCTCGGTAACGTGCTTTCTCTCCTCTTCGAGGCGGCTCAAATACAGGTCATAGGAGCGATAGACCAGGTAAATCACGGGCAGGAGCAGAAGCCCAATCTCCCAGCCGGTTCGCGCATCAGCCACGTGCACCAGACCGGCGAGCGCCGCCACGAACACATACTGTGGAGCGGTCCAGACGAGGTTCTCGCGCCAGATGTGCCAAAAGCCCGTGCTTTCGGTGAGCGCCAGAACCTCCGCCAGGGCGAGCGTGTTGAGCAGAAAGAACACCAGCGTCGCCGCAATCAGCGGTACTGGCACGGAGCTATCCAACGTTTGCAACAAGCGCCAACGATAGGTGTTGAAGGCGCAATAAGAGGAAATCGTAACCGTGGCCAGATTAAAGACGACTTGCACGGGCCGAAGCTTCCGGTGTGCGTGCCACGCCATCTGTCCGAGGGCGCCCGCGCAGGCAATGGCCAGGACCCGCTGGAGGTCCATCTCCAGAATGCCCGCCATGATGAAAAAGAAGTTCACCGACAGCGTTCCGGTGACCTCCGGTAAGCGCAACGTTAACTGCGAAGTGATCGCGGCGCCCACCAGGTAACAAAGGAACCGTACGGCATCCACAGGACCGAGGGAGGACAACGTACGCGCCAGCACCAGCACACCCAAAATGGCCGTGCCGATAACATAACGTTTCGCTCGAGAGGACACCAACATGGTCCAGAGGTTCTATCGGCGTGTGGAAGGCGAATCTGTAGCCCCGGCACGACGCGGGATACCGAAGTTTCTTGCGGTAAATGACAAACATTTCGAAATGACAGCCCGACCGGGCACTACGCCGCGCATAGGGCAATCGACTTAGGTCGTGAAATCGTATGACTGCTGGAATTCGTGAGGTTGGGCACAAACCGGCAAAAAAGGGGTGCGCGCCTTACGATTTCAACAACATTTCACACCCGATCCACCCATAAACTGAAACCTCGACTGCAGAGGCAACGTCGTAAGTGTTGCCATGCAATAGGATGGCGAGACATATCCGAAGTGATTCAAGCTAACACCCATAGGAACAGGGCCCTGCGCCAGTTCATGTGGCCGTGAACGCATTTTGCAAACTAGAGGAGATTTTCGACGTGAGACGAATCTGCTGTTACCTTCCCCTGCTGTCCATGCTGGTGATTATCCCGTTTGCCCGCGGCCAGGCCGGTGTCGATATCGGACTCGGCTTCGGCACGTTCCATGACAAGGCAAACTCAGGCGGCATCGATAACGCCTCATCGGCAAACGCCTATGGCTCCTGCGTGCCGGGAAGCGGAGATGCGAATTGTCAATCGTTGCCGAGCTTAAGCAGTTTCTTTCTGGGATTTGGCGGCGACATCATGTTCAAGCAGAAGTTCGGTTTCGGGATGGAAGCCACTCTGCAACCTTCCCGGCCCAGCTATGGGCCGTTGAACTACCGCGAAACGTTCTACGACTTCAATGGCATCTATCAGCCAATCAGCCGGAAGCGTTTCGCCGTGAAACTGCAAGGTGGCATAGGCGGCGCACGGACGAGTTTTGCGGTGAATCAAAGCGGCTGTGTGGGCACGGCAGTTTGCACCAGTCAGAACACACCGATCGGGAATGCCAGCCACTTTCAAGTGCATTTCGCCGCCGGTGTCGATATCTTCGTAACGGAGCACATTTTTATCCGTCCGCAGTTCGACCTGCACTACGTGCCAGGTTTCACCAATCAATTCGGCAGCAACGTAGTGCCGGGCGCCACGGTCTGGCTTGGCTACAATATGGGACACAGCCAGTAAGATAGGTGTTAGGTGCTAGGTTTTAGGTGTTAGGGGGCGGGACAGCTTCTTAGCACCTAGAGCCTATCTTTCATGACATCCGCCGCTGATCTGCCAACCAAGAAAACACCTGGCAGCCGTCAAAACCATGGTGGCGGGTTTCCGAAGCGTTCCCCAATCAAGGCGGCCTGCCGATTCAGGTGCACGGCCGGACGATCGGGGGCATCGCCGCCAGCGGAGCGGCATCGGAGATCGACGAAGCGATTGCGCAGGCCGCGATTGACGCGTTACGGCGGGTTTTAGGTGCTGGGTGCTAGGCGTTAGGCGGCCGCGACTGCTGCTCTTCCCTAGCACCTAGCACCTGAAACCTCGTGCTACACTCCTCGTTGATGCCGGAGGATCACGCCCACATACTCGATGAGCCTCCTCCGTTTCTGGGCACCTGGCGGCGCGTTTACGCAACGGTCCTGATCTATCTCGCCTGTTTGATCGTCCTGTTCTACGTTTTCACGCGAATGTTTTCATGAGACCGCTCGACTGGCTGGTGTTGAGCGGCACGCTGACCGCCATTGTTGCCTACGGGCTCTATAAGGGCCGCGGCAGCGACACCATGAACAAGTACCTGCTGGGGGGCAGAACCATGCCCTGGTACGCGATGGCGCTCTCCATCATGGCCACGCAGGCGAGCGCCATCACGTTCATCTCGACTACGGGACAGGCCTACGTGGACGGCATGCGTTTCGTGCAGTTTTATTTCGGCATGCCCATCGCCATGGTGATTCTTTGTACCACGGCGGTGCCTCTATTTCATCGCGCCAACGTTTACACCGCATACGAATTTCTGGAGCAGCGCTTCGATGCCAAGACGCGCGCGCTTGCGAGCGCGGTGTTTCTGATCCAGCGCGGCCTGGCCGTGGGACTCTCGCTCTACGCGCCGGCGATCGTCCTGGCGGTGATCTTCGGCTGGCCTGACCGAATCACGACGCTCGTGATGGGCGCGCTGATCACGATCTACACCGTAACGGGCGGCATCAAGGCCGTGACCTGGACCGACGTACAGCAGATGATCATCATTTTCTGCGGCCTGGTGGTGGCGTTCCTCATGATTGTCCATATGCTGCCGCGCGACGTTTCATTCGCGGACGCGGTCTATCTGGCTGGCGCGACGGGCAAGCTGAATGCGGTGGATTTGAAGTTCGATCTGAACAACCGCTACAACCTGTGGAGCGGGCTGATCGGCGGCTGTTTTCTGGCGCTTTCGTATTTCGGCTGCGATCAATCGCAGGTGCAACGCTACCTGACCGGCAAATCCATCGCGCAGAGCAAGCTGAGCCTGCTGTTCACGGCCACGGCCAAGATCCCGATGCAGTTTTCGATCCTGTTCGTCGGGGCGATGGTGTTCGTGTTCTTTCTGTTCGAGCGCCCGCCGCTGCTATTTCAGAGCGTGGCCATGAACGAACTGGAATCGCCCGGCCTCGCGGCGCAGTATGAGCCGATTGGAGCAAAATTCGGCCAGGCGTTCGAACGCCGCAAACAGGCCACCCTCGCGCTGGCCGAAGCGCGGCGAGTGCACGATGACGGCAGGCGCGCCGCGGCGCTCAACCAGTACCGGAAAGCGCAACAGGAGATCAATGATGCCCGCCTGCAGGGCGCCGGGCTTTACGAGCGCACGCGCGGCGAGAAAGGTTTCAACGATACCAACTACATTTTCCTTTCCTTCGTGACGCGCTATCTGCCAGCCGGCGTGGTGGGGTTGCTGATCGCGGTGATTTTCGCGGCAGCGATGTCGTCGAGCTCGGGGGAAGTGAATTCGCTGGCTACGGTCACCGTGATCGACGTTTACAGGCGGCACATTCGTCCGCATGCAACCGACCGCCATTACTTATGGGCCTCGCGGCTGGCGACGGCATTCTGGGCGTCGTACGCGGTCTTTTTTGCGCAGTACGCCAAGAAGCTCGGATCTCTGATCGAGGCCGTGAATCTGCTGGGCTCGCTGTTCTACGGGTCG
>CAVTZO010000033.1:0-5319 GCA_963739145.1 uncultured beta proteobacterium
GGGGGCCGTGATCGGCGGATGAACAGCTTGCCTTCGGCGCGGCCACGGTCGGTCTCGCCGGCGTCAACTTAAGGCGCGCCGAACTTCGTTGACGTGCAGGGCGACGGTCTTTATTCTAGGTAGTCCGAATAGACGGCTGGCGCAATGGACGCCACGCCCGGCGGCAAACGGCAAGTTCGCTCCTCTGGGGCGGATTGGGGAGAGTCGTGCAACGATCGGCGAGCCTTTTCATGCTGATCGCGCTGTCGATCGGCTGGGGGCCGAGCTCGGCGGCCGATCCCATTGGCGTTGTCACGATCCTCGAAGGCGACGCCGTCGTCATCCGCGGCCTGTCCAAATTGAAATTGGCCGAGGGCGTACGCGTGATGGCCGATGACCTGGTCGAGACCGGAAAGGATACGTTCGCGCGGATCGAGTACTCGGACGGAGCAATGTCGGACCTCGGGTCGGCGACGCGGGCGCAGTTGAATCGGCCGTCGCTGCGGCGCTCCGACCGACCGGCGTTCTACCTGCTCACGGGCTGGGTCAAGGTCAGTGCAGCCAAGCTGGCAAACGGGCCCAAGGCATCGGTCGGATCACCCCAGTTCGATGCGATCGGGCTGGCCGGGGAAACGGTCGTCCGGGCGGAAAGCGGCGCCGGGGCGGTTTTTGCCGAGGATGGTGCGGTGCGCGTGACGGATCGACGCGGCCCCACGGCCGTGCCGGTTTCTTTGAAATCCGGGGATTTCGTCGCACTGCGCGGCGGCGAGACGGCGCGGGTCGAAAGCCGTCCCACGCACGATTTCATCTCCGCCTTGCCGCGCTCATTCGAGGATCCGCTGCCCTCGCGCGCCGACAAGTTCCGGGATCGGACCGTGACGGCAAAGCCGGCCGGAGCGTTCAGCTACGCCGAAGTGGAGCCCTGGCTCGATGCCGAGTCGGTCATCCGCCGCCGCTTCGTGCACGAATGGGCCGCCAAGGCGGACGACAGTTACTTTCGAGAGCGCCTCGAAGCCGGGCTGGCCAGGCACCCGGAATGGGAGCGGCTGCTGTACCCCGAGCGTTTCGAGCCAAAGCCGCCGAATCCCGTTGTTGCAGTGCCTCAATCACCCCCCTCTGGCGGTTCGATACCCGGCAATCCGTCTGTACCTTCAGCGGCGCCCGCTGCGGGTACGCAAGGCGGGCCACCCGGACATTAAGCGACTGGCTGACAATATGAGACTGCTATTCAAGTTCAACCTCGTATTCCTGCTGCTGTTTCTGATCGCGATCGGCGCCTGCGGGTACATCACGCGCGACCTGCTGCAGCGCAACGCGCGCGAGGAGATCGCCGAAAACGCCAAGCTGCTGATGGCCAACGCGATCGCGGTGCGCCGTTACACGATCAGCCAGATCAAGCCACTGCTCGATACCCAGATGAAATACACGTTCCTGCCGCAAGTCGTGCCCGCCTACGCGGCTACGGAGGTGCGTGAACGATTTGCGACAGAAGTATCCCGATTACGCCTACAAAGAGGCCATGCTGAACCCGACCAATCCGCGCGATCGTGCGGTCGACTGGGAGGCCGACCTGATCAACCAGTTCCGAAACGGGGGCGCCTCCGGCGATTTGTTCGGCGAGCGCGATACGCCGACCGGAAAGTCGCTGTATTTCGCGCGGCCGCTGAAGATCTCCGACCCGGCCTGCCTCGTGTGCCACAGCACCGTGGAGGTCGCGCCGCGCACGATGGTCGAGAAGTACGGACCGGCCAACGGCTTCGGGTGGACCTTGAACGAAGTCCTGGGCGTGCAGCTGGTATCGGTGCCGACGGCGGTTCCCCTGGCCCGCGCGGAAAAGGCCTTTCGAACGTTCATGATTTCGCTGGCCGCGGTCCTGGTGGGCATCGGCTTCGTTCTGAACCTGCTGCTGTGGTGGATGTTCATCCGACCGGTGACCAGGATCTCCGCGCTGGCCGACCGGGTCAGCCTGGGCGAACTCGAAGCGCCTGACCTGAACATCCGCAGTGGCGACGAGATCCAATCGCTCGCCGAGTCCCTGGCGCGCATGCGCAAGAGCATGGTGCAGGCGATGCAGCTTCTCGGGGGCTGATTCCCGCGCCCGGAGACCGACCATCAAGCACCCCGAAAGCGCGCAAGGGCAGCGCCCACCCCAAAGCCTTGGGAAGTATCCGATTCTCGGACAGATCGGCAAGGGGGCGATGGGCGTCGTCTACAAGTCGCTCGACCCCGTCATCCGGCGCCCGGTCGCGCTGAAGACAATCCGCAAGGAACTGCTGCACGACCAGGAGGACGCCGCGGCCTTCGCAGCGCGCTTTCGCAACGAAGCGCAGGCGGCCGGGCGCCTGCTTCACCCCGGGATCGTCGCGGTGTACGAGTACGGCGAGGAGAACGACTTCGCCTACATCGCCATGGAGTATGTCGAGGGCAGCAGTCTGCGCCAGTACTTCGAGCGCAAGGTGCAGTTCGCCGAGCGCGACGCGATCAGCATCATGGCCCAGCTGCTCGATGCCCTGCAGTACGCGCATGAGCAAGGGGTCTGGCACCGCGACATCAAACCGGGCAACATCATCATCATGAACAACGGCCGCGTCAAAGTGGCCGATTTCGGCATCGCCCGCGTCGAAAGTTCGACACTGACCCAGGTCGGAGTCGTGATGGGCACGCCCGGTTTCATCGCTCCCGAGCAGTACCTGGGCAAGGAAGTCGATCACCGCCTCGATGTATTTGCTGCCGGCGTCGTACTGTACGAGCTGCTGACGAGCCAGGCGCCGTTTTCCGGTTCCAAGGAAGGCGTGATGTACAAGGTATGCCACGAGGCCGCGCAGCCGCCCTCGGTGACCGCCGGCAAGCCGGCGCTGGAGCGGTTCGACTCCATCGCCTTGCGGGCACTTGCCAAACGACCCCAGGAGCGCTACGCGTCGGCCGGCGACTTCCGCGCCGAGCTGCTCGCGGCGTACGACGAGCCGGTCAGCCCAACCGTATCGGAGGGAACCTTGATTCGTGATGCCGGGCGCGCGGCTGACGCGGCAGATCCATCCCGCGGCGCGTCGAAGAAGTCCAGTGCCGGCTCGGCCGCCCCGGCACCAGCGCCAGCGACGCCCTCGAGTCGGGCGTCGCAGGTCTCGACCATGCCCACCGAAATGCTCGTCGCCGCGGGCTGGAAAGTCGAGGAGGTCACCGCGCTGGAGCGCAGCCTGGCGCATTTCGTCGGGCCGATCGCGCGGGTCATGGTGCGGCGCGCCACACGCGACGCCGAGGATTTCTCCTCGCTGGTCCAGAAACTTGCCGATCAACTGCCTTCTGCCACCGACCGGACCAAGTTTCTTCAGCAAAATGCCCGCATCGCGGCGACCGGGACCGGCCCATCGCGCGCTGCCGTCCCCGTCGATGACGACGCGACGGTCATTCCGGGCGCTGCCAGGTCCACCGTCGCTGCGGGTCCGAGCGCCGAGGAGATCGCACGGGCGGTGCGGCTGCTGGCGGTCTACATGGGGCCGATCGCGCAAGTCCTGGCCCGTCAGGCTGCGCAGCCCGGCGTTTCGCGCAGCGCCTTCCTCGCCCGCCTGACCGAGCGGCTGAACGACGCGGAAAAAGATCGCTTTCTGTCGGACTTCGAGCGCGGCCGCTAGGCGCGCAGTTCGCACGGAACCTGGGGAAACCGAGCGGACTGGGCAGGGAGGACGGAGCCATGGAGGTCAAGAGCAAAAGAGTCCTGCTGGTCGAGGACCACGAGCTGATCCGCCTGGGCACGGGACTGCTGCTGGAGTCGCTGGGCGAGGTGCGATGCGATATCAAGCCATGCCGCTCGCTGGATGAGGCACGAAGCGCCTGTCGCGATGACGGGCCGTTCGACCTGATACTTCTGGATCTGAACCTGGTCGACTCCAAGGGTTTGCAAGGTCTGCGCACGCTGCGAAACGAATTTCCGAAGCAGGCGATCGCGGTGTTGACCGGCACCCAGGACGAGTTCGTGGTGCGACAGGCGCAGGCGATGGGCGCGATCGGCTACCTGTTGAAGTCCTGGACCCCGGAGCAGGTCAAGGCCGCCCTGCTGTCGCTGCTGGCGCCCTCCCCCAGCCCGGCGCGCACGACGATCTCGGAACGCTTCCCGAAGCTGGCCGGCACCTCGCACTACGATCGCGTGGCCGAGCTGGGTTCGCGCCACCTGCAGATCCTCGAGCTGATCCTGGAAGGCTGCAACAACCAGGAGATCAGCACGACCACGGGCCTGTCACTGGGCACCGTCAAGAACTACGTGTCGGCCATTTTGCTGGCGCTCGACGTTCAGAGCCGCGCTCACCTGATCAGCCTGTTCCATTGAGCGATACGCCCGACACGGCGCGGCCGGACGCGCGTATCGACGCCGAACTGTATCGGTCCGCGTACGCCGCGGACCGGCGTGGAGCTCTGGCAGGCATCCTGGCTGCCGTGTTCGCCGCCTCCGCGCTGCAAAATCGCGGCGCGCCGCGCGGCGTCTGGCTGTGGGCCGGCGCCTACGTCCTGCTGGCGCTTTGCCGGCTGTTTTTTCTTGCGCGGATGGGCCGCCAGGGGCCGGGGGCGCAACCGCGTCAGGCGCTCACCTTTCGCCGCACCTGGCTGTCACTGCTGACCGTGTCGGCGGCCGTGTGGGGCGCCGGGCCTCCGTTGTTCCTTTCGCTGGGCGTCGCCACCGGCGGATTGCTGTCGGGCATCTGGCTGGCGGCGGCCGGCCTTTCGGCCCCGCTGGTGGCCGCCGCGCGGCCGGCCATCTATCTGTGGATGCTGCCGTCCGTGGTGCCCATGCTGTTCGCGCTCGCCGCCTACGGATCCGGCGAGGCGCTGGTGCTGGCCGTGCTGGGCTCGACGTTCCTGCTGGTGCTGCTCAGGCTCGTGCTGGAACAGAACGACTCGCTGATCGCGGGGCTGACGGCACGGTTCCAGAACGAGGACCTGGTCCAACAGCTGCGTGCTCAGGTCGATCTGGCGGCCCGCGCCAACCAGGAAAAAACGCGCTTCCTGGCTTCGGCGGTGCACGATCTGCGCCAGCCGCTGCACGCGCTGGGCCTTTTTTGCGCCGCGCTGGACCAGCGCCTGCACAACATTCCCGAGCGCCCGCTGATCAAGAACATGATGGCTTCGATCGAGGCGCTGGAGACCTCGTTCGGCGCCATGCTGGACATTTCGCGCCTGGACGCCGGCGTGGTGCAGGTGGCGCCCCAGACGTTTCCGGTGCGGGACCTGTTCCGGCGCCTGTACCAGCAGTTCGGCGGCGACGCCGAGACACGCGACATCTCGCTGCGATTTCGCGCGGTCCGCCGCCTCGTGCTGAGCGATCCGCAACTGCTCGAGCGGGTGCTGGCC
>CAVTZO010000034.1:0-35961 GCA_963739145.1 uncultured beta proteobacterium
CCGAAACGCGCCGCAGTGCTGCATCCATAGCCGGGCGGGCGCGGAGCGCCCCATAAGCGGAGCCGTCCGGCTTGGGTGGTGGTGAGGCGGCGCACGCCGGCCGCAGGACCGCGTCAAAGGGGCCTTGCTTGCTGCTCGATGTACTGCTTGATCACGGACAGAGGGGCTGCGCCGACGCTCGCAACAAAATAGCTTCGACTCCAAAGCACCGGTTGCCGATACTGCGCCCGCAGCACCGGAAATTGCTTGCGCAGCAACCGGCTCGTCACGGTTTTGAAGTTGTTGGCCACGATGCTCGGTGCGCATTTCGGGTTCAACCCGAGCAGCATGTGGACGTGGTCCTCCGCGCCGTTCATCTCGATCAGCTCCGCCTGCCAATCCTCGCAAAGGCCGATCACGATCTCACGAAGCGGCTCGATCATCGCCCCGGTGAAGCACTTGCGCCGATACTTCGTCACGAACACAAACTGGTAACTAAGCGCATAGCTGCAGTGAAACAGCTTGTTAATTCTCACTATTAAGATCGCCGGATATGGTATTATATACAGTATATCAACTAATCGGCAATTTTGGATGCTCATCCACCAAGGCTTCCAGTACGCACCGCGCTTAACGGCGCAGCGCGAGGCTTTGGTTCGGCGCTGAGTTGGCTGCCGCCGCTTCGTGTTCAACGAGGCGCTGGCGTTGCAGCGCGCCGAGATCGTGGCCGGCCGCAAGCGGCCGGGCTATGCGGCGCTTTGCAAGCGCCTGCCGGATCTGCGTAAGGCGCACCCGTGGCTCGGTGAGCCACCGGCGCAGGCCTTGCAACAAGCGCTGAAAGACCTTTGCGCTGCGTGGGCTCGGAAGTTCACGTCGCGGTTTGGCGCGCCCAGGTTCAAGAAGAAGGGCCAGGGCGACACAATCCGCTTCCCGCAGGACTGCACGTACGACGCCGTGGCCGGCGTCGTACGCCTGCCCAAGCTGGGTGATGTACGCCTGCGCCATAGCCGGCCCGCCCTTGGCAAGCTCAAGAACGTGACGCTGCGCTTCGAGGGCAAGCGCCTGGTCGTTTCGCTGCAAACCGAGCGCGAGATCGACGCGCTTGCTTCAGGCGCGGCCGGTGAAGTCGGTTTGGACTTCGGCGCCGTGGCCACGATCACTCCGAGCGCTGGCCGTTTGATCGTACTGCCCGCTCGGATCGGCCGGTACGAACGGCGCATGAAGCGCCTGCAGCAGGCAGTCTCGCGCAAGAAAAGCGGCTCGAACAACCGGCGCAAGGCGGTGGTGCGCGTGGCCGAGTGCCACCGCCGAATCGCGGCCATTCGGCGCGACTTCCTGCACCAGGAAACCACCAAGCTCGTTTCGACCAACGCGCTGCTGGCCATCGAAGATCTGGCCGTCAAGAACATGACGGCCTCGCCAACCGGCACGATCGAAGCGCCGGGCAAGAACGTGCGCCAAAAGGCCGGCTTGAACCGGACCATCCTGCGCAACGGCTGGGGCATGGCAAGGTCAATGCTCGATTACAAGGCGGCTTGGCGCGGCTCGGTGCTGGTGGCCGTTGCGCCGGCGTTCACCTCGCAGCGGTGCAGCTGCTGCGGGCACACCGCGGCCGAGAACCGAAAGACCCAGGCGCTGTTCGAGTGCGTCCAATGTGGACACACCGAGAACGCCGATCGCAATGCGGCGCGGAACATCTTGCTTCGCGCGAAACAAATCCTGGCGGGCGGATGCCCGCCGAGTACCGCAGGATATGCGGGAACTCATGCTTGTGAAGGCGCGCATCGCGAGCTGCCGCGCCGGAGGCCGCGCTCAGCGGCTCAAGGAAGTGCGGTTGGGCTTCCGTTGGCAGGAACCGTTTCGGAGCTGAGCCCCTCCGGGAATCTCCATGCATAGCGCGCGAAGCGCGCTTGCGTGGAGAGGATGTCAATGAGCGGGCCGGCTTGCGCCCTGCGATGGCTCGACGGCGCCGAGCAGGCGCACCTCGCATTGTGGAAACGGCATTTCGATACCGCGCTGGCGCATTGCGCCGATGATGTTCAGGTTCAGCTCGCTTTCGACCAGGCCACAGTCGCCGACCGCAACCCAGGGCCTGGCCGTGATCTGGACGGCGGAGTCGCCCAGAGCCGAGATCTGGACCAGCGGAGCTGGGTCGGCCAGCACGCGCGGACTGGCGCGCACCAGGTCGAGGACGGTCGTGAGCGCCAGCTTCAGGTCCGCCCCGTAGGCAACCCCGACCTTCACCTCCGCCTGCCGGATGCGGCCGTAGTTGTGCAGGATCTCGCCTACGATCTTCCGGTTCGGCACCACGACACGCGACCGGTCGGCATGCAGCAGCACGGTGTTGAACAGCGTGATCGCCTCAACGGTCCCCTCCACGCCGACGATCGCGATCGACTCGCCGACCCGGTAAGGCTTGGTGAAGATGATGGTGAGGCCCGCTACCACGTTGCTCAGAACGCCCTGCGTGGCCAGCGCGAGGCCGGCGCCGGCCACGCCGAGGCCAGCGATCAGCGGCAGCAGTTCCACCCCCAGGTTCTGCAGGGCCATGATGGCGAACAGCCCGAGCACCAGCACGCGCACCAGCCTCACCAGCAACTGGCGCACCGGCGGCTCCAGCGCGAACCGCTTGAGCCCGCGGTCGGTCGCCTGTCCGAGCCAGCGGCCGGCCGCGAAGCCGGCCACCAGGATCACGATGGCCACCAGCGCCTTCGGACCGAAGCGCAGAGCCATTTCGGTGAGCGTGCTTTGCACGTGACTGAGCGTCTTCAACTCGTCCATGTCCCCTCCCATTCTGTGTGATCACGGGCGCGGACCATGGATGTCGCGGCGGCCCCGTCGATTCGGGCGAACGATACCGCGCCCTCGCGTGGAGGCGTCCCGGCCGGCGCCCGCGCCGCAGGTGGGGAGTACGCTTGCGGCTGCGTTTTGCGCGCCGCCTGGAGCGGCGTCGCGGCCGATTTGCGGGAGGCGGGGGTTGGAGTTCAAGGACTATTACGAGACCCTGGGCGTGCCGCGTGACGCCGGTGCCGATCAGATCAAGAAGGCGTTTCGCAAGCTCGCCCGCAAGTACCATCCAGACGTCAGCAAGGAGGCGAACGCCGAGTTGCGGATGAAGGAGATCAACGAGGCGAACGCCGTGCTGTCGGATCCCGAGAAGCGCGCCGCCTACGATGCGCTCGGCGCCGGGCATGCGAGCGGCGAGGAGTTTCGCCCGCCGCCGGACTGGGATGCCGGGTTCGAGTTTTCGGGGCGCGGATTTTCGGATGCGGAGGCCGCACAATTTTCCGATTTCTTCTCCGAGCTGTTCGGTCGGATGGGCTCGGCGCGCCACGCGGGCGAGCGCCGCGGCCATCCGGGGCGGGGCGAGGATCACCACGCCAAGATCCTGCTCGACATCGAGGATGCGTGGCGCGGCTCGCAGCAGAGGGTCAGCCTGCGCGTGCCGAAGGTGGACGCACAGGGCCGCGTTGTGATGGACACGCGCACCCTGGACGTGCAGATCCCGGTAGGCGTGCGGGAGGGTCAGCTGATCCGCCTGGCCGGACAGGGATCGCCCGGCAACGGCCAGGGTGAGCCGGGAGACCTCTACCTCGAGGTGCATTTCAAGCCGCACCCGCGCTTTCGTGTCGCGGGCCGCGATCTGTCGATCGAGCTGCCGGTGGCGCCGTGGGAAGTCGCACTGGGGGCCGTGGTCGAGGTCGCGCTGCCCGACGGCAAGAGCCTGAAGACGCGCATTCCCCCCGGTGCACAGGCGGGGGGTCAGCTCGTCATCCGCGGCAAGGGCGTTGCGTCCAATCCGCCGGGCGACCTGATATTGAACCTGCGCGTGATCGTGCCGCCCGCCGACACGCCGCGGGCGAAGGAACTTTACGAAACCATGGCGCGCGAGCTGAATTTCGATGCGCGCGCCTCCCACGGAGCCTGACACGATGCAGGATCGGATGGTTCTGATCGGCGCGCTGGTGGAAGATGCTTGCCTGACGCTCGAGCAGCTGTGCAGCGCAGGCGCGGTCAGCCCGGACTGGGTGGCGGTCCACGTGCAGGAGGGCCGGCTGCAGCCGCCGGGCGATCGGCCCTCGCAGTGGCGATTCGGCAGCCGCGATCTGTGGCGGGTCCGGCAGATGCGCAGGCTGGAGGTCGTGTTCGACGCCGAGCCGGAGCTGGCCGCGCTGGTCGCCGATCTGATGGAGGAACTCGACAGCCTGCGCACCCGGCTGGGCAGAATCGAACCGGGCTGATCCGGATGCGATCGGCCTGGAGTATCGGACCCGCGCGTGACGCTTCGAGGGTCCAGGCGACTCGACGGTCCGCGATGCGAGGCCTGGCGGCGGGCGCACTGACCGCCGTCGCGTCCGCCGCGTTCGCCGACCCGCCCGCCCGCGTCGATTCCCGGCTGCTTGGAACCTGGCGCTCCGACAAGGAGCGGACGACGAAATTCTGGCGCTACACGGAAGAACCGGACCCCAGGCAGCGCAGGCAGTTCGAGAACCTGCTCGGAAAGCTGACTCGACGCTATACGGAGACCCATTCCTACGGCGAGTTCGAGGGCGAAAGCTGGTCCGACGAGTACCGGGTCGTGGACTCCGACATCCGATCCGTGGTCGTCGCATACCGGGACGACAAGGACTACACGCTGCAGCAGATCTTCTTCGAGAAGGACTCGATCTACCTGGTCGCGGGCTACAACCTGGAATTCTTCCGCCGGGCGCGGCCGTAGGCGATTCTGACCCCTTCCGCGGTGTTGCGAACGTTCTGCCGCGCAGGCTCCCAGCTGCGCGCCCTTCTCGCGGCCGTCGCGCTCAGGAGTGCTACGCGCCCGGGGCCGGCGCCCGCGGCGCTACGGCCTCGTCATACTCCTTCAGCAGCTGGCGATAGCTACCTTCCAGGCGACCCATCCACGTCGCCACTTCCTGCAGCGCCCCGAGCCGCTCGATCATCCGCTCCGGGGTATCGTTCAGTTGGCGGCCGCTCATCGTATCGAAGTGCGTGGCCACGGTGCTGAACGTGCTTTGACCTTCCTTGACGTCGCGCTGCCTGCTGTAAACGCGCGCCAGCTTGCGCTCGGTCTCGAAGTCGATCCGCCCCAGGGCCTGCATCGCAAGCGCGTTGTCCCAGGCCGCCGTCGAGAACGTGGGCCAGTCAACCCCATGCGAGCTGAGTTGGGGTTCCGCGGGCGGCTTCGCATGCGTGCGCCTGGCCTCGATCGCCTGCCGCTGCAGATCCAGCAGTCCTTGCACGTAAGGCAGCAGCTGAACCAGCTCGGCCAAAGCGGTAGCGACCTGCGCGCGGTTGTCCCGCATCTCGGTCAGCATGTCGTCCAGCGCGCGCTGGGCGATGGCGTGGCTGTGGCTGGCCTCGCGCCACTGCTCCAGGCCCAGGGCGATCAGGATCCCCAGCACGACCATCGACAGGTGCACCAGGTATTCGCGGATCGAGCGGATCGGGCCAGCGTGCGGGTGTATGTCCATGCATCGAACTCCGCGCGCCCCTGCCTGCCTGCCCACCGAAGCGCAAAGCGCGGGGGCCCACCGAAGCGCGACGCGCGCAGGCGGGCCGCTAGGTTCTGCTGGAGAGCGCCTCGAGCTTTTCCGCCACGTGCCTGGAAAACACGTATTCGGCCGGACGCTGCCTGGCGAGCGGAATGTCAGGGGCCATGGGGCCCTCGGTGCGCACGCCCGTCAGCGCCAGGCGCACCGCTTTCCACGGGCTGCGGATGGCATCGGCCACGGCGCTGGCTTCGAACCCCGAGTGCACCATGCAGTCGGCGCACTTCTCGTAATTGCCCACCCCGTAGCGATCCCAGTCGGTGGTCTCCATCAATTCCTTGAACGTCCTGGCGTAGCCCTCGCCGAGCAGGTAGCAGGGCCGCTGCCAGCCGAAGATGGTGCGGGTCGGATTGCCCCAGGGCGTGCAGTGGTAGCTTTGATTGCCGGCCAGGAAGTCGAGGAACAGGCTCGACTGGAAGAACGGCCAGGACTTCGACCCGCGCGCGTTGCGCGCGCGCCGGAAGATGCTGCGGAACAGCTCCTTGGTCGCCGTGCGATTCAGGAAATGCTTCTGGTCGGGCGCGCGCTCGTACGCGTAGCCGGGCGAAACCGTGATGCCGTCGATCCCGAGCGCCTTGACCTCATCGAAGAAACGAGCGGCGCGCTCCGGGTCGGCGTCGTTGAACAGGGTGCAGTTGATGTTGACCTTGAAGCCGCGCTGCTTGGCCACCCGGATCGCCGACACCGCGCGGTCGTACACGCCCTTCTGGCAGACCGACTTGTCGTGCATTTCGCGATCGCCGTCCAGGTGTACCGACCAGTTGAAATAGCGGCTGGGCTGGTACTGATCGATCGCCTTTTCCAGAAGCAGCGCATTGGTGCAGACGGTGACGAACTTGCCCCGAGCGATCGCGCCGCGCACGATTTCGGGCAGATCCTTGTGCAGCAGGGGCTCGCCGCCGGCCATCACCACGACCGGCGCGCCGCACTCGTCGATCGCGCCCAGCGCGTCGGCCACCGACATGCGCTGGTTCAGGATCTGGTCCGGATAATCGATCTTGCCGCAACCGGCGCAGGCCAGGTTGCAGCGGAACAAGGGCTCCAGCATCAACACCAGCGGATAGCGCTTGCGGCCCGCCAGGTGCTGGCGAACCACATACGCTCCGACGGTCAGCGCTTCGTGCAATGCAATGGCCAAGGCTGAACTCCCTACTGAACCTGAATTTTCGTCCCTGATACCGCAGCCGGACGGGCCCGAGGCGCGGGCGACTACTCGACCGCCGCCTCCAGCAGCTGGCTGGGCAGCCGGAACTGGATCTTTTCCTCAATGCCCGGCAACGTCGAGATCTGGATCGGCGCGAAGCGGTGCAATGCCGCCACCACATCATCGACCAGCACGTCCGGAGCGGACGCGCCCGCCGTCAATCCGACCGTCCGCTTGCCTTCCAGCCACCCGGCGCAGACCTCGCTGCCATCGGCAACCAGGTAACTCGGCACGCCGGATTCCTGCCCGATTTCCCGCAGCCGATTCGAGTTCGAGCTGTTGCGAGCCCCGACCACGATGATCACGTCCACGAGCTTGGCAAGCTCGCGCACGGCCGACTGCCGGTTCTGCGTAGCGTAGCAGATGTCTCGTGTCTCCGGCCCGACCAGGTTGGAGAAGCGCTCGCGCAGCGCGCCGATCACGGCCTTGGTGTCGTCCACGCTCAACGTGGTCTGCGTGATGTAGGCAACCGGCGCGTCGGACGGTATGTCGATTTCCTGCGCATCCTGGATGCCCTGGACAAGGCGCACCGGCGCAGTCAACTGCCCCATCGTTCCTTCCACCTCCGGGTGCCCGGCGTGGCCGATCAGGATGACCGTGCGGCCCTGGTCGACGTAACGCTGTCCCTGCATATGGACCTTCGACACCAGCGGACAGGTGGCATCGAGCACCGACAGGCCGCGGCGCTCGGCGTCCTGCTCGACTTCGCGCGCGACCCCGTGCGCGCTGAAGATCGTCACGGCGCCGGGCGGCACCTCGGACAGGTCTTCGACGAAGCGCGCGCCCTTGTCCCTGAGGCTGTCGACCACGTGTCGGTTGTGCACGATCTCGTGACGCACGTACACCGGCGCGCCGTACTTCTCGAGCGCCCGCTCCACAATCTCGATTGCCCGCACGACGCCGGCGCAGTACCCGCGCGGTTGAGCCAAGATCACGTTCATCCGTTGTCGGCGGGCAAGCTGCGCCCGTTCCCTCCTGAGAATGGCTCGCATTGTAGGGGAGCCGGCCGATGCCCCGCCCCGGCAATTCCCTACGTGTCCGGGTGCCATTGGGGATAACGCAACACTGGGGTAGATTCGAATCCCGGCCGGCATGCCGTCCGGTCCCGTCCCGGACATGCATCCGATTCCTGATTCAACCCCCGGCGGTTTGCCGCAAATTGTCCGGATATCGCCCAACCGGACCGCAGTGCGCGTGGCGTTCGGGGCCGGACTTGTGCTGTCCGGGGTCCTCCTGTTTCCGGGGACGCCCGCGCACCATCCGGACGACCCGATCCTGGCGACCCTCTACTGGATCGCCCTCGGCGCTGCGCTCCTGACCATGGTCGGCTGCGGATGGCGACTGCTGGTCCAGCTGCCGATCATCGAGGCCTCCGAGCTTGGCATCGCGATCTGGTTCGGCGGTCCCTATCGCCGGCCCTTCTTCGCGCCGTGGGGTCGGGTGCGTGCGGTCGTGCTGACGCAGGTCCACCCCGGAAAGGGCGGCGCGGACCCGGGGTCAACCCTGCCGGCGCTCGGAATCGAGCTCAACTGGGACGATCGGTTCCGCCTGCCTGACGAAGCGGCACACACCGACGTTCCGATCGGCGGCGCGGCGCGCGCCGACCTGGCCTGGTCGGGCCGATCGATCGGTGGGGATGTGCGGCATTGGGTCGAAGTGCTCGAACGGATGCGCTCGATCTACAGCGAATCGGCCCAGGCATGAGGCGGATGTAAGCCCGCTCAGGTTGCCGCTTCGTGCTGACCGCGCAGCACCGGCGAGTCGACCGAAAACGCCTGGATGCGCCACTGCCCTGCCACCTGAACGAGCGAGATGCGCACCTGCGCATGTCCGTGTTCGAAAGTCGCCCTGGCCAGGTACACCGCGCCGACCACCTTGCCGTCGGACGGCGTGAAGGCCATGCGCGAGGTGCCCTTGGCCCCGTCGTAGGACACCAGGCGGCCCAGCGCCGACAGCCTGCCGAATACGTCGCGCAGCTGATCCAGGTCGACCGTGTCGCGGATCCTTGGCGAACCGCGGCTCAGCAGCTCGTCCACCGACCAGGTGGCGATGATCTTCGGAACCGCGTCGTCGACGTAGGCCTTGCTGGAGACATCCAGTTGCGGACCGGTCATCGCCGCGTAGCCGATCAGCGCGCCGATCGTCAGGACGAAGAGCCCGAACAGCGCGATGCAGACAACCACGGTCCGATTCATCGATCGGCGCCCGGCAGGCTTGAAATAAAAACGGGGCAGTCCAACGAGGAGCCGCCCCTGTCGATAAACCCGGCCCCGGGAATCCGGTGCCTCAGGCGATCGCGCTTACTTCGGCGAGAACGGATGCTTGACCGATCCCTTCTTGGCGGTGACTTCGGCCGCGGTCGGCGTACCGGCGACCGCGCGCTCGATGGCTTCCTTGGTGGCGCGATAGTTGTAGTCGAAGATCTTGTTGTCGTCAGCAGCGTCCCAGTGGATGAACACGCCCACGAGCACGTACAGGTTGTCGGCCTCGTCGGCCGGAATCACGCCCGCCTGAACGCTGTCCGCCACCGCGCGCGCGACCGCCGCCTGGGCCGGTCCGAACATCTGCACCGCCTGCTTGGCACCCTTGATGGTCACCTTGTTGAACAGCAGCGTATTGGGCTTGCACTGAAGATTCGGCGCAACCACCGCCAACAGCGACGTGAACCCGTCCTTGTTGTTGGTCAGCGAATGGGTGAACGCGGACTCCGCAGCGCTGCCGCGCGGTCCGATCAACAAATCGATATGAGCAACTTCGTTGCCGTCGCCGACCAGCGATTCGCCGACGCGCACATTCGTGATCTTTGCCATTCGGTCGTTCTCCTTTTGTACTGGATTGCAGTCCTGGAAGTACCGGGAAGTCTTCTCGGCGTCGCTTGCGTGGTCTCCCGTTGCGGGCCCGCCCGCGCCCTCGCGGACTTTACACCGGCCGCGCCAGTTTCGCAGCAAACACCGTTGCCACCGTCAGGTCGGCGCTGGTGCCGGGATTCAGTCCGTCGCGCCGCAACTGCTCGTCCCATTGCAGCAGTCGAGATTCGATGTCATTCAGCCCGGAATATGAATTGAATTGCGAGAGGTGCTGTTGTGCCCGCTGCGATACCGCCTGCGCGGTAGCGGTCCCAAACTTCCGTTCGATCAGCGAGTCGGGCCAGTTCGACAGATATACAAGATACAAGTACGAGGTTGCCCATGTTTCGCTCTCGAAGCGCGCAAGCGCATCGACCCAGTGCGCCAATCCCACATCGAAAACGTCGCGGAATCCCTGCACGTATTGCCGTGCGATGCTGTCGTGATCCTGGGCTTCGCGCATCGCTTCGAGCAACGTCACCTGCGGCTCGCAACTCAGATCGTGCCGGGCGCTGCTGCCCATGCCGCCGGGGCGTGCCAGGCGTATTGCCTGATAGGCCAGCGTCGCGTCGTGACGGTCCAGAGCGGCCAGTCGACTAACCAGCGACTCTCGCAGATTCCCGCCCGCTTCCGCGGCGACAAAGAGCGGGGCCGCCAGCAACACGATGCCAAGATTGGTATTGCACCGCACAACCTTCTGCGTGCTGCGGATCGCCTCGAGCACGCGTCGCCCGACGGACGCTCCGGGTTGGTCCAGCGCGGCAGCGCTCGCGCGCGCGCTCATCATGAAATCCTCGGCGCGCATGTCGCGGGCCGGCGCACCAAACCGCACGTTGCCCGGTTTCAACGCCGTGACATCCAGCTCGCAGGCGTCGAGGAACGCGCGCTGCGCGAGCGCGTCCGGCGCGCGCGCGTTCATCGGGCTTGCGCGGGCGACGCCTGGAACGGCCGCCGATCCAGATAGCGCATCACCAGATCGCCGGCCAGCGCATCGGCAATCCGGACCCGGGTCACCGCCTGCAGCCCGCGCCAGGCGGGAATGCTGTTGACCTCGAGCACGAACCAGCGCCCCTGTGCGTCACGCATCAGATCGACCCCGGCGTAGTCGGCCCCGACCGCGGCAGCCGCCTCGACCGCCAGTTCGGCCAGGTCGCCTTGCGCATCGACCGTCTCGACCCGCGCCCCGCGCGCCACATTGGTGACCCAGGAGCGACCGCGCCTGAGCATCGCCGCCACTGGCGAGCGCCCCGCGACCAGCACGCGCCAGTCATGCCAGTTGTCCTCGCCGCAGTCCAGGAAGCGCTGCAGGTACCACACGCCATGCACCCGGTCCTCGGCCGGCACGGTGGCTCCGGCAGCCAGACGCTCCAGGCCCTTGCCCTGCGATCCGAACAGCGGCTTGACCACCAGCTCGTTGCCCTGCGCGGCCTCCCGCATCAAGACCCCGCGCGCCACGCTCTGCCGTTCGGTTACCCAGGTGGGCAGGGTCGCAATCCCGTGACGGCGCAGCAGAAAGGTCGTCATCGCCTTGTCGACGCTGCGCTCGATGGCGCGCGCGTCGTTGTAGACGGGCACGCCCAGCTCGCGCAGCGCGTGCAACACGGACAGCCGCAAGGTGACCTGCTCGAAGGAGCCGGCCTCGATGCTGCGCACGAATACCGCGTCGGGCATCTGCGTCTCGAATCCCGGCACGCGCACTGCGGCGCGCGAGCCTTCCAGATCCAGCCGGCAGTCCGACAGGCTCGCGCAAGCCGTTTGCACATCGAGCGCCCGGAAGGCGCGCTGCAATTCGCGGCCGTGCCAGCCGGGCTGGTCGGTCAGGATCGCGACGCGCAATGCCATTGGCCTGCCACCCCGTTATCCGCCGAACGAGTGCGCCAGCAACTCGTCGTTCAGGGAGCCACCCCGAAAGGTCCGGCCTGTCGCCAGATTGGTCACGATCGCCACGGCCGGCGCGAACAGCATCGGATCGATCTTGTAGAAGTCGTATTCGTAGTCCTTGAAGATCGCTGCAAACGGCTTGCCATAATCGCGCGACGCTGCGCACGGCAGCTGGCGCGCCAGATCCTCGGCCGCCGCGTCGTCGCATCGCACGTACAGCTGGACCGTACCGCCGAACAGGATCGCATCGTTGCTGCGCCCCATCGCGGTCAGGAAGTCCGGGGCAGGCGGCGCCACCGGCGCGCAGCCGGCCCCGTCCACGACGGCCTCCAGCGGAAAGCCGAGCGCATGCACCTTGTGCAGGGCGACCTCGAGAACGCGGGCGATGATCTGGACCATTCCGGCCAGGCTGTTGGTCGGCGTCAGGACGATGGTCAGCCTCTCCGGCGCGACCCGGCAATCGTGCAGCACCTTCTGCACCACCTCCAGCGGCGGCTCGCGGTCCACCTCCAGAACCAGGCAAGTCGCCTCGAACTGGTCGCGATATCCGATTTCTTCGAACAGCGTCTCCTTGACGGCCAGCGCGCGCGCCGGGCCGGACCCCAGCGCCTGGAACTTCGTCTTTCCGCTGCCGGCGGAGAGCGACCAGCCCGCATATTGCGAAGCCAGGCAGGCGAGCACCGGGTTGGACGCCACGACGGACAAAGCGATCGGCCAGCGTCCCTTGCCGGCCGTCAGCTGAACCTGTCCGAGTCCCCCCATGCAGATCTCGGCGATGCGCCGTCCCGCCTCCAGCCCCCCGGGCGCGCGAATTCCGGCATCGATCAGGGTGGCGCCGCTGTCATGGCGGTGCACGTCCAGGCGCAGCGCATCACGCTGTTCCAGCAGCTCCTTGACCAGCGGGGCGGCGCCGCGATTTACGCTGGGGTGCGAGGATCTTGCGTCCATTCCCGGTCTCCTCCGAATCAACTTGTTCTGCCAGCTCCAGTTCGGTCCGCTGCCGGCGCCGGCGCACCTTTTGCAGCGCTCGTTGCACATCGGCGGCCTCGGCGTGCACGGTGCAGACCGGCGCATCGAGCGCCATCCTGCTCCCCGGCCGCGGAAGGTCGCTGCACCAGGGCGCGAACGCCGCATCCGCCGGGATCTGCAGCGGCTTGTGTGCGTAAACGATCGCGTGCGCCCGCGCGGCGCGCGCGCGCCGCGCGGCGGCAGCCCGCGGCAGGCGGCCGCGGCAGGCCTTCAGGTGGGCGTCGAACAGGCCTGTGGCCCAATCGTCGTCGTACAGGTCCATGGTGGCGGACGGACGCGGATTGATCTCGAGCACGCTCGGCCGGACGCCGTCCAGCAGAAAGTCCAGGCTGTTGCAGCCGACCAATCCGGTCCGCGCGACCAGCGCGTCGATTGCATCGCGCAGCTTGCGGTACACCGCGGCCGGCAACTCGATCGGCCCGACCGCACCGGCGTACGCGTAACGGTGCCTGCCGGTGCCTCGCGTCAATTGTCGCGAAACCCCGATCACTTCGGCATCCCGGCCATCGGCCAGGAACAGCACCGACAGGTTGCGGCCCGCTTCGCGGCGCTGAAAGTAGCCCTGGCCGGCGGCCGCCTCGATGTCCACGGCGCCTGCATCCATCACGTGCGCCCCGCCGGTTGCGCCGCGTCGCTTGTACAGCCAGCCGCGCGGCTGCGCCGGCCTGTCCGGTGTCGTGTCCGGATGCGCAATCGCGAGCTGGTCGAGCATCCCGAAAAAACGGACCGGATCCTTCAGCCGCTCGACGAGCTCAGGCGGGTTGCCGAACAGTTCGCGTCCACGCGCGAGCCGCGCCAGCGTTACGGTGTCGTCCTCGAACCCGGCTCCATAAACCAATCCCAGGCATCCCGACGGCGGGCACAGGCGTGCCGCCCGCCGCAGCAGGTCCTCCCGATCGAACCCCGGGCCGTTTGCGGCGCGCGGGTCGACCGCCTCGCTGTGCAGCGACACGCGCCTGGTGTCGGCATCGTTGAACAGATCCAGCGCACACACCGGGCAGCGGGCGCGCGCCGCGGATTGGGCGAGCAGCCTTGCCGAATGCGCCACCACGAGAAAGCGCATTACGCGCTCAGTTCGCGCGCCAGTTCGAAAGCGTCGCGAAAATCGAGGTATACGGGCCGCTCGGCCGAACGCATCTTCTCGAAGAGGCCGCGCTGCACCTTGAACTTGATGTTGCCGATGGCGAGAGCCCCGATTCCGACCGCCCGGCCCGACCCCGCCGGCAGCGCCTTGCCGCGGTCCATCGCGCCGATGCCCTCGATGCCTTCCGGCGGCACCGCATTCACGTCGGCCGCCACCAGGAGCTCGCGCGCGGCGGCCAGCTCATCGCGGCCGAACAGCCGCACGCCGGCCTTGCCGCAGGCCAGCAGCACATGGCAATCACCGATCACGGCGCGCTTGCGCTCCACATCGCCCGCGCAGCCGCTCTGGATCATCGCGCCGAAGCGCGCCTGGCACATCGCTGCGACGCTGCGCGCGCGCACTTCGCTGTTGTGCGAAAGAATCCTGACCCGCGCGCCAGCGCCGGCAGCCAGCACGGCGGTGCAAGCCCCGACCGGACCGATCCCGTACACGAGCACGTTCAAATCGCCCAGGCCCGCCCGCCCCGATGCCTTGAGCTGGCGCTCGACCTCGGCCACCATCGCCGCCGCGGTGGTGTAGGCGCCGCTCGGATCGGCGAACACCGAGGCCTCGAACGGAGGCACCATCGCCGCCTGCGCCGTCTCCAGCATCTCGTGCGCCAGTTCGACCTCGCGGCCCCCGATGAAGATTCCCGTGCGTTTGACGCCGCTCGGACCACGCGAAAAGATCGCGTCCTGCGTCAGCGGCCCGACATCGTCAATCGACACTTCCGTATAGGGCATCACGGTTTCGAACCCGGCATCGATCGCCATGTTCACGTCGAACGGGCTGGCGTGTCTGGACGGCGTGAGAAAGTGCAGGATGTATCGATGCTCCATGAAGTCGGCCTCGGTCCGCTTGATTTCGACAATCGGCTCAGGCCGCGACGGCCTGATCCGCCGTGGCGTAATCGGGATGCAGCTGTGCGCCGCGGTTGCAGCCGCGCGCGACCTGAATCGACAGGCCGGCGCTCTCGCCCGGGCGGCTGCGCAGCCGCTCGACGGCCGATTCGGCGTCCGCCTGCCCGCCAAAAATCGCGAATCCGGTCGGACCCCAGGAGCTCTGCCCGCACGCCGCAGCACCGTGGCCGGCCAGTTGCTCGATCGCGCATTGCACGCGATGACTCGCGAATCGCCCGCCCTGTGCGGCGGCAAAGTGATCGCCGATCGTTTGCTGCAGATCGGTCAGCGCGGCGCCGAATTCCTCGAGGCGGGCCTCGGCCAGGGCCGGCAGCAGCTTCATCAGGACCATGCGCGCCAGGCGCTCGGCCTGATGCTCCGGAAATCGCGGCAGATCCCGGAACGCCGCCGCTTCGCGCGGCCCATGCAGGCCCGTCAGTTGCGCGTCGAACAGCAGCACCACGCGCCAGTCCTCCGGAAACGACAGGCGGCTGATGACTGGAGGCGGCGCGTCCAGGTCCCCGCGGCCGCCATCGACCACGAAGCCGCCGAATTCGAACACGCCGCTGCCAATGCCGGAGCGCGCACCGCGCTGCAGGCAGCGCGCCAGTTCAGGTACCGGCAAGGCCCGCCCGGACAGCGCGCACAGGGCCGCGCCCGCAGCCAGCGCGACCTGCGTACCCGAACCCAACCCGGCGTGCGACGGAATCGACTCGTCGATCTCGACCCGCACGCTCGAATCGACCCCGTGCCGCTGGTGAAGCAGCTCGATCACGCGCAAGACTCGCTCGGCGCCCGGCCCGACCACCTCGGTGGTCGCGCTGCGCGACGCGTGCAGCCGAAGCGTCGGCCGGTCGATTGCAAGTCCCAGGCTGCCGAAGCGGCGCCCGAGACCGCCGTGCAGGTCGACGAAACCGAAATGAAGGCGCGCCGGCGCCACGACCCTGATCCGCGAAGGGACTGAGGGCGTGTGGCGGGAAACGCCACCCGAACTCTGCACGTCCGTCCCTTTCTCACATTGATAGAGGGTGGTCAGAATACTACCCGCGCGCCCTTCACAGGATGAATGTCGGCTAGGCTTTGGTGTCGCGGTTGACACACTTAGAATGAAGACCATGCAAGCGCGCCCGGAAGAACAACAGCCGCCGGCTTCCCTGGCCACCACCTGCACCTGTCCGTTCTGCGGATTACTGTGCGATGACGTCCAGGTCAGGCCATCGGATGGCGGAGCGATAATCGTATCCGCGCGGGGCTGTGGATTGAGCCAGGCCGGGTTCGCCCGCCAGTCGGCGCCCGGGCCGGTTACGCCGCAGATCAAAGGATCGCCGGCAACGCACGAGGAGGCCGTCCGCGCCGCAGCAAAAATACTGCAACACGCGGTGCAGCCGCTGATCGGGGGTCTTGCCACCGACGTAGCGGGAATGCGGGCGGCGGTTGAACTGGCGGATCGCTGCGGTGCGGTGCTCGACCACGCAAACTCGGCGTTCAAGTTCAGAAACGTGCTGGCATTTCAGGATCGCGGCTCGATCACGACCACGCTGGCCGAGGTCCGCAACCGGGCCGATCTGCTGGTGGTGGTCGGCACCGACGTGGTCGGGCGCTTTCCTCGGTTCTTCGAGCGAATCGCGGCCCCGGGCGGAACCCTGTTCGGCCTGCAGGACGGCGGGCGCCGGTCGATCTTTGTCGGTGCTCAGCCGCCGCCGGATGTGCCGGGCAGCGCGGACCGGATCGAATGCGGGCGCAATGACCTGCCCGATCTGCTCGGAGCGCTGGCGGCATTGACAGCCGGGGTCCGCCTGGATGCCGCGCAGATCGGCTCGGTGCCGATCGCGAAGTTGCGCGAATTGTCGGACACGATGCGGGCGGCGCGCTACGGAGTTCTGGTGTGGGCGGCGGCCGACCTGGATTTTGCCCACGCCGAGCTCAGCGTGCAGGCGATTCTCCGTACCCTGGGCAATCTGAGTCGCACCACGCGCTTTTCCGGGGTGCCCCTGGGCGGCAACGAGGGCGAGCTGACCGCCGACGCGGTGCTGCTGTGGCAGGTGGGGTTCCCGTTCCGCACCAGCTTCGCAAGCGGCCGGCCCGACTACGATCCGTACCTGTTCGATGCGCGCCGCCTGCTGGCCCGGCGCGAGGTCGACGCCCTGTTGTGGATTTCGACGCTGTCCGATCTGCCGCCGCCGCCGAATCCGGATGCACCCCTCGTCCTGCTCGCGGGCCCGGGTGCCGCTGCAGCGCAACGTGCCGACGTGTATTTCCCGGTGGGAACGCCCGGCATCGATCACGGCGGACACCTGGTGCGCACCGACAAGGTGCTGACGTTGCGGGTGTCGGCGACACGGCCGTCGCAGCGACCATCCTGCGCACAGATACTGCGCGCCATCTCGCAGGAGCTGGCCCGATGCTGATGCGCCTGGCCGGTGGCCGGCTGATCGACCCCGCGCACGGGGTCGACGGTCAGGTGCGCGACCTGTACGTGCGCGACGGCCGCATCATCGATGAGCCGCCCGATGCGGCCGTCGCGCACACGATCGACGTGTCGGGACGCGTCGTGATGGCCGGCGCAATCGATCTGCACACGCACATCGGCGGCGGCAAGGTGAACCTTGCGCGGTTGATGCTGCCCGAGGACCATCGGCGCGTGCGCTACGAACGAACGGAGTTGACCCGTTCAAGCTGCGGCCACGCCGCTCCCGGCACGCTGGCGACCGGCTACCGGTACGCCGAGATGGGCTACACCGCCTGCTTCGAGCCGGCCATGGTGCCGATCAACGCACGCCAGACACACCTGGAGCTCGGCGACACGCCAATCGTCGACAAGGGCTGCTACGCATTGCTGGGCAACGACGATTTTTTTCTCAGGATGCTGGCCACGGGCGAGCCGCAAGCGCGCATCAACGACTACGTGGCCTGGACCCTGGACAGCACCCAGTCGATCGCGATCAAGGTGGTCAACCCGGGTGGCATCAGCGCATTCAAGTTCAACCAGCGCCGACTCGATGTCGACGAAGAGCACGTGCACTACCGGGTCACGCCGCGCCGGGTGATCCAGGCCCTGACGCGCGCGGTGCACGAGCTGGGCGTGCCGCACGGCCTGCATGTGCACGGTTGCAATCTGGGAGTGCCGGGCAACGTCGACACGACCCTGGCGACGATGGACGCCGCCGAGGGCCTGCCGATCCACCTGACGCACATCCAGTTCCACAGCTACGGCACCGAGGGCGATCGCAAGTTCTCTTCGGCGGCCGCCCGCATTGCCGAGGCGATCAATGCGCGCCCGAATGTCAGTGCCGACGTCGGGCAGATCATGTTCGGGCAGACCGTGACCGCGTCCGGCGACAACATGATGCAGTATCGCAACTCCGAGCTCGGGTCGCCGCGCAAAGCGGTGATCATGGACATCGAGTGCGACGCCGGCTGCGGCGTGGTTCCGTTCCGCTACCGCGAGCAGAGCTTCGTCAACGCCCTGCAGTGGGCCATCGGCCTGGAAATCTTCCTTTCGGTGCGGGATCCGTGGCGCATCTACCTGACCACCGATCACCCGAACGGGGGACCGTTCACCACCTACCCGCACCTGATACGGCTGCTGACGGACCGCTCGTTCCGGGACGACATGTTCCAGAAGATCCACCCGGATGCGCGCGCTGCCTCGACGCTCGCCAGCCTGACGCGCGAATATTCGCTGTACGAGATCGCGATCATGACGCGCGCGGGACCGGCCCGCACGCTCGGCCTGGCCGATCGCGGGCACCTGGCCGCGGGAGCGGCGGCCGACATCGTCGTGTATCGCGAGGATGCCGACCGCGAGCGGATGTTCATGACGCCCGAGTACGTCTTCAAAGACGGCGAGATGATCGCGCACGATGGCCGCCTGCTCAAGATCACGAGCGGCAGCGTGCATACGGTCAAGCCCGAGTACGACCGGTCGATCGAAGCGAAGGTCGCCGACTACTTCGAGCGCTATCAGACCGTGTCGGCCTCGGGCCTGCGGATCGACCGGGACGAGCTTTGCGAGTGCGGCTCGCGGCTGATCGTGCACGAATGCCGAAAGGCGGCGCGGTGATCGTCAACGGCGTATCGATCGACGACACCTTCGCCGAGGCGTTCGCGATGCGTGGCACGCGCCTGATCATCACCGCGCACACGCTGGCCTGGGCGAAACAGGCGGCCGTCTCGATGACCGGCTTTGCGACCTCGGTGATCGGGTGCGGCTGCGAGGCCGGCATCGAAAGCGAGCTCGCCGCGGAAACCACGCCGGACGGGCGGCCGGGCGTGGCGGTGCTGCTGTTCGCCACTTCCAGCAGCGAATTGACCAAGCAACTGGAGCGGCGCGTCGGACAATGCGTCCTGACGTCCCCGACCAGCGCGGTCTTCTCCGGCATTGCGAGCGGGCGGCCGCTGCCGCTGGGCAAGACGCTGCGCTATTTCGGCGACGGACACCAGATTTCCAAGGTGATCGGCGGGCGCCGCTACTGGCGCGTGCCGGTGATGGACGGCGAGTTCATCGCCGAGGACACGGCCGCCATGAGCGACGCGATCGGCGGCGGCAACTTCCTGATCCTGGCGACCGGGACCTCGTCGGCGCTGGCCGCGGCCGAAGCGGCGATCGATGCCATGCGACGCGTGCCCGGGGCGATCATGCCGTTTCCAGGGGGGGTGGTGCGCTCCGGCTCCAAGGTCGGATCCAAGTACAAGACGCTGATCGCTTCGACCAACCACGCGTTCTGCCCGACGCTGCGGGCCAGCGTCGATTCGGAGCTGGGCCCGGATATCGAATGCGTGCTGGAGATCGTGATCGATGGCCTGACCGAAAGCGCGGTGCGCGATTCGATGCAGGCAGGGCTGCGCGCGGTGTGCGGCGTGGGAGCGGGCGGCGGAATCCGCCGCCTGAGCGCCGGCAACTACGGCGGCAAGCTCGGCAAGTTCCATTTCCCCTTGAGGACGCTGCTGCCGTGAGCGATTGGGTCCTGCGGCTGCGCGCAGCTCCGGCGTTCCGGCTGGACCTGTCACCGCTGACGCCTGAACGGCTGGCGGGGCAATCGGCCGAAGGGGTGGCGCGCCTGCCGCTCGCCTGCGGGCGCAAGAGCCTGCCGGTGGGCGAATGGTTCGATGTGCACGGCCACGCGGGACCCGGCATCGTGATCGAGGGCGACGGCGCGCGCCTGGACCGTATCGGTTCCGGCATGCAGGATGGCCGGATTCGCGTCGAAGGCAATGCGGGCGCCTACCTGGGGATCGGCATGCGCGGCGGCCGCATCGACGTCAGCGGCAGCGTCGACGCCTACGCGGCGAGCGGCCTGACGGCCGGGCTGGTGAAGATCGGCGGCGATGCCGGCGACTACCTGGGCGCGGCCCTGCCCGGCGAGCACCGCGGCATGCGCGGCGGCGTGGTGATCGTCGGCGGCCGCGTGGCAGACCGCGCCGGCGATCACATGCGGCGCGGATTGATCCTGGCCGAGGGGTCGTGCGGCGACTACTGCGGCTCGCGCATGCAGGGCGGCACGATCGCGATGCTCGGCCCGTGCGGCGCGCGGCCCGGCTATGCAATGAGGCGCGGCACGCTGCTGTTCGCCGGAGCCGCGCCATCGCCCGGCCCGACCTTCAACGACGGCGGAACCTTGCCGCTGGAGTTCCTGGTGCTGCTGGCGCGCTCATGGCAGCCATTGCCGTCGCGCTTCGCGTCCTTGCGCCGGCCGTCCACACGCGTGCACCGCTGGATCGGAGACCTGGGGTTCGGCGGAGAAGGCGAACTGATCCACTGGCCGGGTTCATAGAGGACATTGCATGGAGGCGAAGATGAAACGCGCAGGTCTGTTGGTGCTCGTTGCCATTGGCGGGACAGCTCTTGCCGGCGACTCCGGTCTGAAGGCCGGCCTCTGGGAAATGACCCAGTCGCGCCAGGTCATGGACGGCCACGACATGAGCGATCAAATGGCCGCCGCCCAGAAGCAGATGCAACAAGCCATGGCCAACATGCCCGAGGACCAGCGAAAACGCATGGAAACCATGATGAACCGCCAGGGCATGTCCGGCTCCAGCGCCACCGGGGTCGGCCGGCGCATCTGCATCAGCCCGCAGATGGCCGCGCGCGACAAGCCGATGATCGATCCGCAGGGTCGATGCGAACCGGGCAAGGTGACCCGTTCAGGCAACAAGGCCAGCTACGAGTTCAATTGCTCGACCGCGGGTCGAACCATGGTCGGCAAGGGCGAAAACACGATCGGCAGCGACACGGTCTCGACCCACATCGACATGACCGTGTCCGATGCCCAGGGCAGCCACACGATCCAGAGCGACACCGCGATCAAGTACCTCGGCGCCGACTGCCAGGGCGTCAAGCCCCTGGACCAGCTCGCCAAGGAGGCGGGCACCCCGCCGGACAGCAAGTAATCGTTTTATGGATGAGGCGTGCCGGCCGACTTCAGCGTCAGGGTCTCGTCGAGCACCGCCTCGTTCTTGGGCGAGCCGCTCGCAGCCGGCACGAAACCCCGAAGCTCATAGACCGAGCCGGGGACCTTTTCACTGAGCGTGAAGACGTACTGCTTGGCCGCCAGCTGCTCGAAGCGGCCCCGGTTCGGGTCCGCGTCGTATGGCGAGATCGTGATCTGTTGCGCCGTGACCGTCTGGCCCCCGTAGCGGATGTCGATCTCCTTGATCTGCGCCGATTCGGCCAGCGCCGCGCGGATTCTCTGCCGGAAGTGATTCGGCTGACCGCCGGTCAAGCGCGCCATCTCCCGGATCTCACGCTCCAGATAGAACAGCAGCACCGGGTTGCCCTCGGCGTGTTCCACATCCGGATACTTGATCTGGCGCGTTCCGGAAAAAAACCGGACGGCGCCTTTGCGGCTGCCGTCGGGCTGGACGGTGATGTCGACGTCGACCGTATCCGAATAACCCTTCTCCAGCGTACCGGCCTTGAGAAATGCATAGTGAAGCCGGCTCGGCAACGGCAGGTCCTTCAGTTGCGGCGACATGAACAGCAGCGTTTCGGCGCGGGAGACGTCGACCGGGTCGGCGCGCGCCACACCCAGTGTGCAGCACAGCGCCGCCGCCGCGATTCGAAGCAGGGATGCCGACGCGCGCCGCTCCCGTGCGCCGGGCGGGGCGGCACGGTCCGACCGGCCATTGCCGGGCATCATGACCGCCTCAGTTGGCCGCCTGGATCAGGTTGCCCTGGTCGTCCAGCAGCGGTACTCCGTACGACATCAGGATGGCGTCGATTTCCTTCTTGTCGCGCACCAGCAGGTTCGCGATTCGGTCGCGCCACTCCTTTTCGCCGAAGCGGACACCCATCGCGATCTTGTAATCGAACACGATGTCGCGCTCGGGCGGAAAGGGCAGCATCGACATCCCCGGCGGTTGCGCGTGCTTGGCGAAGTATCCGGCGATCGGACCCCATGCGAACGCGACGTCGACGCGGCCACTGGCCAGCTCCTTGTCGATCAGCTCGCCCGGATACGCTTCCGGGTCCCCCGATTGCGTCGGAGTCGCTACCGCCTGCTCGATCAGTTTGTTCCTGAGCAACCAGTCCGTCGGCGGCGTTCGCCCGACCAGACCGAAGCGCAGCTTCTTGAGGTGAGTCGGGTCGATCCGAAGCAGGTCATCCGGTTTGTGGATATCGTCCAGGCCCTTGCCCTTCGGTACGACCATCGCCCATGTCGAGTGGTAATAGGCCGGAGTGGTCAGCGTCAGCTCGTATCCGACCGGCACGCCGATCACCAGATCGCACTTGAAGCGATCCGTGTCCGGGTCACGCGCTTTGAGCGTATTGCGGATGAAGCCCATCCGCTGAGGAAACCACGTGTACTCCACTTTCCAGCCGAGGTCGCGCGCCAGCAGCTCGGCAATGCGGTTCTCGTAACCCTCGCCATTGCGATTCGACAACGGCATGTTGTTCGGATCGGCGCACACGCGCAGCACGTTGTCGACGGGCGCCGGCGCTTCGGCGCGCACCGAGGTGCACAACGCCAGAGCCGTCACCGCCGCGGCCACCGGGATGCGCATTCGCATCGGTCCGTTCACTCGATTTCCTTCAGGTGACCGGTCGGAATCGCTCCGTCCGACCGCCCCTTCAGGAACGCATACAGATTGTCGATGTTGTCGACGACGGTTTTCACCCCGCCGAAGTTCGGCATCCCTTTGTCGACCCGGCCTTCGAGCACGCACTTCTTGAAGTCGTCCTTGGACATCGTCTTCAGATCGTCCACCAGCGACGGCCCGACCAGCCCCTCCTGATTGGCGCCGTGACAGCGTTCGCACGCCATCGCGCGCCACGTGTGCCATCCCTTCATCGTGTTTGGGTCGACGTGGTTGCCGTCGACCACTCGATACAGCGGCGTATTCCCGCCGCCGGCCGGAGCCGAGCTCGCGGCCGACGCGGCGCCGCAGCGGGTGCGGTGCCTGGGGCCGGAGCCGAGGAGGCGCCGGCTCCGGCTTGGCAGCGCCGGCGCCTTGGTCCGGCGCGGTGATCGGCGGCGCATCGTCCGCCAGTGCGATTGCGGCGCTCGCCGCGATTGCCGCCACCACCGCCGATCCAAGGCACCGCTGAAACAGAAGACTCATTCGATCCCTTTCAAATGTCCTGGCTTGATGGCGCCGTCCGAGCGCCCTTTCAAATAGGCATACAGATAGTCGATATTGTCGACGACCGGCTGCGCTCCGCCGAAATTCGGCATCCCTTTATCGATCCGCCCGGTCAGTACCGCGGTCTTGAACTCGTCCTTGGTCAGGACCTTCAACGATTGCAAGAGCGAAGGCCCGACCATGCCTTCCTGGGCCGCGCCATGGCAGCGTTCGCATGCCATCGACCGCCACGTCTTCCAGCCCTTCAAGGTTTCCGCGTCGACCTGATCGCCATCGACCACGCGGTACAGCGGGGCCGCGGCGCCGCCGACCGGTGCGGCGATCGCAACCGGCGCCGGCGCGCCTGCAGCGTTCGCGGGCTGGTCGTCCGCATGGACAGGTTGCAATGCAACAAAAAACATTCCGATCAACGCGCCGGGGCCAAAAAATCCCGTTCCTTGCTTCATCGTCTGCCTCACCTCGGAGACCCGCTGCCGCGGGTATGGTTTGCTTAGAGCACCGCTTCCGAGTCGGACAGGCGTCTACAACAGCGGGGCAGATCCTAGCGCGATGTGCGAACGGGTGGCGCCAGGACATGCTGCGTTGCGGCATCGCCGCCGTCGAACCGCCCGGACATCAACATCCGGTAGTCCGGCCCGACCGGAATCCCGTTCCGACGCGGCGCAACCTTGGCACCCGTGGATTTCGGAGCTCGCCGCTCGATCGAAACACCGACGTTTATGCCATTTCCCAGGACGCCCAATTTGACCAGGGTCACACGAACCCATGGCGACCCGAATTCCTCCAGCACGATGCGCGCGATCGCCTGCGACATTTCCTCCAGAAGGCCGTATCGAACTTGAGCCAGCTCAACCCGGATCCTCTCCGACACCGCCGCGTAATCGACCGTGTCCTCAACGTCGCCCGACGTGAACACGCGTTGCCCCGGCACGCCGATTTCGAGATCGATCTGAACGGGGCGCGACGAAGTGCGCTCCTCCGGATAGATGCCGACCATGGCCTGAAGCCGCATACCGCTCAAGAAAATCTTGTCCATGTTTGACCCACCGGTTGAGTGCGCCGCAAAAAAAGCGCGCGGGCTAGGCCCGCGCGCCCGTATCAAGAATCGCTTCGGATTCTTATGGTGCCAGCGTGAACACCGTCAGCTGGCCGCCAAGCTCCGTGTACTTGGCCAGTTCCTTGTAGCCGCCGACCGCACCCAGACCGTCGGTGTCCTTCTCAAGACCCGCGGCCATGCCGATGCCGGCCCAGCCGCCGATCCCGGACAGCACGCCGATGTACTGCTTGCCCTTGTAGCTCCACGTGTTGACGTTGCCAATGATGCCGGACGGCGTCTTGAACTTGTAGAGCTCCTTGGTGATGTCGTTCGCGTCGACGCACTTCAGGTAGCCCTCGAGGGTGCCGTAGCAGGCGATTCCGCCGTCGGTCGTCAGCACGCCGCTCCACACCGAGAAGCGCTCCGGATGCGACTTCACGATCTTGCCGGTGCCGGCGTCCCATTCGATCAGCGACCCCATGCTGCCCTGCATGCTGTTGTCCATCGTCGTCGGTCCCGGGAACATCGTCAGCGTGGCGCCGACATATGGCTGGCCCGCGGTGTACTCGACCTTGAACGGCTCATAGGTCATGCACACGTGGTTGGTCGGCACGTAGAAGCGCCCGGTTTGCGGATCGAACGACGACGGCTGCTGGTCCTTGGTTCCCAGCGCGGCCGGGCAGACGTCCTTGGTCGTGACGTCCACGCCGTTGTGCTCGGTCGAGTATTTCGGAACGCCAACCGGGCGGCCCGTCTTCATGTCGACGTCCGTGGCCCAGTTCACGGCCGGGTCGAACTTCTCGGCAACCAGCAACTGTCCGGTCACGCGATCCATCGTGTAGCCGAAGCCGTTGCGGTCGAAGTGCACCAGCGCCTTGGTCGGCTTGCCGTGCACCGGGATGTCGGCCAGCACCATTTCGTTGATGCCGTCGAAGTCCCACTCGTCGTGCGGCGTCATCTGGTACACCCACTTGACCGCGCCGGTATCGACATCGCGGGCCCACACCGACATCGACCACTTGTTGTCGCCGGGACGCTTCAGCATTCGGCGGGCACGACGGGACTGCAGAAGGGTGTGGCGCTGACCCACAGCAGCCGTGTTGCGACAACTGGAACATCTTGCGCAAGCACTGAAGATTGACAGCGCGACGGACCGGATTTACAGCTGGCTGCCTCTTTATCACGACATGGGCCTGATCGCCTGCTTCATGCTTCCAATGGTCTACCACGTGCCGCTCGTGATGCAGTCGCCGCTCGACTGGGTGATGCATCCGGAAACCATGTTGCAGGTCATTAGCGAGCATAAGTGCACGCTCGCTTGGGTACCTAACTTTGCATTCCAGTTTGTTCCGCGCCGCACACGGCCAAACCGGCGCGCGCAGTATGATCTGTCTTCCGTTCGCGCGCTGATCAATTGTTCTGAGCCGGTCCGGACAAGCAGCATGCAGGAATTTCAGAAGCGCATTTGCCGCAATTGGACTGAAGGACGGAGCTCTGCAAAGCTCTTACGCGATGGCCGAGAACGTTTTTGCGGTGACGCAGTCGGACATCGATCGACCTTCCGGCCCCACGCGCATTTGGGCCGATGGCAGACAGTTTCGGAATTCGCATCGCGTCGTTCGGGTCGCGGAAGGGAGCGGCGGGTTCGGTTTGTTTCACTTCATCCGGCCGTTTGCTGCCCAATCACGAGATTCGTATCGTGTCAGATTCGGGGCACTCCTCTCGGGAAAGCTACGCCGGCGAGATTCTTATCAAAAGCGATTGCTTGTTTGACGGTTATTACAACCGTGCCGACCTCACGGCAAAAGCGATCATCGATGGCTGGTACCACACAGGTGATCTTGGGTTCTGTGTGGACGGGGAACTTTATGTGGTCGGACGAAAGAAAGACCTCATCATTGTGGGCGGAGAAAATATCTACCCGCAGGATATCGAGGAAATCGCTGCCAGCCACCGCGCCGTCCACGATGGCCGAGTAATCGCGATGGGTGTGTACAATCCAGACCTCGGGACGGAAGAAATCATCATCGTGGCCGAGGTGGAAAGCGAAGACCTGCTCGCCCAATACTGCGAGATCGAGCGCGAGATTCGCGGCCAGGTCACCGCCGGCCTGGGAGTGACCGTTGGAACAGTTTTTCTGAAGCCGCCAAAGTGGATTGTGAAGAGCACCGCCGGAAAACCAGCGCGATCCGCGACCTTCGAGAAGTTACAGAAAGAACATCCGGAACTCAACGTCGAATAAGAACGGCGCTGTTACAGGTCGAGATACGAGGAGCGGATCATTCTACAGGGAGAGCGAATTGAAATGACGGAAGAAGCCAAGCAGATGATTGAATACATCCTTCGGCGAATTCGAAAGCCGACGCTGGTGATTGACGAGAACACGCCACTGGTCTCGTCCGGGTTGGTGGACTCGATGGCACTGGGCGAGGTGATGCTGACGCTCGAAGACCTGACTAATACGCGCATCCCTCCGGGGGCGGTGAAGCCGAAAGATCTGGATACGGTCGCCAAGATGTTTGCGACGGCCCAGCGGGTCGGAAAACCGCGAAAGTAGATTCGGCGGTTGGGAGAATGCCGTGACTTGCTGCGCGCTGACTTTGAACCCAGCATGGAATCGCGACGACGAAAATTGCCTTAGCGGCGATGTTTTCTTGCGTGGCACGTCGTGCAAATGACAAACGCACATGGGACTTGCACAGAACTGCTGGGACACATTCTCAGCTATTACGCAGGCTCCTAACTCCCTTGCTTTGCGATGCGAATCATTGCTGTTGCGCTCCGCTCGACATCCTCATTGGTGGTGGCCCAACTGGAGACGCTGATTCGCATCGCCGTATGCCCGTGCCATTGCGTCCCTCCACACCAGCAGGTGCCATCGTTCTGGATATTTCTGATGACCCTCAGAGTGTTCTCCGCGTTGCCGAACGAGACCAGCACCTGATTCAGGACCACGTTGTTCAAGATAGCGAAGCCCGCGTTGTGCAGGCGCTGTGCGAACTCTTTGGCCTGGCGACAGTTTCGCTCGATCATTTCCCGCAAACCGCTGCGTCCGAGTGAGCGCATCGCTGCCCACAACTCGATCGCGCGCGCACGCCGCGACGCCTCCGGCGCGTAGTGACATGGCTCGCGCCCATCACTCGTCGCCAGATACGCGGCGCTCAGCGTCATGGCGTTCCGGAGATACTCCGGCTTTCGCACCACTGCGACACCCGAATCGTAGGGTACGTTCAGCCACTTATGACAATCAATCGCCCATGAATCGGCCGCGCCGGCGCCCGCCAGCAAAGGAGCATACAGCGGTGAGACGGCTGCCCAGAGTCCGAACGCGCCGTCTACATGCACCCAGGAGCCTGCCTCATGCGCACGTGCGCAAATTTCTCCGGCTGGGTCAAATGCTCCGGTATTTACGTTCCCTGCCTGCACACACACAACCGTCCGATCGTCGAGGGGAGGCAGTGCGTCCAGTCGTATCCGTCCCTGGTCGTCCACTGGAACCCGAGTCACTCGCGAACGCCCCAGGCCAAGCATGGCAAGTGCTTTCAGCACCGAGACGTGAACTTCGTCGCCCACCACCACGTGAATGGGAGGCGCTCCAAACAATCCGTCCTCCTCGACGTCCCATCCCGCGCGCTTCAGCAGCGCCGTCCGCGCCGCCGCCAAGGCTGAGAAATTTGCCATGGTCGTACCAGTAACAAATCCCGCCCCCGACCCAGACGGCAGACCCAGCACATCCACCATCCACTCCAGGACGATTTCTTCCAGCTTCGCCGCCACAGGAGACATCACTTGCATTCCGGCATTCTGGTCCCACGCTCCCGCCAGCCAGTTGGCCGCCAGTGCCGCAGGTAGCGAGCCTCCGATCACGAAACCAAAATAGCGGCCTCCGGCCGTTGCCACCGTCGCGGGCGACCCGATGTCATCCAGTAATGCTAAGACCACTGAGGGATCTGTGGGCAATTGAGGCAGCGGTCCTCCCAGTGCTTCCAATCGAGCGACGTCCGCAGGCAACGGTGGGACCCTCCGATTGGCGATCCCCGCGAGGTATCGGGCCGCTCGATCGGCAGTTTCTGCCAGCAATTTCTTCATGGATGCCTCCGGTTAAAGTAGCAGAGCATCTTGCCCATTCCGCCCATCCTGCCCTGTGACTTTCATACGGTCCGAGTCAGGCTTTCGAGCCAGAGATATGAGCGGGCGCCATTATAGTTGCGACAGGGTGTCGCGGGCGATGTATGACATCTGAGGAAGTTGGAAAGATTCTGTGGTCGGTGGATGGTCGGAAAGGTGACAAGATCTGTACCCAGAAGGCGCCGAGTGTTTAGAGATGGTGATAACAGGTGTAAAGTCGCAACGGTTTTGCGGAGCTCGCGCGCTTCACTAAGGTTGTCACTTGCAGGCCACTGTCTGTTGATTCAGCCCGATGATCGTTTTCTCCAAGAGGGCGGGCTGAAAGAGCGAGTAAACGACCGAATAAGTCTCGGTATTCTCGCCCGCTCTTCCCGAGCTTCCGGTCACCGAAACAGATATGGTCCCTTCACGATTGTAGAAGGTGTCTTGGGAGCGATTCGCGGCGAAGGCATGCGTTTTCTTGAAGCCTGGAAGGTGAGCGCTATACCACGCTACGGTAGCGTCCACCTTGGAATCGTATACGGTATAGAAGTCGGCTTGCATTTTGCTCCCACACACGTTCGACTCCGGCAGACGGATGGGTTCGTTACCTAAATGGAGCCGAGAATCGGTGGCTGAATAGAGTGGGAGATTGGTCAGTGGATCTGCCGTCAGGAGTTTCGTGTTGCCAGTCGCGATCATTACAAAGCAGAAGACGAGCGCTACCGCGAGGGTTATCGAAGGTTTCATGCACCTACTAGACATTCGGCATGTCAACCATCTTTGATCGCTCAATATTCCTTGCATCAGTGCCACCCGTGATTTCTGGTTCGTTAGCGGTATTTGATCTCCGTGCGAAGGTCGGGAGGTCGGGTTGGAATCCGGCCTCCAGGATTTCCAGATTGCATTGGCTCTGGCTTCCTCCACGCGACAGCCGCACCTCGCGCTACGGCTCGACCTTGTATAGGGCCATCATCCCCATCACCATGTGTTCGTCTACGTGGCAGTGATACATCCATGTCCCTACGTTGTCGGGGACCATGTCGGCCGTCTGCATCTCGGCCTGCGCCAGGGGCACGACGTCCGTCCGATGTCCGCGATACGTGACGACATTTCCATGCCAATGTGGAGTGTGCCCGTCGACTGCTCCACCGAGGGAGACGAGATACCAACGGACTCGCTCTCCTTTTTTCATTGTCATCAGCGGTCCGTTGGCATACATGTATCCGTTGATAGAGGCTCGCAGGTTTGCGCTGCTGAATCCGGTACCGATGAAGGAGAAAGCCCCGTCGAGGTCGGCAGGCTTACCTTCCAATTTGTCTACGCCCTTGGGATCGGAGGTGTAGGTCTGGATATTGTGGTTGAGATACCAGCTGAGGTTTTCGTTGAAGACAAGGAATAGGTTGATGAATTCGCGGTCCACATCTTTTGGACGGCCGTCTGGCCCGCCCATGCCGCGGGCGGTGATGATCATTGGACCAATCAGGCCGCTGTTGATGTCACGCTGCTCATCGACATGAGAATGGTAGAGCCAGACGACCGAACTGCCATCCGCCGGGCCAGGACCGGCACGTTCCGGCACTTCCCAGGTGTAAGTGTGCGTCTGGCCCGGAGGAACAATGGAATTAGCTTTCTGCTCGGGCGTTGCGCCATCATCGTAGACTGCTCCCTCGGACTCCTTGGTGTAGAAGACGCCATGCGGGTGCATACTGTAGGGCCGAGTGGCATTATTCCGAAAGACGACGCGAATCGTGTCGCCAACCTCGGCGCGTAACACAGGCCCGAGGATTCCCAGGTGCTCCCATTCGGGAGAACGCGGTTTGAGCTTGGAAAAACTGGCATCAGTGTATTCGCGATAGACAGCTTTTCGATAGACCCTGCCGATCGCGTGGGGGCCACTCTTGGTGAACATTTCTCCCCATCCTTCGAACTTCATGCCCATCATTTTGTCGATGCCGCCGGGAGCGTAGTCCCATTCGACCTCGTCGGCGGCGACGTAATAGGTGCGAACTTTTGACTCCGAACCCGTCTGCAATGACTGGGCAATGCCTTCAGCGGGAAACGTTATAACGACAGCTAGGAGCGCAGCGGCCAAGAATCTGAACATGTCGGAATTCCTCTTTTCTCTTTGGCTTCAACTTCGATTGCGAGGGCCGCCTTACTGGCCGGTGCCCGCTAACGGAATCAGTTGCGGGCTTCCGGGCACGCTGTCCTTGAGGCTGAGCGCGGCGGATCGTGAGCCGGTTGACTTCGGTGTGAACGTCACGCTGATCGAACAACTTGACCCTGCGACCAACGTAGACGGCGCGAGCGGACAGGTCGTGGTTTCGGCAAAGTCTGCCGCATCGGCTCCGACGATCTTCGGTTTGCTGATGCTGATTGGTGTGCCGCTGGGGTTGCCGATGGTAATGGTTTGCGGATTGCTCTTGACTCCAACTTTTTCCTTACCGAAGTCCAGCGCATTAGGAAAGACTCCAATGACCGGAAGATTGAGAAGAAGAGAGACTGAGTTGGAATAAGCGTTGGCTACCGCCAAGTCACTCCCGCCATCGCCGTTGAGGTCAGCCGACGCGACGCCGATCGGATAGATTCCGACCGGATAGTCCACATGTTGTTCGAATGTGCCGTCGCCGTTACCGAAAAGAATAGAAACTGTTCCTGGACAGTTCGAGGCGGGGACCGAACATTCGCTGTTGCTTACTGCCAGATCCAACACTCCATCGGCGTTGAAGTCGCCCACCACCACGTCATACGGGAAGAGGCCGGCGGCGTAATCGACATGGGGCTGAAACGTTCCATCGCCATTGCCGATGAGGACTGAGATGGTGTTCGTATAGAAATCTGAGACGGCCAGGTCGAGTTTACCGTCCCCATTGAAGTCGCCAGCAGCGACCTCGTATGGATTCGCCCCAGGTGTTACGGGATATGTAAGTGCAGGCAGGAATGTGCCATCGCCTTTGCCGAGTAAGATACTTACGCTGTCATCGCCCGCGTTAGCTGTCACTAAGTCGAGCTTGCCGTCCATGTTGAGATCGGCGCTGATCATCCAGGCAGGATTGAAGTCCACCGCATAATCTACGTGGGCTGAGAACCCTCCACTTCCGTTACCTAACAAAACGGAGACGGTGGAATCATTAAGATTGGCGGATGCTAAGTCCAGATTTCCGTCACCATTAAAATCCCCGGTAGCGATCCCTGTTGGATATCCGCCGGTTGGAAAACTGATCGGCGCCCCAAACGTACCGTCGCTCTTACCAGACAACAGCGAGACAGCATTCGACCCTGCATTGCTTGCCACGACATCAGTCAGGTTGTCTCCATTGAAGTCGCCCGTGGCGACTTGTAAGACGCCAAATCCCGCCGGATAGGCGGTTGCCGGCCGGAACTTGCCTGCTCCCTTGCTTAAGAGAATCGACGCGTTATTGGATCCGAAATCGCCAACCGCCAGATCGGGAATATGATCGGCGCCAAAGTCTGCGATGGCCAGAGAGAAAGGTATCGTGCTTGCTCCTATTTCGACATCGGAATGCCCTTGGAAGGTGCCTTTGCCTTCATTCACGAGAAGCGTCACAGTATTCGATCCGTAATTCGTGGCGACTAAGTCGGATTTGCCATCTCCATTCAGATCGGCAGTGGCCAGCCCCCAAGGGTTCAAGCCCGCGCCATAACTCTTTTTGGCCCCAAACGTTCCATTCCCTTTGCCCAGCAGGACCGAGACCGCGTTGTCATAGAAGCTCGTGATTGCCAGGTCAACCTTTCCGTCACCGTTAAAGTCGGCGGCCACCAAGCCATAAGGGCCATCGCCCGCCGCGTAATCGACGTGTGACTGAAACGTGCCGTCGCCGTTGCCCAGCAAAATTGATACGTTGTTGCTCGTGGCATTGATGACCGCCAGGTCCAGTTTGTGATCGTCGTTGAAATCGGCCGTTACAACCGCGAGGGGCACCGCGCCCGTCGCATACTGAACGGGCGGTTTGAAAGAACCATCTCCGTTACCCAGTAAGACGGCAACCTGGTCGGAAGGCCCCGCGACCGCGAGGTCAAGCGTATTGTCGCCATTGAAGTCTCCGGCAACGAGCCCGCTTGCTCCGTTGCCGGCCGGGTAACTCATCGACGGCTGAAATGTGCCGTCACCATTGCCCAATAAAATCGAAACAGAGTACGAAGTTCCCACGGCCAAAGCGAGATCGAGCTTATTGTCGTGATTGAAGTCGCCCGCCACGACCTGGGCAACAAAACCGCCGCCCACTGAATAATCCACATGCGGCCGGAATGTGCCGTCGCCATTGCCGAGGAGGATCGATACCGAGCCGGTCCAATTCGAAACCATTAAGTCGAGATTGTGGTCTCCGTTCAAATCCGCCACGAAAATGGAGGAAGGCTCCGCTCCTGTCGCGTAATCTACGGCTGGCTGAAACGTTCCATCCGGATTGGCGAGATAAACCGAGACTGTATTGGTGTAGTAGGTGTTCGCAACGGCGATACTGGTCGGCCCGCCAGTCTGGAATGCACCGGTCGCTACCGCGGTTGGGGAATCACCGGTAGCGAGGTCCATCCTGCCAAAGACATACCTCGCGGCGGCCGTGGGCGCGCCCGGCAAACGAATCGACTGCACGGGAGATATCTTCGCAACGTCGCGTGAGCGAGGATCGAAGCGCGCCGGCGATGATTGCGCTTCCGGTGCACCGGGCGTTTGTGCGAGGTGTTGCAGAAGTTGCTCGAACTGCTGCTTCACAGGCATGCGCGAGGATTCCACGGAAGGGACGGCGCCAACGTTTTGCCCCACGACAACGGCGGCTACAAGCAACACTAAAGCCAGGAAAAACGGGGTTCGGACACGGACTTCTCTGCTAATACGCATGACATCCTCCTTGGAAAATAGCTGTCTAAATAATCTGGTGCGTTCTGAATCCGCAGGGAGCACTACTGGCTGATCGTTGCTGAAAACCCCTCCATGTTGCCGAGGCTGTCGATATACATGCCCACAAATTCGTTTCCAACAAATGTGTCGGTCCATGTAACTTGCGCATCAGCGACCGGCAGTTGGATCGGCGTGAAGGTTCCTTGATCGAGGAAAAAAGCATTAGGTGTGGGCCAGTCATGTTGGCCGACGACGATGGCGTCTCCGTAACCACCAACCATCTGACCCTGGTCATTGATGCCGCTGAGTTGCGTGTTGCTGGCGCCCGGATAATCGATCGTCGTGAACTGGCCATTCTGATAGGCAAAGCCATGGCTAAATTGGTTTTGGTCTACCCAGAATCCGACGATCACGCCATTGGAGTTAATCCCCACTGGTTCCGTGAAGATCGATCCGTCGGGATCGAGCGTTGTGTACACTCCTTTTTTCAGAACGAATCCGTGGAGAGTGTCGCTCGCGTTCTGCGAGTAGGTGCCGATGATGAGGCCGGCATCATTGATATTTGAAGCGATCGTATAGTAGGAACCGGGATGATCGATGTTGCTATAGTTTTTGCCGGTGCGCAAAAAAGCATGCGGGTTGCCGTCCGGTCCGGCGTACCAACCCACGATCTTTCGGCTCTTATTGATTCCAAGTCCCAGCGTGTAAGAAGCTCCCGGATAAACGAGTTCCTGAAAGGTATTTCCTTCAAGCGCGAAAGACTGTTCGGTTCCTTCGTACGTTGGAAGATTGGGGCCATAGAGTCCGACGATATCGCCTCGGCTGTTCAGGCCCTGCGCAGTGCTGTCAGGAGAACGCGGGAAATCGATAAGGCCGAAGGCGAATGTTATGCCTTGCGGCGCACGTACCGTTCCTGAAGTGGCAATGGCAGGCGAGGCTGGCGTCGCCTGCGGGTCAAGATCTGCTGCCGAATCTAGAAACTCGCTTCGCCGGAAGTTGTGCCTGGCTAGAAACGGCGAGCAATCCGATGGCAACGAGAAGCAGCCAATTCAAGGAAAACCTATGATTGCGTTGCATGATTACCTCCTTTTGGATCTTGAATGTCGTAACTGCCTTTGTTGCCTTGCGCCGAAAGCTTTTGAAGCAGTAATAACGACCTGCTTAATGATTGGGCACTTACTCTCCGAGGACGGCGTGATGCTGCCGTCCTCGGAAGAGGTAGAGAGTTAGTGAGCGATGTAATACACATACTGTTCGTTCGCGATTGAGAAGCCGCCCATTGCCGCGTTGAAGTCCGCGAGGGCGCCGTGGCTCAGGGCCGTAAGGTCTGTGTTCGACCATTTAGTCGCGGGAGCAGGCAAGAACAGTTGATTCACGTGATCGCCGGCAACGTAGTACACGTGGGTCTGGTTGTTTGGAGTCGTGGCGAACGCGATAGCCCCGTTGGAAGAATTGGCCAACGGCCCTTTCGTTTTCTTGGTCAGATCCGCGGTTGTCCACTTCTTGTTATTGGTGGAGGCCAACTGGATCACGTGATTGTTAGTGCCAACGTAATAGACGCGCAACTTTGTGGTCCCTGGAATTACCATTGCAGACAAGGAGCCATCCGGGTACTGCGGCGAGGGCACGGCTTTTGCCAGGGCGGTGATATCCTCATCGGCCCATTTGACGTTGTTGTAGTAGAGTTCGTGGACGTCACCGCCAAAGGCCACGTAGTACACGTACTGCAGGTTGGCGATATTGAAGCCCGTGAGGAACCGTCCCTCAGGTTGCGGGGCACCTGTTTCCGCAGTCAGATCCTCATACTGCCAGCCATTCCCCACGTTGTAGGTCTGGATGACATGCAGCCAGGGGTCACATAGTAAACGTGCAAACTATTGTCGGAGGTCTAGCAAATGCGGTGACTTCGACGCCATCGCTAATCGGAATGCCGTAGGTGGCGCTGAGATTTGTATACGACCAATCCGAGTTGTTGTAGAAAAGTTCATAAACATTGAAGTCAGCGCCAATGTAGAAAACGTACTGAAAGTTCTGATTCGAGAAGCCCACCACGTTGGAGATGCTGTTGGCCGGAACTCCACCCGTTTGCGCAGTCAGGTCCTGGTCCGTCCACCCGCCCCCGACGTTGTAGAGTTGGTGAATGTCGCCGGTGTTGGAAATGTAGAAGACATGCTGATCGTTGTTTGGCGTCGTGGTGAAAGCACCCACGCCGGTAGCGGAACTAGTCAAAGATCCGTTCAGGTTTGCGTCCGCCCAGCCTGAGTTGTTGTAGAAAAGCTGGTGGACTTGCTGGCCCTGCGCATAGGAGCCGAAGAGCGCAAGAAAAAGAGCGACTAAGCAGATTGCCAGATAAGATCTTGGTGTTTTGGCCTGGTGAAAGTTGTTGTTGGTCGTAAAGTCCTCCTCAGAATTCCGGGCTTCCGGTCGTTTTCAATCGAGGTGCCCGAGCCCCATGCGAGCTGCCTCGGCGGACGTGAATCTGATCGAAATCGGCTGCGCGGTCAATGAAACTGGTTTTTAAGTCTCCCTTAACTGAAAAGTCCTTGTTCCACATGAGCTTGCGGGTTGGTCTTAACTCGAGTAGGGTGGTCGCCTAGCCGTGCTACCATCTTCCAACCTTGGGGAAGACATGCCGGGAGAGGTTTCAGGCAGGACGCGTTACCGTTTCGGTCCGTTCGAACTGAACACCGGAGAGGAGTCGCTTGCGCGGAATGGCGTCCGCGTAAAGTCCAGGACCTTCCCTATCGATTACTCGTCATGCTCTTGGAGCGGCCAGGAGAAATCGTCACCCGCGAGGAAGTCCGGCAGCGTCTTTGGCCCGAAAACACGTTTGTTGAGTTTGATAACAGCCTGGGTGTGGCCAT
>CAVTZO010000035.1:0-32085 GCA_963739145.1 uncultured beta proteobacterium
TATATATCCCGCTGATTTACGCCTCTTCAGCCGCGGTGTACGGGCTGGGCCCGATCTTCGTGGAGGAGCGCCTGTACGAGCGTCCCCTGAACATCTACGGGTACTCCAAGTTCCAGTTCGACCAGGTCGTGCGACGTGCCTTGCCGACCCTGCGGGCACCCGTGGTGGGGCTGCGCTTTTTCAACGTCTACGGGCCACGCGAACGACACAAGGAGCGCATGGCGTCGGTCGCCTTTCATCACTATCACCAGTTCCGCCGCGAGGCGCGCGTCCGACTGTTCCAGGGCAGCCACGGGTACTCCGATGGCGAGCAGCGCCGCGATTTCATTCATGTCGACGACGCCATCCGGGTCAATCTTCACTTCCTGAATCGCCCCACGCACGGAATCTTCAACGTCGGCACCGGACGCGCCCAAAGCTTCAACGAAGTCGCGCTGGCCGTGGTCAATTCGCTGCGCGAGGCCAACGGGCAAACACCGCTGCAACTGAAGCAGGCGGTGGCGCAGGGCACGATCGAGTACGTGGAGTTTCCGATCGATTTGCGCGACCGCTACCAGGCCTACACGCAGGCCGACTCGACCCGTCTGCGCAATGCCGGCTATGTCGAGCCGATGATGACGGTCGAACAGGGGGTCGCGGCGTACGTGCGGTGGCTGCTGCGGCACGCGTGACGCGATCCGTGGCCGAGGCGATCTTGAAGCGCAGGGCGGCATTTCTCGACCGCGACGGCGTCATCAACGTCGATCCGGGCTACGTTCATCGGATCGAGGATTTCGAATTCGTTCCCGGCACGCTCGAGGCCTGCCATGAACTGGCGCGGCGTGGCTGGTTGCTGGTGGTGGCGACCAACCAGTCAGGCATCGGGCGCGGCCTGTATACGGCCGAGCAGTTCCGCGCACTGACCGAATGGATGCGGGCACGCTTCCAGCAATGCAACGCGCCGCTGGCGGGGGTGTACTTCTGTCCACACCATCCGACCGACGCGCGCGGAGCCTTCCGCATCCGGTGCGACTGCCGCAAGCCGCAACCGGGAATGCTGCTGGCCGCGGCGCGCGACCTGTCGCTCGACCTCGGGCGGTCGGTGCTGTTCGGCGACAAGTGCGAGGACCTGCAAGCCGCGCAAGCCGCGGGCATCGCGAATCGGATCCTGCTGGGCAAGGATGGCCGCGGGTTGCCCGAGGACCGCTGCGGGCCGGGCCTGGTCGGGGCGCGCTTTGCAAACCTGCACGAAGCCGTGGCCAGCGCGCAACTGGCGCCGATTCTGGGCGACGTGATCCATGCCTGAACCGGCCGGGGCCGCGCCGGCGTTCGAATCCAAGATCGTCGCCCGCGAGGACCTCGCCCGCAGCGTCGCGCGCCTGGCGCGGCCGATCGTGCTGACCAATGGCGTGTTCGACCTGCTGCACCGGGGCCATGTGACCTACCTGGCGCGGGCTCGCGCCCTGGGCGCGAGCCTGGTGGTTGCGGTCAATTCGGATGCCTCGGTGCGCGAGCTCGGAAAAGGCGCGGACCGGCCGATCAACGCCGAACAGGACCGCGCCGCCATCCTGGCCGCGCTCGAAAGCGTGACCCTGGTGACGATCTTCGAGGAGCGCGTGCCGCTGCCGGTGCTGAGCATCGTGCGTCCCGAAATCTACGTGAAAGGCGGCGACTACACGATTGAAGCGACGCCCGAGGCGCAACTCGCACGCACATGGAACGCGCAAGTGCTGGCAATCCGGTTCGAGCACGATCGCTCGACCACCTCGTTGCTCGAACGCCTCCGGAGCGCCGGATGACGTTTTTCGTCCAGGCCATTCTGGCTCTCGTGCTGACGGTGCTGCTGATCCTCTGGATGCGGCGTCCGGCCCACCGGCTGGGGCTGGTCGACGATCCCGGGGGGCGCAAGCGGCACGGCGCCTCGGTGCCGCTGACCGGCGGCATCTCGCTCACCATCGGGTTCTTCCTGGCTCTGGCGCTTTCGCTTCCGCAGCTGGCCGATCACCTGGTGCTGCTGGTCGCGATCGCGGTGCTGGCACTGATCGGCGTTCTGGACGACATGGGAGAAGTGTCGCCACGCACCAAGCTCGGCGTGCAGGTCGTGGCCGCCGTGCTGATGACATCCTGGGCCGGCCACTTCCTGGTGCACCTGGGCGACCTCTTCGGCCGCGGCGACATCGTGTTGATGAACTGGGGCATCCCGCTCACGGTCTTTGCAACCGTGGCACTGATCAACGGCATCAACATGCTGGACGGCCTGGACGGCCTGGCCGGCGGCCTGGTGTTCGTGACCCTTTGTTTTTTCGCCGGGTTCGCGCGGTGGGAGGGCGATGTGGTCTCGCTGAAGATCATGGTCGTGCTGCTGGGCGCGCTGGCGGGCTTTCTGGCATTCAACCTGCCCCACCCGTGGCGCGGCCGCCGCCGCACGTTCATGGGCGACACCGGCAGCCTGGTGCTGGGCTTCGTGGTCGCGTGGTTTGCGATCGGGCTGACCCAGGGCTACGGACCGACAGTGCCGCCCGTGGTCATGCTGTGGGTCACGGGAGTCGTGCTGTTCGATCTTTTCACCGTGACGGTGCGGCGCATCCTGCGACGGCGCGATCCGGCCGCTCCGGACCGGGCGCACATTCATCACATCCTGCTGCGCCGGGGCCTGCCGCCCGGGCGCGCGGTCGCCCTGGTGCTGGGCGCGAACCTGGTGATGGGGGCGCTCGGAACGCTGGGCTGGAGCGTGGGCCTTCCGGAAGCCTGGTTGTTCGCGGGCTACGTGGGCGTGGGGCTCGCCTACCTGGGCATGTTCCTGTTCCCCGCCCGGCTGATCCGGCGCAAGCGCGCAGCGTCGGTCGCCGCGGGCGGCAGCAACGCCGGCACGTCGCCTTGAGCCTGCTCGTCATCGGCGACGTGCAGGGCTGCGACGACAGCCTGCAGGCGCTGCTCGCGATGGCGCCGGGCACCGGGCGCCTGCTGTTCGTGGGCGACCTGGTCAATCGCGGCCCGCAGTCGCTGGCCGCGCTGCGGCGCGTGTACCGGATGGGCGACCGGGCGCTGACCCTCCTCGGAAACCACGACCTGCACCTGCTGGCCGTCGCGGCCGGGATCCGGCCGCAACATCGCGACGACACCCTGCAGCAGATCCTGGATGCGCCCGACGCGGGCGAGTTGCTCGACTGGCTCAGGAGCCGGCCGCTGGCGCATTTCGAGGCGGGGGCCCTGTTCGTGCACGCCGGCGTGCTCCCGACCTGGACGGTCGAGCGGACGCTCGAACTGGCGCGGGAAGTCGAAGTGCAGCTGAGCGGGCCGGACTACCGCACATTCCTCGCCACGATGTACGGCAACCGGCCGGCGCGCTGGGACGACTCGCTGTCCGGGCCGGACCGGCTGCGCTGCATCCTGAACGCGTTGACACGGGCCCGTTACCTGAGCGAGGACGGGACGATGGATTTCCAGCTCAAGGAAGGCCCTGCCGCCGCGCCAACCGGCCTGGTCGCCTGGTTCGATCATCCCAGGCGCGCGAGCCGCGGCACGCCGATCGTTTTCGGGCACTGGTCCACGCTGGGCTTGATGCTGCGCGAGGACGCGATCTGCCTGGACACCGGCTGCCTGTGGGGCGAAGCGCTGACCGCGCTCAGCTGGCCGGAGCGGACCGTGCTTCAGGTTCCGTGTCCTCGCTATCGGCAGCCGGGCTGACGTGCGGCGCGTCGTGCTCCTCCAGGGGAACGTCCAGCGCGCGCGCGATCGCGGCGCGCGCCGCGCGCGCGACCGCGTGCCGATTGGACAGCAGCGGGTCGATGGCCGGCAGCCAGTGCACCTCGACGGCGAGGTGTGGCGCCGTAACGACGCGCCACAGCGACTGCATCAGGTGCATATCGTCGACGAACATCGCGGCCCTGGAAAATTCGCCGCACTGGGTAAAGCGCACTGCGACCGGCCGCAGCGACACCCCCAGGTCGATCGCCGGCTGTACCAGGTTCGCGTGAAACGGCAGCAGGCGCGAGCCGTCGGTGGTCGTGCCCTCCGGGAAAATGCCGATCAGCTCGCCCGAGCGCAGCCGCTCGGACACCGCCTGGTTGGTGCGCACCACCGCGTGGCGCCGTCCGCGTTCGACGAACAGCGTGCCGACCACGATCGCCAGCCAGCCGAACACCGGCCAGCGTCCGATTTCGGCCTTGGCGACGAAGCGCGCCGGCACGATCGCGGCGATCGAGAACACGTCCAGCCAGGACGTGTGATTGATCAGCAGCAGGGAGCCTGACGGCGCCTCGCGCGTCGTGCCGCCAAGCGCCGGCGCCAGGCCGCGCGACTCCAGTCGCACCCCGACGATCAGCAGCAACAGGCGCGACCAGGCCATGACGGCCGCGTCGCGCCAGGAGCGCTTGACCCACGGAAACAGCAACAGCGCGTAGATCAGACCCAGCACCACGAACAGCAGCGCCGCCGCGATCGTGATCGGCGCGATCAGGCACAGGCCCAGCCGATAAAGTGGCGCGATCACGCCGGCGCCCCGGCGGCGGGCGCCCGGTCGAACCGGATCTCGCCGCCCACGATCGTGGTGCGCACGCGCCCGGTGAGTTCGCGCTCCAGGTAGGGCGAATTCTTGCCGGAACTGAGCAGCGTCTCGGCGTTGACTGCCCAGACCTCGAGCGGATCGAACAGTACGACGTCGGCCTTGCGCCCGACCAGCAGCGTGCCGGTATCTTCGGCCAGCACGCCCGCAGGCCCGCGCGTCACAGTGGCCAGCGCGCGCAACAGCGGGACCTTTTCCGATTGCGCCCAGGCCAGCAGCAAGGACAGCAAAGTCTCCAGCCCCGAGGCGCCGACGCCGGCCTCGCCGAACGGAAGCAGCTTGTCCTCGAGCGCGGTCGGGGCGTGGTCCGAGCAGATTGCGTCGATGGTGCCGTCGATCAGGGCCGCGCGGATCGCAGCGCGGTCGCGCTCGGAGCGCAGCGGCGGATCCAGGCGCCAGTTCGAGTCGAACTGACCGATGTCGGCATCGACCCCGTGCACGTTCAAGATCGCGACATCGGCCGTGACCGGAAGCCCCTGTCGGCGCGCCGCTCGAACCAGATCGACGCCGGCCGCGGTCGAAATGCGACACAGGTGGATGCGCACCGGCCGCTGTCCGGTGGCCCGCTGCAACTCGAAGATCGTGTGCAGTGCGACCGTTTCGGCAACCGCCGGAACGCTGGGCAGCCCGAGGCGCCCGGCCATCGCGCCCTCACCCGCGACGCCGCCCGCGGCCAGCGAGGCGTCCACCGGCCGCAACCAGACCGGAAGGTCGAAGGTGCGCGCATAGCGCATCGCGCTGAGCAGCGTGGCGCGGTGGTCCGGCAGCGCGCCGGTCTGCGCGAAAGCCACGCATCCGACCTCGGCCAGCGTGCACATCTGGGCGAGCGCTTCGCCTTTGAGGTTCGCGGTCAGTGCGCCCAGCGGGTAAAGGCGCGCGCCGGCCGCTTCGCGCGACCTCTGTCGCAGCATGCGCACCAGGCCCGGCTCGTCCAGCGCCGGGTCGGTATCGGGCGGACACACGACGCCGGTCACCCCGCCCGCCAGCGCGGCGCGCATTTCGACGCGAAGCGCCCCGTCGGTGCCCGGCTCGCGCATGCGGGCGCACAGATCGATCAGTCCCGGAGCCGCAATCAGGCCCCGCCCGTCGATACGGCGCTCCGCCACGAATCCGCCCAGTGCCTCGCCGACGCCCGCGATGCGACCGTCGGCCAGGTACAGGTTGCCGACCCGATCCAGGTTCGCGGACGGATCGATCAAGCGCGCCGATTCGATCTCGATTCTCATCGGAACCTCGCCGAGGAAGCGGCGATCGAGAGCACCGCCATCCGCACCGCGATGCCGAAGGTGACCTGGGGCAGGATCACGCTGTGAGCGCCGTCGGCCACGCGCGAGTCGATCTCGACCCCGCGATTCATCGGCCCCGGATGCATCACGATGCAGTCCGGCTTGGCCGCGCGCAGCGCCTCGGGCGTCAATCCGTACTTGCGGAAATACTCGGACGCGCTCGGCAGCAACGCTCCGCTCATCCGTTCGCTCTGCAGCCGCAGCATGATCACCACATCCGCATCGCGAATGCCCTCCTGCAGCGACGTGAACACGCGCACTCCGAGCGTTTCGAGGCCGTCGGGCAGCAGGGTGAGCGGTCCGACCGCGCGCACGTCCGGCACCCCGACCGCGCGCAGCGCATGCAGGTCGGATCGCGCCACGCGCGAGTGCAGGATGTCTCCCACCACGGCCACCGACAGCGCACCGAAATCGCGCTTGTAGTGGCGGATCGTGTAGATGTCGAGCAGCCCTTGGGTCGGGTGCGCGTGGCGCCCGTCGCCCGCGTTGATCACGTGCACGTGCGGCGCCACGTGGCTTGCAATCAGGTGCGGCGCGCCGCCCTGCGAATGCCGCACCACGAACAGGTCGGCCTGCATCGCGGTCAGGTTGTTGATCGTGTCCAGCAGGGACTCGCCCTTGGCCGCGCTCGAGGCCGCGATGTTCAGGTTGAAGACGTCCGCGCTCAGGCGCTTGGCGGCGATTTCGAACGTGGTGCGGGTGCGGGTCGAGTTCTCGAAGAACAGGTTGAACACCGAGCGCCCGCGCAGAAGCGGCACGCTCTTGACCTCGCGTGAACCGACGCCGATGAAACTGTCGGCGGTCGACAGGATGCGTTCGATGATCCCGCGCGGCAGGCCGTCGAGCGACAGAAGATGGTGCAGCTCGCCGTCGGCGCTCAGCTGGGGGTTCAGCACCGGTTCAGGCACGCGCCCTCTGCTCGAGCGTCAAACGCAGGTGTCCGGAAGGCTCCTGCACCAGAACCACGGCGACCTCCTCGGGCACCTCGATGGTCCGCCCGACCACCGAAGGGGCGATCGGAAGCTCGCGCCCGCCGCGGTCGATCAGCACCGCCAGGTCGATGCTGGCCGGCCGGCCGTAGTCGAACAGCTCGTTCATCGCGGCGCGCACGGTGCGGCCGGTGTTCAGCACGTCGTCGACCAGCAGGACGTGGCAGCCGGCCACATCGAACGGGATGCGCGAGGGCCGCACGGCCGGATTCAGGCCGCCATGGGCGAAATCGTCCCGATAGAACGACACATCGAGCACGCCGACCTCGGCCGACACCTGCAGATCCTTGCGCAACCGCTCGGCCACCCAGACGCCGCCGGTGTGCACGCCCACCAGTCCCAGGGTGCGGCCGGCGACCAGATCGCGCACGCGCTGCGCGAAGACCGCGTAGATCGATTCGGCGTCCAGATCGATCACGCGCGGGCCCCCTCGTGCAACCACTGCTGCAGGATGACCGCGGCCGCCTCGTCGTCGCGCGCGGCCGCGCCTCCGACCACGGCCGATGAATAGCGCTCGTCCACGCGTGCCACCATGCGCCCAAAGCGCCCCTTCAGGCGGCTCGCGAATCGTTCGCAGCGCGCGGTCATCGCATGCGGTGTCCCGTCCGAGTAACGGGCGATCCCGACCACCAGCACTTCCGGCTGCCACTTTTCGATCAACGTGGTGATCGCGCCCCAGGTGTGCCGCTCGCCCGTACTGATCACGCACAGCGGCCTGGCGGTCGCGCTGACGGTGTTGCCGATGGCCACCCCGATGCGCCGAGTTCCGTAGTCGAACCCGAGCGCCACGCCTTCCGTGATCTTGATGGCGGGGCCCGAAGAATGACCGGTACGACCCGCCAGGGGCGTCGCGCCGGCCTCCCGTTCAGGCATGACCCGCCTGGCCGGTCAGCTGCAGCGAATCGACCCCGAGCAGCTTCAGGGCCGCGGCGAAGCGCGACCGCACCGGTGTGTCGAAGATCACGCGCGGATCGGCCTTGACCGTGAGCCAGCCGTTTTGCCCCAATTCGTGTTCGAGCTGGCCGGCGCCCCATCCCGAGTAGCCGAGAGTCACCAGCAGGCGAGGCGGCCCGTTGCCCTCGGCCACCGCCTCCAGCACGTCCTTGGAGGTGGTCAAGCCGATTTCCTCTCCGACGTTCAGCGTGGAGCTGAAATTGCCGGTCGGAGTGTGCAGAACGAAGCCGCGCTCAGTCTGTACCGGCCCGCCGTAAAAAACCGGCTCGTCCCGCCACGGCGCGATTTCCAGTCGCAGGTCGATCTTGTCGAACAGCCGCGCCAGCGTCAGGTCGGTCGGACGATTGATCACGAGCCCCAGCGCGCCCTTTTCGCTGTGCTCGCACACGTAAACGACCGTCCCGTCGAAGTTCGGATCGACCATATTCGGCATGGCGATCAGGAACTGATCGGTGAGGTTCATAAGCCGCATTTTAACGGACGCCGACGCCGCCACGCGACCCCACGAAGGGGCGGATGGGAGCGGGGACACGATGAGCGGCAGGTGTCAATTGTCATCGTGCCGCGCGGATCGCCGCGATCCGATCCTCGGTATCGGGATGGGTCTGCAGGTAGTGCGCCCAGCCGGGCGCGTCGCCGCCCCCGTGGGCCGTCTGCAGCCGCTGCAGCAGGTCGGCCAGCGGTTCCACGGGAATGCCTTTGCCCTTGAGCAATCGGACTGCGTAGGCGTCCGCCTCCCGCTCCATGTCGCGCGAATACGAGAGGTTGACCAGGGCCGCGGGCAGCGCCACCATCACGCCCGACACGTCGCCCGCGATCAACGTCACGACAGCCCCCACGACCGTGCCGGAAACGAGCCGGCGCATCAGGTGGCGGTTTTCCACGTGCCCGATCTCGTGGGCCAGCACGCCCTGCAGCGACGCATCGTCCGGCGCCAGTTCGATCAGTTGATCCGTCACTACCACGGTGCCGCCGGGTAGCGCGAATGCATTGGCACCGAGCGGCCCGCCGTCGACCAGCACGAGGCGATACGGGCGGCCACCCTGCGGAGCAATCGCGTCGAACAGCCGCCAGATGCGCTCTGTCTGCGGCCCGAGCTTGGTGCGCGCAAACTGCTGTTGTACGATCTTCGTGGCCTCGATGCCGATGCGCTCCTCAACCTGCGGCGGCATCGTGCGCACGGCGTAGTCCGCCGCCACCGGAAGGATCCAGCGGTACAAAGCGAAGATTGCCGCCACGAGCAACGCCATCGCGGCTGTCACGTGGATCCAGCGACGCTGGGAGCGTGCAACCAGCGACTCACGGTACCCAACCGCCGTCAGCGCCGCGTCGAATCCCTGCTGGTCGGCGACCTCGCAATAAGTACCGTCCGTGAATCGGATCAGCCGGGGCGCGTGCTGCAGGCGTTCCGACATCCGCGCATCCTTCCAGCTGTACTCGCGCTGCAGCCATGGGCCGAGCAGCACGACGCCGCTCGCGCCGATCTGCAGCTCGACGGCCTGCGGACGGGCCAGCTGACCGTCGTAGAAGCTCGCCGTGACGGTGCGCGGCACCGAGGCCGGATCCGCGCTCACAGCCCGAAGTCCAGATCCATCACGTCCACCGCGCCTTCGCCGGTCGCGCCGACCGGCGCATCCCTGCGGTCACTGACAAATCCGGTCAGCGCGTCGGCGTCCAGCACCTGGATCGACTCGATCCTGTATTTCATCGATCGCATCAGCGCAAACGGGATCAGCGACCCCAGGCTGAACACGACCATCAACAGGTTGCTCAGCGTGATCCCGATCAATTTTCCTGCCTCGACGTCACTTTTGAAGGCGACGCCTTCGAGCCGGGTATTGGACCAGACGACGTTCTGCACCCGCGCATGCACGAACGGAACCACCGCAATCATGGCGGCATAGAACACCACGATGCCGACCAATGCCAAGCCTCCGAAGCGGCCATTGCTGGCGGCCCTGATGCCCCAGTCCATCATCGTCAGGCTGGCCGTCGCCGCAACCGCGGCGATCAGAACAGCCACCCCCAGCGCGTAAACCGAATAGAAGCTCGCGGCGCGTGCCTCGAAGCTCGCGCGGGCGGTTCCATACGACGCGTGCCCGTGCTGCCAGCGCTTGAAACAGAAGTGCAGATAGGGCCACAGCAGCATCAGCGCCAGGTAAAACAGGCCGATGCCAAGGGCAAGTCTCGAAGCCGGATGCTGCGGGCTGCCGCCCATCCCCATCGCGGCCAGCGCGCCGGGCGCCAACGCCAGCGCCATCGGCAATCCGAAGATCAGGTAGGCCTGTGACACCGGGCCCGCGAAGCGAAAGCGCAGGCCTCGATAACTGGAGTTGTGCAGCCTGAAGCGGTACGACTGCGTCAGCAGCCAGGGGATCACCGCGATCAGCGCCAGCGCCGCGATCAGCGCGAAAGAGCCCAGGAACGTCAACGCCAGCTTGTACAGCACCAGCATCAGCACGGCCAGCGCCCGGCCTTTCAGGATAGCCAGCGGATCGCCGTGATAGTCGAACACCGAGCCGTCCAGGTCGGTGTTGCGGTAGAAGTACTGCAGCTTGCGCACCTTGGCCCACGCCGAGTAGATCCCCAGCGTGGCGATCGTAAGCAGCAGGTTCACGATCCAGATGCGGAAGTACTCCTGCCCGGTTCCGGTGAACCGGATCCGGCACCGACGCAGCTCGGAAGCCGCGGCGGGCGGCGCCGACCCGTTCGCATCGATCGCTTGCATCCGACTCTCCCCGCCCCGCGCATTGCGGCGGTTGTATAAGATAAACGACCCGCTGAGCAAGGCCGACCGCTGCGGCGTGGGGAGGCGCAACGCGAACGCGAATTGCTGCCCCGAAAATACGAAGGGCCCCGCAAACGGGACCCTTCTTCTTCTGAAAAGCAGGCGCGGGCTCCGTACGGAGCCCGTCACGAGCCGTCTTACATGTCCATGCCGTCCATCCCACCCATGCCGCCCATGCCGCCGCCGCCGGGCCGCCCTTGGAGCCCTTTTCCTCGACCAGCTCGGCCACCATCGCATCGGTGGTCAGCATCAGGCCGGCGACCGAAGCGGCGTTTTGCAGCGCGGTGCGCGTCACCTTGGTCGGATCGAGCACGCCCATCTCGCACCAGGTCGCCGTAGGCGTGAGTCTGGGCGTTGAAGCCGTAGTTGCCCTTGCCTTCGGCGACCTTGTTCACGACCACGCTGGGCTCTTCGCCGGCGTTGGCAACGATCTGGCGCAGCGGCTCTTCGATCGCGCGCAGCACGATCTTGATGCCGGCGTCCTGGTCGGGGTTGTCGCCCTTCAGGTCCGGCGATCGCCTGCTTGGCGCGCACCAGCGCCACGCCGCCGCCGGCGACGATGCCTTCTTCGACCGCGGCGCGCGTCGCGTGCAGCGCGTCTTCGACGCGCGCCTTCTTTTCCTTCATCTCGACTTCGGTCGCGGCACCGACCTTGATCACCGCCACGCCGCCGGCCAGCTTGGCCACGCGCTCCTGCAGCTTTTCCTTGTCGTAGTCGCTGGTGGCTTCCTCGATCTGGGCGCGGATCGCCTTGACGCGCGCCTCGATCGCCTTGGTGTCGCCGGCGCCGTCGATGATCGTGGTGTTTTCCTTGGCGACTTCGATGCGCTTGGCCTGGCCCAGGTCCTGCAGCGTGGCCTTCTCCAGCGTCAGGCCGGTTTCTTCGGCGATCACGGTGCCGCCGGTCAGGATGGCGATGTCTTCCAGCATGGCCTTGCGGCGGTCGCCGAAGCCCGGCGCCTTGACCGCGCACGGTCTTCAGGATGCCGCGGATGTTGTTCACCACCAGGGTGGCCAGCGCTTCGCCTTCGACGTCCTCGGCGATGATCAGCAGCGGACGGCCGGCCTTGGCGACCTGTTCGAGCACCGGCAGCAGGTCACGGATGTTGGAGATCTTCTTGTCGTGCAGCAGCACGAACGGGTTTTCCAGCACCGCGATCTGCTTGTCCGGGTTGTTGATGAAGTACGGCGACAGGTAGCCGCGGTCGAACTGCATGCCTTCGACGACTTCCAGTTCGTTGTTCGAGCGACTTGCCGTCCTCGACCGTGATCACGCCTTCCTTGCCGACCTTGTCCATCGCGTCGGCGATGATCTTGCCGATGTCGGCGTCGGCGTTGGCCGAGATCGCGCCGACCTGGGCGATTTCCTTGCTGGTCGTGCACGGCTTGCTGATCTTCTTCAGTTCTTCGACAGCGGCGATCACGGCCTTGTCGATGCCGCGCTTCAGGTCCATCGGGTTCATGCCGGCGGCGACGTACTTCATGCCTTCGACGCACGATCGCCTGCGCCAGCACGGTCGCGGTGGTGGTGCCGTCACCGGCGTTGTCGGAGGTCTTGGAAGCGACTTCCTTGACCATTTGCGCGCCCATGTTCTCGAACTTGTCCTTCAGTTCGATTTCCTTGGCCACCGATACGCCGTCCTTGGTGACGGTCGGGGCGCCGAAGCTGCGCTCCAGCACGACGTTGCGGCCCTTCGGGCCCAGCGTGACCTTGACCGCGTTGGCGAGGATGTTCACGCCGCGAACCATCCTGTGGCGCGCGTCTTCGCCGAAGAAGACTTGCTTTGGCTGCCATTGAAAACTCCGAATCTGGTTGATTGTCAGGGGTTCAGTTCGAATCGACGCGCGTCAGGCGATCACGCCCATGATGTCTTCTTCGCGCATCACCAGCAGTTCGTCGCCGTCGACCTTGACGGTCTGGCCCGCAGTACTTGCCGAACAGGACGCGGTCGCCGACCTTCAGGTCGAGCGCGATCAGCTTGCCGTTGTCGTCACGCTTGCCAGGGCCGACCGCCAGCACTTCGCCCTGGTCGGGCTTTTCGGCCGCGTTTTCGGGAATAACGATGCCCGACGCAGTCTTGCGTTCCTTGTCCAGGCGTTTGACGATCACGCGATCGTGCAAAGGACGAATGTTCATGACATCTCCCGTCAAAATCTGTTAACTTCTTGAAAGTTTGAAAAACAAAGGCCGTGGCCTTGCATGAAGTGCGGTTAGCACTCAAGGCCGGCGAGTGCTGATTATATGGGGTCGATTGCCGGATTTCAACTGCGGCATCTGAACAAATGGGACGCGCGCGCTGGCGTCGTACCGAATCCTTGATTTACAGGCCGGCCCCTGAGCTAACTACTTACATCAGCGTGTGCTCACACTCTGCGATGTGAGAGTTTTTCCGATGAGCTTTAAATCGGATCTCGCATCGTGACGCCTTTGCGCGATGCCCCGTCCGGGGACCTGCGCGCGAGCCAGGCCGCGATACCCGACTCACGGTATCGGTTTCTACTTGACTTTTGTGCACCGCAACATACACTGTCGTTGTGCATCGCAGCATTCGCAATTCGAAATGACCATGCCGATCACTAGAAACTTAAACGGAACCACCACTTAACTTATAGAGGCCACCATCATGATCACCAACCCCACTCAATTCATGGAACTGCAGCGCGTGCACGTGAAGGCGTTCAATACCGTCGCCAATGCACTGATCGCCGGTGCCGAAAAACTGGCGAACCTGAACGTCACGGCCGGCCGCAATGCGATCGACAGCGCCACCACGGCGGCGCAGTCGCTGTCGGGCGTCAAGGGTCCCGAGGACCTGGCCGCCCTGTCGAGCGCGGCGCAACCTTCGTTCGAGAAGCTGATGAGCTACACGCGCGAGCTGGCTGGCATCGCCAACGGCGTCAGCGCGGACATCGGCAAAGTGGTCGAGCAGCAGATCAGCGACAGCAACAAGCGCGTTGCCGAGTTGATCGAGTACACGACCAAGAACGCCCCGGCGGGGTCCGAACAGGCTGTCGCCCTGCTGCGCAACGCCGTGGCGGCTGGAAACACGGCCTACGACACCGTCTCCAAGGCATCGCGCCAGGCGGCCGACTGGGCCCAGGCCAACTTCGCGGCAGCGGCCAAGGCCGCCACGGTCGTGGCAGCCGCTGGCGGCTCGACGACGACCAAGTAAGCACAGCTGAGAAACGGGCGGGCAGCCGGCGTACGCCGGCTGTCCGCCCGTTCGGCATTTAATCTCACCAACGTCGCGTCGACGCGCATCGATCACGGCTGCGCTTCGCGTCGGAATTGGGGGCACGAGCCGTCGCCCCGCTAGTCCCAAATAGCGCTTGCCGCGCTAATCCTTTCGTGCGACTGTCGCGTCCGCCCGCTTGAAGGTAATAACGATGGCATGTCTGCCCCGAGCCGAAATCCAATGGGCCGCCCGGCCATGAAGGCGGCCAACGACGCATCCGCGTTAGTCAGCTACACGCGACTGGAAATCCCGCAGCTCGAGCTGTTTGAAACAGCCGTCGCGTTCCAACCGGAGTGCGATCCGATCACCGCGCACGAGCGGCTGCAGCAGGTGTTCGGGCAAAAGGCCGGGGCCGGCAATTTCCTGTTCCGCGCCGACAGCAGCGAGCCCGGCCGTTTCTGGGTGCGGTCCGCCGTGCCCTGGACCGCCAAGCCGCAGGGGGCCGTAGCGCTGGTGCCCAAGCGGGTCGTGGTCCAGCTGGCCTGCGGGCTGATGTACCACTTCGCATTGCTTGTGTGCGCTGGCCAGGAAGTGTTCCAGGACGAGGAAAAGCAGGTTCATCCGTTCCGCACGGCCGCCGAATTCGAGGCCTGGTTCAGCGCCAGTGCGCCCGGCTTCGGAATCAAGCCCTTGATGTTCAGCGCCTCGCTGCACAGCCTGCGTTTCCGGCACCAGGGCGTGCCGTACCGCATCGACCACGCGATGCTGGAAGGGGCTCTGGAAGTGGCCGAACCCGAGCGCATGAAGCGGTATCTGCAGCGCGGGTTCGGCTCGCACCGGCGCGCCGGCCTCGGAATGCTGCGCCTGTACAACTAAGCCCCTGCTTCGCCCGCGCAGCGGGCGAAGCAGGGTTGATTCCCGCGGATCGAGCCCAATCTGGGTGGCCGGAGGTCGCCATGGTCGAGATTGGGCAGACATCGTTCGAACGCGAGGTAATCGAGGCTTCGCAGGAAGTTCCGGTTCTGGTGGATTTCTGGGCGCCCTGGTGCGGCCCGTGCCGCTCCCTGGGTCCGATGCTCGAGCGGCTCGAGCATGCCTACGCGGGTCGCTTCCGCCTGGTCAAGATCGATTCGGATCAGAACGCGGAACTGGCGGCGCAGTTCCGCGTGCGCAGCATTCCGTACGTCGTGGCGTTTTTCGACGGCCAGCCGATCGACGCGTTCGTCGGTGCTCTGCCGGAACCGCAGCTGCGCGAATTCATCGACCGGCTGTTGCCCAATCCGAGTGAAAGCGAACGACGCAAGGCGCGTCGCCTGGCCGACGCCGGCCAGCTGGCCGAGGCGGTCGCGGCGCTGCGCGCGGCGATCGCGCTGGACCCGAATGCGGCCCAGGCTCAGCTGGACCTGGCCGAGATTCTCCTGGAGCGACTGCCGGAACCGGTCAACGACGTTCGGATGGCCGAAGCCGAGCGCGCGCTCGCCGCGTCCGCGCCGACGCTGGGCAAGGATCCGCGCTGGCAGGCGCTGGACACGCGCCTGGCGAGCCTGAAAGGAGCCGCGTCCGGACCCGAACAAGGGCTGCTGCGTGCCCGCATCGAAGCCGACCCGGGCGACCTGCAGGCAAGATTGGACCTGGCGCAGGCGCACATCGCCCGGCGTGAATTCGAGGCGGCATTGGCCCAGCTGATCGAGGTGGTCGAGCGCGACCGCGCGTTCGGCGAAGACGCCGGGCGCCGCGCGATGCTCGCGGTGTTCGAGCTGGCTGCGCAGCAGTACCCGCTCCTCGTGTCGACCTATCGGCGGCGGCTGGCGGCGGCATTGAATCGCTGAGTTCGGTTCCTACCGTCGGGCTTCGCCCGGCGAAGCAGGGGGTGAGGGTGCGAAGATTCAGTAGCATCGGCCCATGCGCGCAACCGTCCGCACCCACCTTCGCCGACCCGTTCGCCTGATCTGCGGTGCGCTCGCCGCGGCGGCGCTGACGGCGGGCGCGCTGTTGCCCGTTCCGGCTTGTGCCGGGCCGGCGGCCGGCCGCAACGAGATCCCGCTTCCCATGAGCGCGGCGCTGAGCGAGGCCCGCATCCCGGTGACGGCGATCGCGCTGGTGGTCGCCCCGCTGGATGCCGGCCCCCTCGAGCTGTCGGTCAACGAGTCGGCGCCGATGAACCCGGCCTCGACGATGAAGCTGCTCACGACGTACGCGGCCTTGAATCTGCTCGGACCGACCTTCCAGTGGCGCACCCAGGTCTACGCTTCGTCGCCCCCGCGCGCCGGCCGACTCGATGGCGACCTGATCCTGCGCGGCAGCGGCGACCCGAGCCTGGTGATCGAGCGGTTCTGGATGCTGGTGCACCGGCTGCGCGGGCTCGGCTTGCGGCAGATCCACGGCAACCTGGTACTGGACAAGTCGGCCTTCGATCCGCGCGCGGTGGAGGGCCCTCCCCTCGACGGCAACGAGCGGCGCCCGTACAACGTGTCGCCCGATGCGCTGCTGTTGAATTTCAAGACACTGTCCCTGGACTTCATCCCGGACCCTGCGGCGTCCGTGGCGCGGATCATCGCAACGCCCACGCTGGCGGGGGTTCGTTTGCCCGCGAGCGTGCCCCTGGCCAGCGGGACCTGCGGCGACTGGCGCGAGCGGCTGAAAGCCGATTTCAGCGATCCGTGGGCGCCCAGGTTCAGCGGGCGCTACCCGCTCGACTGCGCGGAGCAGACCTGGCACCTGAGCCTGCTCGACCACACCCGTTACGTCGGGGCTGCCTTCCGCGCGCTGTGGGAGGGCAACGGAGGGACCTGGATCGGCCATGTGCACGAGGGGCGCACGCCGACCGGCGCAACCGAACTGCTCGTGCACGAATCCCCGCCACTGTCCGAGGTCGTGCGCGACATCAACAAGTTCAGCAACAACGTCATGGCGCGCCAGGTGTTCCTGACGCTGGGCGCGCCGGACCAGGACCGCAGCGCGAGCCCCGAGCGCTCGATCGAGGTGGTGTCGGCCTGGCTGGCACGTTCGGGCCTCGCGATGCCCGAGCTGGTGCTGGAAAACGGCTGTGGCCTGTCGCGCCGCGAACGCATCTCGGCCGACAGCCTGGCCCGGCTGCTGCGGCACGCCTACGCCGGGCCGCGCATGCCCGAGTTCGTCGCTTCGCTTCCGGTAGCTGGAATGGACGGCACGATGAAGAGCCGCAATGCCGCCACGGGCAGCGCTTACGTGAAGACGGGCCTGCTGGACGGCGTGCGTGCGCTGGCCGGTTACGTCCTGTCAGCCAGCGGTCACCGTTACGTGGTGGTCGCGATCGTCAACCATCCGAACGCGGAGCAGGCCACCGCGGCGCTGGACGCGCTGCTTAGCTGGGTCCAGGAGCAGGGCTAAGCACACCCTCACCCCCCCTCCCCTCTCCCGCTACGCGGGCGAGGGGCGATCGAGCTTCGCTTTGGCGAACATGAGCGCAGTTCCTCCCTGTCCCGCTACGCGGCAGAGGGGTGAGGGTGGCGGCCTAGTTCGGGGCGCTGATTAGCGGAACGTCGATCGCGCCCATCCAGCCGCCGCTTTCAGGGCCGCCGTCGCCCACCAGCACGCCGCGCAGCGCCCGGAAGTCGGACCCGACCGGCTGCGCCGCGGTCAGTTCGAGGTGCACCGTGTTTCCATCGGCCCGCAACGTCTGGGGCGCCGACGGCTCGATGCGGCCGGCTTCGAGCGGGAAAAACTCCAGCCGCCGCGGCACGCCCGCCGCGGGTGCCGCGAATGCGAGCGTGACGTTCGGACCGGTGCGTGTCGCATGGGCGGCGGCAAGCTTCAAGTCGCGCGGAACGCGTCCTCGTGCACGTTCGAACGCCGCGGAGTTCTCGGTGGGCCGCACTGTGTCGTGCCCACGCACCGGCAGCGTGACGACCAGGTCGTCGGCGGCCGGAATGCACACATCGCGGCACATCAGCCATTGCGCATGGGCCTGGATCCGCACCTGCCCGCCGATCGGAAGATCCGGTGCGGCCTTCAGGTCGATCAGCAGCAGCGTATCGCCTTCATACCCGTAGTCGACCAGCGGGCCGATCGGCAGCCGCTGCGGAGCCGGCCACTGGGTCGGTCCCGCACTGATTCCCCCCGGCAGGCTCCAGCGGATCCGCGTCGGCAGGCCCGAATCGCCCGGCACCGTCCAGTAGCTGTGCCAGCCCGGCGCGTGCAGCAGGCGCAGACCCAGGGTGAATTGCTCGCCGGGGGCGATCGCATCACGCTCGCTCCACAGGCTGGCGACCACCGGCCTGGCCTCGAAGCCGACCGCCGGAGCCTGCAGCAGGCACAGCGTGACCAGCAAACCCGCGCCGCCGAGGCAACACCAGCCGGCAAGACGCTCAGGCCAGCGCATCGAAAGCTTCGCCGGCCGCGGCGACGATCTGCGAGATCACCGCCTCGTCATGCTGGCTGGAAACGAATCCGGCCTCGAACGCGGAGGGGGCCAGGTAGACGCCGCGTTCCAGCATCGCGTGGAAAAACCGGTTGAACCGATCGCGATCGCATTGCATGACCTCGCGATAGCTGCCCGGCACCCGGTCCGAGAAGTAGAGGCCAAACATGGAACCCACCGAATCGGTGCTGAACACCACGCCGCGCCGGCGCCCCGCCTGCGCCAGGCCGTCAGCCAGCAGCCGGGTGCGACCGGTCAGCGCGGCGTAAAAGCCGGGCTGCTCGATCAGGTCCAGCGTGGCCAGGCCGCAAGCCACCGCAACCGGATTGCCGGACAACGTGCCGGCCTGGTAGACCGGCCCGAGCGGGGCGATATGGCGCATCACGTCGCGCCGCGTCCCGAACGCCGCGAGCGGCATGCCGCCTCCGATCACCTTGCCCAGCACGGTGATATCCGCATGAATCCCGGTAAGCTCCTGCGCGCCCCCCAGTGCGACCCGAAAACCCGACATCACCTCGTCGAAGATCAGCAGCGAGCCGTGGCGCGTGCACAGCTCGCGCAGAGCGCGCAGGAACTCGACGCTGCCGCGCACCAGGTTCATGTTGCCGGCCACCGGTTCCACGATCACGCACGCGATTTCGGAGCCGTGCTGGCGGAACGCGTCCTCCAGCTGCTGGCAGTCGTTGTAGTCGAGCACCATCGTGTGCCGCACCACGTCGGCCGGCACCCCGGCCGAGCTCGGATGGCCGAAGGTCAGCGCGCCGGATCCGGCCTTCACCAGCAGGCCGTCGGCGTGCCCGTGATAGCACCCCTCGAACTTGACGATGCGGTCGCGTCCGGTGGCGCCGCGCGCAAGCCGAATCGCGCTCATCGCCGCCTCCGTGCCGGATGACACCAGCCGCAACTGCTCGATCCACGGCAGCAGCCGCACGATGCGCTCGGCAAACAAGACCTCGGCCTCGGTCGGGGCGCCAAACGAAAGGCCGCTGGCCGCGGCGGCCTGGACCGCCTCGACCACAGCAGGGTGGGCGTGGCCGGCGATCATCGGCCCCCACGACCCGACCAGGTCGATGTAGCGACGTCCGTCCGCGTCCCACAAGAACGCACCCTGGGCGCGGGCAATGAACGGGGGCGTGCCCCCGACGGAGCGGAAGGCCCGCACCGGGGAGTTCACCCCACCCGGAATGCTGCGCTGGGCTCGCTCGAACAGCTGCTCGCTTCGACTCGGCATGAATCCGCTAACCCGCCGCGAATACCTTGATTCGGCAGGTAAAAGGCCCTCTTTTGCATCTACAAGCTATCATGTCATCGTCGGTATGTTAGCGAACTCGCCGCAAGACTTGGAACCATGACCACGACCGTTCGAACGCGCACTTTCATGTGCCTGATCTGTGGCTGGATCTATGACGAGGCGAGCGGCTCACCGGAGGACGGGATTGCACCTGGCACACGTTGGGAAGAAGTACCGCCCAACTGGGTCTGTCCCGAATGCGGTGCTCGCAAGGAGGACTTCGAGCTGGTCGAGGTGTGAGCCGGCTCGCTTTGAAGTGCCCGACCGATATGGATCAGTCTGTGGTTACTAGAATGGCGGCTGAAGATTTCAGTGAAATACGCGGTCGCAAGGTGATGGTGATCGATGACTCGAACACGATCCGACGCAGCGCCGAGATATTCCTGGTGCAGGCAGGCTGTCAGGTGATCCTGGCACAGGACGGTTTCGAGGCGCTCGCGAAGATCAATGACCATGAGCCGAGCATCATCTTCTGCGACATCCTGATGCCACGACTCGATGGCTACCAGACCTGCGCGCTGATCAAGCGCAGCCCGCGTTTCAACCGTACGCCGGTCGTGATGCTGTCGTCCAAAGACGGCCTGTTCGACCGTGCACGCGGACGGATGGTTGGCTCAAGTGAGTACTTGACCAAGCCGTTTACCAAGGACAGCTTGCTGACCGCCGTGCGCCAGTACTCGATGAACTGACGACGAATCAACGGGACTGGATCCGCGCGCAAGCGCATGGAGTGCCGCTCATGCCAATAAAATCCATTCTCATCGTCGACGACTCGCCGACTGAGCGTTATTTCCTGAACGAATTGCTGTTGAAGCACGGTTTTGCCGTCACCACGGCCGACAGCGCCGACGACGCGCTGCTCAAGCTCAAGTCATCCCTGCCGGACCTGATCCTGATGGACGTGGTGATGCCGGGCATGAACGGGTTCCAGCTGACGCGCCGGCTTTCCAAGGACCCGGTGACCGAGGCGATCCCGATCATCATGTGCACCAGCAAATCCCAGCAGACCGATCGCATCTGGGGCCTGCGCCAGGGCGCCCGCGATTATGTGGTCAAGCCGGTCAAGGCCGAGGATCTGCTCGAAAAGATCGCGGCACTCGGATGATACGGACGGACGAAGAGCCGGTCGAACTCGAGGAGGCCCCCCGGTCCGGGCGCCTGCGGGACTTCTCGACTCAACTCGCGCAGCGCCTGCGGGCCGCCCCCACCAAGTCGGGCGAACCGGCCCGGCTGGCGGTCCGGCTGGGAGACGCCGGCTACCTGCTTGACCTTGGCACCACGGGGGAAATCGTGGCGCTGCCCGATATAACGCCGGTCCCATGGACCAAGCCGTGGTTCCGCGGCCTTGCCAATGTGCGCGGAAGGCTGCTGGGCGTGATCGATCTGATGCAGCTGTCGGGCCGCCCGGCGATGACGCCCGAGCAGTCCCTGCAACTGGTGGTCGTCGGCGAGGCGCTGAAGGTCAATGCGGCGATCGTGGTGACGCGCGCCTTCGGCTTGCGCAATTTGAAAGATCTGGAGCCGCTGGGGGACGTTTCCGACCCGCTGCGACCGTGGGAGCGTGAGCGCTTTCGCGAAAACGACGGAACGACACTGATCGAACTGGATTTGCGACGCCTGGTGGCGACCGAGCAGTTCTCGGCGATCGGGACGTGAACCCTCGCCGGACACGGGCTTGGCCTGCCGCGCTGGCACAGGATCGGGCCATAAGAATGGAAACCGCGCAGCAAAACCGCGGGAGATGACATGGCATTGGACCCTCCATTGACTCCGAAGGCCTCGGCCTCAAGGGCGGCGCCGACGATCGAGACCGATTCGGCGCTGTTCCAAGCGGAGGCGTCCCGCGCCGCCATACGCCCGTCGGCACCCGCTCGCAAGCCCGACCGCAGCGCGATTCCGCCGACGGTGGTGCAGGCGCTGGGCGATGCGCCAGGCGGGTTGCAAGGCTGGATGCGCCGCCCGCTGCCCCTGATCGGAAGGCGGCCCGTCCCGCAGCAGGTCCAGATGCTCGGGATCCTGATGGCGGTCTTTGTGGTTGCCACAGCGGTCATGGTCTATCTGGACGCCAGCGTCTCGTCGCGCGCCAACAGCCAGATCGCGCGCGCTTCCGACATGTTGATGCAATCGCAGCGCCTGGCCCGGGTCGCGCCCGCCAGCCTGCAGGGCTCGAACGAGGCGTTCAAGGACCTGATCGAGGGCCGCGACCAGATCGATCAGGACCTGATGGCCCTGACCAGCGGAGAAGGCGGCGCCTCGGCCGGCCAGGATGTGCAGCCGCTGCTCACTCAACTTCAGGACAAGTGGAGGCCGGCCCAGGCCGCGGCTTCCCTGATGATCGCCCAGCGCAAGCTGCTGTCGAGCTTCGGCGAACTCGTGGTTCGGATCAATGAGTCCACGCCCCGGATGCAGGAACTGGCCGAAGGCGTGCTCAGTGCCCAGGTGCAGCGGGGCGGATCGGCGCGCGAAGTCGCTGCGGCCGGGCAGCTGCTGGCGCTGACGCAAGCGATCGGACGCAGCGCCAATTCGATGATTTCCGGACCATCGGGCGGCGCCGACGCCGCGGTCGCGCTGGGGCGCGACATCGGCCTGTTTCGCGATCTGGCGCTGGGGTTGTTTTCCGGCAGCGAGGCGTTGCGCCTGACCGCGGCCGGCGAGACCGAGTCGCGCAGCCGCCTGGCCGAGTTGCTCAAGCTGCATCGCGACGTGCTGGCGCCGACCGGCGATGCGCTGGCCAACGCGAAACTGATCATCCAGGCCAAGGAGGCGGAGCGGGCCATCGTCAGCGGTTCGGATTCCCTGAGGCAGTCCGTTGCCGACCTGATCGCGTCGCTGACGGGAGTGCAGGGCTCGCGCACGCTCAACTTCTGGCTGATGGGCCTGTTCGGCCTGGGCGCACTGACATGCGCGCTGCTCACGGCCCGAGTGCTGCTGGAAGACTCGCGCCGGCGCGCGGGCGAGGCCGAGCAGCGCCTGGTGGAGCTGCAGCGCCTGGAAGAGCAGGCCAAACGCCGCAACGAACGCAACCAGGCCGCCATTTTGCGGCTGATGAACGAACTGCAGGAAGTGGCCGACGGAAATCTGACGGTGCAGGCCACCGTCACCGAGGACATCACGGGCGCCATTGCCGATTCGGTGAACTACACGGTCGAGGAGCTGCGCGGGCTGGTCGGAAGGATCAACAGCACGGCCGAACAGGTCAACACGGCATCCACGCAGGCGCGCGACATCGCCACGCGCCTTCTGACCTCGTCCGAGTCCCAGAGCCGCGAGATCCGAGGCACCGGCGAAAAGGTGCTGCTGATGGCGCAGCAGATCAACGAGGTGTCCACCAGTGCGGGCGAGTCGGCCAAGGTGGCGCGCACCTCGCTGGAAGCGGCCGAGCGCGGCCAGCGGGCGGCCTACAACCAGATCGCGGGCATGAACGAGATCCGCGAGCATATCCAGGACACCGCCAAGCGCATCAAGCGCCTGGGCGAATCGTCGCAGGAGATCGGCGAGATCGTGGAGCTGATCACCGACATCACCGAACAGACCAACGTGCTGGCGTTGAACGCGGCAATCCAGGCCGCTTCGGCCGGCGAGGCCGGGCGCGGCTTCTCGGTCGTGGCGGAGGAAGTCCAGCGTCTGGCCGATCGCTCGGCCGAGGCCGCCAAGCAGATCGGCGCGCTGGTCCGGACCATTCAAACCGACACGCAGGACGCGGTGACTGCGATGGAGCGAAGCACCCAGGGCGTGGTCGAGGGGACCAAGCTGTCGGACGCGGCCGGCACGGCGCTGGCCGACATCGGCCGCGTTTCCAGGCAACTGGCCGAACTGATCGAGCGCTTCGCGCACACGACCTCGGAGCAGGCCAGCTCGGCCGGCGGCGTGGCCGTGTCCATCGAACGCATTCTTGCGGTGACCGAGCAGACCTCCCAGGGCACGCGTCAAACCGCCCAGTCGATCGGCCAGCTGGCCACGCTGGCGCGCGAACTGAAGGCCTCGGTGGCCCGATTCCGGGTGGGCTGATGACTGAAATCCACGATCCGAATCAACTGGTCGGCACCTCGCAGGACGTGGCGCCGCTGGCCTGGGTCATCGACGAAATCCGCACCGCGTTCGCTCACGCGCTGACGGGCGTGCGCGCATTTCTGGGCAACAAGCACGACCTGGACAGCCTGCGCAGCGCGCGCAACCAGATCCACCAGAGCAACGGCGCGCTGCAACTGCTGGACCTGCGGGGCGTCGCGCTGGTGACCGAAGCGGCCGAGCAATTGCTGCAGCGCTGGGAAACCGAGCCCGACGAATGCCTGCCCACGGCGATCCGCAGCCTGGAGTCGGCGCTGGCGGCGGTGCGCGCTTACCTGGAATCGCTGCTGTCGGGTCGCCCCAACCAGCCGATCCGGCTGTACCCGTACTACCGCGAGATCCTGCTGCTCAATCGTGCCTCGCGGGTGCACCCGGCCGACCTGATTTTCCCCGACCTGTCGCGGCGGCCGGCCTTCCACAACATCGATGCGCGCCCCTTTTCAACGGACCAGTTACGGATTCGCCGCGTGCTGTACGAGGAAGGCCTGCTCGGTTTCCTGCGCAACGCCGACGATGCGCGAGCGCGCCGGCAGATGCGCGACGCGCTGTGCGAACTCGAGCACCTGCCGCAGCGGGGGCTGGCGCGCAGCTTCTGGTGGGTCATCCGCGGCCTGCTCGATGCCCTCGACTCGCACCGGGTCGCCGTCGATCTGGATCTGAAGCGGTTGCTGGCGCGGCTGAACCTGCAGTTGCGCCGCCTGGTCGAGGGCGGCCAGGTGGTGGCCGAGCGACTGATGGTGGACGCGCTGTACTACGTCGGGCGCTCCGACGACAAGGTCGCACGCGTCGGGGAGATCAAGCGCCTGTACGGCCTGGATGCGCTGATTCCGGCCGACTTCGAGCGGGCCACGCTCACCGCGGTGGACCCGGATGCGCTGGGCTCGCTGCGCGAGGCCCTGGCACAGGCCAAGATCCTGTGGGGCCAGCTGGTGACCAGCGCGGCGCCGGATCCGACCCGGTACCGCACCGAGGTCGAAAACGCGCGGGCGGCATCGATGCGGCTGGAAGCCAAGCCGCTGGCCGACGTGCTGGCCCAGATCGGGCGCGCCACCGACGGGTTCGCGCAACTGGCCCCTGCCGTGCGCGAAAGCCTGGGGCTGGAGGTCGCCTCGGCGCTTCTTTTCGTCGAGACCGGGGCCGACCAGTTGCCGCAGCTGGATCCCGAATTCGGCGAGCGCTCGCTCAAGGTGATCGAGCGCCTGACCGGTGCCGCCCGGGGCCAGGAGTTGCCCGAGGCCGGCCCCTGGCTCTCGGAGCTGGCGCGCCGCGCCCAGGACCGGCTGTCGATGGGTACGGTGGTCACCGAGACGCAGGCGACGCTGCGCGAAATCGAACAGCGGCTGGATCGCTTCTTCCGCAACCCCAGCCTGCGCGACGAACTGGCCGGAGTCGGCCCCCTGGTCGATCAGGTGTGCGGCGTGATGTCGATCCTGGGCCACGAGGAGCCGGTGGCGGCCCTGCGCAACGTCCAGCATTCGGTCGCGAATTTCGTCGACGACTCGACACCGGTCACGCAGGACGACTTCACACGCATCGCGCAGAACCTGGGGGCGATCGGATTTTTCGTCGAGACCCTGGCGCAAGACGGCGCCCCGCCGCGCGGCATGTTCCGATACGACCCGGCGAGCGGCCTGTTCACGGCCGACCTCGGTCATCTGCAGGCGCCCGACTCCACCCAGGCCGACGACGAAATCGTGCCGCCGTTCGTGCTGCCGGACCGCATGCCGGCCGCCACCCCCGCCGACAACGTGGAGGCGGCCTCACGCCAGCGGCTGGAAAAGGTCCTGGCCCTGAGCGAGCGCCTGACCGTGTCGCCGGAAGGGCGCTCGATCCAGCAGCAGATCGTCGACGTACTCGGGCAGCTTGCGCACGATGCCGATCTGCTCGACAGCGGTCCGCTGCGCGCCCTGGCCGCCGACGCCACCCGCCTGCTCGGGGCCGTTCAGCGCGGCGGCGGACGCACTGCGGCGCTCGAATTGCTCGAGCGCTTGACGCCGAGCCGCGCGGAGGTTCCCGAACCCACCGCGCCGATGCCGGTCAGCCAGTCGGCCGCGGCGCTCGAGCTGCACAAGATCTTCCTTGGCGAAGGCAGCGAGGTACTCGACTCGATCGTGGAGCACCTGGGCCTGCTGCGCGCGCAGCCCGAGGATCTGGGCCTGTTGACCACGGTACGCCGCGGTTTCCACACGTTGAAGGGCTCCGGCCGCATGGTGGGCCTGAAGAACTTCGCCGAAGGCGCGTGGGGCGTCGAGCAATGCTTCAACCTGTGGCTGGCGCAGGAACGCCCCGCGAGCGAGGAGTTGCTCGAACTGGCGCAGCGCGCGGTCGATCAAATGCGTGAATGGTTGATCGCCCTCGCCGAGGACCCGGACGCGGCGATCGATGCCGAATCCATGGTGACGATGGCGCGCGCGGTGCGCGAGGGAGGCTCGTTCGCCGCGGCCGGGCACGCAATTCCGGATCTGTTCGCAGGAGCCGCGCCGCCCCCAAAAGATGAAGGCAGCGCCGGGTCGCCGACGCTGCCGACCCAAGCGGACCCGGTCGCCGAACCCGCTTCGACGCCGGCCGCACAGGAGGCCTTGCGCGAGCCCGTCTCCGAGGTCGTCGAGCCGGATGCCCAGGTCGTCGAAGACGAGTTCGCCGGTCCGCTCGAGCTCGACGAGGACGGGCCCCAGACGGTACTGCCGATCGAGCTGGAGGAGGCCTTGGTCGCAGCGCGCCACGACGCCGGCCCCGCAGCCGAGGGCACCTCGGCGGATGACTTCGCGCCAGAGGGCTCCACGGCTAGTGGGATCGCCGATCCGACCTCTTCAGGCAAGGAACTGGCCGAGCTGGTCGAACTGGCGGGCATCGACCCGCGCCAACTGGAAGGATCGGGGGCTGCGCCCGCCGGCGAGCAGACGCGGCGCATCGGCGAAATCGAGATCAGCCACGGTCTTTACGCGGTGTTCCTGAACGAAGCCGACGAATCGATCCGAGCGCTTGCGCAGGACGTCGGCGAATGGCGCTACGAGGCGGAGCGGTTGGTCCTTCCCGCGACAGTGCGACGCGCCCACTCGCTGGCCGGCATCACGGCCACCATCGGCCTGGAACCGGTCCACCTGATCGCGGATCCGCTCGAACACCTGATGCATGAAATGGCCGGCGAGCACGGCCTTGCGCCGGTGCTGACGCCGGGCCAATTCGATGTGCTGGATCGGGCGATCGAGCGGATGCGGGGCATGCTGCACCAGTTCGCCGCTGGCGTGTATCCCGAGCCGTCTCCCCTCGAAGCAGGCGCCGTGCACGACCTGCTCAGCGTCGTGCGTGCCCAGATCGAGCACCGGCACGACCAGGCGATGGGCGAGACACCGCCGGCCGTTGAGCTGTCGATCGTGGCTGCGACCGGGGGGCCATCGGAGCCCGCGTCCTCGCCGCAGGACGCAGCGGCCACCGAGTTCGCGCCGCTGGATGAACCGGCCGCAGAGTTCGCCCCACTGGACGAACCGGCCGCAGCGTTCGCCCCGCTGGATGAACCGGCCGCAGAGTTTGCGCCGCAACCCGTGCCGGATTCCCCGCCGCCGGGGGCGCCCGATTCGACGATCGTGCAGACCGGTGCCGCCGGCCGTCCGATCGGTCCGGGGTCCCTGGTATCGCAGCTCGCCAGCACCGTGCGCGATGACCTGGACCGCGATCTGCTGCAGATCTTCGTCACCGAAGCGCACGACCTGTTGCCAGCCGTCGGTATCGCATTGCGTTCTCTCGCGGCCAATCCGAACCAGCGCGATGTAGCGCGCGAACTGATGCGGCATCTGCACACGGTCAAGGGCAGCGCCCGCATGGCCGGGGCGATGCGCCTGGGCGAGCTGGTGCACGAGATGGAAACGCGCATCGAGTCGGCGATGCAGCTCGTGAGCGTGCCGTCGGTCGTGATCGAGGATCTGCAGGGACAGTTCGATCATGCATTGACGCTGTTCGACACGTTGCAACCGGCCGCCGAAGGGGCGGCGCTGTCCGAGCCGGCCGCCCTGGCAGCGTCCGTCGCAGCCGAAAGCGAGCCGACCGAGGCGGTGGCGCCTGGCGAGCCCTCGCTCGCGCCCGAAGTGATGGAGTTCGCCGCGCAACGGCCGGTGGAGCCGTTGTCGGCGGTGCCGGTGCCCGTGGCCGCCGTATCGGCGCCTTTCATCCGGGTTCGGGCCGACGTGCTGGACCGGCTGGTCGATCACGCCGGCGAGGTGTCGATCGCCCGCTCAAAGCTGGAGACCGAGGTCGGAACGCTGCGCGGGTCGCTGACCGATCTGACCGAAAACATCGCGCGGCTGCGCACCCAGTTGCGCGAGGTCGAAATCCAGGCCGAGGCCCAGATCCAGGCGCGCTCGGATCAGCTCGCGCGCGAATCGGCCACTTTCGATCCGCTCGAGTTCGACCGCTTCTCGCGCCTGCAGGAGCTGACGCGGATGCTGGCCGAATCGGTCGAGGACGTGGCCATGGTCCAGAGCACCATGCTCAGGGGCCTGCAGCTTGCGGACAACGACCTGAACGCGCAATCGCGCCTGACCCGCGAGTTGCAGCAACAGTTGATGCGGGTGCGCCTGGTGCCGTTTTCGAACGTCTCGGAGCGCCTGTACCGGGTGGCGCGTCAGACGGCCAAGGAAGTGGACAAGCGGGTACACCTGGAAATCGTCGGCGGCACCACCGAGATCGACCGGGGTGTGCTGGAGCGCATGAGCGGCCCGTTCGAGCACTTGGTGCGCAACGCGATCGTGCATGGAATCGAGGCGCCCGGACGGCGCCAGGCGGTCGGCAAACCCGAGATCGGCGAGCTGAGGATCGACATCAAGCAGGAAGGCAACGAAATCGTCGTGGTGTTCGCCGACGACGGGGCGGGCCTGGACCTGGAGCGGATACGGCGCCGGGCGATCGAGATGAACCTGCTCGATGAGAGCCGACCGGTGACCGAGCGCGAGCTTGCCGAGCTGGTGTTCACATCCGGCTTTTCCACGGCGCGCGAAGTCACGGAACTGGCCGGACGCGGCATCGGGATGGACGTGGTGCGGTCCGAGCTCGCCTCGTTCGGAGGCCGGGTGGTGGTCGGCACCGAAGCCGGCCGCGGCACGCGCTTCACCGCCTACCTGCCGCTGACGCTGGCGGTGACCCAGGTGGTGCTGGCGACGGTCGGGGAGCGGCGCTTCGCGATCCCGTCGGCGATGGTCCAGCAGGTGCGCCGCTTCAAGCCGAGCGATGTGGAAGCCGGCCTGCGAGAGGGCAGCCTGGTATTCGGCGGCGCCGTGGGCTCGGTCGTGTTGCGGCCGCTGGCGCAACTGCTTGGCCTGGAGGCACCGATCGCCATGCACCGTCAGACGCCGGTGGCGCTGCTGCGCTCCGGGGAAGACCGGCTGGCGGTGGCGGTCGACGACCTGACATCCAATCAGGAAGTGGTGGTCAAGAACGTCGGGGCGCAGGTGGCCCGGCTGACCGGCGTGCTGGGGGCGACGATCCTGGGCAGCGGCGAGATCGTGCTGATCATCAATCCGGTCCAGTTAATCGGGCGCGCGCCGGAACCGGCGCCGCTGCACGCGCCGGCGGCCGAGGGGACGCCGGATGTCGAAGCCGAGGTGCTGGGCGCCACGATCATGGTGGTGGACGATTCGCTGACCGTACGCCGCGTGACGCAGCGGCTGCTGGAGCGCCAGGGATTCAACGTGCTGCTGGCGAAGGACGGCGTCGACGCGCTGCGCCAGATGCAGGACACGCTGCCCGACGTGTTGCTGGTGGACATCGAAATGCCGCGCATGGACGGCTACGATCTGACGCGCACCGTGCGATCCAACCCAGACACTCAGGCCATACCGATCCTGATGATCACGTCGCGTACCGCCGGCAAGCACCGCAGCCTGGCCTTCGAGCTCGGCGTCAACGAATACCTGGGCAAGCCGTACCAGGAAGACGAGCTGCTGCGACTGATCCGCCGGCACCTGGCGGCGCGCGCTTCGGCGTAACGCCTGGCGGGTGGAACTCGTCTGGCGGGACCCTGCCTAAGCACCTGTCGGGTGCAACCGACAGAGAAACGGGGGACGCAAAATGTTCGCTTCCACACGTGTCACCGCGCTCGCGCTTGCTGCGGCTCTGTGCGCGGGTGCCTGCGCGGATTACTGGAAGTGCGAGTCGGCTGCCTGCCAGCAGGACGCGGACCTGCGCAAGGCGGTCCAGCAGCAGATCGATGCCCACTCCTCACTGAAGTTCTACAGCATCGACGTGCAGACTTACGACCGTGCGGTTTACCTGAACGGCATGGTCGACACGGAGGCCGATCGCCAGCGGGCCGAAGAGATCGCCGGCGCGGTCCCTGGCGTCAAGAGGGTGTACAACGCGCTCGGCTTGATCGGAAACGGAAGTTTCTAGCCGGCAGCAGCACCGTGGCCAGCGAAAGCACGATCAGGGCCAGCGCGACGTAGTCCTGCCAGCGCGGCCGCTCGCCCAGCAGCCACATGCTGGAAAAGACGCCGAGCGCCGGAATCATCATCATCGACAGTCCGCCCGCCGCCGCCGGCAGGCGCCTGGCCAGGTGCAGCCACGCCACGTGGCAAAACGCCATCGATATCGCCATGTTGAAGCCGATCGCGGCCCATTCGACCGGCAGCGGCATGCGCCAGCGGTCGCGCTCGAACGCGAAGCTCGCCGCCAGCAACACGGCCAGCGCCAGCGACAGCATCCAGAAGATGGCCGTCAAGGCCGGCATGTGGATCGCGCGCCGACGCGCCTGATGCGTCCCGTAACCCCAGGACGCCGCGGCCAGCAACATCAGCAGCGTACCGGTCGGACGGCCCGCAAGGTGCGTGAATTCCGAGGACAGCAGAAGCCCGGTTGCGAGAACCGCCGCGGCCACGCCCACCCAGTGGCGCGCCGGCGGACGCTCGCCGAACCACAGCACGCCGATCAAGGCCGACCACAGCGGCATCGTGTAGCCCAGGATCGCGCTGCGCCCGGCCGGCAGCTGCGTCAGCGCCAGGATCACCGCCATGTGCCAGACCACGACGTTGGGCAGCGCCAGGCAGGCGACGTCGAACCAGTCGGACCGCTCGAGCGCCAGCGAAACCCGTGTCAGCCGCGCATAAAGCGCCAGGATCACCAGCGCGCCGGCAATGCACAGCGTGCGGAAAAAAAGCGGAGGCAGCTCGCGCACGCCCAGTTTCATGACCGGCCAGGTAAAGCCCCAGGACAGCGTCAGCAGCACCAGCAACAGCAGATCGCGGCGCGTCAGCGAATTCATGGATCAGCGTTTCCCAAGCAGGCCGGTTGGAGGCTTCGGACGCAACGCGGCCGCACTGGCCTCACCGCAGCACCGATGGTACGGATTCTTTTCAGTGACCGGATGTTTCACCCGGGGCGAAGCGGGCGTTCATCCTAACAATCGGACACAGTCGCTTACCACCCGACGCACCGTAGGCGCGGCAATGGGGCTCCAATGCACTCCGTTGCCCAACGACGAACTTTCGGAGGAACCGTGAAAGAGCGAACCTGGTTGTACACGCCGGCGGCCTGCGCCGGCCTCGCGCTGGCCCTCGGCCTGACCGCGTGCGGGGGCGGCGGCAGCAGCAGCGGCGCCTCCGCAGCGCAGATGGGAGCCGTCAGCGTGCAGGTTACCGATGGCCCAAGCGACGAGTTCCAGCATGTGTGGGTCACCTTCACCGCGATTTCATTCCATACCGATCCGAATGCGATCTGGAGCGCCACGGATGCGACCTGGAAGACGACCAGGTTTCTCAATCCGGTCACGATCGACCTGACGACGCTGAACAACGGCACGCTCAATACGCTGCTGGCGGGCATGAATCTTCCGGTCGGCACGTACCGCCAGATCCGCTTTTTGCTGGACGGACCCGACGCCGGGCTGGACGCTTCGGCCCTGGCAACGAAGGATTCCACCGGCGCATCGTTGCAATGGAACGACCAGGTCGAATACCTGGCCAACGGCAGCACCACCGTACTCGAATCGCCGCTTGAGATCGCGTACCCGACCCAGGGCATCCAGCTGACTGGAACGTTCGATGTGACCCAGGGCAGCACGCTGACCCTGGCGGTGGACTTCGACCTCGAGCACAGCATCGTCGCCTTCAACCACGACAGCCTGACCTACTTCACGATGCGGCCCAGCCTGTTCTACTACGACATGTCGCAGGTGGCCGCGATCAGCGGCACCGTCGACCCGACCAAGCTGTGCCAGAGCATCGCCGCCGCGGTAAGCCAGACCACCCCTTGCGCGTTCAACCTGATCGCCAAGGCCGAACTTCTGATGCCCGACGGAAGCCGGCACTTCGTTGCCCGCGAAACGTCCGTCGATCCGATCACCGGCGCCTTCACGCTGTACCCGCTGGCAACCAAGGACGCAGCCGGCAACGCCATCGCGTCCTACGACGTGCTGATTCGCGGTCGCGAGATGGAAACGATGCTGGTGCAAGCCGTTCCGGTCACGGCCGGAACCGGCCCGGCCGGGACGGGCAGTCCGGCACCGACCAGCCTGCAATCCGGTCCGATCGGCCTGACGATCAACAGCGGCGAGTACACGGCGCAGCTGGCCACGGCGCTCAGCCCGCTGACAAGCGGCCACGCGA
>CAVTZO010000036.1:0-10383 GCA_963739145.1 uncultured beta proteobacterium
CGAGTCCGAGCTGGCGCCCGGTGCAGAAGCCGCGCTCGCCAGGCTGCGGCCCCGCCTGGACGAGGCGGCTCCCGCGGGTCGAAGTCCCGATCGGAGCCGCCCGCAACCCGTGCGTCCCGGCCAGATGCCCGTCTGGGTCAAGCTCGCGCTGGCCGCCCAATTCGGAGCGATCTTCGTTCTCGGGTGGGGGATGCTGCAGCCGGACCGTACGGGCCTGGAGTACCACGCGCTTGCCGCTTCCACGCCGGCGCGCGCGGTCGGCAGCCTGGTGGTCGTGTTCGGTCCCGATACGCCGCAGCGCGACGTCGCGCGGATACTGCGGGTGTCGGGCGCGCGCATCGTGGACGGACCGACCGCATCGAACGGCCTGGTCCTGTCGGTCGAGCGGGGGGATCTGCAGGCCGCGCTGGCACGCCTGCGCGCCGAACGGGCGGTCGTGCTGGCCGAGCCGCTGCAGGCGGCTGAAACTCGGTGATCCGCGCCGGCGCCCTGCTGCTGTTGATCGCGGGCGCGATCTGCCACGCGCAGGCGCCCGCCCCGGCCGAGCCTGCGCCAGGCGACGATGCGCGCATCCTGGTGATGCTGCGGATTCCGCCGCCGCATTTTCACCCCGACGCGAACTATGGCGGCGGCTACGACGCGCAATCCGGCCGCGAGGCACGCCGCCGCCTCGCCTCCGAGCTGGCGGCGGCGCACGGGCTGGTGGTCGAGTCCGACTGGCCCATGGTGTCGCTCGGACTCGATTGCTTCCTGATGCGGGCGCCCAACGAGCAGGCATTGCCCGCCGCATTGGACGGGCTGGCGCACGACTCCAGGTCAGCCTGGGCCCAGCCGCTGCACACCTACCATTCGCTGGCCCACAACGACCCGCTGTTTGCGCTGCAGCCGGCCGCAACGGCCTGGCATCTTGCCGCGGTGCACACGGTGACGACCGGGCGCCATGTTTCGGTCGCACAGCTCGACAGTGGGGTCGAGCTGAACCATCCGGACCTGGCCGGGCAGATCTCGATCGCGGAGAACTTCGTCGACGCGAGCCCTTACACCGCCGAAACGCACGGAACGGCCGTTGCGGGCATCATCGCCGCGCGCGCGGACAACGGCATCGGTATCGCCGGCGTCGCGCCCGGCGCGCGGCTTATGGCGCTGCGCGCCTGCTGGCAGGTAAATGCGTCGGCGACCTGCAACAGCTTTACACTAGCCAAGGCGTTCCAGTTCGCTCTCGACCGCGGTGCCACGGTGATCAACTTGAGCCTGACCGGCCCGGAAGACAAGCTGCTGCACCTGCTGCTGGATGCGGCCGCGCAGCGAGGCGTCACTGTCGTAGGCGCCGTCGACCCGCAATCCGCTGGCGGAGGCTTTCCGGCGTCGCACCCGAGCGTAATCGCGGTGAGAGCGGACGACGCGGACGATGCGAACTATGTCGGCAATGCGGTCAGCGCCCCGGCGCGCGACGTCCCGACCACGCTGCCCCTTGACCGCTGGGGGTTCGTCGACGGAACCTCGTTTGCCGCGGCGCACGTGTCCGGGCTGGTTGCGCTGCTGCAGCAGCTTTCGCCCTCGCTGGGGCCAGAGCAGATGCGGGCACTGCTGACGATTACCTCCGGCGCGGAATCGGAAACCGGCAAGGCCAGCCATGGCATCGACACCTGCGCGATCGTGGCGCGCGCCGCCGGAACCTGCTCGTGCAAGTGCGGCGCCGCCGCGACCGAGACGACCATCTCGCACCGCTGAGCTCAACCCGTGCTGCGGTGGGCTCTCGGGCTGCTGGCAGGACTTGTCGCCACCGCCTCGACTGCCCAGGTGTCGGCCACCGCCTCGGTGACGTCGGACTACCGGGTCCGCGGCGTCACGCTGTCCGAGGGACGGCCCGCCGCTCAACTGGACGCCTCGTACGACGCTGATCTGGGCTGGTACGCCGGAGCATTCGCGTCCAATGTCCAGTTCTACGAGAGCTCGGATCGCGAAGCGCAGTTGATGGGATACGCCGGCTATGCGCGGCGGCTGGGCGGCGGATGGAGCGTGGATGCGGGCGCCGCGTATTCGACCTTTTCCGGCGGCGACGGCTACAACTACGTGGAAATGCACGCAGGCGTCGCTTCCGACGTACTGAGCGCCCGCCTGTACTACGCGCCCGACTACTTCGGCCAGGGCATCCACACGCTGTACGGAGAAGTGAACGGGTCGCGGCGGCTGTTCGACCGGGTCAAGCTGATCGGACACGCCGGCGTGCTGCAGTTGACAGCGGGCGCGACCAGTGACACGGGCGGTCACAGTCCCCATGCCGATTTTCTCGCCGGGGTCGAAGTCGAGGTGAAGCGCTTCAGGCTGCAATTCAGCCGCATCGCCGCCGATGGGGCCAGTCGCGCCTACCCGGTCGGGTCCGGTCACCCGGCCGGCGTATGGGTCGGGCGGATTTCAGCCGGGTTTTGAGGCGGACGGAGTAGGCTTCGCGCAGTTCTCCCTTTCCCATCCGCCCCGGAGGCATGGCGGTCTTCTTCCGGATCGGCCTGTCGGCTCGGCGACCGCCGAGGCAGGATCAACCCACGATAAAGGTGAAGCATGGCAACGTTTATCAGCCTGGTGAATTTCACGGACCAGGGAATCCGCAATATCAAGGACTCGCCGGATCGCCTGGCAGCTTTCAAGACGATCGCCGAAAAGGCGGGTGTCAGCGTCAAGGGCGTTTTCTACACCGTCGGCCAATACGACATGGTCGTCATTGTCGAGGGAACCGATGAAGGGGCTACCGCGGCCATGCTGAAGGTCGGCTCGCTCGGCAACGTGCGCTCACAGACCTTGCGCGGTTTCTCCCCGGAAGAAATGAAGAAGATCATCAGCTCCATGGGGTGACGAAAGCGTGACGCGGTCGGCCGCGACAGGTATCGACGGCAATAAACGCGCGGGTGGCCGGCGGCGCGACGACGAGAATGTGTGGCATTCAGAGGGTCGCAAACGCGGCCCTCTGGCGCATCAAGAGGTCGTCGAACTTCGATCAGCAGCCTCGGACGGATTGCCAAGGCACTCTGCGCAATCGATCCAGCGATCGAACGAGTGCAGCATTGCGAAAGCTCAACAACCCGATCAGGGTTGAATGCAAGCCGCGTACTCGCTGCGGTAAAATCCCTGCCGTCAAACAATTATTTTGAGGGGCGGGTCATGAGAAAAATCTGGTGCGAGTGCCTGTTGATTGCTTCACTGATTCTGCCGGCCTTCCCAGCGCTTGCCGACGAATACACCAGCACCATGGCGCTTTTCAAGAACGCGGGCGCGAGCTCCTCGTTTTTTTCCTCCAGCTATGGCTATGCGGTCATCCCGACGATCGGCAAGGGGGGAATCGTGGTTGGCGGAGCGTACGGCGAGGGGCGCGTCTACCAGCAGGGCAAGCATGTCGGAAACACATCGGTGACGCAGGTGAGCGTCGGTTTCCAGCTGGGTGGTCAGGCGTACAGCGAGATGATTTTCTTCCAGGACAAGCGGGCTTTCGACGAATTCACCTCCGGTAATTTCAGTTTCAGCGGAAACGTGAGCGCGGTCGCAATCACCGCGGGCGCGTCGGCGAGCGCCGGCACAGATGCCTCCACCGCGAGTGCGAGCGGCGGCAGAAAGGACGCGGCCACCGCGGGCCAGTACCAGAAGGGCATGGCCGTCTTCACGATCGCCAAAGGCGGTCTGATGTACGAGGCGTCCGTTTCGGGCCAGAAGTTCTCCTACAAGACCGCCGGGACGAAATAGCCCGGCCGGCGTCACGCCTCCCGCGCGGCTCACCCCTGAAAGATCAAAAGGAGGTAGGACGCAAAAAGAATCAGATGTACCAAGCCTTGCAGCACGTTGGTGCGGCCGCTCGCGAAGGTCACGACGCTCACTGCCAGTGTCAGCAGCAGCATCACGAAGTCGGAGTTTTGCACCCCCAGCACGATGCGGCGCCCGATCAGCTGGCTGATGCCCAGCATGGCCGGAACGGTGATTCCGATGGTCGAAAGCACCGAGCCAAGAAATATGTTCATGGACCGTTGCATGTCGTTCGCGCCGGCGGCGCGAACCGCGCCGATGCCCTCCGGGGTCGCCACCAGCAACGCGATGATCAACCCGCTCAGCGCCACCGGTGCGTGCAAAGTCTGGGTGAGGTACTCGAGAGGACGCGCGAATTGCTCGGCCAGAAACACGACCGGAAGCATGTACGCAACCAGCAGGATGGCATGCGTTGCGAATCCCTTCGCGGCTGAGTGCGGCGAGCCGGCCGTGTGCGCCGAGCCGCCGCCATCGAGTGTGAAATAGCCCCGGTGGCGACGGGTCTGCACGGTCAGGAACACGCCATACAGGCTCACCGACACCAGGATCAGGAAGGTCTCCTGCGTGCGTGAAAGCGTCGGACCGGACGTTGTCAGCGTGTAATTGGGCAGGATCAGGCTCAGCACCGCCAGCGGTATCACGACGACGAGGTAGGCATTGGCTCCCTGCAGGTTGTACTGCTGCTCGCGGTGCCGCCATGCGCCGATGAGCAGCGATACACCGACCATCCCGTTCAAGATGATCATCACCACCGAAAACAGCGTATCGCGGGCCAGCGTGGGCGCATTCTCACCATGCAACATCACCGCGGAGATGCTCACGACCTCGATGGAGGTTACCGAGAGCGTAAGTATCAACGTGCCGTAGGGTTCACCGCACCGCTCGGCCAGTTGGTCGGCGTGGCGGACCACGGACAGCGCCGATCCCATGATGACGGCGAACAACCACGTGGAGACGAGCCCGAGCCACAAGGGGTCCGACAGGTCACTGAACAGTGCTTCCCCCCGGACGAGAAACGCCACGGCGCTCAAGACGCTGACGCCGAGGAACCACTCGTCCCGGAGCACCCTTCGCGCCTGGCCGGACTTCACGTCGTTCACCCCCTGGGCCGACTTGCGGTTGTCAATCGGATCGTGTGAAACTGCGGCCGCGATCATTGGCTCCGGACGTGCGCAGAAAGTTCTTCAGACGGTCGCGACGTCACAAAGCGGGGGAACTCCCTAATGATAAACATCGGATACAACGGTCTGTGGGGCTTGCTGGTGCTCGCCGGCGACATCTGGGCCGTAATCAATATATTCCAGAGCTCCGCCTCCAACGAGAAGAAACTTCTTTGGGTGCTGGTCGTTGTGCTGCTGCCGTTGCTGGGTCTGATCCTGTGGTTTCTCCTTGGTCCACGGGACAGGCGCGCGTAGCCTCCGAGGTTGAAAGGGTGATCACCTGATGCTCGGCGGCCGCGCAAGCTGGTGAGTGCCATGCGCATTATCGGCCCCGGTCATGGCTTGTTCGGCATGGCAGGAGCGGGCATCGCTGTCCTGAGCTTCACTTTCCGCGACTTCGCGCCAATATGGCAGCCCTTGCCTTCCTGGGCTCCCTTGCAGGAAGCCTGGGTCTACGGATCCGCGCTGCTCGTGCTGGCCGCCAGCGCCGGTCATTCCTTCCCGCGCACAGCCTTGCCGAGCGCGTTGACGATCAGCACGTACCTGGCGGCCTGGGTCGTGGCTCGCGCGGCCTCCGTCGTCTTCGAACCGCTCAGCGTTGCCTCGTGGTATGGCTTTTGCGAGGCCCTGGCGCCACTTCTTGGTGCCGGGATCCTTTACGCCGTGTTGCGACGGCAATTTCGTGTGTCGCAGACCGCGTCAATCGCCGGCGAGCGCGCCGTGCGAGCGGCACAAGTTCTGTTTGGCCTCACGTGTGTCGTCTACGGATTGGCGCACTTCGCCTATGCCGATTTCACCGCCGGCATGGTGCCTGCTTGGCTGCCTCACCGCTTGGGATTCGCTTACTTCACCGGGCTCGGTCACATCGCGGCCGGAATCGGCATCATCCTGGGGATTCTTCCCCGCTTGGCCGCCACCCTTGAGGCGATCATGATGAGCCTGTTTGGCCTTCTGGTCTGGGTGCCGAGCCTGTTTGCGCAGCCCCGCCCGAATGGGCAACGCCGCCGCAAAATCAATGGTCCGAGCTGGTCGTGACCCTGTTGCTGGCTGCCTCCGCATGGATTGTCGCAACGTCCTTGCGAAACCGCCCCTGGAGCTTCGCTTCGCGTTCATGCACACATTCGGACGCGGCTCTATAAACTGTGCCCGTGAGTTCGAGTACCGACGTCGGGGAAATCGACGACACCCGCACCGCCGCCCGCACGCCGCCGGCCGGCGCGCCATCGCTGGACGCCGGCGAGGTCGATCGCGCGTACGCCGAACTGGCCGCCTGCATCGACGACTGGAGCCGGATCGACGCGACCGCCCGGCTCATCCTGGCCATCTTCGACGACTTCTACCGAAAACTGTGCGAGTACCCGTATCGGGCCATGCGCGCGTTCGAAACGATGGATCCGCGCGCCTCGGTCCGCATCAGCAAGGAGCGCCTCGGGCTGTACAGCCAGTTCATCGCCCGCCACGGTCCGCTGATCCAGGCCGCGTTTCCCGCGGTGGCGGACAACCCGGGCGTGTGGGACCAGATCGATCGGCTGTTCTCGTCGATGATCGCCGACCGCTACGAGGCCGACATCGCGTTCAGCTTCGCCCACTCGATCCGGCGCAACATCTGCCAGGACCTTTGGCGGCCGGTCGCCTACTCGTTCCCGCCGCCGAGCAAGCGCCGCGCCCTGTCGATGGCGCAGGTGTACCGGCGCCTGCCTGTCCAGGGCCGCATCGACGCCGAACTGGTCGCCGCCGCCATGCAGGCGCCGGGATTCTCGGCCCCATTCAGGAATCTGCGCGGCGACGCCGAAAGGATCGTCGAGCAGGTCGCTTTCCTGCTCGACAGCGATGCGCCGGACGCCATGCTTCCGGCCGCGCTCGACGTCGTCGAAGCCGGATTTTTCCGCGACCGCTACGCGTTCGTGGTCGGCCGCTGGCTGCTGAGCGACGGCAGTTTCGTGCCGTTCGTGCTGGCGATGCTGAACAGCGATGCGGGCATTCACGTGGATGCCGTGCTGCACCGGATCGCCGATGTGCACAACCTGTTCAGCTCGACGCTGGCCAACTTTCACGTCACCACCCGGCTGTACTACCAGACCTGCGTGTTCCTGTACAGCCTGATGCCCAGGCGGCCGCTGGGACACCATTATTCGACGATCGGATTCAATCACGTCGGCAAGATCGCGATCCTGAACGAGATGACCGAGCAGCTCAGGCAATCGAAGCTGCGTTTCCAGCACTCGCCGGGCTTCGCCGGCACGGTCGCGCTGGGATTCACGTTCGAAGCCTGCTCCTACCACCTGAAAGTGATCCGGGACCGTCCGACCAGGGCCTACAAGTGGGGCGAGTTTCCGGGCGTGGCGGCGGTGCTGGACAAGTACCGCGAGGTGCACGAGATCAACCGCGCCGGCAGCATGCTTGACAACGTGATGCTATTCAATCTCAGGCTGGACCGGGACATGTTCGATCCGGCGCTGCTGGCCGACCTGTGCAGCCAGGCGAGCGGCAACGTGAACGTCGATGGCGACAGCGTCTTCATCCGCTCGCTGATCGTCCAGCTGAAGATCGTTCCCCTGCCGGTGTACCTGGAAACAGCCAACGAGAGCGAGATCAGGAACGTGATCATCAATCTGGGCAACTGCATCCGCAACAATGCAGCCACCAACATCTTCAACAAGGACCTGGATTCGCGCAATTACGGCGTCGGCCGTTATGGCCGGGTCCTGCTGTTCGACTACGACGCGGTCGAGAAGCTCACCGACGTGAAGGTCCGCACCAACCTGGAGCGCGAGCCGGGCGAGGAAGACGTACCCGGCTGGTTCTTCGAGGAAGGGGTGATCTTCCTGCCCGAAGAGCTCGAGTACGGGCTGCAGCTCAAGAGCGACCTGGCGCACCGCTGCTTCAAGAAGTTCAACGCCGACCTGATGACGGTCGCCTACTGGCGAGAGATGCAGCAAAGGCACCAGCGCGGCGACGTGCCGGAATTGCGCATGTACCCGGACGACTGCAAGATCTGATCACGATGAGCGATGCGCTGAACTACCTGGTCAAGGTCCGGCCCGGGCCGATGGGCAACTACTTCAAGTTCCTGAAGCAGGCCGGATCGCACCTGGACATCAAGACGCGCGACCTAATCTCGGTGATCACCAAGGTGCACGCGCAGACCGAGCGCGGATTCCGACAGTACCTGGCCCGGGCATTGCGCGACGGCTGCAGCGCGGACGAAGTGCTGGACGCGCTGCTGATGGCCTTCCCGGCGCTGGGCCTGACCAAGATCACGTGGGCCATCGACCTGATCACCGCGATGGATCTGCCCCAGTTCCGGCCCGAGGCGCTCGGCGGCGGACCGACCTGGCACGACCTGATCGCGGCGGACCAGGCGCCGGTCGGTGCAACGGTCCGGATCGAGTGCGACGGCCGCGCCGTATTCGTCTACCGGATGGGCGATGCGTTTCGCGTCTACGACAGCCGCTGCCCGCACCAGGACACGAACATTCCGCACCTGGCGCTGAACGGCACGACGCTGACCTGTCCGAAGCACGGCTGGGTGTTCGACATCGCGACCGGAGCGTGCATCGAAAACGGCGACACTCCGCTCAACGAGCGCAAAACCAAGGTCGAAAACGATCGCTTGTTCGCGTTCTGGTAGACGGGCGGGACGCCGGTCCGAGTGCGGCCCGCGCAGGTCCGGTGCGCTGGGCGGGCCGCGAGCTGGCCTGCTGCTGGGCGCGCTGGTGCTGATCGCCTGCTGCCCGCCCGCCTTCGCGGCCGGCGCGGGCGCCGACTCGATGCCGTGGTGGGCCTGGCCCCTGCTGCTTTTCGCCGTGTGCTTCGTGCTGGGCATCGTGGCGGTGCCCGCGGGCATCGGGGGCGGGGTCCTGTACGTGCCGATCGTCGGCGGCCTGTTCCCGTTTCACCTGGACTTCGTGCGCGGCGCCGGGCTGATGGTCGCCCTGGGCAGCGCGCTGGCGGCGAGTCCCAGCCTGCTGCGCGTCGGCTTCGCCAGCCTGCGTCTTGCACTGCCGCTGTCCCTGCTGGTTGGCCTGAGCCAGATCGCCGGCGCGGTGGCGGGCCTGGCACTGCCGGCGACGGTCGTACAAACCCTGCTGGGGCTTTCCATCCTGGTGATCGCGGCGCTGATGTCGATCACCAGGACAGCCGAGCTGCCGTCGGTCGTCGGATCCGATGCGATCGCGGCGGCGCTTCGCATCCATGGCGTGTTTCACGACGCCGCGCGCGGCCGGCCGATCGAATGGACGGTGCACCGCACACCGGGCGCGCTGCTCGGCTTCGTGTTCATCGGCCTGCTGGCCGGACTGTTCGGGCTGGGAGCCGGCTGGGCCAACGTGCCGGTCCTTAACCTGATGATGGGGGCGCCGCTGAAGGTGGCGGCCGGCACCAGCAGCCTGATTCTGGCCATGTCCTCCTCGGCCGCCTGGGTCTATATCAACCAGGGCGCGATGATGCCGATCGTGGTGGTGCCTTCGATCATCGGCACCATGCTGGGGGCGAGGATCGGCGTGCGGGTGTTGCACGTGGTCAAGGCCTCGGCCATCCGGCGCCTGGTGATCGCCATGCTGCTGCTGGCCGGTGGCCGCGCGCTTGCCAGGGGTCTGGGCATCTTTTGATGGGCAAACCGGAGCAGGAGCCATGCGCAATCAGCCCGCAGAATCGTCAGTGAAGGCGGCACCGGAGGCGCTCGCATGCGCGCGCGCGATCGGCTTCGGAGCGCGGGCCGGTTTCGTCTTTCTGGTGCTCAGCTTCCTGACCTACGTGCTGGGCTTTCGCGAGCCGCTGGTCCCGCTCGATCAGTTGCCCAGGTACTGGGGGCTGCCGCTGTCGCAGTTCGTCAAGGCGACCCATTCGCCCACGGGCTGGTCCTGGCTGGCTCACGCCGGCAACGGCGATATGCTCAACCTGATCGGCATTTCGGTGCTGGCGGCCATACCGGCCATCGGCTGCTTGGCCGTTGTGCCGATCTTCGCGCGCCGGGGCGAGAAGGCCCTGATCGCGATCGCCTTGCTGCAGGTCGCCGTGCTGATCGCGTCCGCCTGCGACGTGTTCCACCTAACGCGCTGAGGGTGCCCCGATGTCTAAGCCGTTTGACACCATCCTGCTCGCCACCCAGGGCACCGAATACGACGTCGGCGCCGAACAGATCGGAATCGAGCTGGCGGCTCGATTCAAGATCGCGCTGCGCGCCGTGCTGCCTGTCGTCAGCAATGCGGAATACGAAGCCATGGCTCCTTCGCTCGGCCAGGAGGCCGAGGCACAGGCGGCGCGCCGCCTGGAAGCCCTGTGCGGGGAAGCGCGGGCCAGAGGAGTCGAGTTGAACGGAAGGGTCCGCAGCGGAGAAGAACCGTTTCGGCAGATCGTCGATGAGGCGCGCGAAACCGGGGCCGACCTCATCGTGCTGCGCCGCCGCGGCCGGCGCGGCTACCTGGCCAAGCTG